>JBKEDC010000033.1:0-15471 GCA_047975205.1 Mangrovibacterium sp. | reverse complement strand
CGCTTTCGAATATATAGATACCTATCTGCACTTTTCTTCCTAGCTTGTCTAAAGCTAGGATGTTGTATACGGCACGAGAAACAACTCGTCCATTATCTCGAACTTTGTAGTGCATAGCATCTAGCCAAACGACAGGATAGACATCGTCAAGTAATCGATTTTGACATTCTTTTACCTGAGGAATGACACGGTCGGTGATTTCACTCAAAATGCTAGCCGAAACTTCTACATCATACAGCTCTTGAATATGCTTGCTAATATCTCGTAGACTCATCCCTATTCCATAAAACCCAATTATCTGAGGTGCTAAATTATCGGCGAGAACAGGCTCTCTTTTCTTGATAATCTGAGGCTCAAAGCTACTATGTCTACCTTGGGGTGTAGAGGATGGTAACCTCGCCGGAACTCGTCTTTAGGGGCTTGCTCCCTTTGCCATTGCACTTATTGCCTAAACTTCGCTCTTCTTCATCCAAATGAGACTCCATCTCTGCAGAAAGGGCACTCTCTAGAAACCCTTTGATAATCGGAGCTAAAACACCTCCTGCTCCCGTTAAACTTTGACCGCTCTTTAATTGTGATAGTGCTAAATCTCGTAAAGCAATATACTCGGCATTTTCTTTCTTCTTTTTCTGTCATTACTGCAAAATTAAAAATTTTCATGTTTAGACAGAGTTGTGTTTACAGTCTCGGGCTTTCTCCTGTATCAAACTGAAATTTTCAGCTTCGATGACCTACTCTACTAATAACCTAAACCGCTATGCTACATTTGAATGAAATCTGAGCCAACAATCACGATGTCAATTACCCCTCCTCCTTAATACCTCCCCCTAGAAGGAATAACATGCCGAACTCCACCTCTAGGATTATCCATATCCCCTTTGTATCTCGGTATCACATGGCAGTGGAAGTGAAAAACCGTTTGTCCTGATGCTTCACCACAATTCATGCCGATGTTAAATCCGTCTGGATTGTGGTTTTGTTTTATTATCTCCTTTGCGTTGTCGATGGCTTTGGGAAGATGTATTTTTTCTTCATCGGTCAGCTCGAAGTAATCTTGCCTTACTTCATTGGAGATAATTAATAGGTGTCCCGGATTAACAGGGAAACCATCTTCTATGATGAAGAAATACTCATCTTTATAGATTATTCGTTCTTGCCCTATGCTGGTAAAGTCTTTCATTAGAATAGTGGCTCTAGTTCAATCATTGGTTTCCACTTCTGAATAGATAGAGAAGTTGATAGATTGTATTGCTGTTGGAGAAATGCTCGTCTAGCTTTGGGTGTTTTCCCTGTTTGGTTCATGATGGTTTCTCCAAGCGGATGCTTACTTGTGATGTAGAACTCATTTCGCTTGTAAAGCCTTTCCAAGTATTTAAGCTCTGGAATCTTTGCACTCTTGTCTAGGTTCACATATTTATCCGCTAACACAAGATTCCAAATACCGTTAACATTAGAACCGATGCTGTTTAATTCTAGTTTGTGTACGTGAGGAAAAAAGTGGTCAACTGCACATAGATTATCATCGCCTGATGTAATAGATATGTCTTGAAATGAGAAAAAGCATTTACCCTTTTGATAGCCGTTCAATGAAGCTCTTGCAGAAGTGATGTCTTTTCGTCTCATTAAATCACTTTCTAAAAACAAGGTTTGTAAGTCATCATCAATTTTGACTTCTAGTAGGTTTGGATTTATATCAATATTCCATGCTGTTTCAACTAAGTTCCAACGAGCTTCAACCTCATTCTCAAAGTTTGTAAACTGAATACTCTCTTTCAATTTTAGTAGGTCATCAGTAATTACTATTCGCTTTGAAGAACCATTGTAGTCTTTTTCATAGAATTTGTTTGGGATAACACCTCCATTTACATTCTGAAAAGCATCTACAACGTTTGCAAAGCCATATTTCTCGGTTATATCTAGTAGCTTATCGTATGAAATCTCATCTTTATTGTATTGCCTGCAAGCGTTTAGAAATGTGCTAGACCTTGAATTGCCTTGCTTGTCATTTTGTTTCAGGTGTTCTAATACACTCTTTGCAAACAATGGCGAAAGCTCTTTAAGTGTTATGCTGTTAGTTTCTTCTGATACCAATTGTAGCAAGGCTTTCCCAAAAGCGAACTTATAGGATGCTGAATTCTTCCCAAATAGAATAATTGCTCTCCATTGGGATTCTAGGCTTATATCATTTTCTTGAAAGTGTATAGACATATATTTGTAGTGAGATGTTGCCTAATAGTTATTTGTTCGGCTTTACCTGTTCGACAAAGATAATCAAACGAAAACCTAACCCTAACATTAATTATAAATTAAAAACACCCACTCCGACACTTTTTGGGGTGTAGAAATGGGTGTAAATCTTGTAAGTTGCTGAAAATCAGTCTTTGTTGCGGAGGGAGGGGGATTCGAACCCCCGATACGGTTGCCCGTATACATGCTTTCCAGGCATGCCAGTTCAACCACTCCTGCACCCCTCCAATAACTTGATTTTGCAAAGAAAGGATTTTTTCGACACAATCGAAAAAAGAATCACATTTAGTTCGGAATACAACTACAAAATCAAATCCGGAGCTTAATTTTGTTGTCTTAAGATGTAGTGACATACATCTGATTCATCTAAAAACTTATCGTATAATCAACTATTAAATTGAAATGCATCAATTATCGCGATTTGATTTAAAGACTTTGTCCTTAAATTATTCTTTTTCTACAGATCTTAAAGATTCAAAAATAGATCAGGCAGTCCATTCTTAAAAAGATATTGATATGCCAAGAGATTCGTATCCTCAATATCTACTGAGAATAAGCCCGAATAATGCTATTTCATTGCTACCTGCTGTGAGGATAAGCATTAAAAATATATATTGTATCTATCTGTGAAAAGAAACGCGAGCACTCAGAAACCTGACAACATATCTAACCGCCAGATTTTCAACTACAACCTTATCGAAACGCTTCTTACCTCCTTAACAAATTCGCTTACATTACAGAAATAGCGGTTTATTCACAAGAGTTTATTACTTTTGTGGAGTTTAAAAAGATAGCATATAAATAATTGACTCTGATGAGCAAGAAATTCCAAGAATATAAGCAACTTAATCTTTCGCAAATCAACAAAGATATTTTAGCGAAATGGCAGAATGATGATACATTCCATCAAAGTATTAAAACCAGAGAGGGTAAGCCCACTTTCGTTTTTTATGAAGGTCCTCCCTCTGCAAACGGAATGCCGGGTATTCACCACGTAATGGCTCGTTCTATTAAAGATACTTTCTGTCGTTATAAAACTATGAAAGGTTTCCGTGTGCATCGCAAGGCGGGTTGGGACACTCATGGTTTGCCTGTGGAACTTGGAGTAGAAAAAAGCTTAGGTATTACTAAAGAAGATATCGGCAAGAAAATTACAGTGGCAGAATATAATGCTGCTTGTCGTAAAGAGGTCATGAAATATACGCGCGAATGGGAGCAACTCACTCGCCAGATGGGTTACTGGGTAAATATGGATGAACCATATATCACTTACGATAATCGATATATAGAATCAGTATGGTGGTTGCTTAAACAGCTATTCGATAAAGACATGCTGTATAAGGGATACACCATTCAACCTTATTCTCCGGCAGCAGGAACCGGCTTAAGCTCGCATGAGTTAAATCAACCGGGTTGCTATCGCGATGTGAAAGATACAACAGCAGTTGCTCAATTCAGTGTGATACGCAACGAAAAATCAGCATTCCTTTTTGAAGGTGTTGATTCTCCGCTTTATTTCATGGCTTGGACAACCACACCATGGACATTGCCTTCAAATACTGCACTTTGTGTGGGTGCTAAGATTACTTATGTAAAAGTAAAATCATTCAATCCGTATTCAGGAAAACCGATGACGGTAATCTTAGCTAAAGATTTATTAAACAAGCATTTCAATCCTAAAAATGCCGAATTGGCGTTAACCGACTATAACCTGGGAGATAAAAAAATTCCTTTTGAGGTGATAGCTGAATACTCGGGTGCTGATTTAGTAGACGTAAGCTACGAACAGCTTATGGATTGGGTTAAACCAAATGGAGATGCTTTCCGTGTAATTACCGGAGATTTCGTAACTACTGAAGACGGTACCGGAATCGTACATATTGCACCTACCTTTGGTGCTGATGATGATAGGGTGGCTAAGCAATCGGGTATTGCTCCGCTATTAGTGGAAGATTTGGAAGGCAAAACCCAACCACTTATTGACAAACAAGGTCGTTTTTTCTTGTTGAAAAACATGAGTCCTGATTTTGTGCAGTCGAATGTCAATGTAGAAGCATATAGCGAGTTTACCGGCCGTTATGTAAAAAATGCTTATGATGATTCTTTAGCCGATGATGCACCTACGGTTGATATTGACATTTCAGTCATGCTCAAAAAAGAGGATAAAGCTTTCAAAGTAGAAAAGCATGAACACAGCTACCCTCATTGTTGGCGTACCGATAAGCCGGTTTTATATTATCCGCTTGACAGTTGGTTTATTCGAACTACAGCCGTGAAAGACAGACTAATTGCATTAAATGAAACCATTAACTGGAAACCTGCATCAACAGGCTCAGGCAGATTCGGGAACTGGTTGGAAAACTTAGTCGATTGGAATTTAAGTCGCTCCCGATATTGGGGAACCCCACTACCTATATGGAGAACAGAAGATGGCAGCCAAACAAAATGCTTTGGTTCAGTTGAAGAATTATACCGTGCAATTGATAAAGCAGTGGCAGCCGGCATCATGGATAAAAATCCATATGAGGGTTTCACTGTTGGTGAATATAATAAAGATAACTATGAGAAAATCGATTTACATCGCCCGTACGTCGATGATATTGTTTTGCTCTCCGATGACGGAGAAAAAATGTTCCGCGAACCTGACTTAATTGATGTTTGGTTTGATTCAGGAGCTATGCCTTATGCGCAAAACCATTATCCTTTTGAGAATGCGGAAAAATATGCACCCTCTGAAGGTAAAGGAGTATTTCCTGCCGATTTTATTGCAGAAGGTGTTGACCAAACCCGCGGTTGGTTCTTTACCTTACACGCTATTGCCACTATGATTGATGATTCGGTAGCTTTCCATAATATTATATCAAATGGATTAGTGCTTGATAAAAGCGGCAATAAAATGTCGAAACGTTTAGGTAATGCTGTCGATCCATTCGAAACGATCGAAAAATATGGCTCCGACCCATTACGTTGGTACATGCTTACCAATTCAGCTCCATGGGATAATTTAAAATTCGATGTAAGTGGGATTGATGAAGTGCGACGTAAGTTTTTTGGAACTTTATATAATACCTACAACTTCTTTGCATTATATGCTAATATCGACGGCTTTAATTATAGTGAGGAAGAAATACCAATGGATGAACGCCCTGAAATAGACCGATGGATTATTTCACTGTTAAATTCTTTGGTGAAAGAGGTAGGCGAAAGCCTAGAAAGCTATGAACCGACTCGTGCCGGTCGTGCTATTTCTGATTTCGTGAACGAAAACTTAAGCAACTGGTTCGTCCGCTTAAGCAGAAAACGTTATTGGGGTGGTGCATATGATGCCGATAAAGTTTCTGCATATCAAACACTCTATACTTGCTTAGTAACTATTGCGAAACTTTCAGCTCCGATGGCACCGTTTTATGCTGACTTACTGTATAACGATTTAAACAACATTACCGAAAAAGAAAAGATACAAAGTGTTCATTTGGCTGAGTTCCCTATTGCCGACGAATCATTAATCGACAAAGCTTTAGAAGAACGAATGAACATCGCTCAGCGCGCTTCCTCGATGATATTAAGCTTACGCAGGAAAGAAAAACTGAAAGTTCGTCAACCATTGGCTAAAATTATGGTTCCGGTGCTAAGTTCAACTTTCGAATCGCAATTTAAAGCAGTGGAAGATATTATCCTTTCAGAAGTAAACGTAAAAGAAGTACAATATATTACGGACACGGAAGGTGTTATTAAAAAGCGGATTAAACCTAACTTTAAGACACTCGGTCCGAAATATGGTAAAATCATGAAGTTGATTGCCGGAGTCTTAGCGAAATACGAACAAGCTGACATTACCAAATTAGAGCGAAACAATGGTGCTGAACTCGATATTAATGGTGAGAAAGTGACACTTGAAATGGCTGATGTAGAGATTACCACAGAAGATATTCCGGGATGGTTGGTAGCTAGTGAAGGAGAACTAACCGTAGCCCTAGACATTAACATCAACGAAGAATTAAAACAAGAAGGTATTGCTCGAGAATTTGTAAATAAAATTCAGAACCTAAGAAAGGATAGCGATTTTGAGGTTACCAATCGCATAGCTATTCAAATCTCAACTCACGATTATTACAATACAGCAGTTAAAACATTTCAAGATTATATCTGTAAGCAAACATTAGCTGACAGTCTGATGTTAGTAGAAAATATTTCCAATGGGTGTACAGTAGAGATTGATGCTGATGTAGAGGCAAATATCTCCATCGAGAAATGCAGTAACTAGGTAGCAAAAACGGAGTTGATGTAGTTTTTTACTATCTTGTGAGCCTAAGATGGATGAATGACATCGATAGACAACTAAAATAAAAACTCTAAAATCTACAGCAATGACTGAAAAGAAAAGATATAGCGACGAAGAACTTCAGGAATTTAAAGAACTCATCTTGAGCAAACTTGATAAAGCCCAAAAAGATTACGAGCTTTATAAAAATGCAATGACACAAAGTGACGGTAACGATACCCAAGATACCTCGCCAACCTTTAAAGTACTTGAAGAGGGTGCTGCAACCTTATCGAAAGAAGAATCAGGTAAGTTAGCCCAACGCCAACAAAAGTTTATTTCTCATTTGAGAGCAGCACTTATCCGAATTGAGAATAAAACTTATGGTGTTTGTAGAGAAACAGGTAAACTTATCTCAAAAGAACGACTGAGAGCCGTTCCTCATGCTACACTTAGCATAGATGCTAAGAGAAATCAATAATTCATAATTGATTGGAAGAATGAATCTTCCAATCTTTTTTATATCAATTTAAACGATGACAAAACTCCAAAAATCTTGGCTTCTTATTTTTATTATCTTGATTATAGATCAAGCTTCCAAAATCTGGATCAAAACCCACATGATGCTTGGCGAAGAATTTAATGTTATCGGACAATGGTTCCGCATTCATTTTGTAGAAAACAACGGAATGGCATTTGGTTTTGAATTTGCGGGTGAATACGGAAAAATATTTCTCACGCTTTTCCGTATTGTAGCGGTTACACTCATCGGCTGGTATTTGGTAAAGATTTGCAAAAACAAAAAAGTATCAAATGGTTTCATTACTTGTGTTGCACTCATATTTGCAGGAGCTGTAGGCAATATTATCGATTGCATATGCTATGGCGTTATTTTTAATGACAGTTATGGGCAAGTAGCACAACTTTTCCCGGATTCCGGAGGCTATTCCTCGTGGCTACACGGAAGAGTAGTAGATATGTTTTACTTCCCACTAATTAATGGACGATATCCTGATTGGTTTCCGTTATGGGGAGGACAAAGTTTCCAATTTTTCCGCCCGGTGTTCAATGTTGCCGATTCGGCTATTAGCATAGGGATTTGTGTTATGCTCATTTTTTATTGGCGCACGCTGAACTCAGAAATGACAATATCTGAAAAAAACTAATTTGTATTATGAAAAAACTAATTATATTTTCCCTTATGTTGTGGGGTGCTTTCTCGTTAACCAACTGTGCTGATTTAGATCCACTCCCTTGGACTCAAAATGATGCGTTCATCAACACCAAATATGCGGCAGATTCTACTTTGGTGCATGGATTATCTTTATACAGTCGTTCAAATAAACGGTTAAGCTCATCAACTGCTGTATCTCCGGATAGCTCAGAATATGAAATGAATGTGTATGTAGCTTCTCAACCTTTTGAGTTTGTTTGGGATACTCCCGATGAAGATATGGCATCTACCGTTCCCAAAACGGGAACTTATAATTTCTCTGCATTCACAAAGTCAGATAACGAAGAAGTTACAGGGACAGATATACTCAGAAAGAACTATATTTTGCCGACTCATGTAGCTAGCTGTGCTTTTGATTCTGTGAACTCCAAGCTCAATATCGTTTGGAGATCTGTTGATGATGCAGATTATGCTGTAATATTCCTCATCAATGCTAATGGCAAAGAAGTTTATGCTTCTAATACAATCAATGCAAACGATACAACAGAGAGTATTTCAGAATCGAGTAGCAATTGGTTATCTCCGGATCAAGTAGGAAATGAGGCATATGTTCCTAGTAATGGAGAAAAGTTTACGCTACAAATTTCAAACTTTAAAAAGGATGTGAATGATTCGGAAGAGAAGCTATTGGATGCTCGCTCTATAACCACCTACGATTTCACATGGCAGTCACCTATTGAGACAGAAGAATAAAAACCTACTTATATGATTTTACGAGAGCAGCTAAAAGAGCTTGCTGAGCGCCTTGATGCGCTGAGGAGGCATCTTTGACTATGATGGAAAATTACTCCAACTAAAAGAAGAGGAAATAAAGACACAAGATCCTGATTTTTGGTTAGACTCAAAATCTGCGGAAGAACAAATGAAAGTTATCCGCAATATTAAAGAGTGGACACAAAGATATGAGGAGAGTATATCCTCCTATGATGATTTATGTGTGTTATTCGATTTTTTTGAAGCTGAAGAGGTCAGCGAAATAGAGATAAGCCAACAATACAGCATCTGTTTAGATTTTATTGAGCAGCTAGAGACTAAAAATATGCTTCAAAAAGAAGAAGATAAACTCGGTGCTGTATTGAGAATAAATGCGGGTGCAGGCGGTACTGAAAGTAATGATTGGGCAGATATGCTAATGCGTATGTATCTTAGATATGGAGAACAACACGGTTATAAAGTAAAAGTATCTGAATTTAATGCCGGTGATGAAACTGGGGTTAAAAATTGTACTTTGGAGTTCGAAGGTGATTATGCTTATGGATATTTGAAAAGTGAAAATGGCGTCCATCGCTTGGTTCGCCTATCTCCTTTTAATGCACAAAACAAACGAATGACTTCATTTACTTCTGTTTTTGTTGCTCCATTAGTTGATGATTCAATTGAAATAGAAATTAATCAAGCTGATATTACTTGGGATACTTTTCGCTCAGGCGGTGCCGGAGGGCAAAATGTGAATAAAGTAGAAACCGGGGTCAGGTTACGTCATGCACCTACTGGAATTATCATAGAAAATACAGAAAGTCGCTCACAACTAGCCAACAAAGAAAATGCTATGCGTTTACTGAAATCACAATTGTATGAGCTGGAACTTAGGAAGAGGCGAGAAGTTACTAATGCTATTGAGGCCGACAAAAAGAAGATTGAATGGGGATCGCAGATTCGATCTTATGTACTTCAACCCTATAAAATGGTGAAAGATGTGAGAACTTCTCATGAAACGAGTAACGTTCAAGCTGTTTTAGATGGCAAGATTGATGATTTTATAAAGGCATATCTCATGGAATTTGGAGGTAGTTAAAGTCTTACTTTAAAAAATTCACATACTCATCGATTTAAATTCCTTGAATATCAGCAAGTTTAAAAATAAAGAAAATATTCTATACATTTTATTTCACTTCGTATTTGGAAGATTAAGATAAGTAATCTATATTTGCATCGTCTTTAAAGAAAAGACATAATGATTGACCCATGGTGTAATTGGCAACACGTCTGATTTTGGTTCAGAAGAGTCCAAGTTCGAGCCTTGGTGGGTCAACAAAAAAAGATTCCCTATTTAAAGGGAATCTTTTTATTTTCAAGTATTTCGTCCTTAGGAGGTGTTACAATAATTTTGAACTGATCCCCGATTTATTCTCTTAATTATGTTTCCGGATATGAATCTCAACTACTTGATAAGAAGAATCCAATAGAATCAACTCTTCCCTACTTCACTGTTTCTTGTATTTTATTCAGCTCATCTTTGGTTAGACTCGGGAATAGAAGCTCAATTTTTTCAATGGCACGACCCCGTATAACCGGAGTAATATGCTCTCGAATCTTAGCTATAGCATATATCAATACTGCCAAATCATCTGAGAAACCCAATATAGGGGCTATGTCGGGAATGAAATCTAAAGGTAAAATTAAATAGCCTAGAGCAGCTACAATGATAGTTTTAGCTTTTAGTGGTATATACGCATCTCGTAGCACCTCATATAATAATAGAGCGGCATAGATAACCGTACCTCCCGCCTTTACAGCAATATCTTTTACTTTATCTAGAAAAGTTTCTTCATTATAGTGTTCCGCATACTTTTCTACTCCTTCATCAAATATTTCCTCGTATTCTACTTCTTTCATAATCTACTATTTTAAACTCATATTAGTGTAGTCAACTTGTTTATCGCCATGCAATGCTAATATTTCATCGAGCGTTTGATCCACTTCTTCTCGTGTATCAGCTTGCAAGAGTTTGATACGACATGGTCTAAAGTTATAAATTCCCGGGAAATATCGAGCAAAGTGCCTGCGCATCATTCGGATGGCGCTTAATTCATTACCCTTAAAGTCGGTAGTGATTGCCATTTGTTTGCGTAACTCATTCACAATAAAAGATACTGTGGGATATGGCAACAATTCTCCTGTATTTATATAATGCTTTATCTCGTTAAAAATCCATGGTCTGCCAATACTTCCTCTACCAATCATTAATCCGTCAACTCCGGTTTGGTTCAGCAGTTCTTTTGCTTTTTCCGGACCATTAATATCGCCATTACCAATGATAGGAATAGTTATTTTAGGATTATTTTTCACTTCTCCTATCAAAGTCCAATCTGCTGTTCCAGAATAAATCTGACTACGAGTTCTTCCGTGAATTGCCAAAGCTGATATGCCAACATCCTGCAATCGCTCGGCTGTTTCCATAATACATTTCGTTTCTTCGTCCCAACCTAAACGAGTTTTAGCGGTGACCGGTAATTTCACACCTTTAACCACTTCTGCGGCCATCGCTTGCATCTTCGGTAGATCTTGTAAAAGTGCAGAGCAAGCTCCTCGTTTCACAATTTTCTTCATTGGGCAACCGAAGTTCAAGTCGATAAAATCAGGTTGCATCTCCTCTGCCATGCGAGCCGCGTTAGCCATAGAGTTAATATCGTAGCCATATATTTGAATACCTATCGGACGATCGGCATCATCTAGCTTCATTTTCAACTTTGTTTTCTCTACTTCGCGCACCAGAGCTTCTGACGACACAAACTCTGTATACATAACATCGGCACCGTTTTGTTTGCAAACCGTTCTAAATGACTGATATGTAACATCTTCCATTGGAGCCAAGAACAATGGCACATTTCCTAAATCTATTTTCCCAATTTTCATGATTTTTCCAATTTTCCAATTGCAAATATAATGGTTTAATTGCATAACATAGTTTGCTATGAGCTTGCTTCATTTTAACGACCTGCCGCAGGCACAACACAGGACGCTCTTGTACAATACAGAAAAATGCCAAAATCAGCTTTTAGAAATTGGTTCCAAAAAAAATGTATTTTTGAAATCGAGAAGAAAAATAACTAGACAGAGTTTAGATTACACTCTCCTAGAACGGGCATTGGGTTCTAGAATTTAAGTCTGCTACTTTAGCTTTTGATAAAAGATCTGAAATCTTCATAGTTTTTATTTTAGGGGTTGATACTGTTTCTTGTGGGAAATTATTTCTCGCACTACCGTTTTAGCTCATTTCTTGCGAGAAATTGATTTCTGCATCATTGTTTTGCCCTGTTTCCCATGGGAAATGAAGTTTTTTGGCCATGACAATAAATATAGTTCTTTATTTTGAAATGCAACGTAGCTCTCGACCTAATATTTGGAATAAATTGTGATAGCGGAATGAATTCAAATGGTGTTTGAAGCTACATATTCTTAGCAAGAACATTTACATCATTTTCTAATAATATGGCATTAATTCATAAATTGTACCCGTTGGCGGAATTAATTTAAGAGAAAAAGATGATAAATAAGTTGTACATATCGTTAGGTATTAGTATACTAATGGCACTTAATCAATTGAAATACAATTTAATTCCGCCAACAGGTGGTTTCTACTTTTATAAAGTTATTTTCATCAATACTTGAGGTGTAAGATATGCTTACTAGAATTATCTCTAGCATCAAGATTGCTATTGCTTTCATGGAGTTTGCTTTATTAAACGCTAAGACTAAGATACTAGGTCGCAAAGTTCACGAACTATTTTGTATTCTTTCGTATCCTAGCAACTTTGCGTTTAATCACTTTCGTGTATTTTGGTGATATAATCCTCTCTACTTTTTGCTAGCTCTTCCGTTATCCTATTCATATACGGGCGAGTAAGTTTGTACAGAGTAAACAGCAATCCGGAGGCAAGAGCCGTCAGTCCGGCATATATACTTATTGTGATTCTTATTCCTTCTATTGCTTCGGAAGTTTGGTCGGCGTTAGCCACAAAGCCGTAGGCAGAGAGAATATATAGCGGTAGCGCCCCACCTGCCATTAATCCGAGTTTTTGCGACATTGATGATGATGAGAATAGTAATCCCGTAGCTCGTCTGCCGGTTTTCCATTCCGAATAGTCGGCAATATCAGCGTACATCGACCATAGTAATGGCAGCACTATTCCGGCACTGATTCCGTTAAGGAAATTAAGGATGAATATTACAATAATATCGTCCGGTTCCGGAAAATACATCAAGAAATTAAGTATTGCAGAAATAAACATCGCTCCTATAAAAGTTGCTTTCTTTCCGAGCTTATTCAATATCGGAATAGCCAATAAAACGCCGATCATATTCGCAACAAGCCAAATGGTCATATATGCTCCCGAAAGTTTTTTCCAATCAACAATTCCCAATAAAGGCGCTTCCTGACTTTGCACATAATACTTGAAATAATACATGATGTTAGCTTCTCGAATAGTGATGAATACCAACATTAGAATTCCTGCTCCTAGAGTAATAAACCATTGAGCATTTTTCGCAAGGTCTTTAAGATCGTTTTTTACCGAACTCTTATGTTTGATTGCTTTTACGCGCTCTTTAGTCCATTTGTATGTCATGATAAAGAAAAAAGCCGCTACTACTGCGTATATAAACACTGTTGCTTGATAGCTTTTTGCTTCCGTTCCGAGCGTTCTTTCAAAATATTCTAATAGATATGGGGCAGATGCAGTCATTGCAATACCTCCTGAGTATGCCCCGATAAATCTAAACGATGCCAAAGAAGTTCTTTCCTTAGGTTTATTTGTCATTACTGCCATCAACGAACCGTAGGACACATTGATAGCTGTATAAACCATCATCATCAGCGTGTATGTAATATAGGCATAAATCAGTTTTCCTGATTGGTTTAATTCCGGAACCGAGAAAGTCAGTACTTCGATAACACCGAATGGTACTGCTACCCAAAGAAGGTATGGTCGGAATTTTCCCAAAGGAGTGCTGGTTCTGTCGGCAATAATTCCCATCAGGGGGTCATTTAGTCCATCCCACAATCTCACCATAATAAACATAAATGCCACTGATTCCGGAGTTAAACCTGCAACATCAGTATGAAATATACATTGCAAAGATTTTCCAAAACATTGAGGAAGCAAAGTCGCCGAAGCCGTATCCTATTTTTTCTTTTAGTTTTATCATTTCGGTTTGATTAGGTTTTGAAACTAGCTGTTAGACTAACACTAGGCTAACAGCTGTATTTTGATTATAAGTTATGTCAGGATTCCATTGTCTAATGTCTGATGGCTAGCATCTATTGCCTTGCATCTCTCGATTATCTCCATCAACGCCCTCGAATTATGATACGGGCATTTCCAGAATCCGGCACGATCTTCGGTTGTTATTGGCTTGTTGTTTTTATCTACTCGCCAATGCCATTCTCCTGTTTTTCTATCTATCAGGTTTTGTTTTATGAAGCTCCAGAATTTATTTAAATATGCCAGGTATTTATCAGATTTTGTAATCATGTATGCATCCCAAACACCTACCATAGCTTCTGCCTGAGGCCACCAATGCTTATCTGTATCGATGTGCGAATCATCTTGTTCATTAAATAGAGACCCGTCAATATCTAGACCTTCTTCTAGGGTTATATCTACTAATCGGAGGGCTACACTTTGGATGCTTTTTATTATTGAATCTTCTCCCAATTCATGGGCAGCTTCGTTCAGTAGCCAAGCACCTTCGATGTCATGCCCAAAAGATACTGTTGATGATTTTGAAGTCCAATCCATATCAAAGAACAATTTGAAATGTCCTGTTTTAGCATCTATGATTTTAGTTTCGAACACATTTAAAAGCCTAGAAATACTCTCTTGCAATTCTGTATTATCCCACACCCTAAGCAAATTTGTGTAGGGTTCGAGAATATGCAGGAGTGTATTCATCGACTTTGGAGAGTTTATATCTTTTTCGCTTAGGCGGAAATCAGACAATGCCGACCAATCCTTGCTTAGTGCCTCAATATAGCCATCATATTTTGTATCGTAAAATTTATTCTCAAGAATATGAAATAGCCTTTGAGCATATCCCATGCTTTCGTCATTGCCGGTTGCTCGATAGTATTCAGAAAAAGCATAAACTCCAAAGCCTTGTGCATAAGCTTGTTTGCGGGTATTCAATGGCGAACCCAGATAATCAACCGACCAAATCAATCCACCGTTACCACTATCCCAAAATTTATCTACTATGTATTCATATGCCCTACCAGCAGCCTGCTTATATTCTTCAAGTTTTGTTGTGCGATATGCAGCTGAGAATGTCCAAAGGATGCGAGTATTAAGCACCACTCCCTTCTCTGCTCTCGGATATTTATTTCCGAAATGGTCTATTCGCCCCAAGAATCCGCCATTGTCGGTATCGAGCATTTCTGTGCTCCAATATCGCAACAAGCGATGGAGCTCTTGTTCCATTTCGGTTTTTATTGTTTGTAACATCATAATTTTCATTATTAAGAATCTGTGATAATCTGTGAACATTTGCTATTGAATGTACTATGATAATCTGTGGAATTTTATATGATATTTTCTACAAGTATTTATATAAACCCTTTATTTCCATCAATCAATTTATTAATTGTATCTACCGATTTGTGCGAATACAATTCATCTTGTGGAGAATTTATGCAATAATCTACTAATTTATCGATGGTTGAGGTGGCTACGTGCATTCTGGTATCTGCAGAAGCATAATATATAAATACCTTGCCGTCATCATCGGCAATCCAGCCGTTTGAGAAAGCTACATTCGACACGTCGCCTACTCTTTCATCAGCAATCGGAGCAATGAAGTGCCCATGAGGTTTGTGTATTATTTTCCAAGTAAAGATGGACTAATAAAATATTCAGCAGGAATTGAAACACTTGCACCTTATTTAGAACTTGATGAATGGAACGAAGTAGAAATCGAGAAAAGAGCAAAATTCCTTTACAAAAAAGCTCTT
>JBKEDC010000022.1:0-28777 GCA_047975205.1 Mangrovibacterium sp. | reverse complement strand
TCTACTGGGGGCGAAGCTATCATGAATTCATTGAAAGTGTTCAAAGATGATACCTCCGGCAAAATATCAACACTCGAATTAAGGGGTATCTATTTAAATGTTACGAATGATGCCATTATTGGTGAAGACTGCATCATGATATTAGGTTATGATGATGTTAACTCCCAGTTCCTTAGCGATCTTACACTAGGGAAAAACAGCAAGATTGAAATTAAAAATAGTCATAATGATGGTTTTTTCGGCGGACAATACTCAAGGATAACAGTAGAGGGAACCCTTCATGCACCTCATGGATTTACAATCGTTGGTGTAGCATCTGATAATTTAAAATTTAGAGTGGGAAAATTTGATGGACTTACTCCTACCATAGTAAAAGCCGACGGCACACTAAGTGATGCCAAATGGAGCGAAATACTGACTGAAACAGGATTATAAAACACAGCATGAAGAGTTGAGCTCTGTACCGCTTCTTCGCAGAGCAAAGCTAGTTTAGACCATGCTGCAGAGGAGTGTCTTCGAAAGAAGATGCTCCTCATTTTTTTTAAAGCATTAGTGTTTGCCTTTCAGGCAAAGAAAAGCGGCTGGGCCATTCGGTCGTCAAGTGCTTTGGTGTTATGTATTATCGGTCGCTGAGCGGAGCCGAAGCGTGTTGCACTTTGGTTTTATCAATCTGCCTTTTGCGGTTCATATTTTCGGAACCAACTGCATATCTTCATTTTAATAACACCCCAAAAGGCTTCGTTAAATATACCTCCGCTCATTTTTGATGTTCCTTCTTGACGGTCGGTAAAGATGATAGGCACTTCAAGCAATTTAAAACCATGCTTATGTGCTGTAAATTTCATCTCGATTTGAAATCCATAACCCTTAAGTTTTATTTTGTCTAGATCGATAGCTTCCAGAACCTCTCGGCGAAAACATTTAAAGCCTGCCGTGCAATCCATAACTTTCATGCCGGTTACTATACGCACATATACCGATGCAAAATAAGACATGAGCACACGCCCCAAGGGCCAGTTAATTACATTAATTCCCTTAATATAGCGAGAACCGATAGCCACATCGGCACCCTCCTCTTCGCAAGCATGCAATAAATGCTCCAAATCTTCCGGATTATGAGAGAAGTCGCAATCCATTTCAAAAATATAATCGGCTCCATGTGTCAGTGCCCAATCAAAACCGGCAAGGTAGGCTTTACCCAAGCCTTGTTTTCCGGCACGCTCCAAGATATGCAAACGTTCTTCATACTGAGGCATAAGTCCTCTAACAATAGCAGCCGTTCCATCGGGCGAGTTATCATCAATAATCAATACTTCAAACTGAGAAGGCAACGACATCACTTTATGAATCATGCGTTCCACATTCTCTTTTTCGTTATAGGTAGGTATGGTAACTAGTTTAATACTCATGCTTTATGTTTTTACAACTTTCAAAAGACGAAAATACAATTTTATATATAAGTTCCGACTCGTCGCCCTATTTTGCCCTATTTTTATTTATCGATTATGCTTTGTTTAAAGGTTTTGCGTTCTGTAAATAGTCTTAAAATATGCAAATATAATAGGTTATACACTGATAATCTAGGAGTTGAATGTCATCTTATTTAAAAATTCATTTCATTTGTAGAAACTATACTAAAATCACGATTTATGTCGAAATACAGTAAAGAAGCCTTGTTATATCACGAACAAGGCAGACCGGGGAAAATAGAGGTAGTTCCCACGAAGCCTTATAGTACCCAAAAAGATTTAGCATTGGCTTACAGCCCGGGAGTTGCAGCTCCTTGTTTAGCCATCGAGAAAGAAAAATCAGATGCTTTCCGCTACACGGCAAAAGGAAATCTAGTGGCCGTTATTTCTAACGGAACAGCTGTTTTAGGCTTAGGAAACATTGGAGCTCTAGCCGGCAAACCAGTTATGGAAGGTAAAGGCTTACTGTTTAAAACCTTTGCCGATATTGATGTTTTTGATATTGAGCTAGACACCGAGGATGTCGATAAATTTATAGAAACGGTAAAGATTATGTCGCCCACTTTCGGAGGTATTAATTTAGAAGACATTAAGGCTCCCGAATGTTTTGAAATTGAGGAACGACTAAAAACTGAGCTTGATATTCCAGTTATGCACGACGACCAGCACGGCACGGCAATCATTTCATCGGCAGCTTTGGTAAATGCCTTAGAAATTGTAGATAAGAAAATAGAAGATGTTCGAATCGTAGTGTCGGGAGCAGGTGCTGCAGCCATATCTTGTGCCAAGTTGTATTTATCTCTTGGTGTGAAAAAAGAAAACCTGATACTTTGCGACAGAAAAGGCACGTTGCACCATTCCAGAACAGATATGGATGAACGACGAGCTTATTTTGCCACTTCTTCAGCCACACACACGCTTGCCGATGCCTTGGTAGGTGCCGATGTGTTTTTAGGCTTGTCGGTGGGCGGAGTGCTCTCTGCCGATATGGTGCGAACTATGGCAGCAAACCCCATCGTTTTTGCCTTAGCAAACCCGGAACCCGAAATAGCTTATGAAGATGCTATGAGCTCGCGCAAGGATATCATCTTTGCTACCGGCCGGAGCGATTACCCCAACCAGGTGAACAACGTATTGGGCTTCCCTTTTATTTTTAGAGGGGCACTCGATGTTAGAGCTACCGCCATTAATGAAGCCATGAAAATAGCTGCAGTGCATGCTTTAGCCGATTTAGCAAAAGAACCCGTTCCGGAAATGGTTTCTAATGCCTACGCCGATGCTCGTCTTGCTTTCGGAAAACACTACATTATTCCCAAACCGCTCGACCCTCGACTCATATCAAGGGTTTCCGTAGCTGTGGCCCAAGCAGCCATCCAATCGGGAGTAGCACGAAGTAAAATAGCAAATTGGGATGCTTATGCTGCCGAACTAGAAAAACGCTTAGGTTTAGACAATGCGCTGATTCGAAACATTAGAACACGTATTAAAAACTCAGGCAAACGCATTGTGTATGCCGAAGGGTCACGCCTTAATGTAATAAAGGCAGCACAAATGGTGGCTCAAGAACACTTGGCCAACCCTATTCTTTTGGGCAACGAAAAAATCATTAGAGAAGAAGCTGCAAATAATTCCATCGACTTGACCGGCATCACAATCATTGAGTTTTATAATGATGATTATACCGAAGTGCGAGCCAAATATGCTCAAGCTTTATTCGACAAGCGGGGTAGAGACGGTATTACCTATGGAGAAGCCCTAAGAATGATGCATTCCAATGAATACTTCGGAACTATGATGGTAGAAATGGGTGATGCCGATGCACACATATCAGGCTATTCTTCTAAATATTCTCGAAGTGTACGCCCAATTAAAGACATTATCGGCACCAACAATAACGGAAAATATATTGCCGGCATGTATATCGTGATGACTAAACGCGGTCCTTTATTTTTGGCCGATACTACGCTCACTAATCCAAATCCGGATAGCGAATCATTGGTAGCCATTACAAAACTCATCAATGAGGCTGTGAAGTCGTTTAACATCGAACCGGTAATTGCGCTGCTATCGCATTCCAACTTCGGAGCTGTTCCCGATGGCGATCCGGTAAAACAAAAAGAGGCTATTCAACAACTGCATGTCAATTATCCGGATATTATTGTTGATGGCGAAATACAAGCCGGTTTTGCATTAGATAAAGAAACTCGAAACAAACGTTTCCCATTCTCCAAATGGGGAAATAAAGAAATAAACACCTTTGTTTTTCCCAACCACAGCTCTGCCAGCATCTCTTATAATATGCTGAAAGAACTCGGTGGATTTGAGGTGGTTGGACCCGTTTTATTGGGCTTAGAAAAGCCGGTGCATATTCTGCAATTGGAAAGTAAAGTGCGCGAAATTGTGAACATTTCAAGCATTGCCATTCTAGATGCTATGGAATAAATGCGTTAATTTTCTTTAAAATTTAGCAAGCAAATCTGACAGATTTGCTCGCTTTTTATTTGTATCAATACATAAATATAACACACTGATAATCAGCTGAATATCAATATTCCGTCGTGTTTTATCTACTTATCATGAAGAAGATATAGATGCTAAATGTATTTTGGCAAGCTATTCTTCAAGCATAATGAACACAACAAACACTTTTCAAGCCATTTCTCGTGGAGAATTGCCGCAAATATTGCTGTTCCATCTTAATTTGTAAAAAATATAGATACGATGTGATGTTTTTCATGCCATTAGCAGGAAGATATAGCACTAAAAACACAGCTGAAACTGCTCAGCTATATGAAAATAAAATTGCGTACCAAATACACATTCAAACTAAAGAAGCAAACGATCTCCTTTTTTCTCTTTATGTTCCCAAAAAAGTTAATTGTCTATTTTCTTTCTATAATCATCATTGATTAACAAAGTGTTAGCCCATTAATCTAAACTTCCAAAGGAATATACATCAGCTATTATAGTGTGAAAATTGTCCAAATAATGTCCGAGAATGTCAAAATAGCATCTTTATACTAATAACATTCACTTTACATTTGGGAAACAAACAAATCGTTTCTCAATGCAAATTAAAAAAGTAAATACAAGCAAAATTCTAGGTCTGCTTTTAGGCACATTCTTCTTCATTACTTCTCAGGCTCAACCCAAAGAAGTTTTTGTTGATGATGCCGGCATTATGCGTTGGAAGTCGAATAAAAAGGAAGCCGAATTTTATGGCGTGAACTACACACTTCCGTTTGCTCATGGATATAGGGCTGCTCACTATCTGAATATCGATATAAAATCGGCTATCGATAAAGATGTCTATCATATGGCACGGTTGGGTTTCAATGCCTATCGCATTCACATTTGGGATGTGGAGGTTTCAGATAAGGAAGGGAACTTGCTGAAGAACGAGCACCTCGATTTGTTAGATTACTTAATTGCCAAACTTCAAGAGCGAGGTATATACACCATAATTACAGCACAAACAAACTTTGGCAATGGTTATCCGGAGCGAGATATTAATACCGGTTCCTTTTCTTATCAGGAAGAAAAATGCCAATTGCATTCAAATGAAAAGGTTATAGAAGCTCAAACAAAATATATTGCCCAACTCGTATCGCATAAAAACCCATATACCAAAAAAGCCTACATGAACGATCCTTACCTCGTAGGCTTTGAAATTAACAACGAACCTTGTCACAGTATATCTACAAAACAGACCCGCAATTATATTAATACGATGGTTGCGAGCATTAGAGAAACCGGCTGCCGGAAACCTCTTTTCTATAATGCCAGTCATAATTATGATTTCGCTCAAGCCTTTTTTGATGCTGATGTGCAAGGAAATACTTACCAATGGTATCCTATCGGATTGGTTTCAGGAAAAACACAAAACGGTAACTTTCTGCCTTTCGTAGATGAATATCCGATGCCTTTCGGGCAATTCAACGGTTATGACACGAAAGCTAAACTAATATATGAATATGATCCTGCCGATGTTCTGAGCAGCTATATTCACCCTGCCATGGTAAGGAGCTTTCGTTCTGCCGGTTTTCAGTGGGTTACTCAATTTGCTTATGATCCCATTGACTTAGCATGGGCAAATACCGAATATCAAACGCACTACCTAAACTTGGCTTACACACCAAATAAAGCCATCAGCTTGATGATTGCTAAAGAGGTGATGACACAGATTAAACGAAATGAACAATTCCCTGTTTATCCGGAAGATACTATCTTTGGAAATTTCATGGTGAGCTACCGGAAAGATTTAAGCCTGTTAAACGATGGCAATAAATTCATTTATTCTAACAGCACAACTATTCAGCCGCTCAACAATAAAAAACTGAAGCAGGTTGCCGGAGTTGGTAATTCTCCGGTTGTGAGCTATAGCGGTTCGGGAGCTTACTTCTTAGATCAAGTGGAAAAAGGAGTTTGGCGATTGGAAATTATGCCCGATGTCATTTTAACAGAAGACCCTTTCGCCAAACCATCACTAAAACGGGAAATTGGTCAGGTCTATTGGAAAGACAATCAACTTAACATCACACTAGACGATTTGGGTTCTAGTTTTCTGGTGAAAGGCATTAATTCAGGCAACAGCTTCTCATCTCAAGCCAAGAATGGACTAATAAAGCATATCCGTCCGGGAGTATATATGCTGGGTAAAAAAACTACCGAAACATCGTTTGACCACATCGGGCAACTAAAGCTTAATGAGTTTGTAGCTCCCCAAAATACACTTCGAGAGGGTAAAATCTACATCAAGCACAATGCTTTGCCTTATGCTCTAAACAATCATGATTTATCTGTTAGCGCACGCATAGTCAGCAAAGAAAAAATAGATTCTGTTTTTGTCTATCCGGACAATGTTTCTTTTTGGAACGATGAAAACAGCATCTATCGCATGAATACTACAGACAATGAACATTTCTCCATTAAAATTCCGGCAAACGACTTGCATACGAGAAAGTATGCCTATAATATCGTAGTATTCGCAGGAAAACAAACTGTGAGCTTTCCTCAACAAGTTAGCGGTACGCCTTTAGATTGGGATTTCACATCATATGACTATTATCAGACTCAGCTGATTAACAGTCGGCAATTTGCTACAATTTATCAAGCCGATGGAAGTAGAGGAAATTTCGATATATATAGTTTGCCGTCATGGAGAGATTGCAAACAACAAAGCGTACGAGAAAGCCCGTCGGCTCCCCGCTTATTTGAAGTTCAATTTGATAATGAATCAACCACAGATACGCACTTCTTGCGGAAATCAGTTCGAGATTTGGTCTCAGCTTATGCTCAACAAATAGATTCTTATCAATACATAGTGCTTCAATTGGGCAAGTTTCCCGCTAATCTCCAATTCACACTAATTAGTACCGATGGAATTAGTTATAGCGTTCATCTTAAAGATTATCAACGAGATGCTTCCGGTGCCATACGTATTCCGATTGCCGACTTTGAGCAATCGCCTACTGCTTTACTCCCTATTGCCTATCCCGAGTTTATGAAATATCATTTTAGTACAGATAAACGGATTGCATGGAGAAATTATGAAATTGATACTATTGAGTTCTCTTTCTCGGGAAAAGATAAATTACAACTCAGAACCATTTGGTTTGAATAAAATAACTAAATTAAAATAAAGCTAATATGAAGTATGTAAAATTCAAGTTTATAATGAGCATTCTCGCTTTTGTCTGCTACATGAGCCTTGCAATAGCTCCGGTATCAGCGCAGAGTAGCACTCGCGTCGTAAAAGGACAGGTTGTCGGTTCCGACAATGTCCCTATTCCGGGAGTTACCGTAGTGGTACTACACCAGACCGTAGGAACGCTCACCGACATCGATGGTAATTACAGTCTTAATGTACCTGCTTCCGTTGATAGTCTTCAATTTTCATTCGTGGGTTTTGAAACGCAGAGTAGGGTAATTCCTCAAAGCAATGTGTTAAACATAAAACTTACAGAAGAAGCGCTGCAACTCGACGATGTGGTTGTTGTGGGATATGGCACTCAGCGTAAAAGCGATCTCACCGGCTCAATCACAGCCGTAAGTAATGACGATTTTAATGAGGGTATGATTAGCTCTCCCGAACAGTTGATATCAGGTAAAGTATCAGGTGTTCAGATTACCTCATCGAGCGGTTCTCCCACTTCAGGGAGCACCATCAAAGTGAGAGGCGGCGCATCGCTTAATGCAAGTAATGATCCACTCATCGTGCTAGATGGTTTGCCCCTAGAAAATGGCGGAATTAGCGGAAATAGCGGAAACTTCCTGAGCTTAATCAATCCAAATGATATTGAAAGCATGGTTATCCTTAAAGATGCAGCATCTACAGCCATATATGGTTCTCGCGGCTCAAACGGTGTCATCCTGATAACCACAAAGAAAGGCTCGGGTAACAAAGGTATTCATGTATCGTTCTCAAGCACCAATTCTGTGCAAACACTTACCAAAACTCCCGACATGCTTTCTCGCAATCAATTTATTTCAGTGGTAAATGAGTATGGGAATGCCAATCAGAAGTCTTTAATTGGCGATGCCGATACGGATTGGAACGATGAGATTTACAAAGTAGCATTCGGAACAGATAACAACATCAGCCTTTCCGGACAGTTAGCGCCCAATACTCCTTTGCGTGCTTCTGTAGGATACTATAATCAAGATGGGATCTTGTTAACAGATAATGCCGAGCGTATAACCGGTAGTCTGTCTATTTCTCCTACATTGTTCGATAATCATTTGAGTATGAAATTCAATGCCAAAGGGGCTATTAACAATAATCGATTTGCCAATTCAAATGCCATCTGGGCAGCCACAACTTACAATCCAACTTTACCGGTTTACTCAGGAAATGATACTTTCGGAGGATATACCGAGGCCGTTAACAACGGGAATGTAGTAACGGGAGCCGTTGCTAATCCGGTTGGTTTGCTGAAGCAAAATATATCAGAAAGTACGGTGAACAGGATAATAGGAAATGCCGATATCGACTATAAATTTCATTTCTTACCAGAGCTCCATTGGCATACTACGCTAGGAATAGATTATGCCACCGGACAAGGAAGTACATATGTACCTGCCAAAGCTTATGAATATGCCACATCGAATGGTAGAGATTATGAATATGGTCCGGAAAGAAACCTAAATAAGTTATTAACAACATACCTCACTTATAATAAGTATTTCGAGGACATTAAAAGCAATATTGAAGTAACAGCAGGCTATGATTACCAATATTGGAAAAGCACCATGCCCTCATATAGCGAATATAACACATTAGGCGAAGCTCAAGTAGATTACGCAGCCACCGATGAGCGTCATACTTTACTTTCTTATTATGCTCGTTTAAATTATACCTTTAATTCGAAATATGTATTGACTACCAGCTTTCGCAGGGATGGTACTTCTCGATTCAACAAGGATAATCGCTGGGGAACTTTTCCATCAGTAGCTTTAGCATGGCGCATGAACGAAGAGAACTTCTTAAAAGACAGCAAAGTGTTGAGTACTTTAAAACTCCGTACCAGTTTTGGTATAACCGGACAACAAGATGGTATTGGCAATTATAACTACTTACCTATTTACACCATTAGTCAATCGGGTGCCCAAGTGCAGTTCGGAAATAATTGGTATAACACATACCGTCCGGAAGCTTACGTTGATGACCTCACTTGGGAAACTACTAAGTCTTGGAACTTCGGCCTCGATTTCGGCTTCCTTGATGATCGCATTTCCGGTACTGTAGATTACTATACCCGAAAAACAAGCGATCTATTGGCTACTGTTCCATCAGCAGCAGGTACTAATTTTGATAAAACCATTCTGACAAATGTGGGCAATGTGAATAGTCAAGGCGTCGAGCTAACCCTGAACGCTACTCCGATAAAAACAGATAATTGGAATTGGGATGTTAGCTTTAACATGAGTTGGCAAGACATGACCGTCACAAACCTCTCGCTAATCGAGGGAGGTGAAGCTACCAACACACCCATTGGTTCTACAATAGACGGATACTACTTCCAAACATTGAGTGAAGGATATGAACCAAACATGTTCTATGTATACAAACAATTATATGACGAACAAACCGGTCGTCCAATTGAAGGAGAATATGCTGATTTGAGTGGAGATGGTGTTATCAATTCAGATGATTTGTATCGTTACCACTCTCCAAATCCTAAATTTATATTCGGATTCTCTACATCCGTTTCTTATAAAAACTGGAGCCTTTCAACAACTTTGCGCGCCAATGTCGGCAACTACGTTTATAACGGTATGTCAATGAACTCTGGAGCCTTAGGAACTATGAGTTACAATTCTGCTCAACTGAATAATCTTTCCTCAAGCTATTTAGAAACCGGATTCTCTTCTCGTCAGTATTTATCTGATTACTATGTGGAAAATGCTTCATTCCTGAGAATGGACAACCTAACCTTAGGCTATAACTTCGGCAAAGTGGCCAATCTGTTTAACCTAAACTTGAACGCCATGATCCAAAATGTATTTACCATCACCAAATATTCGGGTTCTGATCCTGAAGTTCCAGGGGGTGTTGATATTTCCTTTTATCCACGTCCGCGAGTCTATTCTATTGGACTAGGTATTAATTTCTAAGCTCAAAATAATACATCATGAAAATTAATAAAATATTTGCACTACTATTAACCATATATTCTCTGACATCGTGTGTAGGTGCTTTAGACCAATATCCGCATATAGAAGAAACTCCGGAAACGGTGTACACTTCCGTTGATGGCTATAAATCTGTCTTAGGAAAAATATATGTTTCATTTGTCACTTCCGGGCAAGAACAAGGAGGAGGAAATCAAGATATATCAAGCAATACGGGCTATGATTATATGCGTTGTTATTTCAACTTGCAAGAAGCAGGCACTGATGAGGTGGCATGCACGTGGCTAGAAGGTGAAAATATAGCTAACCTAACATACCTATCTTGGGATGCCAACGATCAGTGGGTATCTGATATGTATTATCGAATCTATTTTACCATCGCTTTGTGCAATGAGTTTATTCGAAACGCCTCTGATGAAGCCATTGCCAATTTCTCGGAAGCCGACCAAACACAGATAACAGAATTTAGAAACGAAGCTCGATTCCTTAGAGCTTTGGCCTATTATCATGCCATGGATTTATACCATAACATTCCATTCGTTACGGAAAATGATCCGGTAGGAGCATATGCACCCCCTCGGTATGAAATGGCTCAAGTATTTGAATACATTGAATCTGAACTTAAAGCAATTGAAGATAATATAACTCCGGTGGAAGAACAAGAATACGGAAGAGCTACTCAAGGAGCAGTATGGACTTTATTGGCAAAGCTATATTTAAATGCTGAGGTTTACACAAACGAAAATCGCTATTCTGATTGTATAAGCTATTGTAATAAAATTATCAATACAGGTAGCTATTCTTTAGAACCCGATTATCAAAAGTTATTCAATGCCGATAATAATTTACGCACAAACGAAATTATTTTTTCATTCCCCGTTGATGCCCAAAATACTACATCATGGGGAGCCACTACTTACATCATCTGTGGCGGAGCAAGTAGCAGTAAGGACGAAGCTTATCTGAATTCACTAGGATTAGATGGCGGTTGGGACAATCTGCGCCTTCGAGGAAACATTCCGAAATTATTTAATGAAGATGACGGAAGAGCCTTATTCTACACCGAAGGGCAATCTGAAGATGTTGCAACTATGACCGATGCAAGTAACGGATATCTATCCATGAAATGGACAAATTTAACCGACGCAGGAGAAAAAGCCTCCGATTCACAAGCCTATGGTGTAAATACCGATTTCCCTGTTTTTCGACTAGCCGATGTATATCTGATGCTCGCTGAAAGTGTTCTTCGCGGAGGAACAGGAAGCAACATGGGGACAGCTCTAAACTTAGTAAATAAGATTCGAGAACGCGCTTTCGGAGACAGCCATGCCGATGTAACAAGCCTGACTACCGATTTTATTTTAGATGAGCGCGCACGCGAATTACTATGGGAATGCACTCGTCGTACCGATTTAATCCGTTATGGCAAATTTACCACCAACTCTTATATATGGGAATGGAAGGGCGGAACACAAGAAGGAACTGCTGTCGATGAAAAATATAATTATTATCCGATTCCATCTACCGATTTAACGGCAAACCCAAACCTAAGCAATGAAGACTACTAACAACTTAAACTGAACATCAATGAACAAGAATTTTATATACCTGATTTTACTCCTATTCGGATTGACCGGCTGCTATAAGGATGGTGATTTACTAACCATCTCAAGCATTACCGATAACGAACTGATTGCCAGTGAAAGCAAAATCACTTTATCAGCAGAAAACAATACTACAATAGTCTTATCTTTTGCATGGAACATTAATGAGTTAACAGCGAGTAGCCCCAATATTATTGTGCCGGAAGCAAGCACCACACTAGAGATGTCAGATAATGAATCATTTGAGGGTAATGTGCTCAATATTGTTGTTTCTAATAATTCAAAAGCATTTACCGGCGGAGAGCTAAATACCTATGCCAATGAATTAGGACTCGTAAATGGTGAAATAAACGCCACCTATTTCCGATTAGCAGCAGCTTCCGGATCAAATATTACGCCAATATACAGCGAAGTGATTCAAGTTGATATTACGCCTTATAAAATCGATTTTACAACAGGGCTAATCATGACTGCCGATGCAGAAACCGGTGTTATGAGTGCCACCGGACAATGGTTATCTTCCCCTGAAGAAAGTGGAGTTTACTATGGTTTCATGGGGGCACCGGCATGGAGCAACTTCTATGTGCAAGAAGGAGACGGCACCATATGGGGTAATGATGGCATTAACGGCACAGCTTTCGAATTGAGCTCATCTACTAATCCCGAAGAGCGTTGGAATTGTTGGTTTCCGGCGGTATCCGGATCTTATTATGTGGAATTTGATACCAATAAAAAAGAATGGACTGCCAATAACATTACCAAACTTTCTGTTTCCGGCGATTTAGCCGGCGAAATGAGCTTTGCACGCGATAAAAATACATGGACACTAAATAGCTTAAACGTTGAAAACGGAAAGACTTATCAAGTGCAGTTAGAAGGTGCTACCAACATATACAACAAAGATACCGGAGATAGTGAGACAAGTATAACAGGTTCCGTCTTCTTCGCTCAGGAAGGAGACATGGTAGTAAAAGCTGATGCAGCATCTTTAATTACAATCACAGCAAAGCAATCGGGAAAGCTGGCTCTAATACTTGATTTGAATGACCCTACAAACCTTACGCTTACACTTGGAGATGGTGGTGAAGAGCCGATTACTATTCCGGAATATCTTTACGTTGTCGGTGTTGATGACGGCATTACCGGAGGCGATTGGAACTTCAACAATTCACTTGTCCTCACGAGCAATACAGATGATGAACAATTCTACACCGGCGTACTTAATGTAAATTCACTTTGGGGCTATTCTTTTAATCCGATTAACGGAGATTGGGATACCAAATATGATTACGCAGAAGGTGATGCCTACACCGGGAACCTAGCCAATGCCGGTGGGAATAACATACCGACTCCCGATGCCGGACTATACTTATATCAAGTTTCAACCTCAGCAATGACTTATAGCCTTACTGCACTAGGCAGCGAAGTATATGTGCAAGGCATCGATGATGTTTGGGATTGGAATACACCACTTGCAGCAACCACTACTCCCGGTGTTTACGCAGGAAAAGTTACCTTCACAGGCAGTTTACCTTGGGGCATGAAAATTATGCTTGAAAAAGAAAACTGGGACTTGGGCTATGGCTGTTCAGCAGGAGAACTAAGTTTTGGAGAAAGTGGAACTACGAATGATCCTGAACTTACAGGGACTTATACTCTTACCGTAAACTTAATCGAAAGAACATATACCATAACAGATGGCAGTGGCGACGGTAGCACCTATCCTTCTGAGATTTATGCGTTAGGCATTGATAATAACTGGTCGAACTGGACAACTACACTTGCGGCAGATGAAAGCATAGACGGAATTTATTCCGGCTCTGTTGAAATAGCCGACCCGGCAAACACTTCAATTAAATTCTATACTGAAAAAGAAAATTGGGATACAGAATACGGAGTATGGCAAGAAGGGGGAACAATAGGATTAGGATGGTCTGAAGGAATTAATGTCGATCAAGCCGGAACCTACCAATTAACCGTGAATTTAAGCTCAGAAACATTCACCATAACCCTACAGTAAATAGCAAACAAAATGAATAAGAATATAACTAAAATAATTAGTACTATAATGCTCTTGACTTGTGTAGCTTGCCAAGAACCCCAATTGCAATCCACTCCGGAGCCTGATGGAAATAGCAACTATGACATGGATGGATTTATTCGAGGTGCCGATGTGAGTTGGCTGACAGAGCAAGAAGCTTCTGATGTAAATTTTTATAATGCAGACGGAGAAAAAGAAGAATGCATGCATTTGATGCGAGATTTAGGCATGAATGCTATCCGCTTGCGCGTGTGGGTAAATCCAACTAATGGTTGGTGTAATAAAGATGATGTGTTGGTAAAAGCATACCGAGCAAGCAAATTAGGATTTCGTTTACTAATCGATTTTCATTACAGCGATGATTGGGCAGACCCAACCAATCAAAATCCTCCGGCAGCTTGGACAGACTACAATCTCGAAGAAATGGAAACAGCTGTATCTGAACATACCACCGAGGTTTTAAACATGTTGAAGTCTTACAACATTGATGTTGAATGGGTGCAAGTAGGCAATGAAACTCGCTATGGCATGCTTTTCCCATTAGGAAATACTTCCGGAGGAGATTTCACCGGCTATGCCGCTTTAAATAACGCCGGCTATGATGCTGTAAAATCGGTTTATCCTGATGCTAAAGTTATCGTTCATGTAGATAGAGGACATCAGATAAGCGGCTTTACCTACCATTTTGACGGACTTAAAGCCGCCGGAGGAAAATGGGATGTTATCGGCATGTCTTTTTACCCCTATTGGGATAGTTCATACACCGGTAGCAACTGGATGGACTTCAACGATGCTATCATAGAAAACATGAAGACACTCATCAGCCGTTATGGAAAAGAAGTGATGATAGTTGAAGTTGGAACCACTTGGAATGACTCCTACGGTTATGATATGTTCGATAACCTTATCAATCGCTCGAAAGAAATACCGGAATGCTTAGGCGTGCTCTATTGGGAGCCTCAATGCTACAATGGATGGAAAAATTACCAACTGGGGGCTTTCGATAACAACGGAATGCCGACAGAAATAATGAATGCTTTTCAGGCAGATTAACAGATAAAAAACAAACATGAAGAAAATCTTGATATTGGCAATGCTTTGCATAAGCATTAATGCTGTTGCTCAGCGTAGCGAAAAATTATTGGAGAAGAACTGGCGTTTTCATAAAGGAGAGGTTACCGGTGCTGAAGCCGTGAACTACAACGATGAGAGTTGGCAAAAAGTAAGTATTCCTCACGACTGGGCTATTTATGGACCATTCGACAGAAGTCATGACCTGCAAGAAGTTGCCATAACACAAAACGGGGAAAAAAAAGCAAGCGTAAAAACAGGTAGAACCGGGGGATTACCTTATGTTGGTATTGGTTGGTATCGACTACACTTCGATGCCGACACCTCGAAAGTAGTTAACCTACTTTTTGATGGAGCAATGAGTGAAGCCCGAGTATATGTGAATGGACAAGAGGCTTGCTACTGGCCATATGGCTACAATTCGTTTCACTGCGAGATTTCAAAGTTTCTAAATACTGATGGCAAAGATAATGTGTTGGCCATTCGATTAGAAAATAAACCGCAATCGTCGCGTTGGTATCCCGGTGCCGGTTTATACCGAAACGTGCATCTTATTCAAACCAATAAGGAGCATGTGCCAATATGGGGAACACAACTCACAACCCCTTTTGTTTCCGATACCCTGGCTACAGTAAAATTACTTACAAATATAGAAGGAACAAACGGACAGAGTGTCCGAGTAATAACTCGCATAAAAGATACAAACGGTTTGGAAGTCGCCCAAAAAGAAAGCACGCAAAAAATAAACCATGACATGCCTTTTGAACAAAATATCTTAATGCATAATCCGGCTTTATGGTCGCCTGAAACGCCAACTTTATATACTGCAGAGTCTGAAATATACATTGGAGATAAGCAAGTGGACAACTACTCAACCCGATTCGGCGTACGCACTATTGAGTTTATCCCAGAGAAGGGATTCTACTTAAATGGAAAACCACGCAAAATTCAAGGTGTTTGCAATCATCATGATTTAGGTCCGCTAGGTGCAGCCGTTAATAAAGCAGCATTACGTCACCAACTTAGTTTGCTGAAAGATATGGGTTGCGATGCTATCCGAACAGCTCACAATATGCCGGCTCCCGAATTGGTAGAACTTTGCGACGAAATGGGATTCATGATGCAAATCGAACCTTTCGACGAATGGGATATTGCCAAATGTAAAAACGGATATCATCGTTTTTTTAAGGATTGGGCAGAAAAAGACATGGTAAACATGCTACATAATTATCGCAATAATGCCAGTGTCATTATGTGGAGTATTGGCAATGAAGTGCCTACTCAATGTAGCCCGGAAGGGTATAAAGTAGCCCGATTCTTGCAAGATATTTGCCATAGAGAAGATCCTACACGCTTAGTAACTTGCGGAATGGACAGAGTGAGCTGTGTGTTAAGCAATGGTTTTGCAGCAGCAGTAGATATTCCCGGATTTAACTATCGGGTTCATCGTTATGATGAGGCTTATGGCATGTTACCCCAAAACTTTATTCTTGGTTCTGAAACAACCTCCACCGTAAGCTCACGAGGAGTATATAAACTTCCGGTAGAAAAAAAATCAGATGCCACATACAAAGACCACCAATCTTCGTCATATGATATGGAATATTGCTCATGGTCTAATCTTCCGGATGATGATTTCGCTAAAGCGGAAGACAATGATTGGCATTTGGGGCAATTCGTGTGGACAGGCTTCGACTACTTAGGAGAACCATCTCCTTATGATACCGATGCTTGGCCAAACCACAGCTCTATGTTCGGAATTATCGATTTAGCGAGCATTCCAAAAGACAGATACTACTTATATCGAAGCGAATGGAATAAAACGGATAAAACCCTACACGTATTACCTCACTGGAATTGGGAAGGGCACGAAGGAGAGCAAATTCCCGTCTATGTGTATACAAATTATCCTGAAGTTGAAATCTTCGTGAATGGGAAAAGTTACGGCAAGAAACATAAGCAAGACACCAATAATCAAACTCGTTTTCGATTAATGTGGAATGATGTTGTTTATGAGCCGGGAGAATTAAAAGCCGTGGCTTACGACAAAAATGGTAATGTTGTTGATAAGCAGGTGATAAACACGGCAGAGAAAGCACATCATCTACTTATTGAAAGCAATAAACAAGAACTAACCGCCGATGGCAAAGATTTAATTTACCTCACCATATCGGTAGTAGATAAAGATGGGAACTTGGTTCCAAACGCAGCTAATGAAATAAACTTTCAGGTAAAAGGAGCTGCCGAGTATCGAGCAGCAGCCAATGGCGATCCCACTTGTTTAGATTTATTTCACCTGGCACACATGCACGCCTTCAGCGGAAAGCTTACGGCCATTATTCAAAGTAATGGAGAAAAAGGCGAAATTCGATTTAAGGCAAGCTCTAAAGGAATAAAAAGCACAGAAATTACACTTCAAAGCTATTAATCCACAGATACACACAGCTGAAAATCGGGGCATTCCACTTCTTGGGATGCCCTATTTTTTCGACATATTTCCAGAAAGCCGAATGCATTCTCAAATTACAGAATAAAGATAAAACAATGATTTTCAGTACATTACTACAACATCTTCATATTATTTAAACCAATCTGTTATCGTTTATAGGCACAATTAGAACTAATTTATTCAATTAGCTGTAAATAACCGCCTAAATTTGGTGTGATTTACACAATTATTTTCGAGTAACAGAGAGAAATATACCAAACTCCGCTTATCCTTACACGAGAATAAGATAAATCCGGCATAAAATGCCCTATACTCACTTGATAATAACGATGCTTTTGAAAAATTTTATCATACCAAATAAGTAATTCTGCGTAAAATAATTATCAATAATAACGCAGCGATGCTTAAATTATAAATTTATATTATACTTTTGCACCTCCTTAAAATAAGGATGCATCGATGGCAAGGGGAGTATTTATAATTATAAAGTGTTTTTTGTCATCTGTGCTAATTTATAATCAAGAGGTGCGGACTGCACCGTATAACAATCACAACAGATGACATTTGAAGAAACTGGGTTAAAACCCGAAATCTTGAAAGCTATTGCTGAAATTGGCTTTCAAAATCCCACGCCTATTCAAGAAAAGACTATTCCTCATCTTATTGAGAATTCAAACGACTTAGTAGCTTTAGCTCAAACCGGTACCGGAAAAACAGCAGCGTTTGGTCTTCCCATTTTGAACAACATCGACTTAAGCAGCAAAAAAGTACAAGCTCTAATTTTATGCCCTACTCGCGAACTTTGTTTGCAAATTGCACGCGATTTAGAGAATTTCTCTAAATACCTTACCGGACTAAATACGGTAGCTGTATATGGAGGAGCTGATATTCGCAATCAAATTAAAGCCCTGCAACGTGGTGGTCAGATTGTAGTTGGAACCCCCGGTCGTACGCATGACCTTATTCGCAGGGGAAAACTAGATGTAACCCACATTCAATATTCTATCTTAGATGAAGCCGACGAAATGTTGAACATGGGATTCAAAGAAGAATTAGATGCTATCTTAGAAGATACTCCGGCAACCAAACAAACCTTGCTTTTCTCGGCAACCATGCCGACGGAAATTGCCCGAATGGCAAAAAGATATTTGAATAATCCGGAAGAATTATCAGTAGGATCTCGTAATCAAGGTTCAGACAATGTAGCACACCACTATTATGTAGTTCAAGCCAGAGACAAATATGCAACGCTAAAACGTATTGCCGATAATTACCCGAATTGTTATGCTATCGTATTCTGTAGAACCCGTATGGAAACTCGCGATGTGGCAGCAAAGTTCATGGCAGACGGTTATAATGCCGATGCCCTACACGGCGACTTATCGCAAGCGCAACGAGATAACGTAATGGATCGATTCCGCGGTAAACAATTGCAAATGCTTATCGCTACCGACGTAGCTGCCCGCGGATTAGATGTGAATGAATTAACACATGTTATTAACTATGCTTTACCCGACGATCCGGAAGCTTATGTTCACCGAAGCGGACGAACCGGTAGAGCCGGAAATAAAGGTATTTCCGTTTCTATCTTGCATAGCCGCGAAGTAGGAAAAATGCGCCAAATAGAGAAATTCTCAAAGAAAACTTTCGAGCGCAAACAAGTACCAAACGGTCAAGAAATTTGTGAAGTTCAGTTGATGCACTTTATCAACAAGGTTGTTGATACCGATGTTGATAACGCTAAAATCGATCCTTACATGGATATCATCAAAGAACGCTTTGAGGGTATGGACAGCGACGATATCTTGAAGCATTTTGTTTCCGTAGAATTCAACAGATTTCTAGAATACTATCGTAATGCCCCTGATTTAAATGTGAAGGAAAAAGAATCAAGAGAAGGAGGCCGCAAAGGTAGAAACGGTGTTTCTATGAGTCGCATGTTCATTAACGTAGGTAAAAAGCAAAACTTAAATGCCGGCAAACTAATCGGAATGATTAACGAAAGCCTACCTGTTCGCAATGCGGAGATTGGCAGAATAGATATTCAACGTAAGTTCTCATTCTTTGAAATTGACACACAATATTCCGAGGCTCTAACAAAGGCTATGCGCAAACTAAGGGTTGAAGGCATTCCGGTAGAAGTGGATAGAGTGCAAGGAGAAGCTCCGACCGGTTTCCAACGCTCAAGGGGTAAAAAAAGATTTGACGGAGGAAATAACAATCGCAGACAAACCGGTGCTCATGGCAGAAGAGATAGAGGTAGCGCCCAAGGCAGACGTCGTTAGGCTCTTTCCAAAAGCAACAAAAAAGGATTATGATTTCTCATAATCCTTTTTTTTGTGCCTCATATATCGTATGGAGCATTTCTGATCGAATGTTATATTTACTGAGGTGTGTGCTTCTGTCCGGATAAGTTCTATTTGATAAAAATACAAATGTAATCTTATAAATAGGATCCACCCAAACCATAGTTCCCGTAAATCCGGTATGCCCAAAACTTTCCATTGAAGCTTCACGACAAGGATAAGCATCTTTCTTCGATTTTTTCTGATTATCTAAGTATGGTTTATCAAACCCTAGCCCTCTTCTATTGTCATTATCAGGGTATTGACAACGTGTAAATTCTGCTATGGTGGCAGAGTCAACATATTGTTCTCCGCCATAAGAACCATACTGCAAATACATTTGCATAAGCTTGGCTAAATCATTAGCATTAGTAAATAATCCGGCATTTCCCGAAACTCCTCCTAACATAGCTGCCCCCTCATCATGCACATATCCTTGCACTACTTGCTTACGAAACTGGCTATCTTTCTCAGTAGGTGGAATCCTATCAACGGAGACATTATTTTTTAAAGGTTGATACATTATATTGTATGCCCCCAATGGATGGAAAAAGTTCTTATTAAGATAATCAGGGAAGCTTTCACCGGTTAATTCACTAATGACCTCCGGATAAATCATGAATCCTAAATCAGAATAGGCATATTTTGCTTTTGGTCGCAATTCTGCATTTCGAATAATCTGATATACTAAATCTCGAGTATCTTCGCTGATAAACATGTGATCAGCAATCTGTATGTTGTGTTTTTTATCAGTTTCTTGACGAAAAATTTTATCATACCTTCCCCCTTCCATGGTCATAATATTACTCCAAAAAGGAATCCACTTAGGCAAACGAGCCTGATGAGCCAAGATTTCGCGAGAGGTTATTTTATCCTTCGGAGTATTTCTGAAATCAGGATAATAAAACGAGAACGGATAATCAAGATTAAACTTCTTGTTATCTATCAATTTCATCAATGCTGGGGTTACCGATGATATCTTTGTAACAGATGCAATATCGTAGAGGTCATCATTCTTTACGCTGTCATTATCATTGTATGTATGTGTTCCGTATGACTTATCTAAAATAACTTGCCCGTCAACAGCAATAAGTACCTGACATCCCGGATAGGCTTTGTGCTGAACTCCATACTCAGCTATACTGTCGATAGTATGTTCTAAATAGGTGGATGATATCTTCACTTCTTCGGGGAAAGCATACTTCAGACGATTCAGCTTAGGAATATCTAATCCGTCATTTAGCTTAAAATGCTCATTCACGGCCACCGGAAGTTTCCCATTTATCGGAATAGCTCCAAATATAGCTTGAGCAGCTAGCTCTTCAGCGTTACTATTGTCTTGATACGTCACTAGCAAGGCAGAAGCTGATTCCACTTGCCGGATTTTATCTAAAGCATAAGGGTTTCCGAACAGTGAAACCACCAATGGTTTACTTGAGGCTTGCTTCAAGAAGTAATTCATTGTAGGGGTAGTGCCGTAATCATTAGTTGGCATAAGCCGTAAACCATGAATCCCGGCTATTATTAAGTTATAATCTTTTAGCTTCGTCATTAGCTTATCAACATCAGCATTAGAAGCATTCTTAGAGATACTGAAATTAGTAATTTGCGTATAACGACCTAAAATCTTTTGAAACGGAGTTCCTGAGGATCTTCCTACTGAAACACTTGCTATTTTCAGCGTATCTAATCCTTGAACCGGCAAAATATCATTTTTATTAACTAATGCTGTGATGCTCTGCTCATGGAGTTGACGACGGGTTGTGTTATATATCGGTTGATTTAAATCTTGGAGCAGATTATCTGTATTCACTTGGCTATTCACATCTAGCTCTAACCACTTTTTCATGGCCAAAATACGACGACAATGGTAGTTGATATCTTTAACTGTAATCTCTCCTTTTTTTACCGCTTTACTTACCGCACTTATGGCTACTGAAATGTCGGGAACTATTTCAAGCATATCATTTCCAGCTTTCAAAGCAAGAACCGCTGCCTCTCCGGGAGAATGCAAGCTAGTTACACCACTCATATTCATAGCATCAGTAAATATAAGCCCTTCATACCCCATTTCTTTCTTTAATTTTTTAGTTAAGATGTTTTTTGAAAGCGATGCAGGCAATTTGGTATTTGGTTCTAGTGCAGGGATCTGAATATGTCCTGACATTAACCCGCTAACACCTCCAAATATCATTTCACGAAACGGATATAACTCAACAGAATCCAAATGAGCCACATCATACTTAATAACTGGCAAGCCTATATGTGAGTCAATATTGGTATCTCCATGACCCGGGAAATGCTTTACTACAGCAAGTACTTTTTCATCTTCCATTCCCTGGGCATAACTCCAAGCTTTGCGAGCTACTTTCTGGGGATCTGCGCCAAAACTTCGATAGTTAATAACCGGATTGTTCGGATTATTATTAACATCGCTAACCGGAGCAAAATTAACATTCACTCCCATTCTCCTAAATTGCTTACCAATCTCACGACCCATGCGATAAATCAAGCTATCATTATCCAAAGCTCCCAGCGTCATTTGATAAGGATAATCCGGATAGTTTTTCAAACGCATACCCGGTCCCCACTCGCCATCGGTGCAAATAAGTAAAGGTACATGACTTGCTTTCTGCAATTGATTAGTAATCTGAACTTGATTAACAACTGTACCTTGCATAAAAATAACGCCTCCAACCTGATTATTTTTCACTTGATTTAAAACATCAGCATCAAGCGTACTCTCATTGCTGTATGCTTGGGCAATAAAAAGCTGCCCTATTTTCTGTTCCAGACTTAGTGATCCCAGAAGTTTATTTACCCAAGGATCGTTTAAGTATTGCAAAAAATCAGGCTTATTTTGTGCGAAAGAGGATGTGAAAAATAAAGGTAGCAAGAAAACTACCAAAAACGTTTTAACTTGTTTCATAGAGCTGTTATAATTTCAGCTTCAAATATCTTAAAAAACTTGTTGATCAGCAAAGAAGTTTGTCTGAAAGCTTATTTTATATTATAAATAAAATCAAACAAAATAATTTTTAACACTTTAGAATGTATTAACCATAAAATAATTTTCTGACTAATTTTCTGACATATATCACTAAAATTGATTTGAAAGACCCGTTGGCGAAATTAAATTGGTCGCTTAAAATAAAACGAGCATTTGATTCTAGAATCTACGGAGAAATAAAAAACTCAAAATATTTGCGGAAATAAAAAAAAGATATTTAATTCGCATCACGTTTCGGGAGGTTCAGATTCCTACCTATAGTTCTTAGAGTATTTTTCGCAGAGTGAGTTCAAAAGTCTTGTGAAGTTTGCAAAAATAAAATGAGCGTGTATATTTGCGAATATAAAAAAAACAGGATTGCTATATTGGCCCGTTCGTCTAGTGGTTAGGACGCCAGGTTTTCATCCTGGTAGCAGGGGTTCGATTCCCCTACGGGCTACTTTCAAGAAATATATTCGAGGAGAAAGCAGGGAATGGCAAATCTAAGTCTTCTAAAAAAAGGACCAGACAAGATGATACGAAACGTCTTCTCAATAAATATTACGCTAGAATCATGCGTAACGCACTACGTCGATTGCGTAAAACTACCAATAAAGAGACTGCAGTGGCAGGTCTTTCCAAAGTAACATCTATGATTGAAAAATATTATTCGTTCAAATAAGGCTGCTAATTTGAAGTCTGTCGTAGCTAAACATGCAAATAATGGATTAGTTCAAAAATTGGGTGGATTTTAATTTTTACGCATAAATTTTATACTACTCTAAATAAGAAAAATCGATATCCGTTACTCCTCTCGCTGTAGCTCTAAAAGCCGGCTCTGGAGATATTTTTGGACCTAGGCATAGATTCAACTTTTGTTGGTGATCCATCTCCAATATAACTAGCTTAATATGAGCTAGTTATATTGGAGACGAATTACTAGGTTCGAACCAGCGACCCCACGCCCCCCAGACGTGTACTTTAACCGGACTGAGCTAAATCCCGACAGCAAGATAAGAAGACTTACAATATTGTAAGTCTTCTTATCTTGCTGTCGGGATATCAGGGGTTTCCCCTACATATATCTTATTAATACACAATGTATAATGCAGATGTCCCAACTGTCTCAAAGTGTATCTTGTGGTTTGATGCTGTTTTTGAGACATCCCTTACATCATTTCTATTAGCACTAATATTATTCCTGCAGCCAATCCTATGCCTGTAATTACCGCAAGGAATTTTGCAGAACTTGCAGTTATTTTTGTTTGTTTTCTCATGAAGCTATCATGTAAATGCTGTATCTGCGGATAATTATCTCTAATTTTAATAGCAAACTCTTCAGTAGTCGCACAATCATTTCCTAATTTAAGTAAATCGCTCTTCAATTTATCTTTGCCTCCAACATGTTCGAGGCTTAGGTTGCAAATAATTTCTTCTATTAATTCTCCCTTTTTATTTGTATTGTTCTATATTTAAAACATCACTTGTGATGTTATTTATTCAGCTTTTTCAATGATTTCTCCATTCTTTCAGCAAAATAGGTTTGCTTCACCAAAGATTTATTTTTAAGAGATAAGTAATGTCTACATATCTCTATTTCATCTTCCAATCTATTTAGCTTTCTATATACTATTACCAATCTTTCAAATGCTCCATCAATAGGGAAATTACGACAAACTTTTTCATAATACAAGATGCTGTTTTCGTAATGCAATTGTTTCTCCGCATCTCTTCCCATTCTATATAAAGTTTTATACAATTTACTACTCACATATTTTCTGTCAGTCTTTTCTACATTAAGGCATTTTTCGCAAAAATCAATCAGCTCACTATACATCTTTTCTTTCTCATAAATAATGAGTATTCTCTTTTGAGCTTGGATTGCTAAATAGAAGTCTGCAAAAGCTACTTTTTTATAATTGTCAACAGCTTTAATAATATTTCCTTTTTGTTCTGCATCTTCAGCTATAAAGTACTCATCACTAAATTGCCTTTCTGCATGTGTAAGTTGAGAGTAATGCTGAATAACGCTTCCTTCTTCATTTGTCGTTTCCCACCTTCTACCTAAATCAACATCTGCTTTTCTCTTTTTTCTATAGACTTCTTCATATACCTTATTACTAACAAAGCCATAAATCTCTTTTTCCTTTTGCAACCACTCTTCTGCATCGTCATCCTCAATTGTTTTTAATTCCTCCCACATTTCATCTTCATACTCTAAACCAGCTATATTAGCTAGTCTTCGGTATTCATCATTGCCTAAATATTCGTCGGTATATTCTAAAATATCTCTAGCCTCATCAGCAGACTCTTTATTCACTTTTGATTCTTTACTTTCAAAAGTTATCACTTCTCCCCGTTGTATATTTTTCTTCTCTTCAACTTTCCCTCTATTAGCTGCAATTATTACAAATAATAGTATTGCCACTATCAGAATAAAAAACATTGTTTCCATTATTGCAATTTATTATTGTATCGCACACTTATATTAATAGTTACTATTGTTGCTTAGTTTAGGATTCCTATAAACGATTCTCAAATGACTCCTTTGCTAGATTCCTTTTTAGCTTCTCGCGTTTCTTCAAGTAATCTTACATATTTCTCCATATACTCAATTTGCTTTTCTTGCGCTTCTATTAATTTTCGTTCCAAATCACTTATTTTATCTTTTGTGTTTTGATCTTGATCCTTAGCAGTGTATCCTCTAAAAGAAAAAGGAAAAGGAAAAATCTTAGATGATGATGGTCTAAATGCAGGTGCAAATGAAACAAAGTTTGTTTTTTCTTCACTTATACCTTCCTCCTGCTCTGTTTTAATAGCAACTTCATGTATAGAGGTATAAAAATTATCCATCTTCTTAACCTTCTCATTAGGCATAAAGAGAACTTGAACAGGCACTCTTAATAGTCCTGCTATATCTGGCATCAAATCAGCTTTAGGCGTGGTGCTTCCATTAAACCAATTATTAACTGTATTAGTAGTTGCTTTCAACGCCTGTGCAATATCCTTTTGTTGAATATTTTTTCTATTCGCTATGTATTTAATATTCAAACTTATACTCTCTGCAATACAAAATAATTTAAAAATAAATCCAAAATAATTTGGATTGGCAATGTCGTTTGTATTCCATTTGTAAGACAAAATACGACAAAAATATATGTCTAAAAACGAAATTAGTATCTCTAAAAGCAAAAAGTGTCTCAAACTGTCTCAATTAAGAGAGCTGAGACACTTTTTATTTTCCAACTTGCTGATTTTCAAAATCAGACTTTTATAAGTCGGGATTACTGGATTCGAACCAGCGACCCCACGCCCCCCAGACGTGTACTCTAACCGGACTGAGCTAAATCCCGAAAATAAAAGAAGGCTTACAATATTGTAAGCCTTCTTATCTTGCTGTCGGGATACCAGGATTCGAACCTGGACCCCCTGTTCCCAAAACAGGTGCGCTAACCGGACTGCGCTACATCCCGAATCAATTCATTCAATGAAGACCTAAACAGCAAACTCAATACGTCGGGATACCAGGATTCGAACCTGGGACCCCCTGTTCCCAAAACAGGTGCGCTAACCGGACTGCGCTACATCCCGAAATTCAGAGAAAATGGCGGAGAGAGGGGGATTCGAACCCCCGGTACAGGTTGCCCCGTACGCCAGTTTAGCAAACTGGTGGTTTCAGCCACTCACCCATCTCTCCAAAACATTATTTAAACAGAGTATTACTCTCCTCTGAACGTGGGTGCAAATATATAGCACATTTTTTAATCTACAAGCGTTTGTATTGAAAAAAAACAAACAAATTTTAATTAGTTCATGCAGCTGATATTATTTATTACATTTGCAAATATTATGATGAAATATAAGAAGATACAACAGGCTTCGTTTTTGCTGTTAATTATATTGATGGTAGGGTTAGGACTACAGTCCTTTCTCGGAGCCTTTCCACTAGGAATTTTGTCTTACCCTGCCAATGTGATTTTGGTTCTGTTACTATTGTTTTTATCGATATTAATTTGCAGGCTTCTACCGGAACACAAAATTACTCGCTTTTTAGCATCAGGAACAGCGGCTTTATCTTCGCTATTGTTCATCGGTATTTTAAGTATAATATTAGGACTAACACTCCAAACTAACGACACTCACATCACCGATATCCCAGCTCGTTTGGGGATTAGGGAGATGACAAGCTATTATCCGTTTATATTAAGCTATTTATATTTAGTTATCACTCTTAGTTTTGCTACTTTTAGACGACTAAAATGGGAAGTTAGTTCTATAAACATCTGTTTTTTCTTAAACCATGCCGGATTATTAATTGTGCTTTTTTCTTTAGGGTTCGGCACTGCCGATAAGCTACAGCTACGAGCTAGGGTTCAGGAAGGCGGAGTTATCCACAAGGCCTTAGCTCAGTCAGGTAAAGAATACGATTTACCATTTCGCTTGAAGCTTATTGATTTTCAAATGGAAACCTACCTGCCCAAGCTTGCAATAATTGACGATAAAACGGGAAAATTCCTGCCTGAAGGCTCTCCAGAGTTTTACGATGTAGATTCAACGGAGCACACATTTAGTTTACAGCATCAAAGTTACCGTATGTTAACTTATTTGGACAACGCGGCTCCAGATAAAAATGGAAGCTATATGTATAAAAAAGATGATAGCCTACCTCCTGCTGTGTTAATAAGACTAGCCAGTGGTAATCAAGGGTGGATAACTTGCGGTAACCAGCAAGTGCCATATAAAATGTTGGTACTACCAAATAATCAAGCAATGGTCATGATGTCTCCGGAAGCTAAAGCTTATTCCTCATTGGTACAAATAAAACAAGATGGTGTTGAATCGGAGCATCTTATAGAAGTAAATAAACCCCTACACTTAGGACCATGGTCTGTTTATCAGTCTAGTTTTGACGACAAACAAGGTAAAGCATCGACAATTAGTATCTTCCAATTTATATATGATCCATGGAAGATTCTCACGCAAATAGGCTTAACTATGCTCGTATTAGGTGCCTTGAGTTTATTTTGGAAGCATCAACAAAAACATTAAACAATGAATTGGTCAGTATATTCATATTTTCTATTTCCGGCCATACTTTTTTGGCTTACAGGGGGGCTTTTTGCTTTAATAAAAACTAAATGGAATAAGTTAGCACCACCCCTTTTCTTGTTAGGAACTCTAACTTTGTTAGCATTTGCTATTGGCTTATGGATAAGCTTCGGAAGGCCGCCAATGCGAACCATGGGAGAAACCCGATTGTGGTATGCCATTTATATTAGTTTAGTGGGTTTCTTTGTCTATAAAAAATGGGCGTATAATTGGATGCTTTCATATTCAGCCGCGATGGCAATTGTATTTTCATCATTAATATTTTTTATGCCTGAGGTTCAAAATAAAAACCTAATGCCGGCTTTGCAAAGTCCGTGGTTTGTTCCTCACGTATCTGTATATATTATATCATACGCTTTATTGGCAGCAGCAATGTTGATGGCTGTAGCGTATCTGTGGCGCGCCCATAAAGGGCAAATTTTACCTAAGGATTACACTCATCGTACTGACCGAATGGCATATGCCGGAGTAGGTTTCCTAATGTTAGGCTTGATCATGGGAGCTCTATGGGCAAAAGAAGTTTGGGCTAATTATTGGTCATGGGATCCTAAAGAAACATGGGCTTTTGCAACTTGTTCCTTCTATTTATTATATATACATTTAAGAAAAACCTACCCTAAATTAATAAAACTAGCTATGATATTACTCATTATAGCATTCATTTCTTTACTCATCACATGGAAAGGTGTGAATTATTTACCTTCAGCAAGAGGGAGTATGCATAGTTATTCACAAACTTAGGCTAGAATTAGGTTTCCTAAAGATTTTTCCCTCTTTACTCCTAAAAAAGTGAAGACAATAAGAAAAATTCCATTAGCAAATGCTCGTTTAGGAGATGATTTTCTCTCTTTGCTTCGTTTCGCTACGCAAAGAGAGAAAGCACAAAGGATTTCTCTCACAGAATTAAATGCTTCCTTTGTCTTCGACTAAAAAGGTTAAAGATGAGACATTTAAGATTGGAACAAAGATATGCCATTGAAGCATATTTAAAAAGCAGAAAGACAAAAGTTTTTATTGCAAAGCAGTTGGGCTTTGATGAAAGCACAATTAGAAGAGAAATAAAACG
>JBKEDC010000016.1:0-78458 GCA_047975205.1 Mangrovibacterium sp. | reverse complement strand
ATACCTCAAGCACTCTACCTGACGTTGGTTCTTCTACGCGAGCAGCTAGAGTCATTTCATGATCATTTTGATTCTTATTTAGGATAAAATTATGATCATATCCCATTCCTAATTTGATGAAATCAGAATCAGAGTTAATACGTTTCCCAATAACTGTCGGGGTTGTGAAATCTAAATCACCTCCTTTAATAGATACAATTTCTCCGGTAGGAATAAGCTCTGAATCAATAGTTGTTGTTGAATCGGCATCAATATACATAACATGACCTAAAATATCGCCATTACCTTCACCTTTCAAATTAAAATAAGCATGATTAGTTAGATTGAACGGACAAGCAGCATCTGTTGTTGCTTTATAGTCTATTTTCAATGCATTATCATCGGTAAGCGTGTAAGTAACCTTTACAATTTTATTACCGGGGAAACCAAATTCTCCATCAGGACTATTAATGGTCATCTCAACAGTATTTCCTTGCTGCGTAGCATCAAACATGCTGTGTTTAAATCCGATAGCACCATTATGAAGACAATTACCATTATCAGCTGTTGATAACTGATAAGTAGCATCTCCAATAGAAAATTGACCATTGGCAATACGATTAGCATAAGGTCCAACCACGGCGTTATATTCATTGGTTTCATATTCTTTCAGCGTATTGAATCCCAAGAGTACATCTGCCATTTCTCCTTTAGCATCAGGTACCTGAATAGATAAAATGCGCCCTCCGTAGTTACTCAACTGCACCTCCATACCATTCTTATTTTTCAAAGTATAAAGCTTTGTTTCCTTACCGTTGATTGTAGTTTCAAAATTAGTTTTATCCACACCTAAGGCTTTTTTTTCTTTCGGTGCTGGTGCACAAGTGGTAAAAGCCACTACTGCCAAAGTTAATGCTGCAACTTTTAATTTCATGTTCATTTGATTTTAAAAACTCAAAACAAGATTCCGAAACGATGTCTTGAGCCTATGCTGTACGTTATTTTGTTAGTTCTGTTTCAATAAATGCTCCCAATTTTTTATACTTATTGTATAATGCTTGATATTTAGTCGCATTCTCCGGAATCGGATGAAATTCTAGTTCAAAACCACCTCCCATTTTACTCTGAGCCTCATCACAAGTAGCATATATTCCGGAAGCTACTGCCGCTGCCATAGCACCACCCAAAGCACAAGCTTGTTCAGAACGAGCTACTTTAATCGGCATATTCAGCACATCGCAAAGCACTTGCATCACTAGATTTGATTTCTTGGCTACACCACCAAGTGCAATAACACCTTTAATAGATACTCCTTGCTCAATAAATCTATCTACAATTGCCTTAGAGCCGAAAGCTGTTGCCTCAACCAATGAGCGGAAAATACGAGCAGCATTTGTTCCCATGCTCAAACCGGCTAACGCTCCTTTAAGTTTCTGATTGGCATCCGGAGTTCTGCGTCCGTTTACCCAATCGATGGCAATCGTGTTATTTTCATCAATAGCTAACGTTTCAGCCTCTTTAGATAACTCTATAATCATTTTCGAAGCCATCTCTTCAATAAGCTTCATGCGTGTTGTTTCATCAACAAGAGATGATTTTGCTAAAATATTTTTTGCCGGCCACATCAATACTTCTTTTACAAACCATGCATATAAATCGCCATAAGCCGATTGTCCGGCTTCCATACCCAACATGCCCGGTATTACAGAACCATCAACCTGACCGCAAATACCGGCTATCAATTTATGTCCTACTTCTTCGTTGGGAGCAACTAAAATATCACATGTTGAAGTACCCATTACTTTACTCAAGTAATAAGGCTCAATTTGTGCTCCGATAGCTCCAAAATGACAATCGAAAGCACCAACTCCAATAGCTACTTGAGCTGAAAGTCCTAATTTTTTTGCCCATTCTTCACTCAAATTACCCACTTTAACATCACAGGTATGCGTATCTTCAAATAAGCGACTTCTTAAACTTGACAATAGAGGATCAAGTTCTGTTAAAAATTCTTCTGTTGGCAACCCTCCCCATGATTCATGCCACATAGCTTTGTGACCTGCAGAACAACGCCCGCGAAGTAAATTATCAGGATGGGTTGTGCCGGTAAGAATAGCCGGAATCCAATCACAATGTTCTACCCATGTGTATGCATTGGCATGAACCTGAGCATCAGCACGCGATACATGTAATATTTTCGACCAAAACCATTCCGATGAATAAACTCCACCTTCATACTGGGTAAAATCAATATCCCAACGTTTAGCTAATGCATTAATTTCATCAGCTTCTTGAGTTGCTGTATGATCTTTCCATAAAACAAACATTGCATTTGGATTTTCAGAAAACTCAGGAGTTAATGCTAATGGCACGCCTTCGGCATTAACTGCCACCGGAGTTGAACCCGTAGTATCAATAGAAATACCTACCACATTTGCAGGTACATCAGCAGGAGCTTGTTTTAAAGCTTCAACAATTGTATATTCTAATCCCTCTAAATAATCAAGTGGATGTTGGCGAAACTGATTAGTTTGCGGATCGCAATACATACCTTTTGCCCAACGCGGATAATTAAATACCACGCTTGCCACTTCTGTTCCATCTTCTACATTCACAATGAGCGAACGCACTGAATCTGATCCATAATCTAACCCGATTGTATATTTTGCCATGTCTTTATTTTTTTAATCTATTGTCCATAATAAGCATTTGCACCATGCTTACGCAAGAAGTGCTTGTCTAATAATTCCTGATCCATTTTAGTGTCCGGATTCAATTGGAATGAACGAAAAGTCATTTTTGAAATCTCTTCTAACACCACGGCATTGTGAACTGCATCATGTGCATCTTTTCCCCAAGAGAATGGAGCATGATTATTTACCAACACTCCCGGCACATAATCCGGATTGATATCTTGCGTTTTAAAACATTCAACAATCACTTTCCCGGTATTGAGTTCATAAGCTGTTTTTATCTCTTCGGCTGTCATTTTTCGAGTGCAAGGAACTTCCCCATAGAAATAATCTGCATGGGTTGTGCCTATTGCCGGAACTCCTTTCCCTGCCTGGGCGAAACTTGTTGCCCATTCTGAGTGAGTATGTACTACTCCACCTATGTTTGGAAATTGTTTGTACAGTTCAATGTGGGTAGCAGTATCTGATGATGGTTTATATTTTCCTTCAACAACTTTACCATTAAAATCGACCACTACCATATCTTCAGGTTTCATATTATCATATGAAACCCCACTGGGTTTAATAACTACTAACCCTTTTTCACGGTCTATTCCACTTACGTTTCCCCAAGTAAAAATTACCATTCCATATTTTACTAAATCAAGATTTGCTTTACAAACCTCTTCTTTTAATTGTTCTAACATTAGTTTGTGTGTTCTAAGTGTCCGGTTCAGACAAAGCCCATCTGAACTATCGAAAAAAAGAAAAATATATTATTCATTAAAAAAATAAGCACAGTTCGGAAAATTTTAGGCATTCATTAGAAACAACTAAAATCTACCGAACCCTGCTTATGTTTATATATCTACCAGAAATAAATATAAAATGCTGCTGTTAAACCTAAGATAATTACTGAATGTATAATATCCCAAGTTCCCCAACTTGCACGAGTTGCCGCACGTTGTTCTTCTGTTGATGTGCCAAACACCAAACCTTGAATTTTCTCGGGTGCAGGTGCTTCTGTGCACTTGCTCACAATAAATACAACTAAGCAACAGAATAAGAACATCCATCCGCAAAAGAACAACCAGTTCATATCATAGAATAAATCTTTAAACCATGTTTCCGAAGCTCCATGAACGTTGGAGTAGTATACTTTAGCTCCCAAACGAGCCATACCAATAATGAAACCTGAAATCAAGCCCCACATACCACCTTGGGCTGATGCCCGTTTCCATGTGATACCAAGCAAGAAAGCGGCTGCAATACCCGGTGCAAGAACTGATTGCACATCTTGAAGATAAGTATAAAGCACATCACCTACCGATCGCATGATTGGAATCCAGAGGATACCCAAAATTACAATAACAATAGTTGCAGCTTGACCGATACGAACCAATTTTTTCTCGGAAGTATTCGGTTTGAAGCGTTTGTAAAAGTCGATCGTAAAGAGCATTGCCGATGAATTAAACAATGAAGCCAAAGAGCTCATCAAGGCTGCTAAGATACCACAGACTACCAAGCCTTTTACACCCGCAGGAAGTAATTTAGCCACTAAAGTTGGGAATGCTGCATCGGCATTTGGATTACCATTATCTAATATTGGTAAGAATGAGCCTGTTTTTACATGAATACAATAAGCAATCATACCGGGAATTAAGAATAAGAATACAGGTAATAATTTAAGATATGCACCAAATATTGTACCTCTTCGCGATTCTTTTTCGTTTTTGCCGGAAAGTACACGTTGCACAATAAATTGATCGGTACACCAATACCAAAAACCAATAATTGATGAACCTATAAGGGCTCCCAACCAAGGAAAATTAGGATCTCGATTATCACGAATCAAATTAGTCATCGTATCTCCATAATCATTAACTACATGCGTGCTGGCAATACGTACCATTTCATCCCATCCGCCAACTTCTCGCAGACCCAACACTAGAATAATTAATGAACCTAAAAGTAATATCGGTGTTTGTAGCACTGATGTGTAAAGAACCGACTTCATACCGCCAAAAATAGTGTATATGGCAGTTATAAGTACCAAACCTATGGCCGAAATCCAAAAGAAGTCGATGCCCCACAATTCCTTAATGCCGAACACTTGTTGAAACACTAATCCTCCGGCATATACCGTTACAGCCACCTTCGTAAGCACGTAGCTAACTAAAGAAATAACCGAGAGAATGGTTCTTGATTGAGAGTTATAACGACGCTCCAAAAATTCAGGCATGGTTAGCACCATACTTCGAGAATAAAAAGGAACAAACACCCAACCTAAAATAAGAATCATCCAGCCTTGAATCTCCCAATGCGCCATTGCCATTCCGCTTGATGCTCCGGCTCCTGCCAAACCAATTAAATGCTCAGAACCAATATTTGACGCAAAAATTGATGCGCCGATGGCGAGCCATGTAGCATCTTTCCCACCTAAAAAGTAGTCTTCCGAGTTATCGTTTTTTTGGTTAACCACCCAAACCACAACTCCAATAAGCATTAGGGCAAAAACCCCAATCACTATCCAATCTAATAAAGCCATATATGTTTTATGTTTGGAACTTACAGCCAAGCATTAATCCCCGACTGTAAGTTCGAAGTTAATTAAAGTCCTTTTGCCAGATGATAATACAAATCATTCCACTTCAATTCTTTTTTAAATTCAGAAATCTGAGTTTTATCATTGATTACCAAAAGTTCGATACCCAAGATTTCAGCAAAGTCTTCCATATACTCTAAGGTTAAATCATAAGAGAAACTAGAGTGATGAGTACCCCCTGCCAAAATCCATGCTGCAGCACCAATTTCAAAGTTTGGTTGTGGAATCCATAAAGCACTTGCCACCGGAAGCTTTGGTAATTCTTTCGATTCTATACAATCAACAGTGTTCACAATCATGCGGAAACGATTTCCCATATCAATAACAGTTGCAGCAATACCTGAACCTGTTTTGCTGGTAAATACCAAACGTGCAGGATCATTTTTACCGCCAATTCCTAATGGATGAACTTCCAATTTTGGTTTATGATCTGAAATTAAAGGACAAACTTCCAACATATGTGCTTGAAGAATTGCACTTTTCTCACCATCAAAATTTAGCGTGTAGTCCTCTAAGAAAGAGCAGCCTTTATAGTCAGGAAGATCTTGACTCATGAACCACATACTACGATATAAAGCAGCTGTTTTCCAATCTCCTTCTGCACCAAATCCATAACCTTCAGCCATTAAACGCTGAGATGCTAAGCCGGGTAACTGATCTATTCCTTCTAAATCATCAAAATTTGTTGTAAATGCTTTTGCTCCTTTTGCCTCCAACAAACGACGCAAAGCAATTTCTATACGAGCTGATTTCACAACTTGTTCTCTATCAGCACCACCCGCTTTGCAATTATCGGCAAAAGTATATTCTGCTTCATACACTTTCACTAATTCTGTCACCTCAGCGTCAGTCACTTTATCTTGGAAAGCTACTAATTCTGCAATTGGGCAGTAATCTACATGATAACCAAATATACGCTCAGCATCTACTTTATCGCCATCTGTTACCGCTACATTATTCATTTGATCGCCAAAACGGACTACCAACATGTCACGAGAATCTGCATAAGCAGCAGCTACTCGAGTCCATACGGCTATTTTTTTAACTGTCGCGGCATCTGTCCAATGACCAACAATTACTTTGCGGTTCATGCGCATACGAGCCATGATATGTCCAAACTCTCTATCACCGTGAGCTGCTTGGTTCAAGTTCATGAAATCCATATCAATTTCATTCCATGGAATTTCTTTGTTATATTGTGTGTGTAAGTGAAGAATTGGCTTGTTTAGTTCTTGCAATCCATGAATCCACATTTTAGCCGGCGAAAATGTGTGCATCCAAGTAATGATACCCACACAGTTTTCTGTACTGTTAGCTTCTTTACAAATGTCATGAATGGCTTTAGAGCTTGTTCCCGTTGGTTTCAACACCACGTTCACCGGAATGTCTGTCGAAGCATCGAATGAAGCTGCAATCTCTTTTGAATGTGCAGCTACTTGTTTCAACGTTTCATCACCGTAAAGATGTTGACTACCTGTTACAAACCACACTTCGTAGTTTTTCAAATTAATGTTTGTCATGTCTGTATGTTTAATTATCTTATATAAAATTGATTACTTTAATTATCTCTTTCTCGTTCTCTGTTTCTTCTTCCTCGTAGCGGTAATAGTAAGCTCCTTTTTTCGACTCCTCAAAGTCTTTCTTATCTAGACGAACTAATACACCCAAAGACAATACTTTCTTACGGAAGTTTCCCGGATCGAGTTCTTTATCATAAATCGCTCCATATAACCGACGAAGTTGGCTGATTGTGAATTTATCATCCAACAACTCAGAACCCATCAAACGAATAGAGGCCTTTTGTCTTAATTTTGTTAGCGCCAACTCAATCATTTCAGCGTGATCAAATATCAGCTCAGGCAAATCATCTAACGAAAACCATTCGGCACCATATTGCTGCAATAATGTATCATCATATTTAGCTAAGCGAATGAGCGTGTAATAAACGATGCTTAGCACACGCGTTTTTTCTTCCCGTGCCGGATTGGTGAATGTCTGCACTTGTTCCATATATAAATCAGACAAGCCCGTCGTAAGATTTACGATTCTTGTCGCCGCTTCCTCTGATGACTCTTCAGATTGCAAGAAACCGCCTAAAAGCGACCAGTTTCCCCTCTCCGGCTCAAAACTACGCGGATAAAGTAAAACTTTCAGTTCTCCTTCATCATATCCAAATATCACATTATCAACAGCTACCAACTGTTTCGGATAATTTCCGTAAAGCTCTTCGTGTAATTCTTGATGAAACTTTTTCATGCATCAAATATAAGAAGTATTTTTTACTCTTATAACTTTGTGTTAATTTTTTATCAATAAAAATGAAATAATCAGATCATATTATTCGTGCAGCAAATGAACCTAAGCCATCCGTTACAATACCGACATACATTCTGCTTATCAGGTATTCATCGGATAGAATAACTGTAAAAAACGTTTTGACTGTTCATACTCGTCAAGAATTAGCGTAAAAAACATTAATCGGACTTATTCTTAAATGAGAATAAAGCCCAAAAATATTTTGAATTAGTATATCTGAGAAGATACAGCGTAATTAATGATTTTAGTGACAAATATTCTTTAGTAAATGAACCAAAAAAGATTAATTGAAGATATTGTATGGAACAAAAGAATGAGGATGTCCAAAAATTTAGTTTTACTTCATATATATCTACCCAAGCATAAATGCTCGGGCTATCACAGTTTTGCCTTTCAGGCAATAACAACAGTTGTTTATAAAAAAACAAAAAGAGAATGTCCAAAAAACTTTGGGCATTCTCTTTTTTTGTTCCGCTTGTCAAATCTTTGTCTATGACAACTTCTTATCCTTGAACGACAGCCTCTACATCGGCAACTTCAATAGGTAAACGTTTACCCATATATTCGCTTCCGGTTGCTGTAACCAATAAATCATCTTCTAAACGGACACCTCCAAACTCTCGATAAGCTTCAAGTTCGTCGAACTTAATAAAGTCAGCGTTTGTATTATTGGCTTTCCATTGGTCAATTAATGCGGGAATGAAATAGATACCGGGTTCATTCGTTAACACAAAACCTTCTTTAAGTTCTTTACCCAAACGCAAAGATGCTGCTCCGAATTGGGTTGAAGGATGGGTTTTATCATCATAACCTACGTAATGTTGATTCAAATCTTCCATATCATGCACATCTAATCCCATCATGTGTCCTAAACCGTGTGGCATAAAAAGTGCATGAGCTCCGTTAGCTACAGCATCATCAATATTACCTTTCATAATACCTATATCTTTCAGTCCTTGTGCTAATGTTTTACAAGCTTCAAAATGAATTGATTGATAAGTTAGTCCGGGTTTTATCAAACTTGCAGCTCTGTTGTTAGCAGCAAGTACTATCTCATAAACTGCTTTCTGCTGTGCGCTAAATTTACCACTAACCGGTGATGTTCGCGTAAAATCTGAAGCGTAATGCATCAGATTCTCAGCTCCTGCATCAACCAACATAAGTTGCCCATTTTTAAGTAGAGCGTCATGTTTATGATTATGTAGGGTTTCTCCGTGTTGGCTTAATATGGTTGGAAATGAAGTGCCACAACCGGATGCAAGAGCAATTCCTTCCATTTGTCCGGCAATAGTTTGCTCCCAAACGCCTTCTCGACAAGACTTCATAGCGTGCATGTGCATGTCATAGCCAATGTTCCACGCTTTTTTAAGTTCTGCAACTTCTTCAGCACTTTTAATCTCTCGTTGAGATATCACTGATTTTACTAGTTTCAAAGAGCTGGCTTCGACTTGCTTATCGGGAGTAATTCCTAATAAATTCTGAAGTAATATTTTATTTTCTGCTCGATAAGGCGGTAAGAAGTGGACTTTCCTCTTCTGAGATATTGCTTTCTTAACGTAAGCAAAAAGTTCTTCATATGCTGCTGTTTTGTTACAACCCACCTTAGCCGCATTCTCAACCAAAGGAATTTGCTCCCCCATCCAAATAATGTCATCTATACTCGCATCGTCACCGAAAAGTATTTCTGTTTGATTATCCACATCAATCACTCCGGCTAAACCTTGAAAATCTAATCCAAAATAATATAGAAAGCTACTGTCTTGTCGCCAGTGGTATGTGTTATCCGGATAGTTTAAAGGCACATCCACATTTCCTAAAAGCAGAATTATGCCATCTCCTACCAAAGTACTTAGTTGGTTTCTTCTGTCTATATATGTTTTTCTTCCAAACATCGTATTATGTATTATATGAGGTTAATTATCTAAATCTTCTTGTGGATTTTTTGTTTTTATGGCTAGAAAAAATCCTATTATACAAATCACTACACATAAAGCTGTTGCATAAGCATAGGAACCGAACAGCATGAGCGAATTTCTAAATAAAATAGGCCCTAATGCACTAAAGAACATGACCAACGACATGCTCAAACCACTTATAGCTCCGAGGTGCGTGATTCCAAAGAATCTTGGCCAAGTAATTCCAATTAATAAAAAATATAATCCTGTTGATACACCGTAAGACAAAATTAATAAGATATATGCCCCCTGATTCTTCAAAAAAGTTAAACTTAGAGCAAAAACTGCCAAACTGCCCAAAAATAGAATCAGAATATACTTTAAGCGAACTTGATCGCTCAAATAGCCTCCTGCGAGTGCTACGATAACTGAAATAATGGCTACCGGAAAAAATAAAAAGATTGCATCTTCATGCAACATATTCGCTTTCTCAAAAACAGAATCTACGTTGAAGACTAATCCGGATACAATCAGCGCATACATAGCTAAAGGAATAGCATAAATCCAGAAGATTGGCGTTTGTCGAACTTCCTTCAATGTAAATTGTTTTTGCTCTTTTAATTTGAGTTCCATGTTTCCATACGACATATCCATTGCTCCATCGGGTTCTAATTCGCAATCTTCAGGATTATCTCTAAAAAAAACAAAAGATACAAAGACAAAGACAAATAGCGAAAAAGCTCCCACATATATCCACGCTTCCCGCCAACCAAGAGATTGTATCAATTTATCAAAAAAGTAAGGAACCAAAAAAAATCCAACCGCTACAAATGCATTACTGACGCCACACACCCAACCCCTTCTGGCAACAAACCATTTCATAATCATATTCCGAGAAACTAGGGTTAAAGCTCCTTGACCCGATAAACGAAGCAAAAAAAATCCAATCGACAGCATAATAAAAGTCACCATCAAATCACCAGACGTCAGATGAAGCATAATTCCCAGCTGCTGCGCTATTCGATCTGTCTGACTCAAATAAAGCACCATCAAGCCCATTAAGCCCCCCGCCAACATAGCCACCCAACGAGCTCCTAAACGATCGTAAAGTTTGCCAATATAAGTAAGTAAAAGAGAACTAAATACTGTTCCTATCAGATAACATATACTGAGTTGATCTTTTGCAATACCGGAAGCCTTAATAAAGTGATCGGTAAAAGTAGCTATGCCCGGTGTTTGCCCCGGGCCACTCATAAGCACACCAAATGTACCAAAGAAAAGAATAAACCATCCATAGAAGATATCGCTCTTAGCCGGCGATAAGGGGAAATTATTTAGTTTCTTTTTGATCACAGATGTATGTATTAATTTGTTTTTTGTGGCTAAAGCATTTCTTCATCAATTAAGTATTTATTCCTTGCTGATGATTGTCGAGACACTAATTCTGCAATGAATCCGGTCATGAATAATTGACAGCCAATAATCATGGTCACTAAAGCAATGTAAAAGTATGGACTATCAGTAACCAATGGGGCATGTAGCCCTTGGTGTATAGCTATCAGTTTGCCTACACCCAACCACGTGGCGGATATTGTTCCAAAAAAGAAAAATGCAAAGCCAATCAAACCAAAAAAATGCATAGGCCGTTTACTAAATTTTGCGATAAAAATTACCGACAGTAAGTCTAAAGGCCCACGAATAAAACGCTCAACTCCGAATTTTGTAGTTCCGTATTTTCTTTCCTGATGTATTACCACCTTTTCTCCAATCTTCTTGAATCCTGCCCATTTTGCAATAACCGGTATATACCTATGCATATCACCATATACTTCAATACTCTTTACTACTTGGTAGCGATAAGCTTTCAGTCCACAATTAAAATCATGAAGCTTAATACCTGATGCTTGTCTTGCCACCCAATTAAAAATCTTGCTGGGGATATTTTTCGACAACACCGGATCATATCTTTTCTTTTTCCAACCGGAAACAAGGTCATAGCCCTCATCTACAATCATACGATAAAACTCCGGTATTTCTTCCGGGCTATCTTGCAGATCAGCATCCATGGTAATTACCACCTTACCTTTTATTTTCTGAAATCCGGTGTGTAATGCTGCCGATTTTCCATAATTCCTACGAAACTTAATTCCTTTAATTGCCGTATCTGATCGGCTCAACTTCTCAATAACTTCCCATGAGTTATCACTGCTTCCATCGTCAATAAAGAGTACTTCATAGCTGAAATTATGTGCGGTAAGCACTTTATGAATCCATGCTGAAAGTTCAGGTAATGATTCTGCTTCATTCAGTAAAGGGACGACAATAGATATATCCAAACTTGGTTTTTCTCGAAAGCTCATTTGTATTATTTTGCGCCATTCATGGCATCATTAAAAGAATCAGGATTACTACGCTTTATAAACACTGATGACAACAAAGAAATAAAAAAACCGGAGAACATAGAAGCCATAACAAAAGAGATGGCAATGGCAAACGGACTGATGCCTTCTTTTATCGGGTTTAACATAGTTGCAACATCTGCATCCGACATTCCCATATTGACATAAGCTTCTTCAACCAAAAGTATTACTTTATCCCATAATCCGGGTACAAATTTAAACATTAATACCGTGTACAGTCCTCGGATAACCCCGGCTGCTCCCATTGCAAAAGTTCCAAACTTTAAAGCCTTACCATAAGTAATATAGCCACCGTGTGTATCTCGATAATACTTTTGTGAAAAATATACTCCAATAACAGAGCACACAGAAGCTAATATATTATCTTGGAATCCTAGAAGATGCACCATGATTAAGTCCGACAATACAATACTTCCGCCAATAATTAATCCATACGTAAGAATGCTTGTCCAGAATTCAGAGCCTTTTCTATTGGAAGTGGAACTCAAATTATTCATTTTGTCTTATTTTTTTCAAATATACTTAAATAGCTTATTATTACTAATATTACCCTTTGCTTTTGATTATCTCATTTTTTTTCGCAAAGATAATTTCTGACCAACCTCAATCTTTGACTTTGCATTAAGCTTGTTAAGCTTATATAAGTTTGCCAAACGAATCCCATACTTCTGAGAGATAGAATGTAGGCTCTCGCCGGCTTGAATTGTGTGGTATTTATGCGCTTTTTTTGCCTTTTTCTTTTTTTGCTGCAAATAAATGATCTCTCCTCGGGTAATTCTATGGTTTTTAGGAAAATCATTGTATTTGTAAATTTCCCAGAGATTCAACTGATACTTATGAGCAATGCTTTGGGGAGAATCTCCGGGTTGCACATAAATTGCATTGCAATCATTGTTCTTAAATACTCCTGCAGTAGTAGTTGATGTAGCTGATACCGCTGTATTTATCGTCGTTTCTTGTTTTACCTGCTTAGTCTCTTCCGGTAGATTACTGTGCTTTAAATCTTTGGGACTCATCTTATCATATTTGCTCAGGTTGTTTTCTTCAATAATGTTTATTAAGCGGTGAGCATATTTCGGGTCAGTAGCATAACCTGCTTTCTTTAAGCCATGAGCCCAACCCTTATAATCGGTCGTTTTTAAGTTAAACAAAAATGCATAACGTATATTATTCACCAAGAAATCACTATGATCAGCATACGAATCGGCAACTGAATTATATACTCGGAAGCATTCATTGGGAGCATCATCATCATAGCGCATTCCTTTACCGCTCCACCCATGGCATTTAATTCCGAAATGATTATTTGATTTTAAACTCAGCTCGCTATTCCCATTTCCACTCTCCAAACACCCCTGTGCAAGTGTGATACTTGCAGGAACTCCTGAGCGAAACATTTCTTCAACAGCAGTATGAGCATGCATGTTTATATAATCTGTTCTGCTATATATGCGCTGCGCCCAAACAGTCTGCAATCCCATCACCAAAACAACGAACAATAAAAATCTCTTACACATATATCTCCATTAATACCATTACCTGTTTACAAAAATCATATATTTGAGCAAAATGCACAAATTATGAATACAAAAGAAATAAAAATACAATTAAACGTTTATAGTTCCGAAAAAGAATTAGTAGCCGGAGATACAGACTTAATTCTTCGGGCCCGAAAAGCTACAAGCACAGCTTATGCTCCTTACTCTAATTTTAAAGTGGGAGCTGCAGTACTTCTTTCTAATGGTGAAGTTATCTTAGGCAGCAATCAGGAGAATGCGGCAACTCCGGCAGGTACATGTGCCGAACGATCGGCCTTAAACTGGATTGGAGCTAATCGAGCAGAGTCCACTATCGATTGTATAGCCATTACTGCCATTAATCAAAATGAGGAAAAAGCCAGAGGATTAAGTCCTTGCGGAATTTGCCGACAAGCTCTGGCAGAATTTCAGAATCGTCAAGGCAAACCTATTCGCATTCTATTAGACAGCAAAGAAGGCATCACTGAAATCAGTAATGCCCTTGATATTTTGCCATTAGGATTTGATGCCCATTCCCTCAATCAATAACTTGATTTTTCCTTCAAATCTTTGATCTGAATAAGCTCATCCCAGATAGGGTCTTTTTTAGGTGGGTCAGCTACAATCTTAATTGGTTCTTTGCGTACAGGATGTATAAATTCTAATTTACGAGCATGAAGATGGATTCCTCCATTTTCATTGCTTCGTAGTGCTCCATACTTTAAATCACCTTTTACATGGCAACCAATGTTTGCCAATTGCACTCGTATCTGGTGGTGCCGACCTGTTTCTAATTCAATTTCCAACAGGTGATAGCGATTCAAACTGGCACGATGTTCATAATTCAACGAGCATAAACGAGAATTCTTACGATTTTTCCCCACGAAGCTTTTATTGCGGGCTTCATCTTTCCACAAATAATCTTCTAAATGATCCGACATATTATCCGGAAGGGCATCAACTACTGCCCAATATGTTTTTCGAATTCCATCTTTTTGCTGAAACATTTCATTCAAGCGAGTAAGCGCCTTGCTTGTTCTGGCAAAAAGCACAATTCCACTTGTTGGTCTGTCTAAACGATGCGGAGAACCCAAATATACATCGCCCGGCTTATTGTATTTCTTCTTGATATAAGCTTTTACTTGGTCGATGAGCGTAGTGTCGCCCGTTTTATCACCCTGCACAATTTCGCCACACTCCTTATTTATTGCAATAAGGTGATTATCTTCATATATTACTTTCATATCGTTTCTTTGATTTAAGTAAGCTAATTTATTTGGAGATTCGTTGTTTTAATATTGCTCTGTTTCATTTGGAAACTCTTTTGCTTTAACATCAGCTACATAATGAGATACTGCATTTCGAATATCATCACCTAAGTTCATATAACGACGTAGGAACTTTGGAGAAAATGCTTGCGTAATACCCAGCATATCATGCACCACCAATACTTGACCATCAACCCCACTGCCTGCACCGATTCCGATTACCGGAACTCGAAGCTTTTCTGCTACTTGTGTACCTAGTTCTGCAGGAATCTTTTCTAAAACAACAGCGAAACAACCTGCTGCCTCTAATAATTTAGCATCTGAAATTAGTCGATTTGCTTCTTCTTCGTCTTTAGCACGAACAGCATATGTACCATATTTATTAATAGATTGTGGCATTAATCCCAAATGCCCCATTACCGGGATACCTGCCGAAATAATACGTTTTACCGAGTCTATAATTTCCTCACCACCTTCCATTTTAATAGCATCGGCAGCAGTTTCTTTCATAATTCTAATAGCTGACTTCAACGCCATCTTGCTGTCTCCCTGATACGTACCGAATGGCAAATCGACTACAACTAAAGCTCGATTTACTGCACGGCGAACAGAAGAAGCCATGAAAATCATATTGTCGAGTGTCATAGGTAGCGTTGTTTCATAGCCCACCATAACATTAGCTGCAGAGTCGCCCACCAAAATGACATCAATTCCTGCTTGGTCAACTAATTTTGCCATACTATAATCATAACTGGTAAGCATAGAAATTTTCTCACCCCTAAGCTTCATTGCTGATAGCACATGTGTAGTTACTCTTTTTATTTCGCTGTGTACTGACATTTTCATCTATTTTTTGAATAATGTTGCAAATTAAGTCACTTTTATTGAAAGGATAAGTGGAGAAACGTCATATTTAACAATGAATATCTATTTATCTGCTGAGGTTCATTAGGCAAATCTAATCTCCAAGGTAGTTAGCTTAGCAGAGCAGCGATCGGCAGATTAAATAAAAGATTTTCAAGCAATGGGCAGGCTTATCGAAAAAAATTATATTTGTGGTAACTTTATCATAGTCAACTCATGAAACTAATTGCACACTTTATCCTACTTTTCTTATTCATAGGATTATCCGGGTTTGATGCCCAAGCTGTTGCTACCCAAGCTGATTCATTAGCCGGCACACCTTTCCAAATTAATCAGATTAGTATAGAAACCGAGAACACACAGCGTTTCTTAAGAACAGTATATGCCCAATTAGGCTCTACCGAACACACCGCTTCTCTTGACTCTGTGAAACTTGCTGAAATAGAGAAAATAAATAAAATAAACAATTACCTAGCTGATGATAAAATAAATAATCTAGATGCTAAGCAGACAGAGAATCTGCAAATTGCATTACGCAAGGAACACGATGAACTCAATAAGATGCGTCAAAACATAAGTGATAAGACAAATCTTGTTGACTCTAATTTAAAACAAGCTCGTTTGCAAAAAAGGCGTTGGGAGAACACGTTGGCAGCCGACTCTTTAAGCGAACTTCCGGAAAGCTTAATTGACCGAATTAATAAAAATACACACGAACTTGATAGTGCCATCGTATTGCTATCCACTCAAAATAAGGAACTGTTATATCATCAAGATGAAATAACAAATGCAATATTATCGCTTGAAGAAGTACACACTAAGGTTAAAAAAAGGCTCGACGACTACCGCACACAAATATATAGCAGCAATAGTCTTCCCATATGGGAAATGCACACCTTGCATTCTGATTCCACCTCCATTTTCGATAAAATTAAAAGCTCTTTACGCACCAAAAAGTTTTCTCTCATTGCATACAAAGACACCTATAACCATTTATTCCTATTTTGGTTTATCAGCTTTGCCATCATTGCAGCATTTATACTTCACATTCATCGCAACTTGAGGAAAATCAACAATAAAGACAAAAAAAATAAAAACATCCCCCACCCGATAATTACGGCCCTATTTATGAGCACTTTGCTCACTCAAATCAATTATCCGAATGCCCCTGCCCTTATCCGATACATCTTGCAAATAGCTTTGTTTATTCCTACTTTAACGTTATTCCCTCTACTTTGGCGCAAGCTGCCCATTCAATACTTTGTCTTCGCCGTAGCAACCGTTGCCATTGTAATTGCCACCAATATGCTAAGCGATTTAATTATTATTAATCGATTATTCATGCTAGCGAATAGTGTTTTATTGGTTAGTATGTATATTCATATTCTTCGCAACAAGCCGGAATTAGAGCTACCACTGAGCTTTCCTCTTATTCTCATTGGAATCATAACTATTTCTTTTTCCATCATTTGCAATATCTTGGGCAATACGTATCTCATGTCTGTATTCTTTAATGGTTCAGTAACAGCTGTTTTTGGCGCAGTGTTGCTTTATAGTGCACGCGAAGTCATTTTCAGCATATCTACACTCATCGTGGAAGATGAAGTATTGGGAAGACTGCATATTTTTGAGGAACACAGTAAAGAAATTCTTCACACCTTAAAAAAGATAATTCATGCCTTGCTTGTTTTCTTTTGGGTGATGCTCACAGCGAAAAGTCTCGTAGTGTTCGAGTCCATTTATGATTGGCTCGGAGTCGTTCTAAGTAAATCATGGACTTTAGGTTCCATATCTATATCGTTAGGCAATATTGCCGCTTTTGTGATAACATTTGCCCTTACCATATATATATCCAGATTTATACGATTTATATTGGAAGGCGAAATTTTTGTTCGCACCCACACATCGAAAGGTGTTGCCGGAGCTATACTCATGCTTGTGCGACTTTGCTTATTTGCCGTAGGTGTTATTTTTGCCATGGGTGCTGCCGATATCGATGTCAGCAATATCACCATTATATTCGGAGCTCTTGGTGTAGGTATAGGTTTCGGATTGCAAACAATTTTCAACAATCTGGCATCCGGAATCATTCTTGCTTTCGAACGCCCTATTAAAGCCGGCGACATGGTGCAAATTCACAGCCTTAATTTATGGGGCGAAGTCAAAGAAATAGGTATCAGAGCCAGTACAATTACTACTTTTGACGGTGCCGATGTTATCGTGCCTAACGGAAATTTACTTGCCAACGAAATGATTAACTGGACGCACTCCAACCATCGACGTCGACAAGAGGTCTTAGTAGGTGTGGCTTATGGAACTGATCTTGACAAAGTAACAGAAATATTAACTGATGTGATCGATAAGCAAGTAGGCATTATAAAAAAACCTGAACCCACTATTATATTCACAGGATTTGGAGATAGCTCGCTTGATTTCAGCATTAGGTTTTGGACTCACTTTAATGATGGGCTCGTTATTAAAAGTGCTATCGGCATAGCCATCGACAAAGCATTTAAACAAGCCGGTATTGAAATTCCATTCCCTCAACGAGATTTACACATCATTCAAAATGAAAACAGCAGTCTGAAAGTGAAGCAAACCCATGAGTAAACCATTCCATTTCAAACAATTTAGTATTATTCAGGAACAATCTGCCATGAAAGTTGGCTTCGATGGCGTCATTTTGGGGGCTTGGTGTGATATATTGGAAGGCAACTCTTATTTAGACCTAGGCACCGGAACGGGTTTAATTGCACTAATGCTTGCTCAGCGAAATCTGCAGGCTGACATTACAGCTATTGAAACAGACAAAAAAGCAATTCGAGAAGCACAATTCAATTTCAGGCAATCGGCTTTTAACCAACGCATAAATGCTGTACATGCCGACTTTATAAAATGGGATAGTACACAACAATATCATCATGTTGTGAGTAATCCTCCTTTTTTTACCGAGAAAGTAGCCGCCGGAAATGTCGAGAGAACAAAAGCCAGACAAGCAGAGAATTTGCCTCTCTGCCTATGGTTGAAGAAAGCACAAGAATTATTGTTACCCGGCGGGAAAATAAGTTTCATTTACCCGGCTAAAGAAATGCCACTCATCACGATGACAGCAGAAGAAAATGAGCTTTCCTTACATCGTTTATGTCGAGTAAAATCTAACCCAAGTAAAGCACCCCACCGGGTTCTGATAGAATTAAGCAAAGAAACTAATCTCGCTCCGACTATTAGCGAACTATGTATCCGACAAGCCCATAGTAATGATTATCATGAAAGCTTCTCTAACCTTTGTGCTCCATTTTATTTGGGGCTCTAAACTGTAAATCATCAATAATTGCAGATAACAGAAGCATACTTGTATGTATAAGCTTACTGAAATTTACACCGCAATGTGTATTATTATCTCCTTACCGAGATACTTATCTTTATTCAGTTGCTCAACGAAGCCAAAGTGCTCAGCAACTGCAATACTAAAATACTCAACGACCGATAAGATAAAACCAAACTCCCCTTTATCTTGCAGGAAAAGAAAAGCAATAATGCTACCCGGTCGCTGATCGCAAGATATCAACTCTCTTTAAGCGAATCAAACAAATCGGAAGAATCAGCAATTTTTTCTGAACTACCCATAATATAAACTAAATCATTGCATCGAAAGCAAAAATCAGCGGTAGGATGTTCCAATAAATGTTCATCTTGCAAAATAGCAATCAACGTAATTCCATATTTTTTGCGCAAATGCAGTTCCGCCAAACTTTTCCCTACTACTTCTGCTCCTTCTTTTACTTTTACAGCCATGATGTTCAAGTTAGGCAGCTCGTTAAATAATTTCAACGATTCCTCGCTATGGTTATCTTTCATCATCAAACCATAATGGTCTCCTTTAATCTTAGTCATCAGGCTATTAATATCTCGTTGTGGCACTAAGCGTTTTTTCAACACTTGTTCGAACAATGCAATTGCCGTCTCAAATTCTTCGGGGATAACTTCATTAGCTCCTAATTTGTACAGCTCTTCAATGTCGAACACACTTTTGGTGCGCACGATGAGTTCGGCATGACGATTTAATTGTCTCACTGACTCAATAATCCGCATGGCCGCAATTCTATTCCCCACCGACACCACCACAATGTCTGCTGAAGCAATATGCGCTTTTTCCAATACCGGTTCATTAACTGCATCGCCATAAATGACCAATTCGCCTCGCTTCTGTAATTTATCGGCCATTACAGGATCCATAACTACCGACACATAAGGCATATCTACATAGCTTGCCATGGTGGCTAAAGCCTGAGCCCGAGCATCTTTTCCGATAAGCACCAAATGTTTATTTAATTCGGGCACCTGAAACTCAGGCAATGGGAAAAGTCCATTAACCAACCACCTGGGAAGAGGCAACTTTAACAACAAGGTTGCTACGCTATGTGAAGCCATCATCAATAAAGGAGTTACCGACATACTGATGATTGCCACGGCCAAAAATAGCTGGTAGTGTGCTTGACTAATAATTCCGACGCGTATGCCTGATTTTGCCAAAATAAAGGAAAACTCTCCTACCTGACACAAAGCTAATGCCACCATTACTGCCCCTCGAAAGGTATGCCCCAATGCTACTGCTGTTATCCCTGCCACCAATGCTTTGATAGCTATAACCGCAAATACAAATCCGAACACTAAAAGTGGATGATGAAACACATAGCTCACATCGAAAAGCATACCTATGCTCACAAAAAAGAAACTTGTAAAGATATCTTTAAATGGTAATAGATCGGCAAACGCATTATGGCTGTAATCAGAATCAGATATCATCAGTCCTGCCAAGAAAGCTCCAAAGGCCAAAGAAATACCCATTTGATGAGTCAATAAGGCAATCGAAAGACAGATTACTAAAATCGTCATCATAAAAAGTTCTTGATTTTTAGTCATAGCCACCATTCTCAACACATGAGGCATAAGCCAACGGTTGCCCACGAAAACTAAGGCAATTAGTACCACTGTTTTCCCTAGAAGCATGATTAGTTCTTGGGAAGGATTTGCAGATTTTCCTGCAAGCATTGGGGTGAATAAAAGCAAGGGAATAAGTATAATATCTTGAAAGATTAAAATACCCACCACTGTTCGACCATAGTTTGCCGTTATCTCCGATCGTTCTTGCATCAGCTTAAGTACTACGGCTGTGCTGCTCAATGCAATGAGAAAACCCACAAAAAGAGCCGATCGCCAATCTATCATGTAATAATACACGGAAACAAAGGTTATACCTGCCGTGAATATCAGCTGCATGAAACCACCCAAAAATACCACCTTTCTAATTTTCATGAGATGCCCGATAGAAAACTCCAAGCCAATGGTAAACATGAGCAACACCACACCGATTTCTGCCATCATATCAATAGAATCATGTGCGTGAATAACTCCCAAGGCGTAAGGTCCGGCCAATACCCCGGTTAATAAATAACCGATAATGGTGGGCATTTTCATGCGTGTAAACAAATAATTTACAGCTGTAGATAGCGCAAAGATGATGGCAACATCATAAAGTAAACTTAAATCCATAAAACGAAACGAAATAAACAGCCCCGCTATAAGATAGCAGGGCTTAAAATTATTGTGATAATTAATCTAACTTCAATACAGCTAAAAACGCTTTTTGCGGCACCTCAACATTGCCCACTTGCTTCATGCGTTTTTTTCCTTTTTTCTGTTTCTCCAACAGCTTGCGCTTACGCGAAATATCACCGCCGTAACATTTTGCCGTAACATCTTTACGAACAGCCTTAATGGTTTCACGCGCAATAATTTTTGCTCCGATGGCAGCCTGAACAGCAATGTCAAATTGTTGACGAGGAATAAGCTCGCGCAGCTTTTCACACATGCGACGCCCCAGTGTATAGGCATTATCGAAGTGTATTAAAGAAGAAAGGGCATCGACCATTTCGCCATTTAACAAAATATCTAAACGAACCAGTTTAGCCGACTTGTAGCCTATTTGATAATAGTCGAACGAAGCATAACCTTTAGAAATTGACTTCAGTTTATCGTAGAAGTCGAAAACGATTTCGCCAAGCGGCATATCAAAGCCTAGTTCTACCCTGTCGGCAGTAAGGTAATCTTGTTTGGTCATTTGCCCGCGTTTTTCCATACACAAGCCCATTACAGCACCCACAAAATCACTTTTGGTAATGATAGATGCTCGAATATATGGTTCTTCTATTTCTGTAATTTTATTGGCAGAGGGCAAGCCACTCGGATTATATACTTCCATACGTTCGTTATCGGTTGTGGTAACCATATACGACACGTTGGGCACAGTGGTAATTACATTCATATCAAATTCGCGATCTAAACGCTCTTGGATGATTTCCATGTGCAACATTCCCAAGAAGCCGCAACGGAAGCCAAATCCTAAAGCTGCCGATGATTCTGGTTCATAAGTTAATGACGCATCATTCAATTGCAGTTTTTCCATCGAAGCACGCAAATCTTCATAATCTTCAGACTCAATCGGATAAACTCCGGCAAACACCATCGGTTTTACTTCTTCAAAACCTTCAATTGCCTTATCACAAGGATTTTCTTTTAAGGTTATGGTGTCGCCCACCTTAATCTCTTTAGCGGTTTTCACCCCCGAGATAATATAGCCCACATCTCCGGTACTCATTATTTTTCGCTCTTCCATTCCCAAACGAAGCACTCCGGTTTCCAACACATCATAAGTCCTACCGGTATGCATGAACTTTACCAAATCATTTTTCCGAATTTCACCATTCAAAATTTTAAAATAGGCGATTACACCTCGAAATGGATTAAATACCGAATCAAAAATAAGTGCTTGCAAGGGAGCTTCCGTATTACCTTCGGGCGGTGGAATATGACTCACTATTCGCTGTAATATTTCATTAACTCCTTCTCCGGTTTTTCCGCTGGCTCGAATAATATCTTCGCGCTCACAGCCGATTAAATCAATAATCTGATCTTCCACTACTTCAGGCATGGCATTGGGTAAATCCATTTTATTCAGAATAGGAATAATTTCTAAATCATTTTCCAAAGCCAAATAGAGATTCGATATGGTTTGTGCCTGAATGCCTTGTGTGGCATCAATGATTAGTAAAGCACCTTCACAGGCGGCAATAGAACGCGAAACTTCATAAGAAAAGTCAACGTGCCCCGGTGTATCGATAAGGTTTAACACATATTTTTTGCCCTCTTGCACGTAATCCATTTGTATGGCGTGGCTCTTGATTGTAATTCCGCGCTCTTGCTCCAAATCCATATCATCAAGCACTTGCGCTTTCATTTGACGTTCGCTAACGGTCTGGGTAACTTGAAGTAAGCGGTCGGCCAAAGTGCTCTTACCATGGTCGATGTGTGCAATAATGCAAAAGTTGCGAATATTCTTCATTCGTATAATTATCTTCTTAAAATAGGGTTGAAAACCTTGGGTTTTAATTGGCAAATATACGGATTAGGCTATAAAACAAAAAAAAGGAGTCAAGATTTTCTCTTAACTCCTTCATATTTATTTAGTCTGGCAGTGTTCTCTATTTAATAAGTTTAGAAATAACTTTAAAGTGAGGGTTGGCTGCCGAACCGGTAAGTTCAAAAAGGATAGATTCTACCGATGCCACCATAATGCCTTCATGGCGGAACCTATCGGAGGCAATATCCAAGCTGTCTAGTGTGCGCGAAGAAACGGCATCAAGTATCACAATAGGATTTAAACCTGCATCTTTCAAATCAACAGCTGTTTGTAATACGCAAATATGACTTTCTATACCACTGATAATAATGTTCTTTGCGTTTAGCTCTTTGCATTTAGCTGCAAATTCTTCCACCTGACAGCAACTATATTCTTTCTTCTCAATAGGAGTAAATTCTTTAAAAATAGACTTGATTCGAGGCACTGTTTCGCCCAACCCTTTACTATACTGTTGCGTTAGTAATATTGGTACTTCCAACTCTTGTAATCCTTGAATTAAAATTTCATTTTGTTGGAGCAAGAAATCGGCTCCATCCATAACGGGAACTAACTTTTCTTGTAAGTCGATTACTAAGCCAATAGTATTTTCTGTTGTAATACGCATGATTGTTCTGTGTTGTGTTTAAATTCTTATTTCAAGCGCAAATTTAGAGGAAAAAATCGAGTGTTCTTAAGAATTTAAATATTGTTTTGGCTAGCTTTTATGAAAAATTAGACACATCGAGCTATCTTCTCGGCTATTCTTCATGAAGGGTGAGCATAAACAGCGTTGTTTGATATCAAAATCAATAAATATGAGTTTAACGAGTATTCTTATGCACTGTCCGAACCTGATTAAAGGAAGGTTTAAATTATGTTATATTAATTCTTTCTATCATCACCCGATGAATAGTCAAAAATTAATATAGTCTGCTTTAAACTACACTTTTTACTTCTAACTTGAAAAATTATATTTTTCACCAAATAGGTCTTTGCTAATTATTTTTTTCTATCTTTGCATCGCATTTCAAGCAAGTGCTAAGGATGCCTTGGTAGCTCAGCTGGATAGAGCAACTGCCTTCTAAGCAGTAGGTCATGGGTTCGAATCCCGTCCAGGGTACTGGGGAAGCTTCCAATCCCCTTTTAAGCTTCAATCACTTCGGTGGTTGGGGCTTTTTATTTTATCCGAAAACTATTTGTTCTAGGCAAGCAATTTCCCAACTATTGAGATTAATAAGTTTAACTGATTTTTAATTGCTCATACATTAAAACGCAATACCTAAATATCATTTTTGCACCGTATTAATAACTAAATAATTTCAAAATGTTAAAATTTAATCTATCGGTGTGTGTGTTAGCCATGGCTTCTCTTTCCTTGTTCTTCTCGTGCAATAAAGAGGAAAACGAATCAGATACAGAATACAAAACTTACAACAATCACATTGAGTTGAGCGGAGAAGAAAACTTCCGAGATCTTGGTGGAATAGTATGTTCAGATGGCAGACGTATTCTTTATCGGAAACTTTTTCGTTCGGGAGAACTATCCGGTCTTACTGAAAATGACTCTACCAAAGTAGCTAATCTAGGCATTGAGCAAATGTTCGATCTAAGGACTCCTGAAGAAGTTGCCGTTAACCCGGATAAAGTTAGTCCGAATACAAAGGTATATTTCTTTCCTTTAATCAGCGATAGCGAATCAAGTACATCTGATATCATTTCCGGGAAAATAAGCATTGATGAGTTCATGTATCCAACCTATACCGTAGATGCTAACAAAACTGCCATGTGGACTAAAATCTTTGACTTACTGGAAACAGGAAAAGTTTCACACTGGCACTGCACATCAGGGAAAGACCGGGCCGGCATGACAGCTGTTCTGTTGCTACATGCCTTGGGAGCCAATAAAGAAACGGCTATTGAAAATTTCATGGCATCTAACGCCTATTTATCAGAAAGTGCTGATTCTTTTGTTGAGCATACGGCTCAAATTATGATAGCTCAAGGATACGATTCAGATAAAGCTTATGCTATAGCAGAAAAACTTAAGCCGCTATGCTTAGTAAGATTAAACTGGATTGAACACTTCTATGCTAGTATTGAAGAGCAGTACGGCGACATGGATTCATATCTAGATACATTGGGAATAGATAGAGAGGCTTTAAGGAAGGCTTATTTAGAAGAGTAGCTCTTCATTGTTTTATATTGAAAAGACACTTTCATATGAAACAAAATTTTTCAAAACAATTGAACTATTGATAGGGTATATCCGTTTAGCTGCAAAATCAAAAATGTATCAACTTTAAAATTTAATACTATGGCATTTGAATTACCCAAATTACCTTATGCAAACAATGCATTAGAACCATACATTAGTGCTCAAACCTTAGACTTCCATTATGGGAAACATCATCAAGCATATGTGAACAACCTTAATGGGCTAATTAAAGAAACTAAGTTCGCTGACGCTGACTTAGAAACTATAATCAAGGGAGCAAATGGTGGCATATTTAATAATGCTGCTCAGGTTTGGAACCATACTTTCTATTTCTTCCAATTTTCAAATAAACCTGCTAATGAACCATCCGGAGCATTAAAAACAGCTATTGAAGAGACCTTCGGCTCTGTGGAAGCATTCAAAGATGAGTTTTCTAAAGCTGCTGCAACTCTATTCGGATCAGGTTGGGCTTGGTTGGTAAAAGATAAGACCGGCAAACTAAGCATTATACAAACTAGTAATGCGGCAAATCCTATGACTGATGGCTTAACCCCCATCTTAACCTGCGATGTTTGGGAACATGCTTATTACTTGGATAAGCAAAATGCACGTCCTTCATATATTGCTGATTTTTGGAAAGTGCTAGACTGGAAAGTTATTGAAGAACGGTTCTAAACTTACCCACATCATAGAAAAGATTAGTAATGTAAAAAGAGAATGCCCAAAAAGCTTTGGGCATTCTCTTTTTGCTTTTAATTTATAAGCAACTGTTGTTATTGCCTGAAAGGCAACCCTTTCCGGATTGAGCTTGCGATTTGCAAGCGTGTGAAATTAAAATATCATTTCTTGGACACCCTCGTAATTTTGAAAAGACGGCAAACGTCATATGATTACAAGCCATAAAAATGAAAAGACGACAAACGTCATATGACGTTCTGCATAATCTTGGAAAGTTGGTTAGAATTACAAAAATATAAAGCAAAAGAATGAGGGTGCTCCTAAAGTCTAGAATAGAAAAAAGCTAGACAGAGTTTAGATTTCACTCCCAAAAAATTTTGGGGCACCCTTCTTTTCCTTTCTGAATCTATCAAACTTTCTACATAAAAAATGATAGTAGGAATAGTATTGCCAATATGTACATCAATAGACTTATTTGTTTATGCTGACCAGTGAATAATTTCAAGATTACAAAGCTCAACATTCCAAATACAATACCTTCAGCAATCGAATAGCACAAAGGCATCATCACGATAGTCAGAAACGCCGGGATTAATTCCGTATAATCTTCTAATTCTAAATTCTTAATAGGAGTCATCATCATGGCACCAACCAAGATTAATGCTGAGGCTGTTGCTGCACTAGGCACCATAAGGAATAATGGAGCCATGAACAAAGCCAAACAAAACATAACTGCTGTTGTAAGGGCCGTTAATCCGGTTCTACCTCCTTCGCCAACTCCGGCAGCACTTTCTACAAAAGTAGTAACTGTCGATGTCCCTAACAATGCTCCTACTGTTGTACCAATAGCATCTGCAAAAAGAGCTTTCTTCACATTGGGAACTCGCCCCTCTTCATCTAGCATATTTGCTTTCGAACACACTCCAATCAGTGTACCGATGGTGTCGAACATGTCTACAAATAAGAAGGTAAAGACAACAATTACCATATCAATTGACATGATATTTGACCATTCAAACTTATCAATAACTGGACCTAAAGAAGGTGGTATAGCTTCAAAGGTGTTGGGTAAATGGGTTACACCGAAAGGAATACCAATAATCGTACCGGAGAATATTGCAATCAGCAATGCCCCTCTCACACGCAATGCCAGAAGAGTTCCGCCAATAGCTACCGATATTAACGCAATCCATGCTGTAGGGTTATCAGCTATATGACCTAGCGTTACAAAGGTGGCTTCATTAGCAACTACTATGCCGGCATTTTTCAATCCAATGAAAGCTATAAACAATCCTATACCTACCGAAATGGAATGTTTAATATTTTTGGGAATAGCATTTACAATCATCTCCCGAATGTTAAATGCCGTGAGTATAATAAAGATAATACCCTCAATAAATACTGCCGTAAGTGCAAATTGCCATGTATGCCCCATAGTTAGGCAAACCGAATAAGCAAAAAAAGCATTCAGCCCCATACCCGGAGCTAAGGCAAAAGGTAATTTTGCCACTAATGCCATTACCAAGGTAGCCACTACTGCAGAAAGTGCAGTTGCCGTAAAAACAGCACCTCTATCCATGCCGGCAACAGCCAAAGTATCGGGATTTACTATTAGAATATAGGCCATAGTGAGAAACGTCGTTATCCCCGCTATAATCTCAGTACGCACTGTGGTATTATTTTCTTTTAATTGAAAAAACTTCTCTAAATTCATATTTATTTCTTTTAACGAAGTAAGGCCTTCTTATTTATCAACCTTTTGCAATTAAAAGGTATATTTCATTCCTAATGTTGGATTACACATAAATTTATAATTTCCTGAAAAGTTACAGCTCATCTCAATTTCAGAACCAACTGACAAACCTTTTAGCCCTTTCTGGAAATTATACCACAGCTGAGGCTCAGTCAACCATACATATTTTGTACTTTCTCCCGTAATGGCTGTATTATCTTCACGCCAAAAATCCATGAATCCATTGAATGAGAAGCGTCCATCAAACCACATGGTGTTCCAAACTGCCGTGATTTGAAATGATGCATCGTTTTTACCTTGAATACTTTTGAATAAGCCTTGAATAGTAAATGTTTTATTATAGTTATCCCAAGCCCAAGTGTTTTCTAGTCCACCGAGGAATGCCGAGTTAATTGGAAAACCCAAACCTGATGAACGAAACACACCTCCATTATACTCCACATGCGCAGCCAAAGAAGAACCTTTCTTCAAGTTAAAAGCTCGGGCAATCTCCCAATAGGCATTCGTCACACCTTTCATATCTCCTTCATTGTAATTCATATCTACAAAGAAATAGGTACTACCCAATTTATCGGGACGAAACATTTCAACAGTAGTGGTAACACATTTTCTTGAGTTACCAAAATCATAATGTGTTTGGATGTTTTGAGCAAATAAAGCCCCTGAAAAAATAATTGCAACAATAGATAAAAGAATCTTTTTCATTGTTATTTAATTTGTTTGGATAAAATTTTTGAAGTCGCAAAAGTAATTAAATGCCACAAAATACCCAATTAAACGAGCTTTTTGCAGCAAAAACCACATAAAGCCGACTTTGCCAAGTCAGCTTTACATGTATTCACAACTAAACGAGATAGATATCTAACGGTATAATTTCTCCATTTCTTCCAATGTTTTCCCTTTTGTTTCAGGGATCATTTTCCAAACAAAGATAAACGAGATTAGGCTCATCAAACCATAAAAACAATATGTCCCTCCGGTACTGAAATCTGCCATTGCCGGAAAAGTAGCCGAAATTAAAAAGTTAGCTATCCATTGGAAAGCAACAGCAATAGCCGTAGCCTTTCCTCGAATAGCATTAGGGAATAATTCTGAAACCAACACCCAGCACACCGGTCCCCACGACATCATGAACGATGCAGTATAAATAATCATAAATACCAAGGTGCTCATTCCGATTACTTCGGCAAAAGCCAATCCACCAATGGCAAACATACCCACTGTCATGCCTATACTGCCAATCATGAGCAATGGTTTTCTGCCAAACTTATCAACGGTTAAAATGGCAACCACAGTAAAGATAACATTTACTAATCCCATAACAATGGTTTGCAACATCGAAGCATCTCTTCCTGCTCCCATACTCTCAAAGATACGTGGTGCATAATATAATGCCACATTAATACCACAGAATTGCTGAAAGAAACACGCTAGCACTCCGATAATAATTACTTTTTTCCCATAAGAAAATAACTTGGTATTCTTCGGTGTGTTTAACGCCGTTTGTTTAATTTCCGACAGAATTAAACCGGCTGCTTCTACCCCGTTTATTTTGGCTAAGATTTTACTCGCTTCAGCCTCTTTCTTATTCAGAACCAACCAACGAGGGGATTCGGGAACAAAGAATAGCAAGAATCCAAATAGGCCTGCCGGAATAGCTTCTGACCAAAACATTCTCCGCCATCCAATCTCATTAATCCACTCCATAGTTTTACCACTGGCAATTCCCCAATTTACAAAGTAAACCACCAACATGCCGAATATAATGGCAAATTGATTGAACGAAACTAATCTACCCCTAATATTAGCCGGAGCAATCTCTCCAATATACATTGGGCAGACAGCAGATGCTAAACCCACACCAATTCCACCAATCACCCGGTAGAGATTAAACATATACAATAGTCCTATGGTTGGAACACCTTTCTCAAAGAATAATAATTCAGGTGCTCCTGAGCCTAATGCAGAAATAAAGAATAGCAACGCTGCAATCATCAATGATTTTCTTCGTCCTAGGGTTGAAGCCATATATCCGGAAATGGCAGCTCCGATAATACATCCGATAAGCGCACTAGAGGTAGTGATGCCATGCACAAATGAGTTTAATCCCAAAGGCGTTATTAAAAATGCTTGAACCGATTGCTCAGCTCCTGAAATGACGGCGGTATCATAACCAAATAGCAATCCGCCGATTGTGGCCACTAGAGTTATGCCAAATATATATAAGGTGTTGGTTTGTTGTTTCATGGTTTAATAGTTTTTACAAAAAAATCCCAATCCGCCACAAGCGAAATTGGGATTTTATTTTTACAATATATCGTTAAATATAACAGTTAATCAGCTGTTCGAACATTTCTTGTTTACCACTGATTTGTTTAGGTTCGCCTATTTCTTTGGCACAAACATAAAGTTGCTCTAAAGACATATTGCCGGCAGCAAATGAAGCTCCTTTACCGGCAGCAAATGAAGCATAACGCTCATCGCGTAGTTTAAGATAATCAGATTCTGTTCGGATTCTATCAGCAATAATCAAACCGCGAGCAAAAGTATCCATTCCACTAATATGAGCGATGAAAATATCCTCTAAATCAGTTGAGTTACGACGAACCTTAGCATCGAAATTCACACCACCATCAGTTACGCCGCCGGCAGCTAGAAATTCTAACATTGCTTCCACCGTTTCATTAATGTTCGTTGGAAATTCATCCGTATCCCAACCATTCTGGGCATCACCTTTATTAGCATCAATCGAGCCTAACATTCCACAATCGCCTGCCATGCGAATTTCATGTGCAAAGGTGTGACCCGCTAAAGTAGCGTGATTCCATTCGATATTGATCTTGAAATCATCTTGTAAGTTATATTTATTCAAGAAGCCAACAATAGTCTGCACATCGTAATCATACTGATGTTTTGAAGGTTCCATTGGTTTTGGTTCCACAAAGAAAGTTCCCTTAAATCCATTTTTACGAGCATAATCGCGAGCCATAGTCATAAATTGAGCCATATGCTCCAACTCATCTTTTGTTTTTGTATTCAACAAGCTCATATAGCCTTCGCGTCCACCCCAGAACGTATATCCGGTACCTCCCAAGGCAATAGTTGCATCGATGGCATTTTTTACTTGAACACCGGCATTTGCCAATACATCAAAATTCGGATTCGTAGAAGCTCCGTTCATATAGCGTGCATCATTGAAAACATTGGCAGTGCCCCAAAGCAATTTAACCCCGGTGGCTTCCATTCTTGCTTTAGCCTCGGGAACCATCACCTCTAGAGCTTTTTCTATTTCCCAAACTGAGCCATTACCTACTACATCTACATCGTGGAAACAAAATAGGGGAGCACCGATTTTGGTGATAAATTCAAATGCTGCATCCATTTTATTTTTAGCTAATTCAATACGGTCTTTTCCCTGCAACCACGGTAGGTTTTGAGTTGCTCCACCAAACGGATCACCTCCTTGATCACAAAATGTGTGCCAATAAGCAATAGCATAGCGCAAATGTTCTTTCAATGTTTTGCCTGCAACTATACGATTTTCATCATACCATTTGAATGCCAACGGATTTTTAGATTCCGCTCCTTCATACCTAATTTTATCAATATTCGGGAAATACTCTTTGTTTCCTTTAAAAACTGTCATGACCTTTATTTTAAATTGTTTAATAACTGATTTTTCCAATTCTCATAAGCATCGAGATATGCTGTTTTTTCTTTTGAAGAAGGCTCTATTATATCAATCTTTCTAAGTCCTTCAAAGGCTTCCTGTGCCGATGCATAATAACCTGAACCTATTCCTGCCCCACGTGCAGCTCCTACGGCGCCATCAGTGTTGTATAATTCAATAGTTGCACCCGACACACTTGCCAGTGTTTCGCGAAATAATGGACTTAAAAACATATTTGCTTTACCTGCACGTATAACGTTTGCCGTGATTCCCATATCAGCCATGATATCCATACCGTATTTAAACGAAAATACGATACCTTCTTGAACTGCTCTACAAATATGCGATATGTTGTGTTGGTTGAAATCTATTCCTGATATGATAGAAGATAATGTTTTGTTTTCTAATACACGTTCTGCCCCGTTACCGAAAGGCAATACCGAAATTCCACCGGCTCCAATTGGTGCACTGGATGCCAATTTATTCATTTCTTCATAGCTCATATTTCCGATCATATTATTGCGCAACCATGAGTTTTGAATACCCGTACCGTTAATGCATAACAATACACCCAGTCGAGTAGTATCTACCTTGTGGTTTACGTGAGCAAAAGTATTCACACGAGATTTCGCATCATACTTAATTTCATCGCTCACACCATATACCACTCCCGACGTTCCTGCCGTTGTAGCAATTTCTCCCGGATTAAGCACGTTTAATGATAAGGCATTATTGGGCTGATCGCCTGCACGATAGCTGATTTTAATACCGGTACACAAACCTAGCTCTCTAGCTGCTTGAGGCGACAACTCTGATTGTACAGAAAATGTTTCTACAATTTCAGGTAATATGCTTTCGTTAAAACCATAATAATCGAGCAAAAATTTTGCTGGTGCATTTTCTTCAAAATCCCAAAACATACCCTCCGATAGGTTTCCTATAGTAGTTTGAACCTTTCCACTTAATCGCATAGCAATATAATCGCCGGGAAGCATAATCTTATCAATCCTTTCATATACTTCGGGTTCATTATCTTTCACCCACTTCAATTTAGAAGCTGTAAAATTACCCGGAGAATTTAACAAATGGCTCAAGCATTTTCCTTTCCCTAAATCAACGAAAGCTTTTCTGCCAATACTCGTAGCTCTACTATCACACCAAATAATCGATGGACGAAGTACTTGTTGGTTTTTATCGACGCATACCAAACCGTGCATCTGATAGGAAATTCCGATAGCATCAATCTGAGCAACATCAATTTTTGCTTCATTCAAGACAGCAGCTAAAGCTTTCTTAAGCAACAACCACCATTGTTCAGGTTCTTGTTCTGCCCATCCTGATTGATGGGCAATCATTTTCATTTCTTGTTTAGGGTAAAATGAGTTTGCTATACAGTTTCCGTTTGAACCATCAACTAAAGCTACTTTTACCGATGAGCTGCCAATATCAAATCCTAATAAATACATAGTAATTTTATTAACTATTCCGTTGTGTTCTGCAAATGTAATAGAGTTTTGATTTTTACAAAATGTTTTAAAGCGATTTTTATCCTTAGTAGCAGAAAATCAGCCATAAAAGTGAATGTAGCAAAAATTTCGCACTACTTCCTCAACTAAATATGTAAAACGATTGGTATTTCCATTCTTGTTATCGGGACTAAAAAAGATAGATTAGTTCTTGTTGCCCCATTTCTTTAGAAAGGATAAAGAAGATTGATATTTTTCATGTGATTTCTTGAGAATAAAATATCTTTATGCTTCTTATTTTAACTATCTACAAGAAATAAGCTCATTAATCAGATAAATTCTTATATTTTTTCTTGTAAAAAAAGAAATCTACTAACAGGCAAAATAAAAATTGCAGACTACAATTCAAATATTTTTGAAAGAAGGCAAACCTTTTATTCTTTAGTTCAAAAATAATTCTGTATCTTGCACCAGTTATTCATAACAAAAGTTGCGGGAGTAGCTCAGCTGATAGAGCATTAGCCTTCCAAGCTAAGGGTCGCGGGTTTGAATCCCGTCTCCCGCTCAGAGAAAAACCTGTTGAAATTAATCAACAGGTTTTTTTATTCTTAGAGATGAAAAGAGAAAAAAGGCTTATTCCAACTAACAGTGGATAGTTGTCTATTTAGATTTTCACGAAAATTCTTCTTTTATCCATCCATCTCATCGGCAGGTAGCAGATAGTTGTGAACAGTATCGCCCAAAGCAAAGAAGAAAACTTCAGTGAAAAATCAAGTTCCGGAATAATATGCATAAACCATTCTTGGATATTTTTTCCTTCTATATTCATCCAAGAAAACGGAATGATGAGCAAATAATGGAATATATAGGCCATTAATGCATTAGATCCAAAAGTAAATCCAATTGCTGCCCATCTATATTTTGACTTTATATCAATCAAATATATAAACAAAGCCAATAGCAGATTAGCTATTCCTCCGGTTAACAACACGTAAGAACACGACCAAATATTCTTATTCACCGGGAAACTAAACGACCATAGGAAACCAATAGAGATTAATAACGAACCGGTAATGAATATTATCTTTATAGTATCTGTGTTTAGCTCCTTGTTCAACACTGTTTCTCCTAATTGAAGACCAAGTATAGCGGTGCAAATGCTCGGAATAGTGCTCAATAACCCTTCGGGATCCCACGTTCCACCATGCTGCTTGAATGGAATTAACAAATTATCTATATAATTACTCCAATTCTTTCCCGGTTCTAAATTGGGAGTTGCTTCGCCCGGAATGGGGATAAAAATCATTATTATCCAATAGCATATGAGCATAACGAGACCGATTCCATAAATTTGCTTTCTATTCAAGTGAATAAACATTGTTGCTATGATAAAATACACAATAGCGATGCGTTGCAGAACTCCCGGGATTCTAAGCTCTTGAAAACGATAGGCAATCAAATTCAGAAATACACCAACTGTGAATATAATAAGACTTCGTTTAATAATCTTATGCATTAAGCTTTTCTTGCCGGCTCCTTTACTCACTGCTTTCGTGAAAGACAGCATTACCGACACTCCCATTATAAATATAAAAAATGGGAATACCAGATCTGCCAAGGTTAATCCATTCCACTTGGAATGAAGCAATGGAGCATACACATAACTCCAGTCTCCGGGTACATTTACTAATATCATCCCTACCACGGTAAAGCCTCGAAAAGCATCTAAAGCAAGCAAACGTTTCATAAATCTATCACATAAAGTTAATAATCAGTGATACACATTTTCTTCATCGAAATTAATAATTTGACCATTGGGAGCCGTTGCTCTGAGCTTCAGAGAATAAGCATATTTTGCTTGAAAATGTCTTAGCTCAAAAGAATGTAAACCTTCTTCCAAAGCCACTCTTCCCTCGCGAATTCGCTCGTAACAAAATCCATCGTTATCTATTATTTTCTGTCCGTTTATCATGAGCATGCTGCCATCGGAAGAAGTTAATGTAAAGGTATAAATACCAGATTCAGGCACTTTTATATATCCACTTATTTGTTCAGCAAAAAAATGATTAGGGGCATTATCCGATGGATGGATACCTTGTTGAATACTCAATTCTTTATCTAAGGAAAAATCTACATTTGCCGTACTAAAATCGCCTTCTTTCAATTCATAAATTGCTCCCTCCTCAACATCTACATTTACAGATTTCATTATTCCAAAATTTACTTTTGAGGTGTGAACTGCACTCCACCTTCCATTAAGCATTTTAGTTGCACATTTTAGTATTATCGGGAGCTGACGTTCTGTATCAAAAACTAAAGGTTTTCCGGAATATCTTATCCCATCTTCTTTGGGCTGAGAACCATCAAGTGTATAGTAAACAACTGCATTCTTCATAGGCATAGACAAATCAAGCGTGTTATGCTCCGGAGTTAGAGCTTCGATGGGTAATATTTTCTCGGGATAAGGGATACGATAGTTAATGTTTAAGCGATCTAATCGTTCGTATTGCCAATTCATTCTATCTGTAAATCTATCAAAATTTTGAATAGAATCTTCAGTCCAAAGCATTTCTGCCAAAGCGCAAAGTCTAGGATATGCCATGTATTCCAATTCATCATCTGTTTGTATATATTCTGTCCATATGTTGCCTTGCGATCCCAACACGTGATGTTTGAATTCCGGAGCCAAGCTATCAGGCATGGGCGACCAATTGTAAATATCTTCCATGGTAATGCATCCGGCAATTGCTAACGGTTCATTATAATTACTCTGATAAAAATTAAGATAAACCTCCTCATTCGGACAAATAATTACATCATGACCATGCGATGCTGCTTCCAATCCACCCTTTTCCCCTCGCCATGACATTACCGTAGCTCTTTCTGCCAATCCGCCTTCCATAATTTCATCCCATCCGATTACTTTTTTCCCTTTCGAATTGATATAATGTTCCATACGCTTAACAAAATAGCTTTGTAATTCCATTTCATCTTGCAGTCCTTGTCTTTTTATTCGCACCTGACATTTAGGACATTTCTCCCACTTATCTTTCGGACACTCATCGCCTCCGATATGGATATACTCTGATGGGAAGAGTGCCACTACTTCATCAATTACATTTTGCAAGAATATAAATGTACTATCATTGCCTGCACAGAATACATCATCACTCACTCCCCATTCATTAAATGGTTTAGGATTTCCGGTGCACGTAAGTCCCGGATATGCCATTGCCGCTGCCACAGCATGACCGGGCATTTCTATTTCCGGAACTATTTGTATCCCTAAATTATCAGCATAAGCCACTACTTCTTTTATTTGCTCTGGGGTGTAGTATCCACCATATCGTTTCCCATCAAACTCTTTCGGGTGATTTGCCATGTGATTCTTAACTGTTTCTTTCCTCCAAGCTCCTTTTTCTGTTAAAAGAGGATATCTCTTTATCTCTATTCGCCAACCTTGATCATCAGTAAGGTGCCAATGAAATACATTAAGTTTATTCAGAGCCATAGCATCAAGCATTTTCTTTACCTCATCTACATTAAAAAAGTGGCGACAAACATCTAAGTGCATCCCTCGCCAAGCATATTGAGGTTTATCTTTAATTTTCATGCAAGGCAAGGCAACTTCACCATATGCAGCATATTGATTGAGCAATTGCAACAAAGTGGTAAACCCATAAATAGTTCCATTCCTGCCGCTGGCACGTATTTCTATCTTATTTTTAGTTATATCTAAATCGTATGCTTCGTTCTCTAATTCTTCATCTTGAATTATGGTGATAGTAGCCGACCTCTTATTGTTTTTTATCTGAAAATACTGCCCTAAATCAGCAGTAAGTGTATTCGGAAGAGAATAAGGTGTTTCATTAATAATAGAAACTTCTTTGCCTTTGAAAAAACCTTCCGACAATTGAAGCGAATTCGGATATGGAACTAAACCGGGTTGTTCTACATTTTTTTTCTCTTGACGAGGGGAAACAACTGCCAACACAATACCCACAACACAAATTACAATTAGCATTAAATATTTCATTTTAAGCATAGGATAAGGTTTTAGTTTGGTTTCTTGAACACTTAGTATAGTATTCAAGAAACCGATTAAGTATTTATACAATCCCTTCCACCGATTTTTCCAGTTCGGCAGCATGAGTCAAAAATTCCTCAACATTCATTTCTTTAAAGAAGATTAAACCATGAGTAGCTCGCAAGCTTGAACTTTCATGAGTGTAGAAATAATCTTTTCCTAAAAGGAGTTGAATTGACTTAAGCTGATTTACCCAATTTCGCTGAGCTAAATCACAAAACATGCCATCATGCTCAAAGCTAGGGAAAGAAGCATTCACCTGACTCAAGTAACATTTCTCGAATGAATGCTGCAAGATTGCCAGATCAGTCATATGCACAGGCGATATTACATTTACATCTGATGGTTGAAACTTATACCACACGTTTCTATACCCCCAAATACGCAGATTACTTAAATCTTCTTCTTGTTTCCACATCCTAACTGCTTCTGCAATGACTTGCAATACTTTATAGTGAGTATCTGGTCCACTTCCCTCAGGATCTAATGCCAAGCTGATTACTGTTGGTTTTATTTCTCGAAGCTGCTCTAACACCGGCATAGCATCTCTATCTCTTTTAGGCTGCTCGGTAAATATATCTCCGGTGTAGAAACCTAATCGTAAATGGTGCACATTCTTCACCTGAGTGCCATAATATGCCCATACAAGTTCTTCCTCATACTCACGTAGCATCCCTTTTAATTTCTGAATCTTAATAGGGTTCTTTTCTCCATCATAACTAGTTCTCAAAATAGACAATATACTCTCTATGGTGTTTCGTAAAGCATCTTTAGATTTTACATCCCATATCGAAACAATTCCCCTCACTAATCGATGAGCCAATCCCCTCTTACGTTCTTGCAATTCTCCTTGTGCTACTTTATTCAAGTAATGATATACATCTTTATCCCACTTATATTTATAACCTATTTCAAAGAAATCCGGATAATTCACCATCATCATTTCATCTCTATCTAAGAATTGCTTCGTATGAATTAAGGCATCTATTACAAACTGATTTGTAACTGCCGTGAATCCCGATGTTAATACCGCAAAATGCGATTCATTTTCCGGGTTGGTTATCGAATTTAGGTGAGGCATTAATCCCAGCATGATATCATCATGATGAGGACCTGTGTGATAAAATGTTTGTCCGATTTCTTTCTGTATCCCTCGATTAATTTTCTCTACTACAGAGTCTATAACATGTTTAACTGTGTGTTCATCGATGGCAGGAATGAGTTTGCAATATTCATCGTTCTTTAGATCATCTACAGTTAATCTTGTTCCGTATTTATCAAGCTTGTGGCATAAAGAGATAACAGCATGTTCTGTCTTTTCTTTTGTCCATTCTCCGGTAGTGTAATATCTTTCTATACTATCTTTTAGCTGAACACCGGCTCCTTCTGTAATATAAAAGCGAGCATTCTTTAGCTGTTGAAGGACGGTAGCCGGAAACAGCACAGAGTGTTCATGTTCCAAAGCATCTTTTATTACTCCGGCTTTAGCCTCTCCTGCTCCAAAAATAATGGCAGTAGCATTCGGATTGTAGGTTATTGTTTCCAGACCTATTGTTATTACCAGTCTGCTCCTACTTACCTCAATACCACCCAAATCGCCTGCCGAAACGGCTTGTGTTTCAAAGTTTGTTGGCGTCAATCTTGTTGTGGAGAATAAATCAGAGCCTCGCGTATTAAAGGCGATGTGCCCATCGGGACCAATCCCTCCTAAGAAGAAACCGATTCCTCCTAAAGCTCTAATCTTTCTTTCGTATTCACTACACCAATCGTCAATAGCAAAGATAGCTCGCTGCTGCTTCTGCTCCATACTTGTTTTTGCTTCTCGATATCGCAATGAGATATCCACGTTGTTATCCGGAAATACAGAAGAAAAATGCTCATTATCGGGAAGTGCTATTGCATCGGAATTAATCAAAATAGCCCGGTTAGGATCAAGTCCGAATCCCTCTATATAGAATTTCTTCACATATTGATAGAAACTATTATGTTGTGCTGACGATATCGGATAAAACTCATCGATTTGCACAAAATGCAACTTGCTTAAATCAGGTTTTGTTTCCGTCTTCAAGTTATATTCTTTACGAATCTTTTTTACTTTAGGAGAATCCCATTCTCGAAGCAAGTGTTGCGTCCATTTAATAAAATACTCCGGTGTTTTGCCCGTTGGCAGACTAATCACACCTTCCGGATTTTCACTCACCCATTCCAAAAACCTTAATGCAGTAAGAAATCCAAGTTTTGGAAAGTTACCAACCATTATATACGGAATTTTCGTTGACATGGACTGAATTCCCGACAACGCTACAAACTTCCGTTCTACATCTGAAAATACATCTAAACGCATATCTAATGTTTTATTTATTATGTAATAGCTTTTCATAAAAACTGCTCAACCCATAATCTTCAGGTAGGAGAATGCTTTTTAAGAGCATCCTCCTATCCTTACTATATAAAGAGAGTTATGGATTTACATCCCACCATAGCGGAGTGCCCCCATTATCGGCGCCTCCTAACATTTCTACAGCTTTAGCATAACCGCCCGGATTATTTGCTTTTTCAGTAACCGAAAAATTCAAGCGACGTACTTTTTTATTAGTATCTATCACTCCCTGACTGTTATTAATAACTACCGGCATCAGCACCGGATATCCGGTACGACGTTGTTCTGCCCAAGCTTCCATGCCATCAGGAAACATAGCAATATATTTTTGTGTGATTATTTTCTGCAACTTGACTGCATCGGTTGCTCCCTCATCCCATTTTGGTGAAACATTATTCAAGTATGGTGATCCGGCTGCAACATCATTGTCATGATTGAGATAATCCGTAAACGAGGCTGCCACTTTATCATTTTCCAAATAGTCTCCCACACTCAAGCCGTATTGTTCAAAAGAACGTTCCACACCTTTTTGATATAATTCGGCAGCAGAACCTCCCATGCCCGACCAGCCATGTAACGCACCTTCAGCACGCAAAAAGAAAACTTCCGATGCAGTCATCAAGGTTGCCGGAGTTTCAGCTGCGAAATTTAGAGAAGAGTGCTTGCGATAAAAGTCTTTATTCGGAATATCAATTCCTTGACGTATTCCTTTATACTCAACACCATTTCCCAACACTACTTCATCGGTTGTAGGTATAAAATACTTTGACATTCGTGGGTCATTATAACCATTCATAATAGATTCGATAGACCCTCCCATCTTAATATCACCCCATTGGATAGACAAAGCAAACAACGGATGTTGATAACCTTTTCCGGCTACTGTGGCATCAAAATTTTCCATTACACCATAGGAGTTTGACATGGCTGCTTCTGCCTCTGTTCTTGCTCTGTCGGGAGCTACATTTGATATGCGCATTGCTAAACGTAAGCGAAGAGCATTTGCATATTTAATCCACTTTTCAAAATCGCCGGCAAACATTAGGTCGTAACGTTCTAGAGGTTTGGCACCCGGACTATCAGTAATATACTCTTCCAATGCGCTAACCGATTCATCTAAGTCTTTGAAAAAAGCATAATAAGCATCTTCTGTTGAGTCAAACTCACCTCCTGTTTGTGAATTTCCATAATGTGTATAGATGATAGGTCCATACTGATCGCACAAACGATGCATAGCTGCCACTCTGAGGATTTTTGCCGCGGCATATATTTCCGGATAATCTTCTTTTGATGAGCGTTCTACCTCGCCCGATGCTGTCATGAAATAAGCATATGTATAATCCCAATTTGAACCGTTCCATCCATCTACAAGCGCGTAGTTGGTATTATTCACATTCCCATTAAAATCAGTTGGTGTCATCATATAGCCTGAAAAAATATCGGCATTTAAGTTCTGCATAACTTGGAATGGCCAATTAATGCCCCAACCCCAGTTAAAGTTGCAATATATCATTTGCTGCATCTGAGGAAAGAACCCCCCGATAGAATAGAAATCAGACTCCAGCTGGTCGTTCGTAACCTTGCTTTCATCGATATTAAAATCTTCAAAGTTACCCGTGCACCCCAATAGCAAGGTTGAAGCAATTACCAGCGCACCTAATCGTTTATATATATTTTTGTGCATGATTGTATGTTTTAAAATGGTTAGAAAGTAAGTTTTACATTAAAGCCTAAACTTCGAGTGGTAGGCATACCGAAAACATCAACGCCTTGTAAATCGTTTCCTGTTCCCAAAACGGCATCGGGGTCGAAAGGAGCTTCGTTATAAAAGAAAAACAAATTTCTTCCCACAAACGCGAGTGTTGCTCCTTCTATGAAGCCGGTTTTACTCAACAAATTTTTAGGGAAACTGTATGAAAGTGATAATTCTCTCAATCTGATATTCGTTGCCGAATAAACATAGTTCTCAGAAACGCCATCGCGTCCGCCTACCAATTCATAAAATCCTTGAACATCGTTTATTTTAGTACCTTCCAATGTTGTATAGCCGGCATTTCGAGCACTTGCCGTTGCTGCCGTAACACCGAACTGATCTAAATCTGCTTGAGTGAGCGACACGACATCGCCGCCGAATCTACCGTCGATTAAGAAACCCAATCCCCAATTTTTATATCGGAAGGTGCTGTTCCACGACAAGTTGAAGTCGGGATTGGCATTGGCTATCTTTCCAAATTCAGAACCCACAATTGGTAATCCGGTAGCACTGTCATATTGGATATTTCCGTTATCATCTCGCTGAAATACCTTACCGTAGATATCTCCGAATGAGCCTCCTTCTTCTAAACGCATCCAATAAGAGCTACTGGTTTGTTGCCCTACATTAAAAGCATCAAGGTCAGGATGTAATTCAATGATTTTATTATCGTTCTTAGAATAGTTGATGCTGTTTTGCCATGAAAAATCTTTTCGGTTAAACGGGTTAATTCCCAAAACTATTTCCATTCCCCGGTTTCTGATATTACCGGCATTCACATAGTAATAACTATATCCGGAACCGGCAGGGGCAGGTAAGTTAAAATATTGATCCAGCGTGTTCGTTTGATACCAAGTAAGATCAAACGTAATCGCATTTTTCAAAAATCGTGATTCAAATCCAAATTCTTTTGATTCTGAAATTTCCGGTTTTAAATCAGTAAACGGGGCATTCCCATTAAAGATTAAGCTACCACCGGCACCCATGGTGTGTGTTTGATAGCTCACTCCGAATGGAATAGAGTTACCTACTTGGGCAAACGACCCCCTCACCTTTAAGAATTCCCAAAAATCGGGAAGATTAATAAACTCACTCAACACAGCCGTCAAACCTACCGATGGGTAGAAGAATCCTTTCGACATGCTGTTTGTGTATGCTAATGTTGACGACCAATCATTACGAGCTGTAAAATCAAGGAATAAACCATTTCTCCAGCCCAATTGAGCCGTGCCAAAAACAGATTGCATTTGAGTTCTTGTATTGTTTTCTTCAATATAACCGGCACCAATCATATTGCCTAAGTTGAACACGTTGGCAACTTCAAGTCCATCAGGTCTGGAGTCCATTAAAGTATAACGTAATTTCAGGTCGGTAATACTTGCTCCTAACGATGCCACTAAGGTAAAATCCTTACCTAAGTCTTTGTTCATGTTCAACAGTACGTCTCCATAGGTTAATGATTCATGCCGATTACTTGTAATATAACGACCATTATTGTATGTTCCGCCCACCAATTCCGGAGCTGTTGTTGCATATATCTTTTGGTCATATTGGTCGAAAGTATTATCTGTGTTTCCGCGCAATTGCAAGTTTAGCCAATCCGTAATATTCCACTTTGCATTAATAGAAGCTATTACCCGGTTTCTTTTATCTTCGCTAGGCAACATATTTGTTATCCACCATGGATTTTGTTCCCAAGAGTCGGGAGTTTTATACCAATTCTGTACATCGAAGTTCCTGCCTGCATCAAACTTCTTATATTCTTTCTTGTAAGGGCTTATGCTCTCACCGCGCGGATATCGATATAAGCCAACCAATGGGTTGAAATAATAACCTCCGGGAGTGGGACGATTCTTTACGTTTTGTGCAATCAGATTTACATTGCCATCTAACTGAATTTTATTGTCATATAGCTTAGCTGTTTGGCGAATATTGATGTTATTTTTATTTAGTTTGTTATTTTCAATAATACCGCCTGCACTGGTATTGGCGTAAGAATAATAAGATTGCAATTTATCAGTACCAAAACTTACCGACACTGAGTTAATAGCCGTTACACCTGTTTCAAAAAAATCTTTTGCATTGTCGCTACCTCCGGTTATGGCACTTCCCCAACTTTTCCCTCCGTCTGACATACCATAAGCATTTTGAAAATCAGGGGTTTCAATTGCATTATCGAAGGTAATATTAGATGAGAAGTTAATGACCGGTTTTCCTGCCTTACCTTTTTTAGTTGTGATTACAATTACACCATTTGCAGCACTCGAACCATATAATGCAGCTGCCGATGCTCCTTTTAACACCGTCATGCTTTCAATATCATCAGGGTTCAAGTTCCCAATACCGTCACCTCCATCTCTTGCTCCGGCATCATTTGTGCCGCCTATTGATGTGGCAGGCTGCGAACCCGACGAGTTAAGCATCGGAATACCGTCGATTACATAGAGGGGCTGATTGTTTCCTGTTGCCGACCGATTGCCTCGAATAGTAACTTTGGCAGAACCGCCAACACCCGATGAGCTTTTATTAACCACTACACCTGCACTTTTTCCTGCCAGTGCGTTAATCATATTCGCATCTTTCGATCGATTTAGCGCATCTCCATCAAGTTGTTGTGCCGAATAGGTTAATCCACGAGATTTCTTCTCAATACCAAGTGCCGTAACAACAGCTCCTTCCAACTGAATTGCACTCTCTTCTAAAACTGCATCAATGGTGGTTTGATTGCCCACCGCAATTTCTTGGTTATTATAACCGACAAATGAAAATACAAGTATGGCATCATCATTAACCTTAAGGGTATAGGTTCCGTCAATGTCGGAGACCGTACCGATGGTAGTCCCCTTAATTACAACATTGACCCCCGGCAAGCTTTGCCCATCATGTGCTGATGTTATCTTGCCGTTTATTGATTTCTGTGCCATGAGAGAACCTGAAATCAATAGAAAAAAAAGAAGTAATACATGCTTCATAACTGAATATTTAGGTTAGTTAAAAAATAAGCTGACAACAAAACAATAGCTCCTAGTTTGAGCTCTTCACATTTTACTGAAACAACATATATCTTAAGTAGTCATTTTCATGACCTAAACACTCATTTTAAAGTATAGCTTCGATAACTAAAGTTGCCGCTCCTATCAAGCCGGCATCATTGTTTAGTTGCGACATCTCCACTGTTACATCTTCTCTTAACTTCGGCAAACAATAATGAAATAGTGCCTGCGATACGGAATTAACAAGCAAACCTCCCACTCTTGAAACCCTCCCGCCCAATACAATCTTTTCCGGGTTTAGTATTTGCACCAAATATGAAATACCCTTTCCTAAGTTAGCCCCCACTTCATGTATTAATGAGATAGACAGTTGGTCGCCTGATAATGCAGCGTCAACAATGAGTTCGGGAGACAAACTTCTTTTTTCATTCCAAACGGCTGATAATGTGGTCACAGCTCCTTTCTCTATTTCTTCCTCTGCCATGCGAACCAAAGCGCCTCCCGATGCTATGGTTTCCAAGCAACCCGTTTTTCCACAATTACAAAGCTGCATATTATTTTCAATTGGAATGTGGCTAAATTCCCCTGCGAAACCTGACTTTCCCAAGTGGAGTCTTCCATTTAGAATCATGCCCAAACCTAAACCATACCCCACGTAAACAACCATGGCATTTTTTGTATCTAAAGCTGCTCCATGGCGGTACTCTGCCAAGGCTCTGGCTCTTGCATCGTTTTCTATAAATACCGAAAGTTTTAATCGTTTCGATAGTTCGTCGGATAAATTATCGCACTCATCCGTCAGAAAGGTATAGTTAATCCCTTTATCGGAATCTATCAAACCCGGCATAATAATGCCAATACCAATAACTAAAGATAAATCAATAGGCAATTCATTTATAAATGTATTTATATATCCTTCCAAATGATTAAGCAAATTATTCCCCCTAACCAAGTCAAAAGGTTTCTCTTCCCATTTGTAGCTGCACTCCAATTGATTAGAAAAAAGTGAGATTTTAATCGTCTTTCTGCCAATATCTACTCCAAGAACATAAAATGAATTTGGCTTCAGTCCATATTGCATCGGCTTTCTGCCTCCGATAGAATCTCCAACACCCTTTTCTTCAACATAGCCTTCCTCAACGAGGTCATTAATATAGTTGACAGCAGTTGGAGCACTGAGCAGCAGCTTTGTGCAGAGATCGGCAATCGACATCACGCTATTTCTATATAACTGTTTAATTATATTTCTTTTAGCTAAGAATTGTTTTTTCTCAATCCCTGATAAACTAGCTGATATGTCGTTGTTCCAAAGACTCATATTCTTGATTTATACAGCAAACTTATGATTTTTTTTCAAAAGCAACCTAATCTTTTTAAAAAAATTTAAAAAGTATTTCACACATTTTTAAGTTATTAAACATAAATAAAAAACTACGTCTTATTAATAAAAAGAACAATTAGTAATGATGTCTACTTATTTTGAAGCAGATTTTTGTGAATATCATCATAGACCTCTGCATTCTATATTTTTACATAATTATACCGTTTATCGAAGGGAATATGTTATATGCGGTAATCCTGATTAATAAATTATATAAACATACCATTTTCATCTAAATCTCAATGAGGAAAAAATAAAAATATGATTTTCAGAGATTATCTCAGGAATGGATATACTATAAAAACTGTTTTTCTGAATATTTATAATTGAGGATTGGGTCAACCGGTATTTTATCAGACTATTTATCGAGGAGTATGCATGCAGCTAGCACCTTTTATATCTATATTATAAGAAGAAAAGCTGCATCAAAATCTGACACAGCTCTTCTTTTATAAATGATTTATTTTAATCTTTATTCCGAAAGTATGGAATTTCTTTTAATCAAGCGAGTAGGAATACACTTATTTACATGTTCGCCACTTCCCACAAAGTGGGCAACGATTTTACCCATTTCTCGAAAATCAGTAGTAATCGCTGATATACCATCTTTAATATATTTTTTCATTGGAGTTTCATTGTAAGACAGCACTCCTACATCTCCTCCTAACTCTAAATCAGCTTCCGCACACTGGTCGAGCAGTCTCGAAAGCATTCTATCACTTACCATCAAATACAGCTCGCCTTTCTTTACTTGTAAATCCTGCGATTGCGTCATTATTCGATAAACAATATCATGGTCTTTGCAGAAGCTCTCAAACATGGCTATACTCACCTTCGGGTGGTCAGTAAATTCCGGATATACATATATGAACTCATCATACTTAGCATAAATATCTAAATCAGAAGCTAACGCCTCATACAAACCCGAACCAAATGATTGATATACTGTTGAACATTCCGTAGGACAATGAATATTCCAATCAATGACCAATAACTTATCTGTGGGAAGCTTCTTCATGATATCTGCCATTTTCGGATGATCGAAGCTCATAACAATATATGCCGAATATTTACCTATGGACTCGTCAATAGTTCGCTCAAACGACTCTATGTTATAATGGTGAAAATGTAAATCGACCCCCACGCTACTCGGTATGTTTTTGATAAACGAGGCATAAAGTACTTCTTTATATGCCTTAAAGGTATCTAAGAACAGTAATACTTTGGTGTTGGCGTGTGCCACAAAATATCCGCGATTCGGAACCGATACAATTAAGCCTCTGTTTTTTAGTTCTCCATAAGCTTTAAATACGGTATCTCTCGATAGCGAGCATTCCTTAATAAGATAGTTTACTGACGGCAATAAACCGCCCTCTTGCAAATCATGATTCGATATTGCTTCAGATATAGCATCAACCAACTGCACATATTTAAGTTTAGTTGAGTTTGGATCTGTTGTAAATTGAAAGTTGTTCATAAGCTAGTTTTTTAGGTTCACAAACATAAAGAATAATGTATGCTTTTACAAAAGTGCGTCTTATAAAATAACAACTAGTCCGCTTATTTCTACATCTACAGAAAAACGACATAAAATTTATGCCACTTTCTAAGGTTAGGTTGGAAGAGAATAATCTTTTATTCACCAAGCAAAATAAACTCACCTCTTGTCAAAGATAAATCTATACTACGAATTGGGACTACTACTCCACGCTTACTTTATCGGCTAATATTCTTGATTCTCGTTGTAACTTCAACACATCTTCTCCCAATTCTCCTTGCAGTAAAACGACTCCCATCCTACGATGTTCTCGGGCTTCAGATTTACCAAATATCCGAAAATCAGCCAGTGCATTCTCACATACTTTCTCAATACCGATGTAATTTGGATTAGTACTCGCTTTGTTTGCCAGAATTACAGCACTTGCACCAGACTTTTCTTGGCGAATCTCAACAATGGGCAACCCCAACACAGCACGACAATGCAATTCAAATTCGTTTAGGTTCTGCGTTCCTGCCAAAGTAACCATACCCGTATCGTGCGGACGAGGAGATAATTCATTAAATACTACATCATCGGCAGTAATAAAAAATTCTACACCCCAAATGCCGGCACCTCCTAAAGCCGACGTCACTTTGGTTGCCATATTTTGTGCCTTTTCCTCAAATCCATCCGGCAAATTCACGGGCTGCCAACTTTCTTGGTAATCACCTCGCTCCTGGCGATGACCAATAGGTCTGCAAAACAGCGTCTCACCATTTTTTTGAGTGACTGTCAACAATGTTACTTCATTTATAAAAGGAACGAAAGCTTCTACAATGACTTCATCAGCATCTCCTCTACCTTTTTCTGTGGCTACTTTCCATGCATCATTTATATCTGCAATTGTTTTTATTATTGATTGTCCTTTGCCCGATGATGACATTAAGGGTTTAACCACACAAGGCATTCCTACCTTCTTAATTGCCGCAGTAAATTCTTCAAAAGTCTTAGCGTAATGATATCTCGCTGTTTTCAATCCCAAATCAATAGCTGCCATATCTCGAATAGCTTTTCTATTCATCGTAAAATTAGCAGCCTTAGCCGATGGAACTATCTGAATACCCTGATCCTCATAGTCATAGAAACGTTCTGTCCGAATTGCTTCAATTTCAGGAACAATTAAATCCGGTTGATGCTTAGCAACTATTGAGTCAAGAGCATCTCTATTTAACATGTTTATTACCTCTGCAATATCTGCTACTTGCATAGCAGGAGCTCCTGCATAGCTATCAACAGCGATAACTGTTTGCCCCCATCGTTGAGCTGCAATTACAAATTCCTTTCCTAGCTCACCCGAGCCTAGCAGCATAATCTTCTTTTGCATAATCATTTATTTATGAATTGGGGATAATCAACATACCAGCCACACTTCTTGATCGTGGTAACACAAAGTCCCTCCTCGCTTTGCAGAATGCGACATGCTGAAATCAATGTTTTATCTCGTTTCTCGCTATAATCAGGTTTAGTTGGATCTAAACTGCTGATCTTAACCATCCCTGAAGCATGAATGAAACGAGTATTTCCTATATAGATGCCCACGTGTGTAGCCTTGGGCGTTTTTCCAAAAAACAGTAAATCTCCGGGACGAAAATTAGACAAGTTTGTCACGTCTATTTGTTTTCCATACTTCTGCTGCTGAGATGCATCTCGCTCTAACAAAATACCCTGAGACTGAAATACCAATTTAGTAAAACCTGAACAATCGATTCCCTTTGTAGAAATACCTCCCCATAGGTATGGTACCCCCATTAATCTTTTGGCATCCGCTATAACATTACGTGCATTAATATCATCTAATTTTTGATTACCCCAACTAGAAAATGAGACGCAATCTTGCTTCTTCACATAAGCAATTCTACCATCAGGCAATAAAATCCTCAGGAAGTGAGTATTATAGCTTTTTGCCTGAAAAATACACCCTTCTACTAGATCACACACTACCTGCGATTTACTATCTGCTTCGGTATAAGCCCAGCCATTAACAGCAGTGAATATATACCGTTCTTTTGAACTTCGCCAAGATTTGAATTCTTGTTCTGTTAATGGTTGGAGCACCGTATTTTCCATATAAGACAAATATCCATCAGGACTTTGAACCAAATACCAGTCTCCACATCTATCAAGCAACCGAATGGGAGTTCCCATAATAGCCTGAGAAACCATTTCATTAGCATCACCTTGCTTTGCTCGCATAGGTACGACCGATTGCTTGACCAAAGCCCAAGTATACATACCTACTGCTGTATCCGGCAATTGACGCACTTCATTATGAATCTGATTTAAAGGATAATCTTTAGCTAAAAGGGATAGCAAGTATTGAGTAGCCTCTGCGTTTGTACTCTCACCTCTAAGATAGACAGTATTCTTCTTCTTTTCTAGCTTTATCTCGAATAATTGCACTCTTTTATCAGGTATAAATTGTTTTAGAGTAGCAGTTAAGTTCGTCTGAAAATTTTCCTCAATATTAGACGTATGACATGAACCAAAACAGGCTAGGAATAGTAACAATAAAGCAATACGAAGTTTCATTACTGATAATTAATCGGGTCTAATGCATCGGGTGACCATTGTTTTAGGAAAGTATTAATAGTCTTTTCTGAATAGCCACCATCTTTCTCCAAATAAGCCGAGTTTTGCGTATGGATCCTATTTCCATCAGCATCGAGCACTAGTAAAACAGGAAAACCAAAACGTTGTGGATATCCTAACTGTGCCAAGAGCTCTTTATTTTTATTTTCTTTACTGTAGTTCACCAAGACAAAAATATAACTATCATGCAAAGTTTTGTTTACCGCTTCATTTTCATCAAAAAAGGCATGGAGTTTGATACACCAAGGACACCAATTCCCTCCAACTTGAATAAGCACGTGTTTGCCTTCTTGTTTAGCTCGTTTAACAGCAGCTGCAACATCTGATTTAGCATTAGCTTTCGGATTATAAACAGAAGTTTGTGCTTGTGCACTTAGAGCTACAAAAAAAGTCAGTATTAGAAGTATGCGTTTCATATGCTTTATTATATTTAAGGGATAAGACTCAAGTTTCTATTTAGTTTAGCTCCCAACTCACACCATCCTTAGTATCTTTAACTACGATACCTGCCGCAGTCAGTTCATCTCGAATCTTATCGGCTGTAGCCCAATCTTTATTAGCTTTAGCATCGGCACGGAGTTGTAAGATTAGTCCCATAGTATAGTCAAGTGCTTGCATGCCGGAGCCATTCTTCTCATCGGATTCTAAGCCGAACAGTTCGATCACAAAGGTGTGGTATAACTTTCTAAGCTCTAGCAAATCTGCTTCATTAATTACTGATTTACCTTCTGCCAATTGGTTAATAAGTTTTACTCCGTCAAAGAGATGAGCAATGGCTATGGGCGTGTTTAAATCATCATTCATAGCATCAAAGCATTTTGCTCCGATTTCTGATACTCGTACAGTTGACTCTGCCGAAGCTGTTATTTTATCCAAAGTTTTGCAAGCTTTGAGCAATCGTTCCATGCCTTTTTCGGCAGCCTGTAAGGCTTCATTTGAGAAATCAAGTGTGCTGCGATAATGGGCTGTAAGCATAAAAAATCGAATAACCATCGGGCTATAGGCATGCTCTAACAGTTCGTGTTCTCCACTGAAAAACATATCTAAGGAAATAGCATTACCCAATGATTTCCCCATTTTCTGACCATTCAAGGTAATCATATTATTATGCATCCAATAGCGCACGGTAGAATGTCCATAAGCTGCCTTTGACTGTGCTATTTCTGCTTCATGGTGTGGAAAAGTTAAATCCATTCCTCCTCCGTGAATATCAAACTCCTCCCCCAAATATTTACATCCCATAGCTGTACACTCTAAATGCCAACCGGGGAAGCCATCACTCCAACGCGAAGGCCAACGCATGATGTGCTCCGGAGATGCTTTCTTCCAAATGGCAAAATCTAATGAAGATTGCTTTTCTTGCTGTCCGTCCAATTCGCGAGTATTAGATTGCAAATCTTCAATCTTCCTACCAGACAGCTCCCCATAGGGGAAATCTTTAGCATATTTAGGCACATCAAAATATACAGAACCATTACTCTCATACGCATAACCTGCAGCTAGAATTTTCTCTACCAAGGCTATCTGCTCTATAATATGTCCTGTTGCCCTCGGCTCAATACTTGGGGGCAAGACATTTAATTCGCGCATGCATGTGTGATAGTCATTCGTATATTTTTGTACTACTTCCATGGGTTCCAACTCATCTAAGCGAGCTTTCTTTGCAATTTTATCTTCTCCCTCATCGGCATCATTAGCTAAATGACCAACATCGGTAATGTTGCGCACGTAGCGCACCTTATATCCCTGATGGGTTAAATAACGGAATAACAAATCAAAGGTTACTGCCGGTCGGGCATGACCAAGATGTGCTTTACCATATACTGTGGGTCCGCAAACATACAAGCCCACCTTTCCCTCATGAAGAGGAGTAAACAACTCTTTCTTTCTCGACAGCGTGTTATATATATACAATTGATTTGTCATTTTTATTTATCGTCTTCGTTATCCTCGTTATCTTCTTGTGTTTTCTTACCGTAACGCTCTTCCATATATTGTTTATAGATTTTTGTAATCGCCTCTCGAACATCATATTCGGAAGCTCTTCCCGTTAAGCGATTGCGCTGATTGAAAAACATCATAAATGTATCTGCCGATGCTCCTTTCAATCCGGTAAGCTCATACACCATATCTTGATTGTAAAATTTTGACAAGCGTCTCCAATCAGCCTCTGAAGCTAAAGATTCGCGCATTTCTCTGCGTTCTTTTTCAGCTTTCCCGTGATATTGTCCGAATTTTATCGGATTAAGAAGTGCCTGCCACCATTTTGGTTTTTCGCTCCACGTTACAGCCCTATACTCAGGTGATAAAGAATCAACCTTACCGGTTCCTAAATCTCCCAAATTCAGTTCTCGTTTTTCACCGGTAACATCTACCTTATCAATAGGAAAACGGATGGCTTCCAACTTATACACCTGAATGCTGTCTTCACTGTAAGTCAATGGAATTGTGAGTCTATCTTTGGAATAACCCAACACAGAAACAATCATAGTATCTACGTTAAGCATTTCCATCGAGAAGTTACCGTTGATATCGGTACTGGTACCTCCTCTGGTGCGCAAATTTACCACATTAGCATATGCCACAGGTTTTCCCGTAAGCTTATCAAGCAATCTACCTTTAAAATACACCAAAACAGGGTCAATGATATCATCGCCTCCTTTTGCCATTATACCCACCGGGGTTAGCATTGTACAAATCAATATGGTTAATGTTAAGATCTTATGCATTGATGCAAAAATAATAAAAACTAATTGAGGTTAAGCAATTTTGATTCCAAAATGCAATAATACACCTATTATTCAAAGAATAATAGGTGTATTATCTATTTATCGGCAATATTATGAGCCCAAGATCAAGTGCCTAAACATATTTATACAAAATCATAAACAAGAATAGTGCATAAATATACTTGTGCGAGCTATTCTCAACAGATGATGGAGTAACAAATAGATTTCTCTTTGCTTTCTCTTCAAGAAATAAACTAAAAATAAACTCCGCCACCTTTTCTGGTATGAGAATTGGCTATAAAATACATGATAAACACCTGTCTATCAGAAGGAAATATAGTACAAATCAACATTACTCATTTATTTGTATTTTTATACGATATATTATTCTAAGAGATACATAAAAAAACACCCTGCTTAGTTGGCTAAGCAGGGTGTTTTTTGTGTAAACCTGTTTTAGTTGAGTCTTACCTCAGCTTAAATAGGTTTTCAAAACGTGTGCGATAGTCTTTCATAGAGCAGCGAATAACTTCGTATGCTTCTTCTGAATCATACACATGCGTAATCTCCGTATCATTCGGCTGACCCGGCATGTCTTTGTAAGTCAAGAAATAATGTTTCAATCGTTGCACTACCACCGGAGGTAATTCCGATAAGTTTTCATAATGCTCATACACTACATCGTTATCGAGCACAGCTATAATTTTATCATCGGCCTCATCTCCGTCAATCATACGGAACCCACCGATTGGTCGGGCATGCACCAAAATATCGCCATGAACAATATCTCGTTCTGTAAGCACACAAATATCAATAGGGTCACGATCGCCCATAATGTTTGTTTTACCGGTCTTACTCATGCATAGCTTTCCCACACCTTCTCCGCAATAGGTTTGAGGAATAAAACCATAGAGTGCCGGAACTACGTTAGAATATTTTTGTGGACGGTCGAGGAGCAGATATCCACTATCTTTTTCAATTTCATATTTTACCGTATCGGTAGGCACTACTTCAATAAAGGCAGTTACCCGTTGGGGGGCTTCTTTGCCGATGGCTATTCCGTGCCAAGGGTGCGATTTATAGCGTAGCCCCATTAATCTACCAATCGGATCAGAAAAATAATCACTCATAAGTTTTCATCTTTTTAGTTTTATAGCGTGAAAAGTAGGATTTTAAACAACGATAAGCAAATAATATTCGGAATAACTAAAACAAATTGCAGATGTGGTTCTTCAAAACAAAACTAGAGGTACGAATTGCACCTCTAGTCTATTGATTTTTTTGAGTTTTGGTTATTTTTCTAACCTATCTAAATGTACATCCATTTGTGGGAATGGAATGCTAATATCATTGGCGTTAAATGCCTCATATACCTTTTTATTCATATCGAAGAATACATCCCAATAGTCATCGGTATTTACCCATACTCTAACCGTAATGTTAACTGAACTGTCAGCCATTGCACCCAATACAATCATATTATCTTCATCTTGAATAATGCGCGAATCAGCTTTGACCAAACCGGCAAGGACTTCTTTTGCATGGTTGAAATCATGACCATAAGCAATGCCGAATGAGAAATCAACGCGACGGCGCGGTTGGCGCGAATAATTAATTAGTGCTCCATTTGAAAGGGGGCCATTCGGTATTAACACTGTTTTATTATCCGGCGTGGTAAGAATGGTAACGAATATTTGAATTTCTTTTACCGAACCGACGTATCCTTGTGCTTCTACGAAATCGCCCACTCGAAACGGACGGAAAAGCAATATCATTACACCACCTGCAAAATTTTGCAAAGTGCCCGACAACGCCATACCTACAGCTAAACCGGCAGCACCGAAGATAGCCACAATAGATGTCATTTCCACGCCAAGCATACTTACACAAACCACAATAAGAACTGCTTTAAGCGCAATTCCGGTCATGCTGTTGATGAATCCGCGAAGTGAAGGATCAACATCTTTTTTAATCATTAACTTTCGGAGGGTTTTACAAATAACCGAGATTATCCACCAACCGATAATAAGTGTTACAAGAGCTCCTATCAATTTCAATCCATAGGTAACTACTAAATCATAAAATTTTGTTCCGGCATCGGAACCTGATAAATTTGCAAAAAATTCTTTCATATGTTATAAAGTATTTATTGTTATACGCCAAAGTAACAATATTATTTTGGAAGTGTTTCATACTCATTTGTATTTTTATCATTATATCGGCGATACAGAACATAAACTCTCGAATAAATGTTCTATGTTTGATTTATGGCATCATTTTTGCAACCACTTAGCATAAAACTATTACAATAAGGTATAAACACACTCATTCAAAAAGGAAAATCATGAATAAAAACATAACCAAAGGGCTACTGTTTTTGGCTATCTGCCTAATATGCAGCACGCAAACAATGGCATTATCATGGCCACAGAAAATCAAAACCAAGCAAGCTGAAATTACCATATATCAACCCCAAACTGAAAGTTTAGATGGAATAAGTATTTCGGGAAGAGCAGCAATTTCCATCAAACAAAACAGTAAATCTCCTATCTTTGGTGCGCTTTGGATTGATGCCACCTTAGTTACCGATAGAAATTCAAGAACAGCAACTCTTACAAACATCAGTATTCCCAATATTAAATTCTCTGATGAGGTAAGTGCTGAAAGTTTAGAAAAACTTAAAACCATAGTGGAAAAGACTATCCCTGATTGGAATTGGCAAATACCAACCGATCAATTAATTACTACTTATGAAAATGATGTAGATAATCATTCTGATAATTATAAAAATGATCCTCCTGAAATCGTACTTTCCGAAGTTCCTGCCATGCTTATTTCTATTGATGGTGCACCCGAAGTACAAGCAATTGATGGCATGAGTAATTTAGCTCAAGTGGTAAATACGCCCTTTTGCGTCATTCAAGATACAAAAAAAGGGGATTATTATATTTTGGGCGAAGGACATTGGTATCAATCGAATAAAATAGACGGTAATTATCAAGTAGTAAACAATCCGTCAGGTAACCTCAAGAACATACAAGCACAAGTTGAAGCAGCAGCAAAAAAAGAAGATATGGAAGTAGAATCTTCCGATGAAACTCTTCAAATTATCGTGCGTACTCATCCGGCAGAACTACTGCAAACTGATGGCGAAGCCAATTTATCGCCTATCAACGGAACTAATTTACTTTACGTAACAAATTCCGACAACTATATTTTCCTGGATATTGATTCTCAGCATTACTATGTGAACCTTTCGGGAAGATGGTATAAATCTGCTTCTCTAAATGAGAAATGGACTTACGTGAATAATTCTGACTTGCCAAGTACTTTTGCAAATATTCCTACAGGTTCTGAAAACGACGCTATTTTAGCCAATGTGCCCGGAACATCGGCTTCGCGCGATGCGATTCTAGATAATGCCATTCCTCAAACAGCTGAGGTTTCGCGCACAAACACAAAACTTGATGTGGAATATGATGGCACACCTATATATAAGAATGTGGACGGCACATCTATGCAATATGTGGAAAATTCGGCACAAACTGTTATTAAAGACGGTAATCAATATTATTGTGTGGATAATGGCATTTGGTTTGTATCAAACAATCCTGACGGACCTTGGGAAGTAGCTACAGTTCGGCCTCAAGCAGTTGATAACATATCGCCAAGTTCACCGGTTTACAATGTGAAATATGTGTACATATATGATGTAACCCCCGATGTTGTTTATGTGGGATACACTCCGGGATATTATGGTTCTTATGTATACAATCATACCGTTATTTATGGCACGGGATATTATTATCGTCCTTGGTATGGACACCGGTATTATCCTCGTCCGCTCACTTATGGATTTAACATGGCATATTCTCCTTGGAGCGGTTGGAGCATCGGCTGGGGATTTTCATACGGCGGATGGTTTAACTTGGGCTGGGGCGGAGGCCATAATTATGGGGGATATTGGGGAGTTCCTGCTTATAGACCTCCATATGCTCGTCCTCGTCCTCCTCATGGTTACTACGGTTCACATTCTCGTCCGTCATATTATGCTCCTCGACGCTCACAAAATGTGTATGGATCACACCGTTCCGGCGTTCGCACACATACCATTAACAGAAGTGCTTCCGTAAATCATCGCGGAAGAAATGATGTATATACCGATCGTAATGGAACCGTATATAGAAACAAGGGAAATAATTGGCAGAAGCGAACCGATTCGGGTTGGAATAAAGTAAGCAATAACAATCGTGGCACCGGAAACAACCGGACAGACAACTCCGGTTCCTCTGTTAACAGGCCAAATCGCGGAAATTCTACCGGTAGTTCTCGAGAAAATAATAAAACGACAAGACCCGTTAATAAACCTGCAAGTAAAGTTACGCCAACTACTCGACCCGGGAATGTTGGTTCTTCAACAAACAGTCGTCCTACTCAAACTAGACCCAGTCGTCCGACAACTGGCAGTAATCGAGGGAATATTGGCAACACTAGGGAGGTAAATAGAGGCAACTCTTCAACAATAAAAAACACTCATAACAGTAATCGAACTTCAAATATGAGCAATTTGCGACAAGCTGCTCAAAATCGACAACGTTCAACCGTAAGAACCACGAATTTCAACAGAGCCGTAAATACTCGGACTAACAATAGTAGCAGAAGTGCAGCACCCACCCGAAGCACAAAGGCTCCCGGCGGAAGGGGCAGATAAATATAGTTTCAACAAGCTATAACATACAACAAAGAGAGTCTGTCGTGGCAGACTCTCTTTGTTGTATAGCATGCAAACTCATCTACTTGCATCGGACAAGGTACAGAACTGATCCAGCCAATAAGTGAAAACGAATTAGCTCAGCGGTTCGGGATGAACCGTTGCCGTAATATTGAATTGCTCACTCATCACATGTTCTACTCGTGTGCAAACAGAATGCACCTCGTGTAATTCCATTTTTCTAGGGAGTTTTATATGACAGCTCATCTCGCAGTGATCTCCATATTTATGAATAAGCATATGGTGAATATATATGTCTTGCTCAAACTCTTTCAACATAGCAATTTGAATTGATTCTTTCAAGTCCTCTTCCACTTCTTCTCCCAACAAAGAGCGTATCTCTTCAGCAAGAATACCATAACCGGCTTTGGCAATCATAAACGCAACAAAAATAGCAAGAGCACCATCAATCCACCACCAAAATTTACCAAAAAACATACCTACCAAAATAACTAGCGATGAAATAGAATCAGTTCGATGATGCCAAGCATCTGCTTTCAATATAGAAGCCTCTGTTTTCCGATAAGCCCACAAAGCATATTGAGCCATCCCCTCTTTAATTAATACCGACAACACCGTGATGCCAAAAGCTAGTTTTCCATAAACTACCGCATGCTTATCTTGCAATTTATCAATTCCGGTACAAAGGAAATCAAAAGCTACTACTATAAGCAACATACCTATAATGATAGCCGCAATATGCTCGGCACGCCCGTGCCCGAATGGATGTTCTTTATCGGCAGGCTTACGTGAGATTTTACCTCCAACCAACACGATGACGGAAGACACCGAGTCTGTGAGCGTATGCCAAGCATCGGCAATAATGGCTATTGATCCGGAAACAACTCCAACCCAATATTTTGCTATAAATAAGAAGATGTTGCATATAATGGATATCCACCCCTCGTATCTGATATATTTATGTTTATCTGGCATTTTATTTTATTCTATCGGGATTTTTCTTAATAAAATCACCCCATCCCTTATATTGTTTCGAGGCAATCGGATTCTTTTGTTGCAGGTGATGACAGACTGCCACTGCAATGGCATCAGTAGCATCAAGTTCCGGTGGTAAGTTCGGAATCTTCATGGTGTTCTTGAGAAAATAGGCCACTTGTTCCTTAGCTGCCCTACCCATTCCGGTGATTGCCTGCTTCACCTTCAATGGAGCATACTCAAATATCGGAATATCTCGTTGTAAAGCCAAGCCCATAATGATGCCTTGTGCTCTGCCCAGCTTCAACATGGCTTGCACATCTTTTCCATAAAACGCTGATTCAATAGCTAATTCATCGGGCATTGTTTCCTCTAATATAGCTTGCATTCGAGTAAACAGATGATTCAAACGCAGATAATGGTCTTTATATGCTCCTGTTTTTATTACGCCTGCTTGAATTACACTCGCTTCATTGCCCCTCACCGCAATCAAACCATAGCCCATAACTACTGTTCCCGGGTCGATACCTAAGATTAACTTTTCCGGTTTCTCCATTATTATTCTTTTAACCTTCTTAAGATGAATCCAAGTAGGATCTGAATCAGGTCGTATTACAACATGACACAAAAGTAAAGTTTTTTTGGCAATCATGGTAGAATCTTTCCACAACTAGCATACAGAGAGCTAACGAATAAAGGGAGCCTTGTTGTCTAGTCTTCTTATAAAAAAAACAGAAAACTACTTTTGATATAACTTAACTTCGAAATGCCAATTAAGGCAAACAAATATTTAAGTTCACCGTTTAGCTGAATTAGAATTTGTAATATTGCAATCTGAAAACTAAGAAACATGAACGACGAAAAAAAGCCCATTCCACGATTACCTCGTTGGATGAAAATGAATATGCCCAAAGGAGAGAATTACACTCGAGTAAAGAATCTTACCGGAAAGCATCATCTACACACCATATGTGCCAGCGGAAATTGTCCGAACATTGGCGAATGTTGGAACAGAGGAACGGCCACTTTCATGATTTTAGGGAGTATTTGTACTCGAAATTGCAAATTTTGTGGCGTGATCAATGGCAAGCCTTTGGCTGTAGATTCTGACGAACCTCAACGCATTGCCGACTCTGTTCGTATCATGGGTTTAAAACACGCCGTAATTACTTCCGTTGACCGCGACGATCTTCCTGATTTAGGTGCTCAAGCTTGGGTAAATACGATAATTGCTATTAAAAAGCAGAATCCAAACACTAAGTTAGAAGTATTGATTCCTGATTTTCAAGGGAGAAAAGAACTCATACAACAGATTATTGATGCCAAGCCTGAGGTTATTTCTCACAATATGGAAACTGTGGAACGCCTTACACCAAGAATCAGAAGCGTAGCTAAGTATCATCAAAGTTTAGAGGTGTTACGCCAAATTGCACAAAGTGGATTAGTAGCTAAATCCGGAATCATGCTCGGGCTAGGAGAAAACGAAGATGAAGTCATTCAAACACTTGATGATTTACATGAAGTTGGTTGTTCTGTGGTTACTATCGGACAATATTTAGCCCCTACACGCAAGCATATTGAGGTAAAAGAATATATTACCCCCGAACAGTTTGCAAAATATAAAGCTATCGGATTATCAAAAGGTTTTGCCTTCGTGGAAAGTAGTCCTTTAGTCAGATCCAGTTATCGTGCAGAAGAACACGCAAATGCCACAAATCATAAAACTAACTCATAACAGATAAACAAATGGCAAATTTCAATTTTGAAGACCACGGCCTACAAGACTACAAAGATTGTTGGGACTACCAAGAAACCCGTTTGAAAGAAATCATTGAGGCAAAACGAGCTGCAAAAAATCCAACCGCAGAAAACAGCTTCATTTTAGTTGAGCATCCTCATGTGTACACTTTGGGCAAGAGTGGCGACAAACACAACCTTTTAGTACAGGATCAGTTCTTGAAACAAATAAATGCTACCTATTATAAAATTGACAGAGGCGGCGACATCACCTATCATGGCCCCGGTCAACTGGTAGGATATCCTATCATTGATTTAGAATACTATCATATCGGCATACGTGAATATATAGATAAAATGGAAGATGCTATTATCGCCACTATTGCCCATTATGGAATTAAAGGAGAACGAAAAGCAGATGCCACCGGTGTATGGCTTAATGCCGACCATCCCACCAATGCCCGAAAGATATGCGCCATTGGTGTCCGTGCCAGTCGCTACGTTACCATGCATGGATTTGCTTTAAATGCCAATACCGACATGGAATATTTCAATTATATTAATCCTTGCGGTTTTCAAACACTCGGTGTAACCTCCATAGAAAAAGAAATTGGCAAGAGTGTTGACATGGGTGAACTAAAAGAAGTGCTTAAAACTAAATTTGAAGAAGTTTATTGACTAAGCAGTTCGAAAAAGCAATATTTAGAATTAAGCCTAAAACTGTTGGGAAAAAGAATGATGGCATAAAATAAAAATATTGTTACGAGAATTAGTATACTTTGTTCACAATAGATAAAGCATTACCTTTGCATGTCAATTTCTCGAATAAAAATCACTATGAAAAAATTGTTTACAAATTTACTTTGCATTATAGGCTTTCTAACCATTGCTGTCGGCATATATGCAGCTTTAGGTTCAAATACTATTGTTACAGAACAAACCGACCAACAGGCTCAACAGATTATATTTACACCACCTCCAACCCCTACACAGCTAACACTCTTCGGAGAGCGTATGCCGTTAGAATATCCTGATGTATTTGAGAGTTTTGATCGCGAAGTATTTACAAACAGTTATTATCATTCTTCAACTATTCGCATATTGAAGCTAGTACCTCGTTTCTTTCCTATCATAAAACCCATTTTAAAAGAGGAAGGTGTGCCTGAAGATTTTATTTACTTGGCAGTTGCCGAGAGTGCATTAAACCCTATAGCTATTTCTCCGGCAGGAGCTGCAGGATTTTGGCAGTTTATGAAAAAAACAGCTCCTGAATATGGGCTAGAAGTTAATGCTGAAATTGATGAGCGATATCATATTGAAAAAGCTACCCGCGCTGCTTGTTTATATTTTAAAAAATCATATGAAAGGTTGGGCAATTGGACAGCTGTTGCTGCTACTTTCAATGCCGGCACAAGCGGGGTCATGCGTGAAATGAATCGTCAAAAACAAGATAATTACTATAATCTATTACTAAATAGTGAAACATCTCGCTACGTCTTTCGCATTGCAGCTCTTAAGCTCATTATTGAAAATCCGATAAGATATGGATTTTACATCCCTGATCATGCAAAGTATAAACCATGGAAAACACGCACTATAAAGGTTTCTACGTCTATTCCCAATTTTCCTGATTGGTGTTCCGAACACAACACAAACTATAAAATCTTGAAAACATTGAATCCATGGTTAAGAGATGTAAAGTTAGACAATGCATCAGGGAAAACTTACACAATTAAACTTCCTGCTAAGGGAGAGAGGATATAGGTATGACAAACAAAGCTACTGCTAAACAACATGTTTCAGATTTCAATCAGGAAGAAAAAATTACGGTTTTAGGTGCGCGAGTACACAACCTTAAGAACATCGATGTAGAAATACCTCGCAATAAACTTACCGTGATTACAGGTTTAAGTGGCAGTGGTAAATCCTCTTTAGCTTTTGACACTATTTATGCAGAGGGTCAACGTCGTTACATTGAAACCTTTTCCGCTTATGCTCGCTCTTTTCTAGGCAATATGGAGCGCCCTGATGTTGATAAGATAACCGGCTTAAGTCCGGTCATTTCCATCGAGCAAAAAACAACCAATAAAAATCCACGATCTACCGTGGGTACAGTGACAGAGATATATGATTTCTTGCGTCTGCTTTATGCTCGTGCTGGAGAGGCCTTTTCTCACGAGACAGGTGAAAAGATGGTGAAATACACCGAAGAACAGATTCTTCACCTCGTTGAAGAAAAATTCAAAGATAAGCCCATTTACATTATGGCCCCTTTAGTGAAAGGTAGAAAGGGACACTATCGGGAACTATTCGATTCTATTCGAAAAAAGGGTTTCTTAAATGTTCGTATAGATGGAGAACTAAAAGAAGTGACACCGAACATGCGTGTAGACCGCTATAAGAATCATTTTATTGAGGTAGTTATCGATCGGTTGAAAGTGGAGGGAATAAACAAACGCATGAAGGATTCTGTACGCAATGCGATGAAACAAGGTCGAGGTATTTGCCTTATCATGGACAAAGATTCCAGAGAAACAAAATTCTTCAGCAGTCAGCTAATGTGCCCCACCTCCGGAATTTCGTATAGTGAACCTGCTCCTCATAATTTCTCGTTTAACTCTCCTCAAGGTGCTTGCTCCAGATGTAACGGATTAGGTGAGATTGCAGAGATCGGACGTGATTTAATTGCTCCCGATCCTAAAATAAGCATTGCAAAAGGAGGTATCGCTCCCTTAGGTAAGAAAAAAAATTCACTCATTTTTTGGCAAATTGAAGCCTTAGGTGAGAAATTCGATTTCAAGCTAGACACTCCTGTCGGTGAATTATCTGACGAAGCACTTGACGCTATTTTATATGGTTCAAGCGAACGCATCAATATGAAAGATTCACCATTGGGCACTTCCATCGGACATGCAAGTATTTACGAAGGCATTGTAAAATATATCAACAGTCAGCGTGACGATAATCCTTCAAAAACAGCTCAGAAGTGGGCTAATCAATTTGTGCGCAAGATCACTTGTCCGGAATGTAACGGACAGCGTCTCAAAAAAGAATCTTTACATTTTAAAATTGACAACAAGAATATATCCGAGCTTGCTTCTTTAGATATTGCCGAACTCTCTGCATGGTTTAACGACCTAGAATCTCGTCTCAGTACTCGTCAGCTACGTATTGGCACTGAAATTATTAAAGAAATTAGAACTCGATTAGGATTTCTTGTTGATGTAGGCTTAGAATATCTTTCCCTAAACCGTTCGTCAGGCACGTTATCAGGAGGAGAGTCACAACGCATCAGGCTAGCCACTCAAATTGGATCACAGCTAGTAAATGTGCTTTACATACTTGATGAACCAAGTATTGGTTTGCACCAAAGAGATAATGTGCGGCTGATCCAGTCATTAGAAAAACTTCGGGATACGGGTAATTCTATTATTGTGGTAGAACATGATAAAGATATGATGCTTGCTAGTGACTACATTATAGATATAGGCCCTAAGGCCGGACGACATGGGGGAATGATAATGGCCTCGGGAACTCCTAAAGAAGTTATGCAGGGAGATTCTCTTACCTCTCGCTATCTCAATGGAAACTTAGCTATTGATGTACCTGAAGAACGGCGCAAAGGTAACGGCAAGAGCATAAAGTTATTTGGCTGCAGGGGCAATAATCTTAAAAATATAAATGTTCAATTTCCACTAGGCAAGATGATTTGCGTAACAGGTGTTTCCGGCAGTGGAAAATCAAGCCTAATCAACGGCACTCTTCAGCCTATTCTTAGCCAGCATTTCTATCACTCTTTGAAAGACCCATTGCCCTATGATAAAATTGAAGGGTTAGACTTTGTTGATAAAGTAGTACAAGTAGATCAATCACCATTGGGTAGGACTCCTCGATCTAATCCGGTTACATATATGGGAGTATTCACTGATATTAGGGCTTTGTTTTGTCAGCTACCGGAAGCTAAAATTCGGGCATATAAACCCGGAAGATTCTCTTTTAATGTTAAAGGTGGAAGATGCGAAGAATGCAAAGGCGGTGGCATGAAGCTTATTGAAATGAATTTTCTCCCTGATGTTTATGTAAAATGTAATGCTTGCAATGGAAAACGTTACAATCGAGAAACGTTAGAGATAAGGTATAAAGGAAAGTCGATCAATGATGTATTGGATATGACTATCAACCAAGGAGTGGAATTCTTTGAGAGCATACCAAACATTGCGCATAAATTACGAACAATTCAAGAGGTAGGATTGGGATATATTACACTTGGACAAGCCTCAACTACATTGTCGGGGGGCGAATCGCAACGCGTAAAATTGGCCGGAGAATTAGCGAAGCGCGATACCGGTAAAACGTTATATATTCTTGATGAACCGACTACCGGTTTACACGTCGAAGATATCAGAGTATTGCTTGAAGTGCTCAAGAGGTTAGTAGATCGGGGTAATACGGTGATTATCATCGAGCACAATCTAGATGTTGTTAAAGTTTCCGATTACATTATTGACATTGGTTTGGAAGGCGGACGCGGCGGAGGTAATTTACTGATAGCCGGTACTCCTGAGGAGATTGTAAAATGTAAGACTTCTCATACTGCAAGTTTTTTGCGAAATGAGCTTAAATAAACATATTTTATTTTGCCGGAAATAACTTATTTTCTCTCCAAACTATGATTTTAATCGTTTCTAAGAACAAGTGATATCACTCTAAACTTTAACCTGAAATTTTTGATACCACTCCTACCCCAATGGCACATTGTAGGCAGTGCCCGGGTAAACAATATGACTTATGCAGCTGTAATAAGGATTGTGTTTGCATAGCAGAAGTGGCATCAATACCTGCTAAAGACCACTCTCCAATAATATGATTCTGTTCAGCAGGTAGTTCCTCCAGAAAGCGCAATGCGCGTTCTTTTAACGTTGTATCTCCCTGTGCTTCACCGTACACAAACAAGAAAGGCACAATCGTATTGATGAGTAGCCCATTAATCGATGAACGTCCTAAGCTTTTCACATGACGTGCTGAAGCTTTTTCGAACTGGTAGTGTGTTTCCCAGTAAACTGATGTTTCTGTCAGCAAGAGTTTACGCAATTCAACCAAGTCGTCAATTTCTATTATTTTAGAAAACAAAGCATATGATTTATGGATGAGCATCGCGAATTGAGCCAAACGGATAGTGGGGAAACTCAATGGGCGCATACGAGCAAACTTCCAAATTGAAGGGTGGAGTTGTTTTAATCGATATTTCTGTTGTAAAAAACTATATTCTTTGTGCAGTCGTTTCACATATTCATCAGGATTCGACACATTACTCAATAAACCTGCAGTTCCAAATAAAAGAGCCTCCAATTGAAAAATATTTTCTCGGTACTTTAAAAGAATTTTAAGGGGCAACGTCTTCGTCAGAAGTTCGAAAGGCAACTCATTAGTTTTAAACCCAAAACTCTTAGCCAGAAAACGATAGAAAACTTCATTCCAATTGTTTACACTTCTTTCCAACTCAATCCGGATAAGTGCTGTCTTCTGCTCCAAACGCTGAATTATCAGATTATTCAACCAAAAATTGATATGAATACGCGGGTAATCCCGTATTTTCAATTTACAACGAATAGTTTGATCGTTTGCCAACAGATTCTGATAATTATTAGACAGAATTGGCGAAAACTCCATACAGAAAGTTTCTATAATTACTCCTCCCGTAGTTTTCACTTGCAAGTCAGGCTCAGTCACCACATGTAAAATAACAGAATCATAAGCTTCATCTTGATGATGCCCATGATACTTCCAATGGCTGGCTCGTTGATGGATTTCCACATTTCCAACCCAAACCGTATCTCCAATCATGATGCGTGCATTAGAAAAATCAGGTCCGGAATCTGAGTTTTGAAAACCCGGCGATATAACATGCAATATCTTCCCCGATTGGGTCAGCATTCTATTTTGATCATACAATTTATGTTTCCATAAGAAATGTAAAAATTCTTCTTTCATAGGCATATCATCCAGCACAAGTGTTAATATAATAAAAATGCAAGATAATTAAAGAATATAAAGTAGCACTATGTTCGTTTGAAAAAAGTCAGAACGATTTTTCCTCGATGACACACTCATCTCTAAATAAGTATGCGAAAATATTACGCTCCTCTTAATTTTGATTTATTGTTAAGCTTCCACATTATAACCTCAACGTTAAGCATAAATTAAAAACACCCACTCCGACACTTTTTGGGGTGTAGAAATGGGTGTAAATTATAACTGCTATTTTCAGCTTCGCGGAGGGATGGGTTCCGAGAAAATCTCTCATAAACTCATCATCTCTAATGCTTTGCTACGGAATCGTGAGTATAGGTCACGAATTAGCCCCGAATAATCAACTATAATCTGCCAGCCATTTGGCTGTCATTGGCTTGTCAGGACAATGTTCTTTCTTTAGTGCAAAAAAAGCACGATTTCTCTAATTGTGCAAATCTTTGATTTACTTTCTGTTATAGGTAGCGCAAGGTGCGAGCCCCTATAAACACACCTGAAAGTTTTACCCTTTAAAAAGTTAAATTACTTGGTAAGTTACCGGTAACTTACCAAAGGATGTTTGGAGGGTTGTTTTTCTTTGTGAAGTAGGATTTGTAACTTGCAGGCGAAGGAGTGGTTGTTGCAGATTTTGCAACAGCCACTTGGAATTGAGAGTTGTTGCAAAAATGCAACAACCGAAAAATGCTCGGTAATTGGAGTTGTCGCAAAATTTGCGATAGGTGAAAGGAAAAATTGCTGATTTTGCAACTTGGGGTATGCAGCAATCAAATAACTAGCTTCGGCTGTAGGTTTCTAGCCTAATTGTCACTATTTTCGTAAGAAAATTTAACAAGCCGTATGATTGCTTGCTAATAGCGGTGAGTGACATACTCGAAGAAGATATTTTCAATTTATGGCAAAAAAGAAAGAAACCAAAGAAGAACCGTTGGAGAAACAACTGTGGAAATCAGCAGATAAACTACGAAAGAATATTGATGCTGCGGAATATAAGCATATCGTGTTAGGGCTTATTTTCTTGAAGTATATCTCTGATGCGTTTGAGGAACTATTTGCAAAACTCAAAGCCGGAGAAGGTGAATATGCCGGAGCAGACCCCGAAGATAAAGACGAATACAACGCCGAGAATGTGTTTTTTGTTCCTCCATCGGCAAGGTGGGGATTTCTGATGAGCCATGCCAAACAACCGACCATCGGAAAGACTGTTGATGATGCAATGGATGCCATCGAAAGAGAAAATTCTCAACTGAAAGGTGTTTTGCCAAAAGTATATGCACGACAAAATCTCGACCCTACAAGTCTTGGCGAACTTATCGATATGATTGGCAATATCGCTTTGGGCGATGCTAAATCACGAAGTGCCGATGTGCTTGGACATGTATTTGAGTATTTTCTCGGAGAGTTTGCCCTTGCCGAAGGAAAGAAAGGCGGACAGTTCTACACTCCACGAAGCGTTGTAGAGCTTTTGGTAGAGATGCTGGAGCCGTACAAAGGTAGAGTGTTCGACCCTTGCTGTGGTTCGGGAGGTATGTTTGTGCAGTCGGAAGCCTTTGTAACCGAGCATCGGGGGCTGGTTAATGATATTTCTATTTACGGACAAGAAAGCAATCAGACCACTTGGCGATTGGCTAAGATGAACCTTGCTATTCGTGGCATTGAGAGTTCGCAGGTGAAGTGGAACAATGAAGGCTCGTTCTTGAATGATGCCCACAAAGACCTTAAAGCTGATTATATCATCGCTAACCCTCCGTTCAATATTAGCGATTGGAGTGGTGACTTATTGCGAACCGACGGACGTTGGAAATACGGCACTCCACCATCAGGAAATGCCAACTATGCTTGGATTCAGCATTTCTTATATCATCTTGCGCCTACGGGTAGAGCAGGTTTTGTATTGGCAAAAGGTGCGTTGACCTCAAAAACCGGAGGTGAGGGCGACATCCGCAAAGAACTAATAGAAGCTGATTTGGTGGATTGCATCGTGAACCTACCCGCAAAGTTGTTTCTAAATACTCAAATCCCCGCATCGCTGTGGTTCTTGAGTCGAGATAAAACCGGAAAGCACCACCCCGCCCTAAAGGGCACCCCTCCAAAGGAGGGGAATTATCGAGACCGTAAAGGTGAAATTCTCTTTATAGATGCTCGCAACTTAGGGCATCTGATAAATCGCAGAACTCGTGAGTTGTCTAAAGAAGATATGAGGACTATTGCCGATACTTATCACAATTGGTGCAATTCCCCACTCACGGAAGGACAGACTAAGCCCGATGATGCAGCTCAATTCCCCTCCGCCGGAGGGGTGTCCGAAGGACGGGGTGGCTACCAAGACATAAAAGGTTTCTGTGCATCTGTCACCAAAGAACGAGTAGCCGAATTGGATTACGTACTCACTCCCGGACGATATGTAGGCTTGGCAGAGGAAGAAGATGATTTCGACTTCAAGGAACGCTTTACAAGTTTGAAAGCCGAGTTTGAGGCTCAATTGGCAGAGGAAACGGAGTTGAACAAGAGAATAGCGGAGAATCTGAGTAAGATAGAGATGCCTAATGGATAAAAAACAGATAATACAATACAAAGCCTCGTTAGACGAGGTGGCTGAATACATTGTTGATGACAATAATTCAGAACAAGTAGAAGTGTGGTTTGCTCGTGATTTGCAGATTATTTTGGGCTATGCCAGATGGGAAAATTTTAATGTCGCAATAAACAGAGCCGCTGAGTCGTGTAAGGTGCAGGAAATCAACATTGATGATCATTTTCGTGAGGTCACGAAAATGATCGAAATTGGAAAAGGAGGCAAGCGCAGTGTCATTGATTTTATGCTCACCCGATACGCTTGTTACTTGATTGCTCAAAATGGCGACCCTAAAAAGGAAGAAGTAGCCTTTGCTCAAAGTTATTTTGCTGTCCAAACTCGTAAAGCAGAACTCATAGAAGAACGCTTGCAATCTATTTCTAGGCTGGAGACTAGAGATAAACTAAGAGCAGCAGAGAAGCAACTATCGCAAAACATATATGAGCGAGGTGTGGACGATAAGGGTTTTGGAAGAATACGTTCTAAAGGAGATACAGCCTTGTTTGGCGGACACACTACAAAAGATATGAAAGAACGATTGGGAGTGAAAGCAAATCGCCCATTAGCTGATTTCCTGCCGACATTGACCATTGCTGCAAAGAACCTAGCAACAGAAATGACCAACTACAATGTCGAAAACAAAGACCTCATAGGAGAAAATCCCATTACAGCAGAGCATATACAAAATAACGAAAGTGTACGTGAAATGCTAGGTAAACGTGATATAAGACCTGAAGAGCTACCTCCGGCAGAAGACATTAAAAAATTGGAGCGAAAAGCCGCTAGTGAAGAAAAGAAAATAGAGAAAACAACTAAGAAATTGCCGAAAAATGCTTTGGGTAACGAAAGTAAAGACTCTAAAGAATAGAACATATGGTGTCAAAAAAATAAAATGAGTAAGAAAGCAAATAAAATAGCAGTCAATGGGTTTGAAGTAACTTTTATTAAATCTCAACAAGAGGATTTTATAAGTATTACAGACATTGCAAAGACTAAAGAAAATGACTCCAGAGCAGCAGACATCATAAAGAACTGGATTCGTAATCGAGGAACAATAGAATTTATAGGAACTTGGGAACAATTGAACAACCCAAATTTTAAAGTGGTCGAATTCGACCACTTTAAAATGCAAGCCGGCTTAACTAGCTTCGTGTTAAGTCCGGGGAAGTGGGTAGAACAAACCAACGCTATTGGTATTATTGTAAAAAAAGGGAAATATGGTGGCACTTATGCTCACAAAGATATTGCTCTTGAATTCTGTTCTGCAATCAGCCCTATATTTAAACTCTTTCTGATAAAAGAGTTTCAACGACTAAAAGAAGCTGAATCTAAAGAGTTGGAGTGGAGCGTAAAAAGACAACTCACCAAAATAAACTACCGCATACACACTGATGCTATTAAAGAAAACCTAATTCCCGAAAACCTTAGTCCAAAGCAGGTGAACTTTGTTTATGCCAATGAAGCGGACGTGCTAAATATGGCTTTGCTTGGGAAAACTGCAAAACAATGGCGAGATGAAAACCCTGATAAAAAAGGAAACATACGAGACTATGCCAATGTATCGCAATTAGTTTGTCTTGCTAATCTTGAAAATTTGAATGCTGTTTTTATTGAAGAAGAAATCCCTCAAAGCAAACGCCTACAAAAACTCAATCAAATAGCTATCGGACAAATGCAAATTTTATTGCAAGATAGCTCCGTTAATATCTTGGACAGTAAAAACGGAGGTGGTGATGAGTGAGTGGAAGGAAATAGAGCTTGGGGAGGTTGCTGAAGTTCAAACGGGACCTTTTGGGAGTCAACTGAAAAATGAGCAATATATAGTTGGGGGAACTCCTGTTGTTACTGTTGAGCATATCCAAGATTTTAGAATTACAAACTTTGATTACCCTAGTATTACAGATGAAGATAGAAGTAGGCTGAGTAAATACTTGATGAAAAAGGGAGATATACTTTTCACAAGAGTAGGCTCTGTGGATTTGAGTGCATACGTAAGTGAAAAACAAGATGGTTGGATGTTTTCATCAAGAATGCTTCGTGTACGCCCTAATGAGGATGTGAACTCTAGGTATCTTTCATATTTTTTTCAGCAAAAAATTTTTAGAGAGTATATCTTAAACATCTCTGTTGGAGCAACGATGCCTTCTATCAATACTGAGATTCTTAAAACAATTCCTATTTCATACCCCCCACTCCCCGAGCAAAAATCGATAGCCTCTGTACTTTCAAGTTTAGACGATAAAATAGACCTTCTGCACCGCCAAAACCAAACATTGGAGCAAATGGCAGAAACCCTTTTTAGGCAGTGGTTTGTGGAAGAAGCTGATGAGGGGTGGGAGGAAGGTGTAATATCCGACTATGCTAAGCACTTAAAAGTATCAATTAAACCAGGTGTAGACCCCTTAAAATTATATGCTCATTTCAGTATTCCTGGATTTGATGCAAGTAAGGAACCTGTATTTGAAATTGGGCAAGAAATCAGAAGTAATAAATATCAAGTAGTGGGAAATAGTATTTTGTTTTCTAAACTAAATCCACATAAAGATAAAAGAATTTGGTTGATACTTGATGAACTGCCTGAGAATGCTATTTGTTCTACAGAGTTTCAAATATTAAATCCATACAAAGAAAGTCATTTATACTTCTTATATGGTTGGCTTAGCAATTTTGAGAACTATCGAGAACTATCATCAGGTGTAGGAGGAACTAGCGGTAGTCATCAGCGAATTTCACCGAATGAGATTTTTTCGTTCCCCATACCGATAGTTTCTGATGGTATCTTAAAAGAATATGCAAAAACGATAAAGCCAATATTTGAGAAACAGCAAAATAATCAAACCCAAATCCGCACCCTAACCTCCATGCGAGACACCCTATTACCAAAGCTAATGAGCGGAGAAGTGAGAGTAAAAGAATAAAAATATTAACTAAATTATTTCTCTAAATAAGAGGAGTTATTTAAAGACAGATAATTATGAGTGTTGATTTTGATAACACGGAAAAATCCGGTAACAAGGTTTGTAAATATGGTCGGTATATTATAGTATCGATAATTATAATAGGCTCTCCAATATACCTATATTCCAAGCCAGCTGATTATACGCCGATAGTTCAAGTATTATTGAGTATTTTTCTAGCTTTTCTAGCTTTTGTGATAGGTTCGAAAAAAGAAATTGATAATGCCGCAAAGCGAGCAAATGAGAAATGGATGCCTCAAGCAGAAAGTGTAATATATCGATTATTGACACTTCAAACTAACGTAAAGAGGTTTGCTGCATCAACAAGGAGTAGCTGTAAAAGAACGTCTTGTGATTTGCCAGAATTAGAACAAGAGAATATGAAGGCTGTAAAAATTAAAATTCAAACGGATTGTGAGAATACCTCAACAAGACTAGAAGATATATCTCTACAACTAGAGGATGCAATAGGTGATTGGAGTAGATTTGTTGCAGGAAACTGTGTTTAAGATGAATGTTCTAGAATATTTGACGCAATTAATGAACGAAAAATGAGCCTTGAGCAAGATTTAGAATCAAATAACAATCAAGACTAACTATACCATAAATGACAGAAAACAAAAGCATAGAAGTTTATTGTGTTCGTGCTAATTTTGGCACATACACTCAGCAATTTTTAGACGGAGGTTATGTTGCTATTGCTTGGTTACCTAATAATGATTTATCTCACATACAAAGTAGAGATGAACTATATCCTCTTTACAGAACTGCATACCCGCAAGATACAAGCAATGTAGTTATTGGTCAACAGGTAGGGCAAATAGCTAGGTTCTTATTAGAAATAAAAACGGGCGATTATGTGATAACTCCTGCTCCAAATACTGAATTTATATACTATGGTGTTGTAGAGGAAAACGGTTACCACTTTGCAGATGGCTCAGATGGTTGCCCATACTTACATCGCAAAAAAGTAAAATGGCACAAAAACCCTATACAAAGGAGTCAGTTTTCAGTTCCTTTTCAAAATACAATACGCTCTTCTCTTAGTGTGTTTTATATTTCCCACAAAAAGAACTTCTTTAATACGATTGAGAAACCTCAATTAGTTCCTGAAAGTGATACAAGGTTAGAACTTGATTATTATACCTCAATACTAAACCGCATACTAGAGTTAGACGACCAAGAATTTGAAATTTTGATTACTCATATTCTCAATGCACTAGGTTTTGAAGGTTCAGAGAGAACAGGAAAAGTCGGCGATGGAGGTGTAGATGCAACAGGAGAATTGAATGTAGCAAATATGGCAAAGATAAAGTTGTTTGTTCAGGCAAAGAGATATAAACTAGGTTCACGCATTTCTGCAAATGTAGTCAAAGCCCTAAGAGCAAACATACCATCCGGCGGACAAGGAGCTTTTATTACAACAGCAGACTTTCAGAAAAAAGCCAAAGAGATAGCAATCGAAGCAGGTTTCCCAAGAATAGGATTAATAGACGGCGAACAGTTGGTAGATATTCTAGCTGAACATTGGAATGATATTCCAAATGATTTTAAAGATAAATTGGAGTTGAAAACAGGCTTGGTGCCGAGTTAGAATAATTAATAAAAAACTAATATCAATGACAAATAGTAACCATGATTTATTTTTAGGAATGTACTCATTCCAAATAAAGAAGAAAGGAACAAGTGATAGTAAGATAATTCGAATTAATGATTTTCTTTCTCAGGCATACCCTGACAAGGAAAATAAGTTTCAAGATGGTTTTGTAAGTGATATAATAAGTCTGATTGAATCAAAAGTATTTAAGAATAAAGAAGACACACATGGAGGTCTTTTGGAGGATAAAACAATCCGAAGCCAACATAGATACCTTGACATCATGATTAATGGTGGAATAACAGGTATACAGCAGTTTTTAATAGATGAAGAAGGTAATAAGCAAACTATAACAAGAGATAAAACAGTAGGGCTAAAGTTTTTTGCTCGCTTCTGGATGCCAGCAGGGAGAGCAACTGCTTTTTTGTTTATCCAATACTATAGCTCATCTCGCTTAAAACCTCTTTTTGATGATTTAGTAAGTAGTGTACTAAAAAAGCATGATTTTATTATTGCGAATAGAGGAAGAAAGATGAAGCTGACAACAACTAAAAAACGGTTAGAGAATTTTTTGAAAAATTCCTCATTAAGAGATGTTACTGTCATTAGTAGAGAAAGTAGACATGACACAGGAGTAGGTGATGCTCAAAGTGTAACAGTTAAACTTAAAAACTTCAGCACAAGAAATCGTGCTAAAGTTAATAAAAAGACAGTAGGCGATGCTTTGAAAAATCACGGATTTACTCTTGGAGATAGATATTACGAGATGTCTGCAACTTACGAACACAAGGTTGGTGACAAAAAAGAAGAACGAACCGCAAGGTTAGATGATACAGATAATACGATAAATATAATACCAAGCATTCTATTGCCTCTCAAGTGTAAAGACTCTGATGGATATCCTGATTTTAATGAAATGAAGAGATTTGCTGATATTGAAATAGAACAAATAAAAACAGAAACAAGTATGAGATGATAGATTTTCGCACACTTCATAATATACGAAAAAAAGCTATTAAGAAGATTAATCTAGACAGTAACGGAAAGACTATTTCAGATAGAGTTTCTAAACTTAAATTTAATTTTTTCTTTTATGGACTGCCAATTATTATGGCTATAGTTCCGTGGATACTGAGCATTGGACTAACTCAGCTAACAATATATGTAACAACAGGTGTATCAATATTCACAAGCTTATTTTTCTCATTACTACTAAGTGTAAGTTCAAGAATTAGAACTGAAAAGAGTAACAAAGATATTGATTTGTCTAATTATGAAGCTTTTAAGGAGAGTCTTAAACAAATTTCTAGCATAACACTATATATTATATTACTAGGAGTTCAGATAATGTTAGTCGTGGTATTAAATTACATATTTAGTTTTAAATGCAATGCAATCGAACTTTCTTTCACTAGTATAGCTTTTTTTCTTTTGTCAAGATACTTTGTTTGCCTGTTAGCAATGTTGCAAAGGTTCTTTTTTGTAATAAGAGATGAGATTGACAACATAATGTAATTTAAGCCTTAAAAACCAAATCCCATGACCAAAATAACCGAAAGCAACATAGAAGACTTCGCCATTCAACTCTTAGAGCAGCAAGGCTACGAATATATCTATGCCCCAAGCATTGCTCATGATGGCGAGAACCCACAGCGCAGTTCCTACGAGGATGTATTGCTGAACAGTCGTTTGGCGGAAGCTGTTGAGCATATCAATCCTGATGTTCCGATTGCGGCACTGGAGGAAGCCGTTAAAGAGATTGGGCGTATTCATTCGCCGGAGTTGTTGGCAGGTAATGAGAGTTTTCATCGATTGCTTACGGAGGGGATTAAAGTCAGCTATCAGAAGAATGGTCAGCAACGTGGGGATTTGGTTTGGTTGGTGGATTTTGAGCATCCCGAGAATAACGACTTTGTTGTTGCCAATCAGTTTACAGTTTATAACACATCCCCTTCAGGGGACAGAGGGGCTAAACGCCCCGATGTTATTTTGTTTGTCAATGGCATTCCTTTGGTGGTTGTAGAACTCAAAAATGCTGCTGATGAGAATGCTACCGTCAATTCTGCTTTCCGACAAATAGAAACCTACAAGTCGGCTATTCCCAGCTTGTTTACATACAATGCCTTTTCGGTTATCTCCGATGGATTGGAAGCTAAGGCAGGAACACTATCTGCAGGGTTTACAAGATTTATGACATGGAAGTCGGATGACGGAAAGTCGGAAGCCTCGCATTTGGTTAGTCAGATGGAAACGCTTATCAAGGGAATGCTGAATAAGGAAACCCTCCTTGATTTGATACGTCATTTCATTGTATTTGAGAAAGCGAAAAAGGAAGATGCAAAGACAGGCATAACAACCATATCAACGGTTAAGAAGTTGGCTGCATATCACCAATACTACGCTGTGAACCGAGCGGTGGAATCTGTGCTTAGGGCAACCGGTTATGAGGAAGAAGTGGTAGAAAATATGGTTATGGAAGCCCCCGAAAGCTACGGAGTGGCAGAAGTAAAATCGCAAGCGTCGGGCGACCGCAAAGGTGGAGTAGTTTGGCATACGCAAGGAAGTGGCAAATCGCTGTCTATGGTATTCTTCACAGGGAAGATAGTGTTGGCATTGGATAATCCCACCATAGTAGTAATAACCGACCGCAACGACTTAGACGACCAACTGTTCGACACTTTCGCATCGTCATCACAACTACTCCGACAAGAACCCAAACAAATAGAGAACAGAGACGACCTGAAAGAAAAGCTAAAAGTAGGGTCGGGCAGTGTTATCTTCACTACCATTCAGAAATTCCAACCACAAGAGGGCAATGTTTATGAGACCCTATCGGAAAGGAAAAATATAGTAGTAATAGCTGATGAAGCCCACCGAACACAATATGGTTTCAAAGCAAAGACTGTTGACGAGAAAGACGCAAACGGAAATGTAATTGGCAAGAAGATTGTTTATGGTTTTGCCAAATATATGCGTGATGCTCTGCCCAATGCTACATATTTAGGATTTACCGGAACACCAATAGAAAGCACGGATGTGAATACTCCTGCGGTCTTCGGTAATTATATTGATGTGTATGATATTGCACAAGCGGTAGAAGACGGTGCAACGGTGCGTATCTTTTACGAAAGCAGATTAGCGAAAGTAAACCTAAGCGAAGAAGGCAAGAAGCTAGTTGAGGAATTAGATGCAGAACTAGACACCGACGAACTAACAGAAACTCAAAAGGCCAAAGCCAAGTGGACGCAATTAGAATCCTTGATAGGAAGCGAAAACAGGATTAAGAATGTGGCTAAAGATATTGTTCAACATTTCGGACAGCGACAAGAAGTATTCGACGGCAAAGGAATGATTGTGTCGATGTCTCGAAGAATTGCGGCAGAACTATATGCGGAAATCATCAAGATAAAACCCGAATGGCATTCAGATGATTTGGATAAAGGGGTTATTAAAGTAGTTATGACTTCCTCATCTTCGGATGGACCCGAAATATCGAAGCATCACACAACCAAACAACAAAGACGAGAACTAGCCGAGCGCATGAAAGACCCTGACGATGAGTTGAAGTTGGTAATTGTGCGTGATATGTGGCTTACAGGCTTTGATGCTCCAAGTATGCACACGCTATACATCGACAAGCCGATGAAAGGTCATAATCTGATGCAAGCCATTGCCCGAGTAAACCGAGTGTACAAAGACAAGCCCTCCGGTTTGGTGGTAGATTACTTAGGTATAGCATCGGATTTGAAAAAGGCACTAGCATTTTATTCGGATGCAGGAGGAAAAGGCGACCCAACCATTGCACAAGACCAAGCGGTAGAACTATTATTGGAGAAATTGGAAGTAGTATCGCAGATGTTCAATGGTTTCCCTTATGAAGATTATTTTCAGGCTGACACAGGCAAGAAGCTATCTATGATATTGGAAGCAGAAGAACATATATTAGGTTTGGAGGACGGCAAGAAAAGATATATCAATGAAGTAACAGCTTTATCGAAAGCCTTTGCTATCGCTGTCCCACATGAGCAAGCAATGGATGTAAAAGATGAAATTTCTTTCTTCCAAGCAGTAAAAGCAAGACTGGCAAAATTCGACAGTACAGGTTCGGGCAAAACCGATGAAGAAATAGAGTCAGTTATCCGCCAAGTAATAGACCAAGCGTTGGTATCGGAGCAAGTTATCGATGTATTCGATGCCGCAGGAATTAAGAAACCTGATATTTCCATTCTTTCAGAAGAATTCTTGATGGAATTGAAAGGCATGGAGCATAAGAATGTAGCTATTGAGGTTTTGAAGAAGTTGTTGAACGATGAGATAAAGTCTCGCTCAACAAAGAACCTTATAAAGAGCAAGTCTCTAAAAGAAATGCTCGAAAACTCAATCAAAAAGTATCAGAATAAAATACTAACTGCTGCTGAAGTGATGGAAGAGCTAATCAAACTTAGTCAAGAAATAGTAGGTATGGATAGTGAAGCCAAACAACTAGGTCTAACTGACTTTGAATATGCTTTCTATACCGCAGTTGCGGATAATGATAGTGCCAAAGAGCTAATGCAACATGATAAGTTAAGAGAGCTTGCCGTAGTTCTGACTGAACGAGTAAAGCAAAATGCTTCCATAGATTGGACAATAAAAGAAAACGTAAAAGCAAAGCTAAAAGTAATCATCAAGCGAACACTGAGACAATACGGCTATCCACCCGATATGCAGAAGCTAGCAACAGAAACAGTGTTGAAACAGGCAGAAATTATAGCACAGGAGTTGACGGCTGATTAGGGCAAGTGACTATTGTTTATAGATGTGTAAAGCATCAATCCAACAGTCCGGAATTACCGGACTGTTTATAGTAGAGTGGTATGTCGGGATTGCCGACATACCACTTTGTGTTTTTGGGGACTGTATAAAACTAACTGTCGCAAAATTTGCGATAGTTGAAGATTTACTGTCAACCCACCGGAATTTCCGGTTAGTTCAACTCTATGTGGTATGCCGGAAATTCCGGCATACCACTAAATTACTTTCAAATCCCAATTGCTGTACAGCTTGTAACAGCCCATAATTAGAATGAAATGTGCAATCTACCCTAAATCTCCGGCAAAGTAGACTTACGAATATTCTTAGCAGTAGCCTTATTAATCAAATCTGTATGCGATTTGATATGCTCGAATATTATATTATGCACATAGCTAGTAAGGCTTATGTGACTGTTGCCTGTGTCCCATGATACTCTGCGTAATAATTGCAGAAGCTCCCTGTCCGCTCGGGAGTGTAATCTAAACTCTATCTAGTTTTTTCTATTATTATTCAAATATACATTTTTTTTTGAAAGCAATTTCTAAAAGCTGATTTTGGCTCTTATAGCTCTAATTCAAATCTACCTTCAAACTTTATAGCCAACTGCTGAGCAGCTAAACCCCAATTTTGCACCGGTTGCGTCCATTTCTTTGAGATATCTTCTATCGTTAAGTATATAAGTTTTAGTAAAGCCATGTCGCTAGGAAAAGCTCCTTTTGTCTTTGTAACTTTACGGACTTGACGATGGAATCCTTCATCTGCATTAGTGGTATAGATGATTTTTCTAATATGCTCATCATAGTCAAAATACAAGCTCAGTTCCTCCCAATTGCTG
>JBKEDC010000047.1:0-2464 GCA_047975205.1 Mangrovibacterium sp. | reverse complement strand
TCGATCAATATCGTATAGTCTGCAATATGTAGCCACACCACGTATATCCTTTTTTGCTATTATCGCATCCAGGGCACTATAAAACCTCTCTATGATTTGTTTAGTTGCTGGAGTGTTCATTCTGATTTATTGATTTTAGATATATTTTCCCTGAATCGTATTTGTTTAGTTCCACTTTTATGGGATTGTTTTTTGAATTATCCCCTGTAAAGTTGAGAGTGACACAATCGGCTGTTTCAAAATCATGTACAGAGGTGTATTCCTTTGAAGACAGTCGAAATGGAAAGATAGTAGAGCTTACTCCACAATTTAAGCCTATGACAGGTGATGTTTCTTGGTATCCTATCCTGCACACTTCAACAGCACTTATTTTTCCATCTTTATCCACGTGCTTGATTATGCTTATTGTTTCTCCATCAATATTATTTCTGATGGTTGCATAAGAATTGATGTATTCTGTTTGTTCCTCTTGTACTGTCTCATCTTTGGAACATGCAAGCATTAACAGTAAGAATGGCATCACAAATAGATATTTCATAGCAAATCGTATTTTATGTGGTTTATTTCGATTTTAAGAGACTCTAACTCATCAAAGGGTAAATCATTCACCTTTGCATGGTCGATGGCAAAATTGAGCCGTTTCTGTGCTTCTGTGAGCGTTTTTTCATTTGGTTTGAGGCCATAGGATAGTGATCTGTATAATTCCATCACGAAACGATATTCTTTTATCAGGCTGTAGGGGGCTATGATTTTATCCTTTGTCATTTTCACCAGTTGCTCTGAAAAAGCCTCTGATCCTACTGTGATGAACTCTTTTGCTGTTATGTTCGGAAATGAGATCCCGCTTTTTTCTTTATTTTCCATGATTGAGTTATAATTGATTTCTTGTTATTTTCCCTTTTACGATAAACATTGAAAGAATATCTACTTTGTTTATCACAGTATCCCCCTTGTAGTTTGGATTACTTGCACGAAGTATTATTTTGCTTTGTTCATCGTGCTGAAAAATCAGCTTTACTGTCCTGAGACTGTTTGCATTATCATTAGTGACAATCAGATACGCCTCCCCCCATAAAACAACATCAAAATTATATATACGCTTTACAGCTATTATCTCCCCCGCACAATATTTGGGATACATGCTATCTCCTACATGTTGTAGGTAAGCAGTGCAGTCATTGAAATGTTCGTAATTTATAAAGAACGTAGGTATCTCTTTGCCATTTTCATTCATTGCTGGTATTATTCCACCCGAACTCTCTATATCTTCAAAGTAGGGAACTCCATCTCCGTTTATATTAGTGGGGAGTTTGTAACCCACATCCTCATTCGTTATTGTATTTTCTTCTGCTGTTATATGAAAAAGTTCATATAACTTATTTGAAATATTATCTGTAAAAGGTACTCTTCCATTGATCATATCGGATAGATAAGTACTTTTAACCTCAAGCCTATCAGCTATTTCTGCCTGATTTAGTCCGAATCTAAATTTAATGTGCGCTATTGCGTCTTTAAGTTGTTTATTCACAGCCATTTCTACAATCGACTAATTATTATATGAAAAATGTTCTAATTAATTTGTTTTGATATGAATTAATTTCATATCTTTGCAATGTGATTAAATAATTCACGTGCAAAGATACAAAAAGTGTGTTTGTGGAACGATTAAAATTGATAAAAATGGAGAAGATAACAAAGGAAAACCAGATGTCATTCAGGCAAATATACAATGATCTCCCTGGTAGGGCATCTGTCAAGTGTCCTAAAACGAGATTTGTTGAGCGTATTGCTGAAATAACAATGAAGTCTACCAAGACTGTTAGATGCTGGCTTGCTGGAACTCAGTACCCTGATGCTTTATCAACATCTATGATTGAAAAGGAATTAGGTGTACCTGGTGAAGTTTTGTTCCCACGCAAATCAGAGGAGTAATAACCCTATAAATAAAAATATTATGAACAAAGAAAATTATTCGTGGTACACAGATTTCAATACGAGTGAGAACTTGATGATTCACACATTCTCTGAGAGAGTTCAGGCTGTTTCTAATATTAAAACTGGGCTTGTAAAGGTTGTCAAGGATGGTATAGTGATACGTGAAATTGAAAATTCTTCTATATCAGACTATGAAAAGCTACTACTCGGAATTGCTGAGGATAGCGAAAAACTAAACTCTTTCAATCCTGAATCATGATCACACTGGAGCTATACGAATTGAAAAACATCTGTATGCAGATGTCAGAACTGGGAGCTGCTAACTATGCAAAGCGTGTTACTCCAGCAAAAGATTCTATTTCCCAGAGAGAAGCTTATAGGACATTTGGGGAGGCTCGTGTAAAGAGATGGGTATCAATGCACCTGGTGAATCCTATAAGGAGCGGAAATGCTACAAGATCAAAGGTGATCTACTCTATGGCTGAACTTCTGGCAGTTGATACTTCTGAGAAATTAAACGGAATCATAA
>JBKEDC010000041.1:0-43179 GCA_047975205.1 Mangrovibacterium sp. | reverse complement strand
AAATGATTTTGCCTAGGAATTCCGGACGCTTTGAAATCTCATAAATGTATTTAATCAGTCCCTGACCGGCACCATCGGCAGGGTGAGCTTTACCCGCAAATACAAACTGAACCGGGCAGTTCGGGTTATTTACAATCTTAGCCAAGCGGTCGAGATTGTGGAATAACAAATGAGCTCGTTTGTAAGTAGCAAAACGACGTGCAAAACCGATAGTTAACGCATTGGGGTTAACTTGGCTCATAGTGTCGTTAATAAATTTAGGGTTTTCATTGTTTTTAATCTTATTTTCAATGAAACGCTCCCGAATATAGCTCACCATAGAATGTTTCAAGCTTCTTTTAATTCCCCAGATTTCCCGATTAGGTACCTCGTAAATCTTATCCCAACGAGCAAAATCAAGTTGATTGTCAACGAAGTCGGCACCGAAATATTTTAAGTGTAGTTTCTTCCATTCGGGGGCAGTCCATGTGGGATAATGCACTCCATTGGTCACGTAGCCGATCGCTAATTCATTAGGTATAAACTGAGGGTAGAGATCTTTTAAAATATCCTTCGATACTTCACCATGTAACCAACTCACACCATTTACACCTTGCGACATATTGCAAGCCAGAAATGACATATTAAAGTGGTCTTCCTCCGGATGAGCTTTACCTAAATTTACAAATTCATCCCAAGTTAAACCGAGTTTATCTTTAAAGAAACTCATGTAGGTTCCGAAAAGGTCTTGGTGGAACGAATCATGTCCGGCAGGAACCGGCGTGTGTGTGGTAAATAAGGTAGAGGCACGCACTAATTCTTTAGCCTCGGCATAGCTGAGGTTTTTTTCTTCCATCATATCCTTGATACGTTCCAAACCGATAAATGCGGCATGTCCTTCGTTACAATGATATAAGTCGGCATTGCCGATACCTAACTTGCGTAGTGCGCGAATACCGCCCAAACCGAGTAACATTTCTTGTTTCAAGCGGTTTTCGTTGTCGCCGCCATATAAGTGATGTGTAACAAAACGATCTTGTTCGCTGTTGGCTGCATAATCGGTATCGAGTAGGTATAAATTTACGGCGCCTACTTTAGCTTCCCATACTCGAGCTTTTAGGTTTCTTCCGGGATATTCCACTTCTACCTCGATAAAGTTACCTGATTCGTCGGTAACTAAACTGACAGGAACCCGGCTGAACTCTTGAGCCTCATAGTTTGCCATTTGCTGCCCATGCATGTCAATTTGTTGCTTGAAATAACCGTAGCGATATAGTAGCCCTACGGCATTCAAATTTACTTTAGCATCAGAAGCCTCTTTCAGGTAGTCGCCGGCTAAAATGCCTAAACCTCCCGAAAAAATTTTTAAACTGTCATGCAAACCGTATTCCATAGAGAAGTAGGCCACTTGGTGTGAAGTGTAGTTTGACCTGTCTTCTAAATATTTATTAAGATTGGCTTTCACTGCAGCCATTTCTTTCATGAAAGCTTTATCGTTTTCTAATTCGGTCAGTCTTTCATAATTCACGCTATTCAATAATAGAATAGGATTGTGTTCTACATCTTCCCACAATTCGGGAGAAATTTTTTGAAATAGTAAACGGGCATCGGTGTTCCAACACCACCATAAGTTTTGACTTATTTCTTTTAAGGGAGTCAAATTTTCAGGTAAATTCGATTCCACTACAAGTTTTTTCCAATTTGGCATCTGTGGTCTTAATTTAGTTGATAAAAATATACTACTTAGCGAAGGTAGGAAACAAAATTATTAGTTGTTTCTTGAAATTGTTAAGTGTATCTTAAATCTTGTTGCTATGTGTGTTATTTTTTAGTCGTTCTTTTTTTTAGTCGGTTTAGCTCTCGCTTATATTTCTTGATTTCAAGCTCCTTGTCTTCCAACAATTTATTTAGAAGATCTATTTCTTCTTCTCCTTTACTTTCAGGAGCAAAGGTGTTTAATCGAATTTCAAAATCACTTAAAATATTCATGTAATTGATGAAAGCATCATAAGGACTGTCAAATCCATGATAAGGTAAATGCGGGTTTAGCTTAATGTAAAACATTTTACCCATTAAATAAAAATGATTGCAGGCTTGCAAGCAATTCCAATCTCGGTTTAATGCATAATCATGAACTCGTTTCATTCGGGTTTCTAAGCTTAATAACTTATCGATGGCATCGTTTTGCAATACGTTTCCCGTCCATATTGATATATCTCGTTCTTCATTCGACCACGATATCGGATAGGGCACACTTACTGCTGATTTCGGTTTGAGTTCATTCATAGCTTCTGTGGCTGTGGCAAATCGATAATTAGAGTCTCGTTCTACAATCAGGGGTAATGCTTTCAAGAACTCGAATATGCCGGTGTTTTCGGTTTGGAATCCGCCAAATACTTCATATCCCAAGAATAAATTAATTACCTCATCCTTCGGGTTTCCGTTCATCCATTCCACATATTTTTCGGCTGTTAAGGGAAATTCACTCCAACTTTGGTTGGAAAAGCGGAACGACAAATCATCACACAGCTGAAAATTTCGCATAAGTACCTTCAAGTTTGGACTTTCTGTGCTGGTGTATAGGTAATTGGGCGATTTCCAACCCAACACATGCTTGGCTCCTTCGGTAAGAACGCCTTCAAAGCCCATCTCCTCGGCAAGGAGTGCAATATCATCGGAAAATATCATCTCGGTGTTGCATAACACTTGAGGTTTTTGGTTGAAGTGTAGGTTTATAATATCACACTGCTGAGCCACCTCCTTTTTAAATAAGGACGGACTTTTTATAGAAGAAAGAGAATACGAATAAGGAGCAGCGATAAATTCAACCTTACCGGTTTCTGCCAATGCTTTAAATGAATCCAACACTTCGGGGGCATACATTTCAAACTGTTCGATGGCTAAGCCCGATAAGGTAAGATTTATTTTAAAATTGATATCGTCACGCTTCAAGAGCTCTAATAAAATTTTATTAGTCGGTAAATAAGTAGCATTGGCTGCCTTTTGCATGGTTGTTTCGTTGGCAAAATCATCGTAATAGTAATGATCATTGCCGATGTCGAAGAAACGATATCTCCGGAATCGGAATGGCTGGTGTGCTTGCAGGTTAATACAAATTGCTTTCATAATATGTGGTTTATTTATTGTTTAGTGCTTTTAAATATACTTCTCTGACGTGAGCTGCTGATTTTGTCCAAACGATACCGTCAACTTCTTTTTTTCCTTCTTCACGCAAATGTTTCCAAAGACTCGGATATTTCAGCATGCCGTAAATGGCGTTTGCCATAGCTGCAGTATCCCAATAATCTACTTTTAAGGCATGTTCCAAAATCTCGGAACAACCCGATTGATGAGATATAATAACCGGTACATTACTTTGCATGGCTTCTAAAGGAACAATGCCAAATGGTTCGGAAACAGAAGGCATAACGAACACATCGCTCTGGCGGAACATGTTGAATACGTCATCGCCTTTTAAGAATCCGGTGAAGTTGAATTTATCGCTGATTTTTAATTCGGCAGCTCTTCGAACCATAGCATTCATCATATCTCCGCTGCCTGCCATTACAAAACGAACGCCATCCATGCGATCGAGTACCATCTTTGCCGCCTCAACGAAATATTCGGGTCCTTTTTGCATAGTGATACGTCCTAGAAACGTGACCACTTTCTCTTTCACACCTTTGCTTACCGTTAATTCTTTTTCTTTCACAGGCTCTACGGCATTATAAACAGTAGTCACTTTGCCGGGATCGATACCATATTTGTCGATTACAATGTTACGTGTGAGATTACTCACGGTGATGATTTGATCGGCACGTTCCATTCCCCACTTCTCAATTTCAAAGACTCGCGGATTCACACTCCCTCCACTGCGGTCGAAATCGGTAGCGTGCACATGAATAACAAGAGGCTTGCCGGTCATGTCTTTGGCCGCAATTCCTGCCGGATAGGCCAACCAGTCATGTGCATGAATTAAGTCGAATTGATTATCGCGGGCAATAATTTTTGCCACCAAGGAATACTTATATATTTCTTCATGCAGTTCGGCACCATATTTACCCGAGAACCACAGTCGTCCGTTTTGGTTGTGGGCATACCGGTAATGTCCGTATTCAGATTCAAATAACATGGAATATTCGCTTGGATTTACATAAGGAACGGTTTCGATATTCTCAAACCAGTCGCGTTTGTTTCCTGCAGGTATATTATTGGCACCGATTAACTGCATACTTGTTTGGTCTTCATCGCCATGCGATTTGGGCACAACAAAAAGCACGTCAACATCATCGCATTCGGCTAACCCTTTGGTCAGACCATAACACGCAGTTCCAAGTCCTCCCGATATATGAGGTGGAAATTCCCACCCGAACATTAATACTCTCATTTAAATTTAGTTTTAGGGTTATTCTATACGTTTTCCTCTTTGTCGTAGGCCGCAATTAAAAAGCTTGATTTAATTATCGAAGCTACACTTCCGGCAAACGAAACAGCTCCTTTGGCTAAATGCGGTGGATTTCCGTTATACATTTCCGAGATTGTTCCAACTCCGTGTTCTTTCAAACCGGATTCAAATTCCCCGACAATACGCTTAATATAGCTTAATCCGCTTCGCCCGTGCACGCGCAAGTAAGCCTCGACAAAGAATTGCACCAGCCAAGGCCATGCCGCACCACGATGAATGATAAGCTCTCGCTCTGCCGTGGCATTGCCCGGCACAAAACCACGATACTCATGTTGTTCGGGGCTTAAAGAACGTAATCCGCGTGGTGTGAGCAATACGCGTTTGGCAATACTTAATACTTCTTTTTGTTGCTCTTTCCGGAGTGGCGAATAGGGCATGGCAACAGCAATTACCATATTCGGGCGAACAGCATAATCTTTAGTGTGTGAATTAACGCCGTCGGCAAGCATTCGTTTCTCTTCTACCCAAAATGTATTTAGGAATGATTGAGCTACTTCATCTTTAAGCTCAATATATTGTTGAACAAATTCATTGTCGCCGGCTTCTAAAGCTAATTCCAAAGCATAGCATAAGGCATTATACCAAAGAGCATTCACCTCCACTAAGTAATCCATGCGCTCCACGCAGGCTTTGCCTTCTATTACTGAATTCATCCAGCTTAAGGGCTCAGTTTTATAACTACTGCCAATTAGCCCGTTTTCCTGCATATGAATGTCGTAATCAGTTCCATATCGATATGCTGCAAGAATCTGTTTGATAGACGATCCGTATTTATTCCATAGATAAACAGATTTTTCGGCTTGTTGCCTGCTGTAAGCTTGTAGCGCATGCACAAACCAAAGAGGCGTATCTATGGCTGCATAACTGCTATTGAAAGCACCGGAATCAACAGGGAATAAACCATTCTTTAGTCGGCTTAACTGCGTGTCTAACACCGTTTCGTACTCTTCGGCATGTGCTTGAGGTGAAATTAAACCCGAAAGCGAAATAAATGTGTAGCGAGTGAGGCAACCATACCAAGGATATCCGGCTACAATATCAATCTGCGAACCGTGACAATGCAAGAAATGTTTGGCACTGTAATGTAGGAAGTCGTGATAGCTTACATCTTTGGCATTATTCGATTTTTCTTTACCCCACTTAATTTTGAGTCCGTTTACATCTATCTTTTGTGTTGATGCTGAAAATATAACGCTTTCACCTTTCCTTATAGGCAACTCAAAATATCCCGGAACAAATAAGTCTTCCAAATAATCGAAACCTCGATCCTTTTCTTTGAAATACTCAATATTGTTATACCAATTATTGTCGGATACAAAGTTAACCGGCTTAGAAAATTGCATATGTAGTTCAGGTGTGTCTTCATATAATTTATACATCACCCCATTATCAATAGGTGTGGAATGCATGGAAGCAAAATCATTCTGATGAGATAATTCGTGAATACTCCGAAAAGTCATAAAGGGCTTAAATCGGAGGATGGTATCGGAATGTGCTTCTTCAAGGGTGTATTTAATGAGTATTTGCTCGCTGTTTTGAGAAAGTAACCGCTCACGCGTGAGCACCACACCTCCTACTCGAAAGGTAGAGAGTGTAGTTTCGGCAACTTCCATCGAGCGAAGGTATTTATGTCCGTTAGGTTCAAAGTGCTCACCTTCATATTTATGTAATCCTAAATTGAATGCAGCACCTCGCTGGATTACGGTTTCATCTAAGCTGTTTAGTAGAACATGCTTGATATTACCTTTTCGGGGTGCAGGAGCAATGAGCAAACCGTGATATTTTCGCGTATTGCAGCCTGATATGGTAGTGCTGAAATAACAACCTGCCTGATTGGAGCGGATGAGCTCGGTATTTAATGACTGGTCGAGATTTACGAGCTGACTTTTTTCAAAAGATAAACATTCCATCATGTTATATTTTATTGTCGGATTTTTTCTCCGATCGATTAGTTATCATATGTTCAAAATAATTCTTTTCCGAGCTGAAATCTAGAGTCTTGTATTTTTGCTCCAGTTGCTTGATCAATTTTAAATTGCTTGTTGCAAACTTTAAGGCTTCGCTGCTAAGTGCATTAAACATGCGGTGTTGAACAGCTGAATTTAATTTTTTTATTTGTTGTAAGCTGGTATGGCATTCCGGTGCTATTAAATGTGTTTGCACAAGTTGCCAAATATGGTTAACGGCTAAGTCTGATAAATGCAGCATGTCATCGGCATAGAAACGATAATCTCGTAATTCGTCCATGACCACTTCATATGACGGAAAGTAACGGATGTAATCATGGATGCTTAACAGCTCATCAACAGCCAACAGTAAAGTAGATTTGCTTAATTGGTTGCCATGAGCTCCATCTTTCCAATGGCGAATAGGGCTCACTGTAAACACAATTCGTAATTTAGGATTGAAGGTGTGTAGTTCAGAAAGCATATCATTCCAAAGTGAAACGATTTCAGTTACCGTTAGTCGTTTGCGAATAAAAGTACTGCTTGGGTGCTTATGGCAATTTGCCACAACTTGTTTGCTATCGGCAAGTTGGTAAGTCCATGCCGTGCCAAAAGTAATAAACAACACATCGGTTTGTTTGAGTTGCTTGTGTGTTTGCCGTATGGCTTCATTCATCTTTTCAACAGCTCTTTCGGCTTGAGTGTCGTTAAACCTGCTGTGGAAATAGAAACTCTTATATAGACCATGTTGCTCGAAAAGATCGGCTTTGCAAAATTGTTTTGCTTCCAGCGCATAGCTCAATCCGTTTGCTACAGAATGGGGATTGTAAAGCACTCCGAATGGATTTACTAAGCTCGAAAATTTTAAATCTTCAAACTTAGAACCCATGCTATCGGCAAAGCATGAGCCGATAAACATCAATCTGGAATGGAAATCAATGTCTAAATTAAGCTCCGGAATGGCCACCGATGTGAAGTATTTGTTCATTTATTCTCTTTTTTAATCTCATTTAAAAACGTCTTATTCTTTCATGCGTTTTAATACCATAGCTGTACGCGCAGGTAAGTATAAATCCAGATAATCCACCTTATGTTTTTTGTCGCGGTGTGTTTGATATTTCAGGTGTGCAATTCGCTCTTGTCCTCCAAATCGTTTTTCATCAGAATCAAAAAGCACTTCCCAACTTGATTTATCAACCGGTATGCCATAACCTGTAAATGATTGCACAGGATTGAAATTAAATACAATCAAGAAATTGCTGCGTTCAACAGCTATAACTTGATCGCCATTATTTTCAAATCGACAAAAAACTTCCGGAGTGCTTAACAAACGATTGTCGCGCAGCCAATGAATCATCTCTTTTTCAAAATCATTGAGATAGTGAAATTGCAATTCTTTATCATCTGTCAAACTCCACAATCGACGCGCATGTTTATATGACCACCCGTTTTCAGTTCGCGGAAAATCGATCCATTCCGGGTGCCCGAATTCATTACCCATAAAAGTAAGATAAGCTCCTCCTGCAGTTGAAGCAGTAATTAATCGAATCATTTTATGTAAAGCTATACCGCGTTCTACCACCGGGTTTTCTTGGTCTTTGCGCATGCTGAAGTACATTTCTTTGTCAATCAGACGGAAAATGATGGTTTTATCGCCAACCAAAGCTTGATCATGGCTTTCTGCATAACTCACCACGTTCTCGTCTAAACGCTTTGAGGTCAGTTCATAAAATAGATGCCCCATTTCCCAGTGCTCATCTTTTTTTTCTTTAATGAGCTTAATCCAATAGTCGGGCACACCCATAGCCATACGATAGTCAAAACCCAAGCCACCATCTTCAAGAGGATATGCCAAACCGGGCATGCCACTCATCTCTTCGGCAATAGCTAAGGCTTGAGGTTTAATTTGCTGAATGAGTTTATTCGCCAGATAACAATAAGTCAAAGCTTCTGCATCTACATTCTCGTTGAAATAATCATGATATCCGGTAAATGCTTTTCCCAATCCATGGTCTAAATACAACATGCTGGTCACACCGTCGAACCGGAATCCGTCAAATTGATACTCTCGAAGCCAATATTTAATATTCGATAGTAAAAAGTGTAGCACCTCATTTTTACCGTAATTGAAGCAGAAAGAATCCCAAGCCGGATGCTCTCCCTTCGCTCCGTCATGAAAGAATTGATAATTTGTGCCGTCGTAATTTCCCAAACCTTCCCGCTCATTACGCACGGCATGCGAATGCACTAAATCCATAATGACGGCAATACCCATTGCATGTGCATCGTCGATCAATTGTTTTAATTCTTCAGGGGTACCAAAGCGTGAAGAAGGAGCAAAAAAGTTCGATACGTGATAACCGAAACTACCATAATAAGGGTGTTCGGGAATTGCCATAAGCTGAATAACGTTATAGCCCATTTCTTTGATATAAGGCAAGCGAAGCCTGCGAAATTCATCATACGTATGTACCCGTTCTTCTTCACCTGCCATGCCGATGTGGCATTCATAAATAAGAGGAGCTTCCGGCAGGGGTTGGAAACTTGGTAGTTTCCACTGGTAAGGATTTGCTGGTTCCCATACTTGAGCATTGAAAATATAAGTGTCGGGGTCTTGCACCACACGTTTGCTCCAAGCCGGTACACGCATGCCCGATCCTCCATTCCAATGCATCGCAAAAGCATATAAATCGGTATGTTTTAGTTGATGATTTGCTAAGTAGAGCTCCCATTTGCCATTACCTATGGGTTTTAATGCATATTCGGCCGATTCTTCCCAATTATTAAATGTGCCTACTAAGAAAATAGACGAGGCGTTCGGTGCCCAATCTCGAATCACCCAACCGTTGCTTGTGCGATGAAGTCCGAAATATAAATAACCGCTTGCGAAGTCAGATAAACTTGCACCATGGCATAATTCATTTTCTTTTTCTTGAGCTAGATTATAACGATCGTTAATGGCTTCTGAAAAATCTGATAACCAAGGGTCATTTTGTGTGAGTTTAAATTCTGTCATAGCGTTTGTTCTGTTGGTATAAAGGTAGTAAATAAGATTAATTTAACAAATAAAAACATCAAAAAAATACATGCGTATTTGGAAGTTGTTAATCGTAGATTTTTCTTGATTTTTCGCCTTCAAATTCATTTAATCGTCCTCAAAATATTTTTAAGATAAAGGATAAAAACAGGATTTGTATTTTTCCTTTTCTAGGGTTGAAATATATGTTGTTTTAGACACAAAATAGATGTTATGCGATTAAAAAAGAATTAAATTGGGAGCGTTTTTCGTTTTGCCGAAATTCGGATAAAACTGCTATGTCAGAGAAATTCTGTTTTTTTACTTGAAAATGTAATCGATACACGAATAAAATTACAACTATGCATATTGACGAAATAAGAGATTATTGTTTGGCACAGAAAGGGGCGAAAGAATCAATGCCTTTCGATGATACAACACTAGTGTTTAAAGTGGGCGGTAAAATGTTTGCTCTTCTGGGGTTAAATAAAATGATACTCAATTTAAAGTGCGATCCCGAGCGCGCATTGAACTTGCGAGAAAAATATACTGCAATAACCGAGGGGTATCATATGAATAAACGTTTATGGAATAGTTTATCTTTTAATGATGGCCTGCCGCAAGACCTCATTATAGAGCTGATAAACCACTCTTACCGGTTAATCGTAAATAGCCTGCCTAAAAAGATTCGTAATGAGTTGGAAGGAATGTAATTTCCGTAAGTCGTTCATTGTAAGTGAATAATGCCTATTTTTGCATCTTTCTTACTTTAATAAATGATATATTTAGCCCTATTTGCCTCATTTCTTACCAAAAGATAGAGTAAGATTATGTTTTTTGTTTCGTTATGGACAGAAAGAAAGGTGAAACTTGTTGTGTGGCATGCTTTCCTTTTGCAGGAATAGCAATAAAAAGAGCTTTTAAAATGTGTTTTTTTAAAGAAAAACGGATAAAAAGTCATTTTTTTTATCAAACCTATTGGTATTTATAAAAAAGAGTATATATTTGCACTCGCTAATGACAACTAAGCATAGCGAATTTATGTTGGTCCGTTCGTCTAGTGGTTAGGACGCCAGGTTTTCATCCTGGTAGCAGGGGTTCGATTCCCCTACGGACTACTTTTTTTTAATAATAGTTGAAGAACAAATAGAGATGGCAAATCACAAGTCTTCTAAAAAGAGAATCAGACAAGACGAAAAAAAACGTCTTCACAATAAATACTACGCTAAAACAATGCGTAATGCATTACGTCAATTGCGTGCTACTACTGATAAAGAAGCTGCAACAGCAGATCTTCCTAAGGTAACATCAATGATTGACCGTTTGGCAAAAAAGAACATTATTCATGCGAATAAAGCAGCCAACTTGAAATCAGGTGTGACTAAGCACGTGAACAGTTTGTAGTATAATTGGTGCCGAAAATATTTAAAGAGTGATTGAGTTTCAATCGCTCTTTTTTCGTTGTTTGTTGCCTAAAAATGGGTATCATCTATGAAAAGAGAATCCGATTTAACTTTATCATTAAGATAAAGTGTGGAGCTTTTGTGTATATATTTGCTTATAAACAGAAGATAGATAATGAAGAAACGAATACTCATACCAATCATCTTATTCATATTAATCCTGCTTGCCGGAGCTATTTATATTAATCCTTTGTTGCCCATCATGACAGGCTATGCAGCAAAGAATTTAGCATCGGGTGTCTTTATTGGCGATAGAACTCAGCATGAGATGGAATCAGAAGACTTAGATTTCTCGCTCATTCGTTTTACACATAACAAGATAGATTATAAAAAGAAAGAAGTGACTTCTCGCTTTCTTTGGGGGAAATCAAAAGCAGTATATATTGATGGCTTCGGATGCTCTTTAATAGCGGATTATCCGGAGAAAGGGATTTTAAATCGGAAATATCCGCTAACTAAATATCCTGCTTATGATAGTGATAACCTCCTTTGGCCACAAGGAAATATCATCTCAGATACCGTGCCGACCGGTGTCGATACATTGCGATTGAAAGTACTTACGGAAGATTTATTCTCTGATAATCCGTCCTATAAGGGAACATTCGGTTTTATGGCTGTTTATAAGGGGCAAGTCATTGCAGAAAGATACCGTCCGGAATTCTCCCCAAAAACGCGCTTCCTAAGTTGGTCGATGGCAAAAAGTATAACCAATGCATTAGTTGGCATTCGGGTGGCTGAAGGAAAACTAAATATACATCAACCGCTTAACATCGGGGGCATTAGTAAGAAAATTACGCTAAATGGATTATTGCAAATGAATTCCGGGCTGGCATGGAATGAAAACTATGGCAATCAATCTGATGTTACCACTATGCTGCATAATGTGGCCGATATGGGTTTATATGCATGGAATAAACCATCGGTATATCCTGAAGGGAAGCATTGGAGTTATTCTTCGGGCTCAACTAATGTTGTTTGCTTGGCTTTGCGGCAAAACTTTGAATCAGACTATGCCTATTGGCATTTCCCTAAAGAACAACTTTTTGATAAGATAGGCATGCAGTCGGTCATTTTTGAACTTGACGCTTCGGGTACCTTTGTGGGTTCATCTTACATTTATGCTACGCTCCGTGATTATGCTCGCTTTGGTCTCTTGTATCTGAACAATGGGGAATGGCAAGGCAAACAAATATTGCCCGAAGATTGGGTAAATTACGCTAAAGAAGAGGCTAAAGGATCCGAAGGGCAATACGGCTCTTCTTTTTGGCTAAATAAGAATAAAGCAATGCCTGATGTACCCGCCGATGCACTTATGTGTAAAGGTCATGACGGGCAATTTATCATTATTCTGCCATCGCAGGATTTAGTGTTAGTTCGCACGGGCTATACTCCACAAAATAAATTTAATCTGAATCTTATGATTAAGCAAGCGTTGGTTTGTATTAAGTAGGTGTTGGCATTTAGGCTTGTCAGATTCATTAGTAGAAAATCAAATCAATGTGCCGATTGATACGAATGTCGATAATTTAAACTTATTGTATCTTATTTGTTATTTGCATGTTAACTTCTTTCATTCTGTTTTGTTCAGTAATATTTATATCGGTTAATTAAGATTAATAGCTCATTTTTATTAACAAGCTCAAGTGAAATGTAAACGACTGACAACTATTTAAGTAATACCCATTGCTATTTAGATGTTACATTTATTGTAAAGTGTTAATAGTTTGAGCTATCTATACAATCAATTAGGTTTGTATCCGAAAAGGTAAATCTCAGTTAAATACAGATTAGTATAGGTTTTATGAAAAAAGTATTTAGAGTAGTAATGTTTCTGTCATTACTCCTGATTGGGTGCGCTAATGTGGCATTCTCTCAAGACAAACAGAAAGTTTCGGGTATAGTAAGCGATGATAGCGGTCCTATTCCCGGAGTAACGATTGTGGTGTAAGGAACTACAATCGGAACAACAACAGATATCGATGGTAAATATGCTATTGAAGCAACAAAGGGAGCAATGCTTTCTTATTCTTTCATAGGTATGACGACTGTTACAAAGGCTGCAAATTCAGCTGTAATCAATGTAAGGTTACAATCAGATGCTATTGGTTTGGAAGAAGTGGTAGCTGTCGGCTATGGTGTCCAAAAGAAAAAAGATGTAACCGGTGCTGTTGCCTCGGTGAGTGGTGATGATTTAGAGGAAGTGCCGGTGGCAGATGTTACTCAAGCTCTTCAGGGTCGCTTATCCGGTGTGAATGTAGTATCTGCCGATGGTCGCCCGGGTGCTGAAACATCAATTAAAATTCGTGGCGGTGGTTCTATCACCCAAAGTAATGATCCACTTTATATTGTTGACGGCTTTCCGGTAAGCTCAATCTCTGATATTCTCGCCGATCAAATTAAAAGTATCGATGTATTGAAAGATGCTTCGTCTACAGCAATCTATGGTTCGCGTGGAGCTAATGGTGTTATCCTTATCACTACGAAACAAGGAGAAGCAGGAAAGGTAACAGTATCATATAGTGGATATGGACAGGTTAAAACTCCGGCTAAGACTGCAGATGCTTTAAATGCTCAACAATATATGTACAGCACATGGGCATATGGTACTGCTTTGGGGTCGGGTTATGGAGATGCTGTAGCAGAATATTTCGGTCTTGGTTCTGATTATGGCAATCATTATGCAGATTACGCCGATGTTGACGCTCATGATTATACCGATGATATTCTAGGTACGGCTTGGAGTCAGAGTCATAATATCACGGTGACAGGTGGTACGGATAAAACCAAAGTTTATGCTTCGTTGGGCTATCTGAATGACAATGGTATTCAAATGAACACCGGATATAAACGCGGAAATGCGAACTTCAAGATTAATCAAGAATTGAGCGATAATTTAAAAATGAATGTAGATATTCGTTATGCTCAAAGCTCAACTCAGAACCGGGTATATGCCACAAATGGTAAGGGATCTATTCCTTCATCAGCCTATATGTTCAGTCCAATTGACAATCCGTTGGGAGACGGCAATTATGCCGGATTTGGAAATGGTGACCAAAACCTTGATCCTGCATATAGTCCGGAAGCTCAAATTAATAATGAAAAGCAGATTCAAGAAACAGAAAATTTCCGAACTACAATCGGTTTAGATTGGACACCGCTTAAAGGACTTACGGCACACACGGAAGCATCTATGACTAAGACCCATGGATTGCCCGCTATTATAATGCAGGTCTAATGGATGATAAAAATTCTCGTATCGATAATAAAGATGGTGCGGGATTTCGATCGGTATCTACCCTAAACTATGATTGGAATATTAACGATAACAATCGATTGTCTCTTATGGTGGGCAATGAGATTATGGGTAACTATTCGAATAATTTGCAAGTAATCGGTAACGGGTTTCCCGATTCATATGGTTTCGATGAGGCTATCGGACTGATTCAAACGGCAGACCAAGTATCAACATGGTATGATATGGGTATCCCATCTCATTCCGTGTCATTTTTTGGTCGGGCTAATTATTCACTAGATGATAAATACTTGTTTACAGCTACCCTACGTGCTGACGGTTCTTCAAAGTTCGCACCAAATAACCGCTGGGGATATTTCCCTGCTGCAGCTTTCGCTTGGAGAATGAGTGAAGAGGATTGGATGAAAAGTGTCAACTGGATTGACAACCTGAAGATTCGTCTTTCGTACGGTGAGTCAGGCTCTGACAATATTGATCCGTCTCTTTGGGAAGAAACTTGGGAAACGGCTTCTAATTCAGATGTTCAATACGAAATTGATGGTGAAATAGGATCTATTTACAAACCCCAAGGATTGCTTGAAAACCCCAATCTAAAATGGGAAACCTTTTAATGGCATGAACTTCACGGAGTATATTCATATACTTAACAGCAGTTGCCGGATCGCTATCCATATATCCTTCGGCTACAATTAAATACATTTCTGCAATTCGGAAGACAAAATGATCGCGTGCACTTTCTACGGTTGATGTCGATGGTCTTGTCAGATCATCAAATTTTGATATCTGATAATATACCTCACGCGATCCGATGGGTGATCCATCTTTCTCATAAATATCATCATAGCCTTTAAGTTGATATTTATCGGAAGCGTATTTATACTGTTCTTCAGAAGGAGTTCTTGCCACCAAATATATGGCAGTATCTTTCATATCTGTGTAGATTCCTTTAGAGTCGGGATTATTCATTATCCAAAGACGTTTGAAAGTACCGTCAAAACGTTGATCAATTTTTTGATTATATAATATTAAATTGATTTATAGATGATGAGTGTTGCACTTGATCTGAGCGAAAGAGTGTGAAATGTGAATCTGTCTTAATATTAATGGCTCATGTAAGCCGCTTGCCAACTATTTTACTTTTCGTTCTGCGTATCGTTGGGCAATGAAGCTAATCACAATAAGTTGAACGGAGTGGAAAATCATGATAGGAAGTAAAATGAGTGCTTGAGTCTGGGTATTTTTAAACATAGCTTGCACCATTACCGAACCATGCATTAATGATTTTTTTGATCCGCAGAAGCAAGCTGTAATGCGATCTTCTATATTAAAATGAAGCAGCTTGGAAATAAACCAAATGAGCAGATAAACACCAAACAACATAAGAATAGTAAATATGCCTACCAATAGTATGCTTCTTAGGCTGAAATGCGTAAATAGTCCGGAGCTGAAAGCTTCACTAAAGCTATTAAATACGATAAGTAGGATGATGGTTTTATCGATTAATCCGAGTTGTTTTTTACGTTGTTTTGCCCAATCTCCAAAATATTGGTTTAAAAGTAATCCTAATAACACCGGTAGGAGTATGGTGAGGCAAAGATGGTAAAGGGTTTCCAAGAAATTATTTGCGCCGTTGCTGAAATTCATCCAAAGGGGTGTGGCAATAACCCCGATTAATCCTGATAGGCTGGCGTTAAATATAGCAGCCGGCACGTTTCCTTTAGCAATTGAAACCATTACCACTGAGGACGAAACGGTTGAGGGCAAAGCAGCTAAAAATAGAAAACTGATCCAAAATTCACTCATACCTAAGTAAGCAAATATGGGTTTCATAGCTAATGCCATGAGTGGAAACAAAACGAACGTACACGTTTGTATTAAGATATGGAGTTTGTAGTTAGCAAGACCTTTCGTAATGTCTTGCTTGTTCATTTTCAATCCGTAAATGAAGAAAATAAGTGTGATGCCGACATTGCAGATTATTCCGATTATTCGATGCCAATCAGATACAAACCATTGTGGGATAAAAGCCGATATGACTAGAATAGCTATCAGACAAACGATAAATAAGTCTATTTTTTTAAACATGAATTTGAAATATAAAAGAAGCTATCTTCTCCAAAACCACCCGGTGAATAAGGCTAATACCGGAAAAATTTCTAACCGACCGAGCAACATGGTAAAACATAGAAAATATTTAGATGGATCGGTTAACATGGAAAAGTTAGATGCAGGACCTACTAAGCCGAATCCCGGCCCCATACCACCCATAGTAGTGGCTACTGAACCGAAGCTAGTTGCTAAAGAGTTGCCGAAAACAATCATGATGAGTGTGCCAAACAAGACGATACCATAATAAACAAGAATAAAGTTCAATATGGAGGTTACTCGTTTAGAATCGATGAGTTTGTCGTTATATTTTACCTGATAAACAGCATTGGGTTTTATTCTCCTCCTAATATTGTTTCGCAAATACTTAAAACCGATGACGTGGCGAATAACTTTAACTCCTCCACCTGTAGATCCGGCACTTGCTCCAATAAGCATAACCACACCTATTAAGAAAATACCTTGAATAGGCCAGACTAAATAATCAGCAGTAGCGAATCCTGTAGCGGTTATGATAGATACCACTTGAAAGAAAGAGTCTCGGAATGCCTTTTCTAATTTAATGGGAAAGTGGTGATACAGCAAGGCTGTTAATAAAATTGTAATCACGGCAATGATACCTAAATAGGCTCTGAGTTCTTGATTTTTTAGTGCTTTCTTAACTTGTCCTTTGACGGATAATATGTGCAAAGAGAAATTAATCCCGGAAAGTAACATGAATATGGCTATAACATATTGTATGTAGGGAGAAAAATCGGTAATACTCGTGTTTTTTGTAGAGAATCCTCCGGTAGCTACTGTAGCAAATGAATGGCATAATGCATCAAACAAGCTCATTCCTCCAAATAGTAGGAGAATGGTTTCAACAAAGGTAAGACCTACATAAATTAGCCAAACTTGTCGGGCTACTGTTTTAATTCGGCTATCAATCTTTTCTTCTACCACTACTGAAGCTTCGTTGCTGAATAATTGGAGTCCGGAGCTTTTGATATACGACATCACAGCTACTACAAGTACCACTATTCCCATCCCCCCTATCCAATGCGTTAGTGCTCGCCAGAATAAGATGCTTTTGGGTAAGGCTTCTATATCGGTAAGAATAGATGAACCCGTGGTGGTAAACCCCGACATAGATTCAAAAAGAGCATCGGCAAAATGAGGAATAGTTCCGGTAACTAAATAAGGCAATGTACCAATCAGTGCCATGGATATCCATCCTAATACCGGGATGGCAATACTTTCACGCAGGCTGGGTTCTTTATGGCTTTGTTGTTTGGTAATGAAAAATCCTCCTCCTCCAATAGCCACGCTGATTAAAAAAGCTTCTAGGAAATGAAGTTCTACTTTTTCGCCATAAATAAAGGAAACGCCTAATGCCAGAAGCATAAACATGCTCTCAAGCAAAATAATGATTGAGACCAGGTGTATCACGATAAATATATTCAGCCTATTTAAGTTCACTTTCTTTTCTAGGATTAATAATCGGCGAAAATATAGCTATAAAGGCTAACATTCATATAAAATGAGGCTAAATTTAGTTGCAAGCTTATCAATTTAAGTTGAAATAACATTTCCACATAATTGTATATATTATTTGTCGAGGGAAATGCGTAATGACTATCTTTATGTATGTGTTTAGACTAAATAAATTACTTTTGTACTTTCAGATATAAATAAATTCTCATTTTAGAGAGTGATAAATAATTGGCATGAGAGTATTTAAGTTTGGAGGTGCCTCTGTAAGTTCTGCCGAGGCAATTCGTCATGTGGCTAATCTTTTGCGGAAGCAATCGGGCAGATTAATTGTAGTGGTTTCTGCCATGGGAAAGACTACAAATGCACTCGAAGATGTGGTTAAAAAGTATTTTAATCGAAATTCCATTGGCGATGAGATAGAACAGCTGGCGAAGTATCATAAACAAATTATTGCTGAATTAGGAATTACTAATCATGCCGTAATAAAGAAACAATTTAATGCTTTACGAAAATGTTTAGAGAAAGAGCCTTCGCTAGATTTCAATTATGAATATGACCGGATTGTAAGTTTCGGAGAACTGTTTTCCACGAGCATTATATCGGCTTATTTAAATGAATACGGTTTAAGTAATGAGTGGATTGATATACGTACCTGCCTTCGTACTGATGCTGTTTATCGTGAAGCCAACGTGGACTGGGAATTGACGGAAAATCTATGTAAAAAAAGCTTTTCTACACATAAAACTTTATACATTACCCAAGGTTTTATAGGAGCAACTCGAACTAATCAAACAACTACTTTGGGTAGAGAGGGCTCTGATTTTACAGCAGCTATATTGGCTTCCGTTTTGAATGCAGAGAGTGTTAGTATTTGGAAGAATGTGCCCGGAGTATTGAATGCAGACCCCAACGATTTTGACTGTACGGAGAAATTGCGTGAGCTTTCTTATAAAGAAGCCATTGAATTGGCTTATTCAGGAGCTAAAGTTATTCACCCTAAAACAATGAAGCCGCTACGTAATAAGGGTATTCCGCTTTATGTTCGTTCGTTTGAAAATCCTAATGAAGAGGGTACGATTATACATCAAGTAGAATCGAAGCTTGACCTGCCGCCAATTTATATACAAAAGAAGAATCAAGCACTAATCACTTTAGAACCTAATGATTTCTCGTTTGTTGGCGTAAATGAACTTGCTGAGGTATTTAATTATTTTAAGGAGAGATTGATTAAGGTGAACTTAATTCAACAATCTGCCATTCAGTTTTCTCTATGCATTGATGAACCTGAATTCGATATACAAGAGGTTGTTAGTAAATTAAATAAACACTTTAAAGTGTTATACAATAGCGGACTAACTTTGGCAACTATTCGTTATTACAATGATAAGTCTATTAATCGAATGGTTGGAAGTAGAGTTGTATTAATGGAACAAAGAAGTCGTAGAACAATTAAAATGGTATTACAATAATGATAGAAATTTCAGCAATAATAGCAACCTACAACAGGGCACAATTCCTAGACGGTCTATTCGAGTCGATAGCCAATCAGACAATCGATTCGTCAAGGTATGAAGTTGTGATAGTAAACAACAACTCTACTGATGAAACTGAGGAAAAGTGTTTGAGGTTTATTGCTGGTTATCCAAATCTAAATATTAGCTATCATATAGAGACTCAACAAGGCTTATCTTTCGGAAGAAATAAGGGAATAAAGGAATCTAGTGCTAAATATCTTACGTTTTTAGATGACGATGCGGTTCTGACTGATAATTTCTTTAACGAAACTATTAATTTTCTGGAACAACACCCTGATGTTTCAGCGATTGGCGGTAAGATATTACTTAAATATTTGGCAGGTAAACCTAGCTGGTACAATCCGTATCTTGCTTCGCTATTAGGATATTTCAATAAAGGTGATAAAGAGGAACAATTTACAAAAGATTATTTTAGAGGTTCGAACATGTCATTCAGAGCTAACCTATTCGATAAGTATGAAGCATTCAACACCGGATTAGGCAGAGTTGGACGACAACTATACGGCAATGAGGAAAAGGAAATATTCTATCGCCTGAAAGAAAATGGCGAAACCATGTGGTATGTCCCGTCGGCTGTTGTTCTGCATCTTGTTCCCTTAGAGAGAACAAAGTCTGATTTCATAAAAAAGCAAGCACTAGGTACCGGAATAAGCCAGCGTCAGCATGCAGAAATGCAAAGTCCTTTTCACGTTGTTATCGCCATATTAAAAGAAATCATGAAATGGATTGTCACCTTAGGGCTATCCATAATGTATGCATTACAGCTCAGATTTTCTGTATCCATCATGTTGATTCACTTCCGGACTTGGGTAAGTTATGGTATGTTATGCCAAAATTCGGCTGCAAAGGAGTTGTAAGAATTCGATTGTTATGTTCCTCCAATCGCCCTTAATAAAAATATCATTCTTCATATGGCTAATGTATGCCTCTGTGTCAATATTGTTAATGCCTACTGCAAGTTCCACTTTATTACAATCAAGAGCTAACCTACTTGTGTTGGGAGCTGATAGATAGAAAGAATCTCCTAAAACAACAACAGGTTTTCCGGCAGCAACAGCTTGTAGCCCAACACTAGAGTTTACCGCTATTGTGAAATCAGACCGGCTAATTAATTCGTTAATATCAAATTTCTTAACCAAGAATATCCGTTCATTATCCACAAAATGAGAATAATCAACGAGTTCAACTTCATCCGGATGCTCTTTGAGTACTACTTTGTATCCGGCATTGATAAGCTTAGGTAGATTGTGTTCTAACACCTGGTACATACTTTCATATGGGCTGTTAAGCACAATCTGTGTATCGGAATTAACTTGAAGGGGAAAGAATGCCCAATTGCCTAGTTTTTCTATGTCTATTTGGTCGATTGGGGCTTTCCTAAAGCTTCGTTTAGCTTTTCTCTTTTTTTGATTAGCTTTCAGTGCTTCCTTCATAATAACTCGATACTCCCTGCTGAAAAAACGGAAAATGTATCGTTGGATTATTGATTGTTTAATATGCTTAATTTCGAAATGAACAGGAGTAACGCCTATATTAGGAAGCGTAAAGTTCATAAAATCACTGAAACTAAGATTTGCAAATTCAGCCCTTGAGTTTACACCTGAACGATTCATCTGAAAAGTGTTTGGAAAATAGCCATTTTCACAGAAGAAGGTTTCAATGCCTAAAGTTTTGCACACATCACTCTCTACATTATTTTCACCATTCCACAGAATGACCTTTTTTGCATGATAGTTCTGAAAATATCTTTTAGCCCGGGCGTACTCTGTATTTTTCCTTTTTATCACGGCATCGATATCATCTAGATGGTATAATCGACAATATTGTTGAACCAATGGTGATTCCCTACTGTAGTAATCTTCTTCAAAATTATTCTGTTTGTAAAAATCCGGAAAGAATCCGGCATCGCGTAAAAGATATGCGATATATGGATCCGGATTTACAAAGGTTACTTCATGTCCTAGTATTCTTAAATATCCGGCTAGGTTCACAAATAGGTCTAAAAAAGTTGTTGCAAAGGGAGCTATAGCTATGTTCATAATTCAAAGATAAAGAAATACTTTAGTTTGTGTAAAGCTTCGAATAAATAGATTTTTTGTCATAGGTTAGATTGATTACCTTTGAGGCAAATGGATATAAAAAAATACATAAGCAATTCGATAATTTTAAGCAAAGTGTTCAAACTTGATGCTCACACACAAGAGGTTGTATTTAAATCAGCAGCATCAATTACTGTAAAGTCGTTGGGCATGCTTGCTACCATGGTTTTTAGTATTGTGCTCGGACGTACCTTAGGTGCCGAAGGTGTAGGTATTATTAATTTATCTAACCGTATAGTGTCGCTATTGCTAGTTTTAGTATTATGTGGCTTGCCTACAGCCATTATGAAGCTAGTCTCCATTGCTTATTCTAAACAAAATTGGCAGACCATCGTCAATGTTATGCATACGGCAAGAGTAATATCAGGGTTACTGTCTTTCTTTTGCTTAATATTAGGTCTACTATTAGTTGATTGGCTATGTTTTAGTGTATTCAACGAGCCAAATCTCCGCCTGCCACTTATGATTGGTTTAGTAGCCATGATTCCGCAAACCTTTTCACGCATTTATGCTCCGGGATTGGAGGGATTTAAAAAGATGTGGCAGGCAAGTTTGGTAGATAATACGTTGAGTGCATGCTTCGTACTCATTGCTATTTTAACCATGTGGGTTCTTCAAATAAAAATTACCGTTGTTAGTGTTTCTTTGATATATGCTATTAGTCGCCTTGTTGTTGCGGTTACAATAGGTTCTTATTGGCGAAAATTAACCGGAGTTCGAATGAAAGAAATAAAGCCAAGGCTAGAAATAGGCAAGATGCTTAAAATATCAATGCCCTTCTTTGTAAATTCTGCACTTGCAGTAATTGCATGGAACGTAGATGCTATTATGATAGGATGGCTTAGTGATGCTAAACAAGTAGGCCTATATGTTGCGGCTATTAATCTAGCTTTGTTGACCGGGTTCTTTTCTCAAGTATCAAATGTTGTTATTAATCCGAAGATTGCAGTCTTGTTTGCAGAGGGGAAAATACAAGAGTTAGAGTTAATGGTACAGCGGATTACCTATGGTTTAACCATTATTGCCTCCGTTAGTCTATTTCTTTTTCTTATTTTCGGGCGATTTATTCTTTCTCTTTGGGGAACTGAGTTTGAAAGTGCTTATTTTATACTTGTTATCTTGTGTTGTGGGCAATTCTTTAATGTAGCTACGGGCTGTGTAGGTTCTTTACTCTCCATGTGTGGTCATGAAAAACTTGAGGCACGCCTCTCAACCACAATACTCATAAGCAACATTATTTTGAATTATTTTTTAATTACTCATTTTGGTGCTACCGGTGCGGCTTTCGCCACCACCTTTACCTTATCTGCCGGCATGCTAGTGCGACTAATTGCAGTAAGACGAAAGCTGAATATATCAATCTGGAGTGGCTTCAAGAAAACCTGACATTTTACGATTTAACACTACTATTAATCCGGATTTAATATTTGCCGATATTCCATAGGTAGCTATACTCATATCGATCTGCCATCAAATAAGCTCCTAAAGAACCGGCTGTTTGTCCGGCGATAAAACAATCACACTTAGATAGGATATATATTGAAGAAAGATATTGCAAAGCAACTTGCCTTTTAGACTCATCTTTTAATGATGACAAAAAATCAGCTCCTTTGAGTTCTTCAATTTGATACAGTCGCTGTTGATTATAAACAATGATACCTCCAAACTCACCCTTAAATTGTTTTAATATGTCGGCATCCTCTGTAGCTAAAAATATTTTTGTACATCCATGCTCTTTAATTACCAATTTAGCTTTTGCTATCACCTCTTGGGCACTAGGTTGTATGGCATGAAATCTTGGTCTTAAATATTGATAATCGGTGCCTCGGCAAAGTATGCCAAGAATTTTATCATTATTGTTTATGAGTTGTTTGTAAGTGTTGTCGGCTAAATCCTGAGATATGGTATTTAACTTGATGTATTTTCTGAATGAAGATTGAAACCGATCAATTCTTTTATCAATTTTACTAGGGTTTACCATTGCCGGGAATTTATAATTCGGTTTGGTTTTTGGTTTACTTAGAATAATGTTTTTACTGTGTTTAATCATTTCTAAATTATAGCCTGCAGGTTGTTCAAAGAAAAATTCCCATGCATTATCCGGTTTGTCTTCTGAATATTGGTTGTTAAAATTTTTCATGTCAACTACCGGGATATAACCTTTTTCTTCGGCATATAAACAATGCCAAAATATAGCTTGAACAAAAGCGAAGAGACCGGCAGTTTCATCAAGAATCCCCCCAATTACATAAAATGTTTTATCCGGGTTTTCCTTGCCATATGAAGTTTTAGTCATCTTTACGGGATATTCGTTAATGAAATAGCCATATCGCTGAGCTATTTCTTGAACTAATCCGCTTTTCTCTTTCAGTGTCTGGTAAAACTTGAATTTATTTAAAAAAGTACTATCCATATCTTATCCCCTTACTCCTTATACTCTCCCGATAAATAATATTCTCGAAAGAACTTGGTGTATTTATCAATATTGAGCTGTTCGTTGGTTATCTTTTCTCGATTCTCCAAACTGATGACAAAGTTACGATAATTGATATTACCCAAGCCCATAAACAAACTTCGAGTTATAATTACCTTACGGAAATAATTCATGGCTTGTTCTGCGTCGGCAAGTTTGCTTATTGTGATTAGCTGATATTCTCCTAATACTTGTTTACTTACGTTTAGATTCAACTTGTTGAAATTTAAACCGTTAAAACCTCTAAGTTCTCGTAAGATACTTTCCAGATTCTTGTTTTTATCCTTTATGGCAATGACTAACTGATGAGGAGTCTTTGGTTCTTTTGAGAAATCTATTTCAGTCGTGTTTACTTTATTTTCATCGATAGTCGAATTTTTTGTCGGTGTTTCCGTGTCGATTAATACGAAATGTCCGAAATTCTCGGGCTCTTCTTTTTCTTGCTCCAACTTACTCATGAGTTCTTCAGGAGATAGTAGTTCTTCTTCGGGGAAGTTCCCTTTAGTGAACTTACTATAATGTTGTTTATAGAAAGTAAGATATTTGTTTAAATCGCCATTCTCTTTCAATAAACGATAATTACCGCTTGATATTACAAAATTATGATAGTTCGTATTTTCCAGCTGTTTGAATACCTGAGGTTCTCTAATGATAGACCGCAAATAAACAAGTGCTTGATCTTTGTCTAGGAATGTTTTTACCAATAACGCGGAAGTATTTACATTAAGCACATCTATTCCCATATCGAAATCAGTTTTCAGATAATGATCGATATTATAATTGGCGATATCGAATTTTAAACGATTAATATCGATAGACGTATTGTTATCATAGGCTATTACAAAAAAGTGAATTGCATTATTGTCGGAGATGAATCCTTCTGTATCTTTATTATCTTCCTCTTGTTGATATGCCGTTTTAGAGATGTATCCTGATGCTAATAAGCTTTGATAGTCATTAAATTTATCATCCTGTAGTAATGCACGAATATTATCGGCTAAATTACTCAATTTAGATTTCGGGTATTGCTTCGCGTACTTTGCCAGAGCGGTATCAAATATTTCTTTGCTTTGAGTTTTATTTTCACCGATAAGTTGAATAAATTTAAGTTTTGGGATAAGTGTGCTGTCAGGATTTAGACTTAATATCTGTTTTGCCTTTTGTTCGGCTAAAGTGTAATTTCCTTGTTGATATAAGTCAACAGCATCTAAATATGCATGCTCAACTTCTGCCCTGTGAGCCTCCAACTCAACAAAATAATTAGGGTTTTCAAGGTATTTGGCATATTTGCTATTCGGATATTGTTTTAGAACAAGCGATTTATAATAGTTGGCTTTCGTTTGATCATGAATTGCTTGATAAGAATCCCAAAGACTGAAATATATAGGTAATCTATATAGATTATCTTGGAATCTGTTTAATAAATCTTCATAAGTATCTATGGAGTGGCGATAACTGTTAAAGTCTTGTTTAAATACGCTGCCGGCACGGAATAAGGCTTCAATAATCCGATTGTTTGAAGCTTGCCAATCTGCATCTGTTTTGGGCATATTTTGGAGATAGAAATCTCTTTCTATGTTGTTTGTTGTGCGATTGATACTGCCTAAACTATCTCCTTGAATTGCGCGTGTGCTGTCATTTGTATTTTCCTCCTCAAACAAAGAAGTCCTTTTGTCTTTGCGCCTCCAATTATCTTCTAATCGACGTTTCCCCCAATTATTGATAAATTGTTGTTTTCCCAAAGCTACCGTTTGAGGATTGTAAAAATACCATGCCTGGTTATTACTCCCTCGGTTATTTTGTAGCATTGCAGCATTGCTATTACTTTTTTGTATCGCAAGCTTATTATACTGGCTTTTTTCCTGTTTTTGCTTAATCCAATTATCAATGAGTTTATTTCTGTCTGCATCGTTCATCAGAGCCAGCTGTTGTAAGCTGTCTTCACGCTGTACGATAATCAGATTATCGGTTAGTTTTTTAAGTCCGGTGTATTGTTCTGCTAGCGTATTGTAATTCGGATAATTTTCTGGGATTACAGAAAATAATGTATCATAGTAGGTGCGCATATCCATGTATTCTTCGTAGGCATAATACAAATCGCCAAGCGTAGTGCATGATAAAATAAGCTGATTGTCATTATCGGTATAGGCAGCTACCGATTCTCTCAGGTAAGAAACAGCTGTATCGTCGTTTTGGGTGATTAATGCTGTTTTAGCCAAAGCAAAAAATATCTGATCTCGATAGTTTCGATTACGCTGATTTTTCAACATCTTTTTCAGCTGCGCCTGTACTTCGTTTAGGTTAGTTTTATTGGCAGATAATTCTAAAGAACCTAACTCGGCCGAAAATGACATCTGATATGCCACATTCATTTTTGCCACTTGGGCATAATGCCGAGCCGCCATGGTATGATTTTCTTTTTGCTCATATAATTGAGCCAAGATGTAATGGCAGCGTGCACGTGTATTTTTATCTTTAGCATTAAGTATTGCCTTTTCCAAATGAGATATAGTCACCTCATAATTTCCTTGTTGCATATAATACTCGGCAGCAGCCATATCGAATGCTGTATTCAGTGTTGCCGGGAATTGCAAACTGCCTTCAATTTCCGCAATAATTTCCTCAGCCTGCTCATCCATTTTTAATGGAGTATAACACCGCAAGAGCCAAATAAGGGCCTGATAATATACTTCCGGTTGTTCAGGAAAGTTTCGGAGTACGTAATCAAACTCGTCGGCTGCTTCAATATAATCTTTTAGATAATAATGTGCCTTACCTGATAGAATATGACTATCGTCAACCCAATTATTATATTCCTTTTTGTTGGCAAGTTTTTTGTATGCCGCACTCCGATTCTTTTTCCGTTTTGGCTTTGCTGTAATGGAATGCAGTTTGATGAGCTTATCACTTTTTGCAATGGCATAATCCATATTGCTCGCCACAAGGTTTTCTGTTTCAGGCAGAGCAGACTTATAAACAGGCAATAAATGAGCATAGTCATCTATTGCCTCTGCTTCTATTTTCTTTTCTCCGGATTTGAGTGCCTCATTTCCATTGAAATAAATATTATAACGAGAGACAACATTATGGAATGATCTCGATGCAAAAGTATTTCTTTTGGTGGAGCATGAACTTAAACTGATTATGCCTACCAAAAAGAATAAGAAAAACAGATATGTATAGATTCTCTTCAAATGGGAAATTAACGGGTGTGATATTTTATTATTTCTTTGTCGTTTTTACTTTCTGAGATGGAGCCTTCTGCGCATTTCTTCGTTCCACCTCACGAATGACATTTGCTGCCAATTGCATAAATGCTTGTCCGGTTGGGCTGTATTCCTCTAAAGCCACCGGTTTGCCCTCATCGCCACCTTCACGAATACTTTGCACAATAGGAATTTCGCCAAGCAATGGAATGTCTAGCTGTTCAGCCAGTTTTTTCCCTCCATCCTTGCCAAAGATATAATATTTGTTCTCCGGCAGTTCTTCAGGAGTAAACCAAGCCATATTTTCTACTAGTCCGAGCACCGGAACATCAATAGACTTGCTGTTAAACATATTCACTCCTTTTACCACATCAGCAAGAGCCACATCCTGAGGGGTGGTAACAATGATAGCACCCGTAACCGGAACGGTTTGAACTAAAGATAAGTGAATATCGCTTGTGCCGGGAGGCAGGTCGATAAGTAAGTAATCTAATTCACCCCAATCGCCATTCATTATAAGTTGCTTTAAGGCATTAGATGCCATAGGTCCGCGCCAAACTAAAGCTTCGTCTTTACCTACAAATAATCCGATAGATAACATTTTTACACCATGAGTCTCAATGGGAAAAATCATTTCGATACCATCCTTTTTTTCTCCGGTAGGCACGGCATCTTCTTTTCCGAACATTTTAGGAAGTGAAGGTCCGAATATATCTGCGTCGATGATGCCCACACGAGCACCGGTTTGAGCTAATGATACAGCTAGATTTGTTGATACGGTAGATTTCCCTACACCGCCTTTCCCTGATGATACGGCAATAATATTTTTTACTCCCGGAAGAACCGGACGCTCCATATTGTGCAAGGCTTTAGGTGTAATATTCACTTCAATATCATTGCCGAATGCAGCAGCCAGTGTTGTTTTACACATGGTAATTACTGTGGGAATATTCTTATCATTCGAGCGTTGAAATACTAAGGAGAAATCAATCTTTTTGCCGGCAATACGAATTTCCTGCACCATTTCTAATGCGACTAAGCTCTGCTCAGATCCCGGATATTTCACTTTGCTTAACGCATCATTTACGAACTTTGGGACTATTATTTGAGGTTTATTTGTCATAACTTATTGTTGTCTTTTTATATTGAAAATAAGGAACATTCTTTGTTCCTTAAGCTGTTAAAATGTTCCTTATCGTAAAATCACCATTGATAATCAAAGGTTTATAATTCTATTTCTTTGTTCCTTAATTTATAGACAGCTCATTTAATACTTTGTTCATTCTATGCCTAATTCTTTCGCCGGATCCCAAAATATCTCGTTGAAATGCTGAATCTGGTTATTCTTTATTAGAATGCCTTCTTCGGCTAAAAGTTGTTCCATTGGTTTGCCGTGAAAGTGCATTTTCCCGGTTAGCAATCCTTTGGCATTAACCACCCGATGTGCAGGGACATATTTTTCTTGAAATGGAGCTTTATTCATTGCCCAACCCACTACTCGTGCAGATTTTGCCGAGCCGATGCATCGTGCAATTGCGCCGTAGCTGGTAACTCTTCCCTTGGGAATATGCCGGGCTATCTCATATGCCATTTCAAAAATATCGCTCATATCCTTTATTCTCTTGCCGATCTGCCGAAGCTTCGGTACTCATCTTTTTCTATCTCTATATCGGGTTCTGTCAGCTTGCCGTCGTGCAATTTAAAAGCTAAATATTTAATATCGATACCGCGCTCACGCCATTGTTTTTCATAAAATGTTTGGATGGAGAGTACTTCGTCGAGTATATCAGACTGATAAAGATTATCGGTATTAGCTATGATTTCAAACCGATTGGATTTCACCATTTCGAGGGTATAACGATATTGGAAGTTACTGTCGCATTTCAAGTTTATTGTCCCCTCAGGTTTTAAAAATGTTCGGTATTTTTCCATGAAGTTGGTAGCTGTAAGCCGCTTGCGTGTGCTTTTCATTTGAGGGTCGGGGAATGTAATCCAGATTTCGCTCACTTCATCTTTGGCGAAAAATTTGTTTATAATTTCTATGCTTGTGCGCAAAAATCCTACATTGTTAACCCCTTCGGTGAAAGCCTCTTTAGCCCCTTTCCACATTCTCGAACCTTTAATGTCTATACCTATAAAATTCTTTTCGGACATCTTTCGGGCTAATGATACGGCATATTCGCCTTTTCCACAACCTAACTCCAAAACGATTGGGTTATCGTTTTTAAAAAACAACTCATTCCATTTCCCTTTCATTTCATGATCGTCCTGCCATGGGTTATGCATCGGTGCTTGAATAACATTGGCAAACGTATCCATTTCAGCGAACTTTTTCAGTTTATTCTTACCCACAATAGTTGTTTTATTTCGTTTTCTCTATACTGATTCCTACGGCATCAATTCCGTTAAGCACGTCATCTCGCATGCCCTGTTGAATACTTATTTGATATGTTCCCGAGTCGGGGAAGGCAATATTTTGTTTGTATGGCAGCTTATTGTCGAATAAATCGCCTAATCCTGAACCTAGCCATTTCCCGGAGGGTTCAGCCAAAGTAAATTCTACGGTATCAATAAGTTGTTCCCCGTTAGGTGATGCTATATTTACAAATAACCAAATATTACTATAAGCATAGTTATTCTTGTTCCGAATATGCATATTTAGGTTATAGGTCTGCATATCCTTATCAAAAGATACCGGAAATGTTAGCGTAGAATCTTTATTCCATCCGTTGGTATCAATTGAGTAAAAATGTTCATACTTAACGTTTAAGTTGCAAGCCGAACAAATACACGCAGTGAGCAGCAGTATTGTGAAATGAGTCGTTTTCATGGTAAATGATCGTGCGTTTATTCTTCTTTTGGTTTTTGGGGGCGATTCTTGAAATTACGACGATTGTTTGGACGTTGAGGCTTGCGTTCGCCTTCTGTTTTATGCTCTGTTCTCGGTCTGTTGTTCCTTGGTGCCGTTTTTTGTTCTTCTTGTTGCTTGTCTGCACCGCGTTGAGCATTGCGAGGCTTATTGTTCCGTCTGCTCGGTTTTTTTCGATTGTTAGTACGCTTGGGCTTGTCGAATCGAGTCAAGCTATCATCATCAACAGAGAGCACATCATTAAACCCTCCGGCATTCGATTTACCGACTTTTTCGTCAATCACCAATTTTTCAGGTTTCTCTCCATGCTTGTTTAATCCGATTACTTCTTTCACACGTTCAACCGACACTTCTTTAATACCTCCTACAGAGCGGTCGGTAAAGCAAATGTAGTACATCATTTGTTTGAAAGTGTCCGACTTCACGAAAGAGAATTTACCTTCTTCGGTTTCTAATTGAATCGTATTCGAAGGGAAGTCTTTGCGAGCATCTTCGTAAGTGTCTAATTCATAGTTTAGGCAACATTTAAGCTTACCGCACTGTCCGGCTAGCTTTTGTGGGTTTAACGAAACTTCTTGCGTGCGAGCTGCACCGGTTGATACTGATTTGAAATTCGACATCCAACTAGAACAGCAAAGTTCTCGGCCACAAGGACCTATCCCCCCAATGCGTCCGGCCTCTTGTCGAGCTCCTATTTGTTTCATTTCTATACGAATGCGAAAGTTTGAAGCTAATACTTTGATTAATTCGCGGAAATCAACTCTTCCCTCTGCAATATAATAGAAAATCCCTTTTGTTTTGTCGCCCTGATATTCTACATCGCCAATCTTCATATCTAAACCCAGCTCTTTCACGATTTGGCGAGAACGAATCATGATTTCATGTTCCAAACCAATGGCTTCTTGCCATTTTTCAATATCGTTGGGCTTAGCCTTACGATAAATCTTTTTGAACTCTCCACGCGGACGGTAACGATTCTTCTTAATCTGACTTTGCACAAGTTCTCCGGTAAGCGTAACAATACCGATATCATGACCCGGGCTGCCCTCAACAGCCACAATGTCGCCCGGCACAAGGTTTAGCCCGTTGCTGTTTTGAAAATATTCTTTGCGTGTATTTTTAAAGCGAACTTCCACCAAATCATTGCCCGGAGCTGTTTGCACCACATCATTCAGCCAGTCGTGCACATCGAGTTTTCCGCATTGACGACCGCCATTTGCACTACAACCGCAGCCTTGTTCGCTGAGCGTATTTTTATCTTCCATCTTGTTACATATATGTTAATCGGCTAAACTGAATATGGTTACAGTTGCCTACACTAATTCACAAAGATAAAGAATATCCATGAACAAGCCCGATTGAGATGAACTTATTAGATTTTAATTCTATCAGAGTGGGCTAGCTACTCTAAAAATAAGGGTTTATTTATATCTAATTTTTTGTTGTATGTAAGAATATGCATTTGATTTTATCATCCTATTATTCAGTTGTTTTATTTTGTAACTAGCTGATAATAAACATGTGAATGTAACAAGCTATTTGAAATTTCTTTTTTGTAGGGTCAATACTCATGATGGGATTGGCACAAAAACTATTTTTTATGCGTTTTATGACTATAAGATTGTGTATAAAAATAATTTTTGTGCTCATTGTTCCTTGGTAAAGGCATGAAAAACTACTTATTTACCTCATAATTTCGCACAGAAACGATGAAATAATGCCGATGCAAGCTATCCTCATTCATAAAATGCTATAGCCGGAATGGTATTTATCGTATTTTCTTAAGAAAATGAGTAACTATAATTTAAGGTGTAAGGTAAGGATGGTAGGCTATTGGGTTTTTATTCTTAATTTTGCACATCGTAAACATATCCCCTCCGTTAGATTCCTATATGCAATATGGGTTTCCGTGAAATAGACCCTCACACAGGGAGAAATTTAAGCTACAGAGCTTATTTGATAATAAAAAAACAAAGTATAAATAGATGAATTTTAACGATTTTGACTTCCATGATGATATTCTAGATGCACTTCACGATATGGGATTTGATAAACCTACCGAGGTGCAAAAGAATGCCATACCTATCATTATGGAAGGAAATGACCTTATTGCTTGTGCTCAGACAGGTACCGGTAAAACAGCTGCTTTCATGTTACCTATCATTGAGAAAGTGGCTTGTATGCCCGGCGGTAAGACGCGAGCGCTAGTCATTGCTCCTACACGTGAGCTTGCCATTCAGATTGAGCAACAGGTGCAAGGCTTTGCTTATTATGCAGGAGTAACTTCGTGTGCTCTTTATGGCGGTGGCGATGGAAAAGAATGGGAACAACAGCGCAAGGCACTGGAAGAAGGTGTTGACATTGTAGTGGCCACACCGGGTAAGCTCATTTCATTTATGGATAATGGTATTACCGATTTTAGCGGAGTTGCTTTCGTAGCCCTCGATGAAGCTGATCGTATGCTCGATATTGGTTTTTATGAAGACATCGTAAAGGTGTTCGGCCAATTGCCCGAAACACGTCAAACGCTTATGTTTAGTGCTACCATGCCCCCTAAGATTAGGCAGCTGGCATCTAAAATATTGAACAACCCGAAAGAGTTTGCCACAGCTATAAGTAAGCCTGCTGAAGGAGTAGAGCAGTTAGCCTATTTGTGTTATGATAAACAAAAAGTTAACTTGCTTACTGATATCTTAAAAAAGAAAGAAGATTGCACTAGTGTTATTGTGTTTTCAAGTACAAAACGCAAGGTGCAAGAAATAACATCGGCTTTGCGTCGAAAGAAAATGAATGCTCATGCTATTTCGTCGGATTTAGAACAGAAAGAGCGAGAAGAGGTACTTAAAGACTTCCGAGCTCGTCAGCTTCGAATTTTGGTAGCCACCGATGTGCTAAGTAGAGGGATTGATATTAAAGATATTAATCTTGTGGTAAATTTTGATGTTCCTAACGACGCTGAAGATTATGTGCATCGTATCGGGAGAACGGCAAGAGCAAATACCACCGGATTGGCTATTACCTTTGTGAACGAAGCCGATATGTATAAGTTCGATTCCATTGAGCGACTAATCGAGAATAAAGTCCCTAAAGGTGAACTCCCCGAAGAACTTGGCGAAGCTCCGATTTGGAAAGTGCGCGAGAAAAGAAAATTTAAAGGTGGCGGAGGCAAGAAACGCCGCAACTTTAAAAAGAACTCTCCAAAAAAGAGCGGTAAATCAGAATAAATATTCTCATTACGTCATTACGCAGCAGGCAATAAACAAAGGCATCTTCAAATACATGAAGATGCCTTTGTTTATTGCACTAACCTGTGAACTATCAAACGATTATCTCGAATGTTTGAATTGCTCTTAAGCTTTTCGCAACCATAAAACAATAGTCTATGGAATCCTAATTGCACATAAGACATTCTAAAAACGAATTTTTAATGAACTCCATGAGTTAATACAGTTTTCAGCCCCTCTTCTAATCGAAGTTCAGCTATTTCTATGCCATTTTCTCGAAGGGCTGCAGTAAATCCTTCATTCATCATTCTTCCTGCAGAAAGAGGAAACTCTAGTAATTGAGGAATGCTATCTTTTTTCTGAGGTTCATTGTAGAATTTGATGCAGCTTTCAAGTTTCGTAGAAAGATAAATTCTACAAGCCATGGGTCGAGCCGGATAAGCACTACACGCATCATTAATGAGTAGCGGACAAGCTTCTTTGTAGTTTAAAACGTCAGTTTCATTCAGATTTTCCGTATGATTGAACTTTTGTACAGCCGCAATTCGAACATCTTCTCGCTGTTGGGAGCTAAATTTCTTTTGCATGAAGTTGCTGAGCAAATGAAACTCGTATGAATTGGCATACACAGCTTGATGACAGCAGTAGCCACAGCCTTTTTTGCAATCAATGTTTATTCCTTGCCGATTAGCATGCTGTTCAAGCATACCAATGAGTTCATCGATAGATTTGAGCATGGTTCTTACATAGTCGAGAAACTTTTTTTCATTGTTTCTAACTTTTGAAGCTTCTACTCCCAGACGAAAGCCGTCATTATAAAAAGCTTGTTCGTGTTCGCTGAGCACTTTATCGGTCATAAGTTTTATAATTTCATAGTTTGAACCGGACTGAGTTCGCTTTCGTTATTGAATCGGTCGAGAACGGAAATTTGTATTTTGTAGTGTCTTTTTTTACCCGGAGGATTTTCTTTTATCTTTATTTCTGTATTCGTAGTGATGGTATAAATGCAGTTAGCGTCGTTCGTATCAAGTGCGCTGTCTTCCCGGCAATAATAAACGATGTAACGCAACGGTTCATCGCTCTTGTTTTTATATTTTGGAGCATCCCATGATATTTTTTTCTTGGATGCAGAAAAGTTTATTACCTGACTTGGAGCTTCATTGTCTATCCAAGGCATAGGGGGAATCAGAGATTGATAATTATACAGTTGCTTTCGCATTTGTTTCTGTAATCCCAATAGATTTCGGTTAAAATGTTTAGCACTATAGAATGCACTGCCTCCAATATTAGAGATAGTTCGGGTTAAATGAATCTGATAAGGCAACTGATTGGGGTCTTTCCAACCTGCATTTGTGGAATTTTTGTCTATTTTATATAGTGCATGACCAATATATACCGATCTGCCAAAAGAATATTTACTCCACCATGCGACTAGGGTTTTATAATCAGCAGCAGCGTTGCCAACTTCCCAATATATTTGAGGAGTGAGATAATCAATCCAACCATTTTTCATCCATTTTAAGACATCTGCGTATAGGTCGTCGTAATTTGTTATTCCTGCGCGAGTTTGCGAACCCATAGGATCTACATTATTGTTTCTCCATACACCAAATGGACTTACGCCGAACTTTACATAGGGTTTTGTTTCCTTAATTGTCTTTGATATTAAGGAGATTGCTTCATTCACATGTTGACGACGCCAATCAGCCTTTTCCGAAGGAGCAAAACCTTGCGGATTTTTTTGGAATTGTACCTCATCAGGAAATTCTTCGCCATTTGCGGGATATGGATAGAAATAATCATCAATATGGATGGCGTCAACGTCATATCTAGATACAATATCACGAATTATTTCGGCTACATAGGCATGCGTTTCCGGCATAGCCGGATTCAGATACAATTTATTGGCATATTTTACTATCCATTCCGGATGTTTGAAGGCTACACTTGTGCGAGAAAGAGGTTCTGAGGCATTCTGAGCTACTCGAAATGGATTTAACCATGCGTGAAACTCCAATCCACGTTTATGAGCTTCTTCAATCCAAAACACCATAGGATCATATCCCGGGTCTTTACCCGGGCTTCCGGTGAGATATCTCGACCAAGGTTCGTAAGATGAACGATAAAAGGCATCGGCACAAGGGCGAGCCTGAAAGAATACGGCATTCATATTGTTTTTTGCCAAAGTATCTAATATCTGTATCGCTTCTTTCTGCTGCTCTTTCACAGACAGCCCGGATTTTGACGGCCAGTCGATATTATTTACTGTGGCAACCCATACGCCACGAAATTCATATTTAGGCTTTGTAGTTTCAATTGCCATTAGTTGCGAGCTTACAACTAAAGATAAGATGAAGGTTAAAAGAGTTCTCATGTATTTCACTGTTGATGATACAAAGTAAATACATTTCGTCGGATTATGCTTTTTTAAGATAGTATTGCCGAGTAAAATACCAACTAATTGAGCTTCCTAGTGATAAAAGACGCTAGGTCGGGTTAATAAAATTCAGCTTAAAATTGCAATTCAAACTGTACTCTGGCCATAAAACTGTTTTTCCCGGCTCCATATAGCAAACTGGAGAAATCAGTTTGCCATTTCAGTTTATGTTCGATGATATATCTAGATAAAGCTATGGATGCCAAGCGACGAGCATTACTTTCAAAAAGATCATGGTTGAAATATACTTCTGAGTATCGTGCACTCACTTCCCAATTCGTTCTAAATAAATAACCGGCTTGCACATTGTAGGCACTTCCTTCGGGCACTATAAAGCCGGTTGGTGTTCCGTCGCTGTTTGTAGCAACCGGAGATTGTGCATCACGATAGGCAAATTCAGCTAGAAAAGAATAACGTCGGTAGCGAGCTACGGCATCGAAGAATATATTGGTCATGTCGGTTTCGTGAAGACCGGTATCGGTAATCATGTACTTGCCTAATTGCCCATTTGTTCGTACGGCATTATCGTTAAAGTTATAGGTCAATCCGAGTAGCAACTTAGGTGAAAGTTCCAATCCGAATGAAGAACCCTTGTAATCGCCTCCGTCAACAAATTCCCCCAAAGGGAGCACCTCTATTCGGGAAGTGTAATTAAAGCCACCTTCGTTTCCTGCGGTAGCACCGCGTCCTTCACCTTGGGTAAGAGCCCACATATCACGAATTAAACACCGATACCCCACATTAAACGAATGACTAAACATCATGCCTAAATCGCGGTCGATGTTCATGGCAGAGTTTAAGATCGAACGGTCGACAAATTGCATGTTACCCGAAGATATCATCCGCTCGACGTTTCCGGGAAGCTTGAATTGACCGAACTTCAGCTCGCAACTTTGGAAAAAATTCCAACGAATATAGGCATCATATATAATTTGGCTGGCTTGAGAATTATCGGAGTTCACACCCACTTTATCTTGGTCGGAAAGACCTAATTGCAGGAAGTAACGCAGCGCGGGAGTGCGAACGAATCCCCCAAACTTCAGACGAATCCGCCGGGGAGTGAAAGTCGAGCTCCCGTCACTTCCTCCTCCGGCATTACGATTTATACTTCCGGCAGCTAAGAATTGCATGCGTGCTGAAAATTTCATGCTCCATGTGCTGTCTTGGTCAACAAAATTTACAATCCCTTTACCGAAAGGCATTTTTTGCAGGTGTTGAGCTTGGACAGTAAAATCACTACAAATGAAACAACATAAACAGGCTAGGATGTATAACGGTTGACGCATGGGAAACAAACATATTTAATAAAAACGCATAATTTTCCAAAAGTATAGGTTTAAAACGACAAATAGCCCGATTAAAATGACAAGGAAGTTAAAAATGAAATAATTATACTTAATATTAGTTTAAATATTCAACGAAGGTTCTTTTTGATTGGTAAACAAGGAAATCTGTTGCATGATAAATGATTAAATTATTGTGGAGGAGCCGGCTTATCTAAATGAAGAAATATCCCGATGCTCAATGATAATAACAAGAATTTTAAGAAGTTGACCCGATATTTTCGTAGAAACGAAACCAATGAGATGTCTTTGTTGCTATTCTCAGCGAGAATAGCAACAACTAGGTGTAATTCTCATCATTCTGTCGTGAGAATGGAAGTAATCAGGTGTAATTTAGCTCATCTATTGATAAGAATAGACCAAAAAAGATGTAATTTGTGTGGAAATATTTTGTATTGATAATCATAAACAGCTGATAATTAAAGTTTTATGTTAATTAATTCTATTCTTTGCAATAATTATATATCGTTCATTTTTGCTTTAACTAAGGAGTAAAAATAGACTTCATTTTAAAGCAAATGTTATCTTTGTGGAGTGGTGGGGAACTAGGAAAATATTTTTGTGTGGTATCCGCTAATTTCAACGAGTTAAAACTATGGTAACAGATGTTATTTACGACAGCAGCATGTCGGTAAAGCAGATAAACGAAACCTTAACGCAAGGATTAATCGGCTGGTTAGGTATTCAGATTCAAGAGATTAATAATAACGGATTAGTGGCAACAATGCCGGTGAACAGCAATACGATGCGTCCGGGGGGTATTTTGCACGGAGGGTCGAACTTGGCTTTTGCAGAAACTTTGGCAGGTATGGGGAGTATGTTGTTTATCGACACAAAAACACATGATGCCCGAGGCATGTCGGTGTCGGCAAACCATGTAGGAGCCGCCAATGACGGTTTACTGAAAGGGGTGGCTCGCCTGATTCATGAGGGCAGAACAACGCACCTTTGGGATATTCAAATTTTCCGTGAAGACGGTAAGTTGATATCCACCGCAAGAATAACCAATATGATTGTAGAAAAATAACGATGAGTGTATCCCGATTAATAGATAAGCTTTTGCTGAAAGGTGCTTCTTTTGCTGCTTGGGCAATGCCCGGTGCTACAACAGAGTTCATGATATCAAAACCTGAAGAAGTGCGTTTTATCGGCGATGAATCAGATTTAGAATCCTTAGCGGGTTTTGTGTTTGCCCCTTTCCAAAGCCATAGCAACTGCCCGACGGTGCTGTTGCAGGGCACACATCTTAAAACAATAGCCGAAATAGAAAACTTTCAGCCCGCTACTGCTCATGCTATGGCATCAAGGCAGAATGGCAGGCATAGACCTTTTGTAATTACACATTCGCAGTATCTTACCGATGTGAATGAAACTATAGAAGCACTGAAAAACACCTCCTTTTCTAAAGTGGTTCTTTCTCGAATTGCAGAAAGTGAGAAAACCACCAAAGCAACAGGCGAATTATTTCTTCACTTACAAGCAAATAATCCGAAAGCTTTTGTTTATGTGGTAAACATTCCTAAGGTTGGTATCTGGTTGGGGGCAACACCCGAAATTCTACTGCAATCAAATAGTTGCACTTGTAAGACGATGTCTTTAGCGGGCACTCAGCCCAAGCAATATGATGCCGATTATCGTTGGCGCACCAAAGAAATTGAAGAACAAGCTTTTGTTTCTCGTTATATTCTGGAAGCTTTTCATGATTTGGCTATTCACCCTTACACTACTATCGGACCTACTACCTTGGAGAGTGGGGGAATAGCTCATTTGCAAACCACCTTTCAATTTAACGCTGAACTGCTGAAAGGCAAATTAAGTGCTTTTGTGAAAAGATTGCACCCCACGCCGGCAGTTTGCGGTTTACCCAAAAAGGAGGCATTGGCTTTCATTGCGGGGATAGAAAAACACAAACGCCGCTATTATACCGGATATTTAGGAACTTGGCAGATGAACGGAGCTACCAATCTATTCGTGAATTTGCGTTGTATGGAGTTGGTGAACGACAGCTATTTAATTTATGTGGGAGGAGGTATTACCTCGCGTTCTGATGCAGCAGAAGAATGGGAGGAAACCGAGAAAAAAGCACAAGTATTGCGCTCAGCCTTATGATTTCAACAAAAAAACATATCCAACAATTAGCTGCCTTGTTGGCAGCCAAAAATATTATTGATATTGTGGTGTCGCCGGGTTCTCGGAATGGGGCTTTGGTGCAAACGCTGGTGGGAGACGGACGATTTAATTGCCATAACTTAGTTGATGAACGCTCGGCAGCCTATTTTGCCATGGGGGTATCTCAGGCTAAGCAAATGCCGGTTGCACTTTTGTGCAGCTCGGGAACTGCTTGTTTGAATTATGCGCCGGCAGTATCTGAAGCTTATTATCAGAGCATACCGCTTGTTTTATTAACGGCAGATCGTCCGGAATACTGGATTAATCAATTGGAAGCACAATGCATTAATCAACGAGGTATTTATAAAAACTTTGTTGTTGATGAAATTCAGTTGCCTTTGGGTGAAAGTCCGCAAGAATTGAGTCGGGCAAATCGAGAAATTAATCGATGTTTAAATATGACATTGAAAACCGACAAGCCTGTTCATATTAATTTTCCGTTGGAAGAACCGTTATATGAATTCGTGGAAGAAGAACTTCCCGATCATATCCGGAATATTCCGCACACAACAACAATTTCCGATTTATCGGTTGAAAAGATAGAGTTGCTGCTTAATCGGCTTAATCAGAGCGATGAGGTTTTATTGTTAGTCGGACAAATGAATCCGCTTGACGGACTGTCGGAGTTGATAGAACTTTTTGCCGATTCTACAGGTGCTGTTGTGCTTGCCGAACCCTTAGCCAATGTGCAAGTATCATCAAAGGTTGCTAACTTCGATCTTCTATTGTCTCGTTTGCAACCGGAGAGTAAGGAGGCTTTGCGTCCGGAGTTGTTGATTACTATTGGTGGGCAATTGGTGTCGAAGCGTATCAAGCAATTTTTACGCGAATGGCAACCGGCAGAGCATTGGCATATTGCAGCAGAAGCACATTATGCCGATACGTATTGGTCGCTCACCGATGTGCTTCCCGTTCAACCTAAATTGTTTTTTGAGACCATGCTCTCTGCATTTTATGATGTGAATATGGGTTTTAAATTTAACACTCCCTATCGAACAAAATGGACGGATTTAGCTTTGCAAACCGAACAAATTTTTTGCGAAGCAGCTCATGATTTGTCCTTCACCGACATGCGGGTTCATCAGTTGTTGAAAACTTATATTCCACAGGAATCCATCGTGCATTACGGGAATAGTTCCTCCATTCGTTACGGCATTCTATTTCCTTCGCAAGCCGGCACCTGCTATTCCAATCGAGGAACAAGCGGCATTGACGGTTCGTTTTCCACGGCTGTGGGTTTTGCCTCTACTTCAGCCGATATAAATACGGTTATTTTGGGCGATTTGTCGTTTTTCTATGATTCTAATGCGCTTTGGAATAATGATTTCCCGAATAATTTACGGATTATCGTGCTTAACAACGGGGGCGGTAATATCTTCGGCTTAATTCCCGGTCCGAATAAAACACAAGCTTTCCAAAAACACTTCATTGCAGCACATCAATTTAAAATTAAAGGAATTGTTGAGGCATTCGGGGTAGCATATCTTTCGGCAACCGACGAAAAATCATTAAAAGAATCACTAGATCAAGTATATAACAACAAACGCCGAAAGGCATGTGTGTTGGAAATTTTCACCAATCAAGAGCAAAATACAACAGTATATCAACAACTATTTAATACGATAAAATAATAAAAATATGACTACAAAACGCCAATGGGAAACCATCAAAGCATACGAAGATATATTCTTCGATTTTTATGACGGTATTGCAAAGATTACGATTAATAGGGAGCATGTGCGTAATGCTTTCCGACCTACTACGGTTAATAATATCAGCGATGCTTTGGGCATTTGCAGAGAAGAACAATCGATCAATGTAATTGTGATTACCGGTGCCGGAGATAAAGCATTTTGTTCAGGAGGCGACCAAAACGTAAAGGGAACAGGAGGCTATATCGACGAAAATGGTATTCCTCGCTTGAACATCTTAGAGGTACAGAAGCAAATACGCAGTATGCCGAAGCCCGTTGTTGCTATGGTGAATGGTTTTGCTATCGGGGGCGGACATGTGTTGCATGTGGTTTGCGATATTAGTATAGCGAGCGAAAACGCCATTTTCGGACAAACAGGGCCTAAAGTAGGCAGCTTCGATGCCGGTTTAGGTTCTTCTTATTTAGCTAGCGTGGTCGGTCAGAAAAAGGCACGCGAGATCTGGTTTATGTGTCGCCAATATTCTGCCGCCGAGGCCTTAGAAATGGGATTGGTAAACAAGGTAGTTCCTTTGGCTGATTTGGAAGATGAAGTAGTGGCTTGGGCGCAAAAAATGCAGGAGCATAGCCCATTGGCTTTGCGCATGTTGAAATTAGGCTTGAATGCTGAACTTGATGGTCAAATCGGTATTCAAGAGTTTGCCGGAAATGCTACTCTGCTGTATTACCTTACTGAGGAAGCGCAAGAAGGCAAACATGCTTTCTTAGAAAAGCGTAAACCTAACTTCCAGAAATACCCTAAGTTCCCTTAACGGCATGGCAACAGTAAAAAGTTGGATTAAAGCGGCACGCCTACGAACTTTACCGCTGGCACTCTCGGGCATTATTATAGGATCGGGGGTGGCAGCGTTGTATCATGTGTTTAGTGGTTTAGTGTGTGTGTTGGCTGTTTTAACGGCAACTGCATTGCAAGTATTGTCGAACTTTGCCAATGATTATGGCGATTTTCGGAAAGGCACAGATAATGATGCCCGATTGGGACCCACACGCACGATGCAAGGGGGAGAAATAACAGTGAAAGAAATGAAACAAGGTATCGGCTTAGCCATATTGATTTCTTTCTTGTTTGGAATGGCATTAATAATTGCGTCGCAAATATCATGGCAAGCCGTGCTCATTTTCATAGGGCTCGGTTTGTGTTGTGTGTTGGCAGCTTATTATTATACTGCCGGTGAGAAATCATATGGCTATGTAGGTTTGGGCGATGTGTCGGTTTTTGTGTTCTTTGGTTTGGTGGCTGTTTCGGCACTTTATTATTTATATGCGCATTACTTTAATGTGCAAACCTTATTGCCTGCCATCAGCGTTGGTTGTTTTGCCACAGGAGTATTAAATCTAAATAATATGCGAGATCGGCAGAATGATATGCAGTCAGGGAAAATTACGGTAGCATCTCGATTAGGAGCTTCGGGAGCTAAGTTCTATCATTTGATATTAATATTAGTGGGGTGGATAGCCATACTTCTCTTTGCTGCTTTTAATTTTACTTCTTATCGAGCTTACTTATTCATTTTGGCAGCCCCTTTCTTTATTAAAGATCTAGTGCAGATATTTCAAACAGAAGATGAAGCAAATCTAGATCCGTTTCTAAAAAAACTTTCGCTGGCCACCTTGCTATTTTCGGTTTTGTTTACAATTGGAGTAGTTTTTGAGCTTAGCAACTGTTGAATGGCTCGGTGTTAGGATTACTAAGTGATTTTGTTTCGCCGGTTGTTTGGGCTCGCTACCAAATAGTATTTGTTTCACTGTATTTATTTTGGCTTATCGGCTGCTGAGCACTTTAGCATTGCGGTTGCCAAGCGCTTCGACTCCGCTCAGCGAGCACGGAGACGAAGTGATTGGTGACCGAATAGGTGACCACACTAATGCTAAAAAAGAGGAGTGCCTTCGAAAGAAGGCACTCCTCTGCAGCATGATCTAGACCGGTTAAGTCTTTGAAGAAGCGGTACAGAGCTCAACTCTTCATGCTGTGTTTTATAATCCTGTTTCAGTCAGCATATCGCTCCATTTGGCATCACTTGGTGTGCCGTCGGCTTTTACTATGGTAGGAATAAATCCATCAAATTTTCCCACTTCAAATTTTAAATTATCAGATGCTTCAGCAACGATTGTAAATCCTTGAGGTGCATGAAGGGTTCCCTCTACGGTTATCGTTGAGTTTTGTCCGCCGAAAAAACCATCATTATGGCTATTTTTAATTTCAATCTTGCTGTTTTTCCCTAGTGTAAGATCGCTAAGGAACTGGGAGTTAACATCATCATAGCCTAATATCATGATGCAGTCTTCATCAATAATGGCATCATTCGTAACATTTAAATAGATACCCCTTAATTCGAGTGTTGATATTTTGCCGGAGGTATCATCTTTGAACACTTTCAATGAATTCATGATAGCTTCGCCCCCAGTAGA
>JBKEDC010000040.1:0-45164 GCA_047975205.1 Mangrovibacterium sp. | reverse complement strand
CATCTACCAAGAAAATAACAACGTTTGGAGCATCTTCTGGCAGGTGATTCTCTTTTACGCGATTCTTATACGTTGACTCTGCAATCGTAATTCCTGCTGTCGATGCAGAAGGAGTAGGCGGGAATGGCAACACATCTTGCGCCGAGAGTTGCCATGAACAGACAAACCCTACTGCAAGTGTTAAAACTAAACTTTTAATTTTCATACAATCTTATTTTTATTGATTAATCAATTTAAATCACCTATTGTAATTTTTATAGCAAAGAAACAAGTTTAGATCTATAAGGGCAAAAATATTCAATGAAAATTAATTCTATTTGGTATTATTTAATAAGCAAAGATTTATTATGTTACTTACGTAAATATGAGTAATCCAACAATTAGTCTAACAAAGCATTTAAGTACAAGCTATTCTGGCATAAACACATAACATATGTCTTTTACTACAATCAGATCATAAACAACAATATATTAAGTCAATAAGATAATTTCTATAGTTTCCATGCCATCTTGAGCTGAGAGTAGTTTATAGCTTCTCCCGTTTCTATTTGCATCAGAAGATTCGTATCATTATAGGTAGAGTTCAACTTGCTTTGTCATTCTCGCACCATAGTCGATATTGCATGATATGTCTTATTCCATCGAATAGCTTTATCGTTAGAAATAACCTTTTCCATATGGAATGATTTCTTAATCCTATGAAGATTAATACAGGTTACCAAAATAATACTCTTTAAAAACAAAAAAAGCATCATCACATTTCCGAAGAAATGTAATAATGCTTTTTAAAGTTATAATACTGCGACTTATATCGCGCTAGCTATTATTTTATATATTCAATATCAACGCCATTAATTTTTCCGTTAAATTCGAATGGTGCTTGATCATAATAAGCTTCCGATACCGGAGAAGCTAAATCTTGACCAATGTCAAATCCGTCATTAAGCGCAATAAATGATGGTATCGATCTTGGAACAGTTCCTTGAGCAATTACTTTACCATTGGCTTTAATAGTTACATCAATTGGAGATGCAGGACCTCCTTGCAATTTAGAAGTAACCTCCAATTTCACATTACCTTCAGGTAGTTTTGATTTAGAAACAATTTTCGTGCGCTTCATCAAGAAGAGATTATATTCGTAGTTCACATAGCCGTTTTTAATAAACAAGCTTACACCACCACCGAAGCCTCCAACAGCTACCAATACACCATTAGCTTTCTTAGGCACTGTTAAATCAAAATCCATTTGGTTTGATCTACTACCGAAACGTGGTCCAAGATTACTTTCTTGAATTTGTGTTACAGGGCCTGAGAAATGCCATTTTGTAAGTGTTGAATGAGGTGCATCTTCAGGATGCATAATAGCTGTTGACCAAAATGTTCCACCAATAGGCAGTACATTATTTTTAGCTGCTTGCACCAAAAATTCACTTTTCATCATTTCTAGCTTGTCCGGATATGTTGTTGCTAAATCATTAGCTTCACTCCAGTCTTCATCTAGGTTATACAGCTCCCATTTCTCTTTCATAGGATCCCAAGATTTCACATCAGGAAGACCTTGAGTCCAAGGGGCTCTCAAACCGAATGTACAAGCCAACCAACCATCTTTGTAAAGTGCACGGCTGGTCATAATTTCAAAATATTGGGTGTGATGTTGTCCCGGAGCTTTAGGGTCATTAAAAGAGTATTTCATACTTACCCCATCAAATGGCATTTGCTCAACTCCATTCACAATTTCTGGAGCTTTAATACCAATCACATCATAAATAGTTGGAACAATATCATTCACATGACTGAATTGAGGACGTGGAGTAGCATCATGTTTAATGCCTTTTGGCCAACGCACAGCTAAAGGTTGACGAGTACCTCCAAAATAAGCAGCAACTAATTTTGTTCCTTTATATGGAGAAGCACTTGCCCATGCCCATGCAGCATGCATCATGTTCTCGGTCTTATCAGTTCCAAGAGCATCTAAGCCTCCGATTTTATTCAATGCTTCGATCTGCTCCTTAGTTGTTGTTTTAATACCGTTTTGAGCTAAGTTTTCAGAAATAGTACCTCCTTGTCCTTCAGCAGAAGCTCCATTATCACCCCAGATGTAGAAAATCAAGGTATTGTCTTTATAGCCTAGTTTGTCAATTTCATCAACTACTTTACCTATTTGAGCATCAACATGCTCCGCAAAACCGGCATATATTTCCATCAAACGCAATTGGAATGGTCTTTCATCAGCAGGAATATCTTTCCATGCAGGTAAAGTTGACGGACGAGGAGTAAGTTTTGTATCTTCAGGAATCCAGCCCATTTTTTTCTGATTGGCAATAAGACGCTCTCTCATCACATCCCAACCTTCATCGAATTTACCTTTGTATTTATCTGACCATTCTTTAGGCACTTGGTGTGGCCCGTGAATTGCGCCACTTGCCCAATACATGAAGAATGGTTTTTCAGGCTCTAATGCATTGTGAGTGTCTAACCATTCAATAGCTTTTTGGGCTAAATCTTCACTCAAATGATAAGCTTTTTTATCGTAGTGTGTACTAGGAACACGAGTTGTATTTTCATATAGAACAGGGTCAAACTGATCTGATTCTCCGGCTAAGAAACCATAGAAGTATTCAAATCCGTATCCGGTTGGCCAGTGATTAAACGGACCTGTAGGACCAACTTCAGTTGCCGGTGTGTTATGCCATTTACCGAAAGCGGCTGTTGAGTAGCCGTAATCTTTCAATACTTCGGCTGCAGTAGCACTACTTGCAGGAATTGTACCTGCGTAACCATCCCAATCATTAGCAAGCTCAGAAATCTGACCATAGCCTACTCGGTGGTGGTTTCTACCGGTTAACAACGCAGCACGTGTTGGTGAACACATTGCAGTAGAGTGAAAACGGTTGTAACTAATACCATCGTTGGCTATTCTGCTCAAGGTAGGTGTGTTAAAATCTCCACCATAAGTGTTTGGTTGAGCAGGACCCGCATCATCTACCAAGAAAATAACAACGTTTGGAGCATCTTTTGGCAGATGATTCTCTTTTACGCGATTCTTATACGTTGACTCTGCAATCGTAATTCCTGCTGTCGATGCAGAAGGAGTAGGTGGGAATGGCAACACATCTTGTCCCGCTGCTTGTCCTACACAAAATAACCCTAGCATTAATGCTAAAACTGATTGTGACAAGTTTTTAAATTTCATAATTCTAAGATTTTTAATTCTAAGATCAATTCGGTTAGCTGCAAATCATGCCACTAACTCGATGTCCAATCACCAAATTTACTTTTAAATTGAAAAAAAAGAAAGGATAGTTACATATGATAATTAATAATTGCAGATAATTAATAAATAATTACATTAAACACATAAGTGAATACACAAGTTAGGTTCTATTAGGATTCAATGCTATCCGGCATACAATCAACTATTCAATCACACGAATTAGCAGCGTCAAATGCGGTTTAAATTCATCTTTCTATAAATACATGTTATATTTGTCAACATATCTAATTTTGATTATCATGACAAAACGCTTTCTATCTTTTCTTATCCTGTTAATGTGCACCTATTTTTCTTGGGCACAAAGTAATACCCTAAACATTATTCCTCAACCTAACAAACTAGATCTTAGTTCCGGTAGCTTTAAAATAGATCAAGAAGTCAAAATTGTATATTTAGACAGTACTTTGATTAACGAAGCTCACAACTTGCACGACGGATTAGAAAAGGTGGGGCACGACTTGTTAATAAGCGATCATGCCCAACGTAAAATTGAACTCATGTTAGATGCCTCCATCATAGGGAAAGAAGCATATCGCATACATTCTGACATGAACAACTACGTTATCAGTGCAAGCAGCAGCACCGGTATTTTCTACGGGATACAAACCTTCTTACAATTATTTCCGATTGAGAAAAAAATAGATGAATTACCATTAGTGCAAGTTGAAGATGCGCCCCGTTTTGAATGGCGTGGAATGCACCTCGATGTATCTCGCCACTTCTCCGGAGTAGATGAAATAAAGAAACTACTCGACCAAATGGCTCGTTTAAAACTGAATGTATTTCATTGGCATCTTACCGACGATCAAGGCTGGCGTATTGAAATTCCCCAATACCCCAGACTTACTACTGTAGGTTCTACGCGCGATTCTTCATTAATAGGACATCTCACCCGGAAACCTTATCGATACAAGTATGGAAAAGTCTCCGGTTTCTACACTCAAGACCAAGTAAAAGAGGTGGTGGCCTATGCTGCCAAACTTCATATTAATGTTATGCCCGAGTTAGAAATGCCCGGACACGCTCAAGCTGTATTGGCAGCCTATCCTAATTTAGGTTGTTTTCCCGAAGATTCAGTAAAGGTGTGGACACAATGGGGTGTTTCTGAAAACATATTCTGTGCAGGCAAAGATGAAACCTACCAATTTTTGCACAATGTACTCGATGAATTTGTAAAACTCTTCCCATTCAACTACATTCATGTGGGAGGCGATGAATGCCCGACAACACATTGGGATAAATGCCCTCTATGCCAACAAAAAATGCAAGAAACAGGGTGCAAAGATGCACATGAATTGCAATCATATTTCATCGCTCAAATGGGAAAATATCTGGAAACTAAAGGTAAAAACATTGTAGGCTGGGATGAAATACTGCAAGGAGGTATTCCGAAAGGAGCTACCATCATGAGCTGGCGAGGCGAAAAAGGAGGTATAAAAGCTTCCGAATTAGGGCATAAAACTATAATGACACCCGCATCTACGGTATATCTTGATATGCAGCAAAGCATAGATCCTGAAGAACCATTAAGCATCGGGGGGCTTGTCACCCTAGAAAAGTTGTATAAATACGACCCGGCTCCTTTCTATCTCAAAGAATCAGTCAGAAAAAATATTATCGGTGCTCAAGCCAACCTATGGCGCGAATATATAAGCACCGACAAACATACGGAATACATGTATTTCCCCAGAGTAGAGGCATTATCAGAGGTGTTGTGGACTCAGTCCGAGAAAAAGAATTTTAAAAACTTCACCAAACGACTAGATGAAGAATACGCACGACTCAGCAATGCCGATATAAACTTTAGAGTTCCGCCTCCGGAAGGATTAAGCCCAATTCAGCTTTATACATCGTCGGAAGCCTATATTAAACTCAGCTGCCAATCGGAAACGGCAAAAATATATTATACAACCGACGGCAGTGAGCCTTCAACAGAATCAGCTCTATATGAGAATGAATTTAAGTTGCCTTTATTTGGCGATTCAATAATATTTAAAGCAGCTAGTTTCCTGCCCAACGGAAAACGGAGTTACACGGTAACCTCCATAATAAAACGGCACTTACAACAAGCCGAGCGTCTGCGATATGTAGAACATGGTGTATTATACAAAGTCTATAAAGGCCCGTTTTACTCCTATCATGAAGTAGGTGGCACTGTGTTATATAGCGATACAACCGATTGGTTAAACATTCCGGTCAATACGTTGGGAAGCATGCAAGGTTGGGAATTTAACGGATATCTTAAGATAGATGCTAAAGGTGTTTATTATTTCCAATTGTGGAGCATTTGCGGTTCAGCCCTATATATCGGCGACAATCTGGTTATCGACAACGACGGATTCAGCTACGACAACAACCAATCGGGACAAATAGAGTTAGAGCCCGGATATTATCCGTTTAAAGTGAAATATTTCAATATGGCAGACGGTGAAAACATTCGTCTTTCGTTTAAACGCCCCAAAGCCAAAAAACTATCCACTTTTTCCGGCGATAATTACTATATCATTCCAAGTGTAAAATAAGAATTGCTTTCAGTATAAAAAGGCTCAACCTTCAGCGGGTTGAGCCTTTTTTTCGCTGCAATTAAAAATAAATAATACTACACCGTTACTAAAGTACCAATATTTTCGCCTGCCATCAATCTTGTCAGATTGCCTTTAGTGTCCATATCAAACACAATAATCGGCAAGTTATTTTCTTTACACATAGTTGTAGCCGTTAAATCCATAACCTTCAATCCACGATTATAAATTTCATCGAAGCTAATGGAGTCAAACTTTGTAGCTGTAGGGTCTTTCTCCGGGTCGGCAGTATAAACGCCGTCAACACGCGTACCTTTCAGCATCACATCAGCACCTATTTCAATGCCACGCAAGGAAGAACCTGTGTCGGTCGTGAAAAACGGGTTTCCCGTTCCGGCTGAGAGTATGGTTACTTCACCATTGTTCATTGCTTCTAATGCTTTATCTTTAGAATAAAACTCACCTATGGGCTCCATTCGAATAGCCGTGAGTACACGCGATTTAACCCCTACCGATGTTAAAGCAGAGTGCAATGCCAAACTATTAATTACGGTTGCCAGCATGCCCATTTGATCACCCTTTACCCGGTCAAATCCTTTTGAAGCTCCGCTCAATCCTCTGAAAATATTACCTCCTCCAATAACAATAGCCATTTGCGTGCCTTGCTCTGTCACATTCTTAATTTCTTCCGCATAATCGTTCAAACGACTGGTATCAATGCCATATTCTTGATTCCCCATTAACGATTCGCCGCTCAGTTTCAATAATACTCGTTTGTATTTTGTCATAATAGTTGTGTTGTTGGTTTCTACGAATAAAAACAAATTTACAAAAATGAATCGGCTTTTAAACCTCCGGTTTCATTTTTCTGCAAACAAAAAGAGGCACCCCACGAAGGAGGTACCTCAACTACCAACTACTAAACTACTTTTATCTTCTTTGTGTGAAAGGAGGTCTTTCGTTATTCATCATGCCGGGTTTTCCTTCCCCAAACCTTTTCTCTCCTTTTCTTTCTCTCATGCAATCCAAAGCTATCTGTTTAGCCTCTCGCATGCGATATCCGGCCCTGTCGTCTTCAGGTAAGGCATTTAAAATTTCGTAGAACTCCTCTATTTGCAAAGTCATCAACTGTTTTTGTAAAGCTTTGCGTTCATTTAACGCTGCTTTTAGCTTTTCTTCTGAAAATTGTGCCTTGCGAAGGTCATTTCTTTCTACCTCATATTTGCTCTTAATTGCTTTCACAGCTTCATTTGCTATCGGTTGCTTGTTTTCCATTGCCGGTTTTCTTTGAAATTCACCATGATGTTTTGCCATAGGTGTCATTTTATCTTGCGGAGCCATATTAGAAGGCTCACACATACCGAAGTGCGGATTTTCAAACGGCATAACTTTTCCTTTTCGTGAGAATGGAGCTTCTAAAAAGTCAGCATCCGGAATCCTACACGGCATAATCCGTTCGGAAATAGGTATGACTTCATCTATCTTTTGGCGTATTTCCATACGAATATTTTTCAATTCAAAATCTGCATCAACCAGCTTCTCTGCTAATTTCTCTGCTTTCGAACGATTATCTTTCTCTTCCAGTAACAGCATATAGAGTGCTGCTTTATTTTGTTCTGCAAACAGTTGTTTAGCTCCTAATTCGCTTTTATAAAATGCGCTAATTTCAGCAACTTTTGTTTGAACATCATCGTTTAATTTTTCAGCACTTGTTTGTGCATTCGCGGCTAATGAAAATCCTGTCATTAACAATAGGGACAATCCTACGCCCTTTATTCTATTTTTCTGCATAATTATTCATTTCTTTATATTTGTATTTCCAACCGGTTATTTGCTTGTTTAGAATACAATTGCATCTAATCGTTTAATATCAAAACACTTAAAAAATGCAAATATAGCATAACCATTTCTGTTGCCGTAGAATATTCTCGGAGGATGAAGTGTGAAAGCGTAAGTTTCGCCAATTCTCAATGAGAATTAAAGTAAAAATGTATTCGGAGTATAACATATTCTCGAGAATAGTTCAAAAAACATCTATGGACATGCATCCTTTTCTGATATAGCCTGCACAAATTACAACCTGCATCTATTCTTTGCAGAAGATGAACATAGAAAATGAAAGTTTATGCATTAATTAAACTCCGGTTATATGCAAACTTCTCTAATGTTTGTGTGCTTACAGTATGGGATAAATACATAGATTAATACTATATTTGCAATCTATATTTCACAACTAAACAACTATATGTCAGAAAAAACAAAATTTTCGCAGGCGTTTTGGGTTGCCAATATCGCTGAGCTTTTAGAACGTGCCGCTTATTACGGCGTTTTTATCGTTATCACACTCTATCTTTCACGCATTTTAGCCTTTAGCGATGTACAGGCTGCCGCCATTGCCGGCACCTTCTCTGCCCTACTTTACTTCTTGCCCACATTTGCCGGCGCTATTGCCGATAAAATCGGGTTTAAACAGTCGTTGGTGCTAGCCTTTTCTTTACTCACCTTAGGCTATTTAGGTTTAGGCATATTTCCTACTTTATTGGAAAGCTCCGGCTTGGTAAGCTATGGTCATGAAACCACTTTCACCGGTATTGAAAGCTCTAATCTGCGCTATACTATCATTCCTATTATGGCGCTTATCATTATTGGTGGCAGTTTTATTAAATCGGTTATTACCGGAACAGTATCTCGCGAAACAACAGCTGAGAATCGTGCGCAGGGCTTCTCCATCTTTTATACGATTGTAAATATCGGAGCTTTCTCCGGCAAAACCATCGTAAAACCGCTGCGTGATGCCATGGGAGACATGGGTTATATTAACATCAGCTATTTTTCGGCAGGTATGACGCTTGTCGCTTTACTAGCTGTCATCTTTTTCTTCAAACCCTTTGCCCAAGAGCAAGAAGGAAAGAAATTTTCTGAAATCTGGCAGGCATTTATCAAGGTGCTTACTAATGCCCGTTTGATTATACTCATTGTAATCATCACCGGCTTCTGGATGGTGCAACATCAACTATATGCCACTATGCCAAAGTATGTGCTGCGCATGGCAGGCGAAGGGGCTTCTCCGAGTTGGTATGCCAATGTTAACCCATTGGTAGTTTTCTGCACCGTGGCTCTCATCACATCAATGATGAAAAAGAAAACGGCACTATTCTCCATGACTATCGGTATGTTTATCATGCCTGTTTCTGCTTTGTGCATGGCGGCCGGTAATATTTTTCCTGCCGATACTGCTATGCCGTTTGGTATGCATCCTATCGCTTTTATGATGATTGTTGGTATTGCATTTCAAGGTTTGGCGGAATCATTTATATCTCCCCGCTTCTTAGAATACTTTTCATTACAAGCTCCCAAAGGCGAAGAAGGATTATATTTAGGATTTAGTCATTTACACTCTTTCTTATCCAGTTTATTCGGTTTCATTATGTCGGGCTTTCTATTAGAAGAATATTGCCCCGACCCTTCTCTCTACGGCGGAAGAACTGAGGCTTGGCATGAGGCCACAGCACATGCGCATTACATTTGGTATTACTTTGGTGCAATTGCTCTCATTTCAGCTGTTGCATTAATCATATATGGTGTGGTTGTAAGAAAAATTGATGGAAAAAAATTAATCCAAGAATAACTTTATAAAATAGCGATAGTATAACTCATATTACTGTCGCTATTTCTTTTTAATTTCAAGAATATAAAAAAATCATAATGAAAGTCTTTAAGTTCGGTGGAACATCAGTAGGAAGTGTTGAGAACATGAATGCTGTAATGAAGCTGGTTACCGATGGAGAATCAAAGATAGTTGTATTATCTGCCATGTCGGGCACAACCAATGCATTAGTTGAAATTGCTACTTATTTAGCCAACAAGAACAAAGAAGCAGCCTCAACGAAGATTGCAGCTTTGGAAACCAACTACGATCAAGTAGTAAATAGTCTTCTTAAAGGTGAATATAAATCTGCAGGCGAGCTTGCCATCAAAAATGCCTTCAACACTATTCGCCAACAAACTATGGGAGAGTTCAACATTGAAGTTGATACAAAAACAATATTAGCTCAAGGAGAATTAATATCAACAGCACTGTTCACGCAACTTATGCTATCTCACGGACACAACACCAAGCTTATCCCTGCTTTAGACTTTATGCGTATTGATGAAGACAAGTCTGCTGATGCTCATACCATTAGTCCTCTGCTTGAAAAGACTATCAAGCAAGCCGGCCATGCCAATTACTATGTCACACAAGGCTTTATTTGCCGAAATCATTTAAATGAAATCGACAACCTTCAACGCGGTGGTTCCGACTACACGGCTTCTTTAATTGGTGCAGCTATTGAAAGCGAAGAAGTTCAGATATGGACAGACATCGATGGGTTTCACAACAACGACCCTCGTTTTGTTGAGGGAACAAAAAAGGTTGAGCAGCTTTCTTTCAACGAAGCTGCAGAGCTAGCTTACTTCGGGGCTAAAATCCTACACCCTCAAACCGTACTCCCGGCTAAATTATATAACATCCCTGTTCGATTAAAGAACACAATGAATCCGAGCGATAGCGGAACTTTAATTACACGGGAGTCGAGCGGATCAGGCATCAAAGCTGTAGCAGCTAAAGATGGTATTATAGCTATTAAGATTCGTTCCTATCGCATGCTTATGGCTTACGGCTTTATGCGTACCATTTTCGATATATTCGAGAAACACAAAACGCCGGTTGATATGGTTACTACATCAGAAGTTGCCGTATCATTAACAATTGACAACACAGACCACCTTAACAAGATCGTTGAAGAGCTTAAGCACTTCGCACAAGTAGAGGTTGATTCGAATATGAGTATCGTGTGTATTGTAGGTGATATTATCTCTGAGGAAAATCATTTTGCATCGAAAGTTTTTACCGCATTAGAGAACATTCCGGTGCGCATGATCTCATATGGAGGAAGTCGGCACAATATTTCAATATTAGTATCTACCGAGAATAAGAAATGTACGCTACAAGCTTTGAGTGATAAAATATTGCCTCATGCTTAAATCGCACAATCAAAAAGGATGTATTGATTAATACAGATATCATAAAAATAGAAGTCCTTCAAACTTAGTTTAGCTTGAAGGACTTCTATTTTTATTCTTAATTGTATATTAAACTACTTTTACTCGCAAAGAATCTTCGCATTCTTTCAATAACTGTGAAACAGTTTTCTTAAATACCGGATGGAGGAAGTCGGCAGCTATCTGATGCAATGGTTCCAATACAAATTTCCGATTAATCATCCTCGGATGAGGCAATTGAAGGTTTTCCTCATCTATTACAGCATCATCATAAAACAGCAAATCAATATCAATCGTTCTAGATGCATATCGTTCATCACCACGCACTCTGCCCAGCTCTATTTCTATAGATTTTGTTGCCTTCAATACATCTTGAGGTGTTTTAGTAGTCTGAATAACTAACACTTGATTCCAAAACAGATCATCAGCTTCAAAACCCCAAGGTTCAGTTTCAAAAATAGACGATGCATTAACTAAGCTTCCTAACTCCTCGGTCAGTCTGGAAGTAGCTTGCTCAAAGATAGCTTGTTTATCTCCTAAGTTACCCCCTAACAACAGATATAGTGTATATGTCATTATTATTCTTTATCTTTCCAATCGTTATTTTCTCTAATCAATAACTCCAGCTCTTCTACGGCGTTCTCATATGGGATATGGCGTTTCATAAGCTTTTGACCTTTATAAAGATTTATCTTCTGACTTCCCGCTCCTACGAAGCCATAATCAACATCACCCATTTCACCGGGACCATTTACGATGCATCCCATTACGCCAATTTTCAAATGACTCAAATGTTTGAAGTGCTCTTTTATCTTACGGGTAGTTTCTTGTAAGTGAAACAATGTTCTTCCACAACCCGGACAACTGATGAACTCTGTCTTAGAAACTCGCATACGAGCTGCTTGGAGCAAAGAAAAGCTAAGGTCTTTCAGATCAGTCATTGTGGTACTCGTATCATCATTATTGATTAAGCAAACGCCATCTCCATAGCCATCAAGTAATAAGCCACCTAAATCAATAGATGCTTTAATGCGTAGGTCTTCTACATTCTGTTCGTCGTATGAACGCATCAATACAATAGGAACTTGCCAAATATGCGATTCCAAAGCCATGAAGAAGGCTCGCATTTCAGCTAGCGGATTCTTATTAAAGCTTTCTAATAGAATAGCTGTCTTACGCGTTTGCTTAAGCTTCGTCATGATTTCAGGGTTTTTATTCATGAACTTATCAAACTCCTGTTTATTTGTTCTGATAAACTTCATTTGCCCCCAATGACTGCCGCCAAACAGATATTGACCCAATGATAATATCGGATAGCTATTGCCATCGATATCCAGTATTTCATCATCTTTCAGAAAATAATCGGGCACTTGATTTGTACGAAGCGGTAGGATTTCTGACAAGTTGCGTTCACCTAAATCAGATATGACCACCGGGACTTGCTCACCTCCCATCTTCATTACCGGACGTGTCTCCCGTTTTTCGTATTCAAAAGGATTACCTTGCGCAAATAATGGAGCATAAATCGGAGCATGACCCCGATATGATACAATATGCTTCACAATTTTCTTTGCCACAGGCACTTCATTGGCAGGATCTTCTGTTAGTGATACTCGAATGGTATCTCCTATACCATCTGCTAATAGTGCGCCTATACCGACAGCCGATTTAATGCGACCATCTTCACCTTCTCCTGCCTCTGTTACTCCAAGATGAAATGGGAAATCTATATCTTCTATGCGCATTCTTTTATTGAGCAAACGTGCCGTGTAAACCATGGTTCTGGCATTACTCGATTTGATTGATACCACTACATTGGCAAATCCAACCTTTTTACATATGCGCAAGTATTCCATGACCGATTCGCTGATGCCTGCCGGTGTATCTCCGTATCGGCTCATGATTCTATCAGAAAGGGAGCCTTGATTAGCTCCTATGCGCAGTGCCGTGTTTGTGTTTTTTAATTCTTCTATAAATGGAATGAAAAGCTCTTCGATTTTTTCCAATTCATCTTTATATTCTTCATCGGAATAGATATGATGTTCGAAAGTGGCTCTTCTATCATAAAAGTTACCCGGGTTAATACGTACCTTATCTACGTATTTTGCAGCTATTAAACCCAGAGATGGTGTAAAATGAATATCGGCTACTAGTGGCGTATTATATCCTCTGTTAGCAAGCTCTGTTTTTATGTTTTTCAGGTTCTCTGCATCGCTTTTACTTTTCACGGTAAGACGAACGAGGTCGCCTCCGGCCTTGACTATCCCGATAATTTGTTCTACGCAAGCATCTGTGTCGCTTGTATCTGTATCGGTCATTGATTGAATGCGAATGGGTTTATTACTCCCCAACTGAAGTTCTCCAATTTGAACTTGAGTAGTCGTTTGACGCTGATACTTTGTTATATCTTCTACGTATTTGAAATTCTGATCTTCCATCTCGATTATATGCTTTCTTTTGCTCGCTCCGCAAAATTAAGTTAAAGTTAATAAGGAGAAAAATTATAAGGTTAAATATTTTCATTTCCATACAAATATTGTAAACACTTCGAACCCTACAAGCTTGCTATTTAAATGATAATTTTCTACAAACCAAAGCTTAATGATTGCATGGAAACAAACAAAATGTCCTTATGTTTTTTTCAACAAATGAGTCATTAGTCCTCATAGGTGCTAAATTGCGTATTGGTTATTATTGAGAATAATTGCTTAATTCAACAATATATGGCGTGTAGCAGCTAATTTGGCATATCATTTACTTCCAATACTTTCACCCATGTGGGTTGAATGGTATCATTTTTACCCTCACCGTCGATTTGCGATACTTGCTGCATGAAGATGTGCAGTCGTTGTTGTGTTTTCCAAAGTTCGGAATCTATGCTCGGCTCCCACTGCCCCACCGAAGTTGCAGATACATCTTGAACTTGCCATTGCTGTTGCTTTTGATGATAAGTGGCCATACTCACCTTATTTCCTCGAGCTTCATCACGATAAATAAAATGAATATGATTATCTACCAATATTTCCGGTCGCGAAATCGGGATGCTTTTAGTTCCTCCTCCGGCAAGATTGAAATCTTCATTTCGCAGGTTAGAATCGATGATATGCCACGTTCCTTGCTTGTGATACACCACTTTGTATTGGGTGATCGAATCAGCATTCCAATAGTTCACAATATATGGATTACCGTCGGCATCGGCACACATTGAAGTTTGGTTCATGAGGTTCGAACTTTGCGGAACTTTCCATGCGATCTCAGCCGTTTGTTTTGTAATGGGCAATCGATAGGCTTCACCGGTTGATTTCTGCCATGTTTTTCCACCATCAGGCGACATAGCATAACAAATATCATGATTAGTTTCTACAAGCCAAGTTTCTCGCCAAGTCCACGACACATGAATATTTCCTTTGGTGTCGGTGCACATTTGCCAATAAGCATTACGATTACCTTCACCATCTATCAGGTTATCATGCAATTGTTGCCATTGTTGCATTTTCGTATCATAAGCGTTCATCACCATATTACCCCTGCCGGAGCCTCCGTAGCGATAACAAAAAATAAGATTACCGTTAGCCAGCTTATAAAACTCCGGATAGGTTACCGCATCTTCATATTTTCCGGTCATAGGTTGCATAGCTCCAAATTCTAAATCCAATGGTTTCAAACTTCTGGCATAATGAAGTGTATTGTTATGGTGATCCCAACTGAGGTGCAAATAGCCGTCGCCATCGGTCATAATCGAAATGCAATTATGCGCATCATTGGCATTACCTGTAAAGTTAGTGTTATGCACTTCCCATTCTGAGGAGTTGAGCTTACGCTTTGCCACCACTACTTGTGCATCATTGTTATAGTAGGCTGCAAATTGATAATTTCCATGAGTTACGAGGGAATTTTTCCGAAATTTCACCACATTCACCGAATTCTTACTCCAACCTTTCCCGATATTTACTTCTACGTTCTTTTTACTTCCACATGAAATTAAACTCATTAATAGGATAATTATAGTCAACCCTCGTTTCATTCTATATATAATTTTGTATTTATAATCTTGTTTTGCTGAAAGCTTCTTTCAGTTCATTGGTTCGCTATTCTTATTCAAATATGATCTGAATTTGCATGAATATTCCGTATTCTTTATCATGAATAATGCATGAAAATACACTTTTAATCAATCCTCATTCGAGTAAGGAATAAAAAATAGATATCTGTGCGTTTTCTCGATCATTAATTGCCTGCAAAATACCTATTTTATATCATTCCATAGAGAGAATCTATGTTGAAATAATTGCCATGTAGTGACAAGATATACATATCTGATTGATTATGAATGGAACATGCAACTATTTTTTTCTGCTTCTGATGAGAAATCAACAATATTCGTATAAATATTCATTTGAAAGATGTTAATTAAACCCAAGTAGACTTAACGTCAACTAAGGTTTTTACGAACAAATATTCCGACACCGCATTCTTCTATGAATTGAGGAAATGGTAGTGCTGTCAAGCTGCGTCCATGAAAATACAGATACAAAAGCAATGGAAATACCCCACTAGTATTTAAGAGAATAGCTAATTGGCTTTTCATACGGTTATTTAGATAAAATGACCGGCTGAAGTTTCTTAGCGGAAAAATACCTAAATTCGCACCTGAGTGTTTACTCCATTATAATAATGATTGCCATGGATAAAAATATTGACGACCATCATCATGTAGAAAACGATGATGAATATATAGGATTAACTGTTAACGAAGGAATTGAGCAGCCCAATTGCTATGATGACAATGCCATTGCCCGTTTTTTGCAGCACAAAAAAAAGAAGGACCTAGGCGTTGAAGAATATGTAAAGGGCATACTGGAAGGTAACCGTACCATATTGAGTAAAGCGGTAACTTTGGTTGAGAGTTCCAAAAAGGAACATTATGAAATGGCACAGCAAATCATTGAACGCTGTTTGCCTCATAGTGGCAAATCTATTCGAATTGGAATTACCGGAGTTCCGGGAGTGGGCAAAAGCACTACGATTGAGGCACTCGGGAAACATGTTACCAATCAAGGACACAAATTGGCTGTGTTGGCAATCGACCCCAGTAGCGAGCGTTCCAAAGGAAGTATCTTGGGTGATAAAACGCGTATGGAAGAACTTTCTGCCAATGAAGACGCTTATATTCGCCCTTCTCCATCAGCCGGTTCTTTAGGTGGAGTTGCTCGAAAAACACGAGAAACAATTATTCTTTGTGAAGCTGCCGGCTATGATGTTATTTTCATCGAAACAGTGGGTGTGGGACAAAGCGAAACGGCTGTGCATTCCATGGTTGATTTCTTTTTACTGCTCATGCTATCGGGAGCCGGCGATGAATTGCAAGGCATCAAACGAGGAATTATGGAAATGGCAGATACGATTACGATAAACAAAGCCGATGGCGATAATATTGAACGTGCCGAATTAGCCCGAGTGCAATATATGAATGCGCTGCATTTATTTCCGCCCACCAATTCAGGTTGGAAACCCCAAGTGTTAACATGCTCGGCTTATAAAGGAACAGGTATTCCCGAATTATGGAAAACTATTGGCGATTATTTAAGTCATACCAACACTAATGGTTATTTTCAGGAACGACGGAGCGAACAGTCTAAATATTGGATGTATGAAACCATAAACGAACAATTGCGTTCTAACTTTTATGAAAGCGCGCAAGTTAAGGCCATTATAGACACCAAAGAATTACAAGTGCTAAATGATGAACTTAGCTCATTTGTAGCAGCAAAACAATTATTAAATACATATTACCAATCCAAAAAGAATTAATTTAAAATGAAAAAGTTTTTTCCTCTTTTTATGCTTGTGCTTTTAGTAGCAGCATCGGCATGTCAACAAAAAAACACTTATACCATAAACGGAACTATTGCTAATGCTGATTCCGGCATGGTCTATTTGATAAAGCCTTCGGCGCACACGCTCGATGTGATTGATTCAACAATCGTGAAAGCCGGCAAGTTTGAATTCAAAGCTAAGACTGCCGCTGAAACAGAACTTGTTGCTTTGCGCTATAATGCCGGGCAATTTTTCGGGCAATTTTTCTTAGAGCCTGCCAGCTACAATGTAACTGCTTATGCCGACAGCTTAGACATGCAAGTTACCCAAATTACAGGTTCGGCCGTGAACGATGTTTTCAATGCATATTTGGCAGAGATGTATAAGATGATAAACACCATGAAAAAATACAGTGCTGATTTCAGAGCTGCTTCTGTAATTAAAAACAAAGACAAACAAGAAGAAATTAAGGTAAATGCTGAGGCTACACAAGAAAATTTCTTCGTGCTTACCAAAAACTTCGTAAAAGAACACAGCGATTCTCCGGTAGCCTCTTTCGTTGTAATGTCGCAATTGGCCCAACGTCTAAAATATGATGAATTAAAGGCTACAGTGGAACAATTAAAGGGTGCTGCGGTTGAAAACAATCCTTATTACAAACAACTAACTACCATGTTAGAAGAAGTTAAGGCTAAAGAAAAAGCACAAGATGCCGTGAGCGAAGGAAAAGAAGCTCCCGACTTTACTTTAAATACACCTGACGGAAAAGAAGTGAGTTTAAAAGATTTCCGCGGAAAATATGTGCTTGTTGATTTTTGGGCTTCATGGTGCGGTCCTTGTAGAGGCGAAAATCCGAATGTGGTAAAAGCATATAATAAATATAAAGGCAAGAATTTCGATATCTTAGGTGTTTCCTTAGATAAGGATAAAGCCAAATGGGAAGAAGCTATTAAGAAAGATGGTTTAACTTGGACTCAGGTTTCTGATTTAAACGCATGGGAAAGCAGCGTGGTTAAACTATACGGTGTGGGCGCTATTCCGGCTTCATTCTTAATTGATCCTGATGGTAAAATCATTGCTAAAGACCTTAGAGGCGAAGAACTAGACAAAAAATTAGACAGCTTACTAAAATAAACGATAAGACGTAAACCGTTTGAGGAGTAAGATGTTTTTAGTAACCGACAAATAAAACATATAAACAATGAGTTACGACGTATTAGTGATAGGTAGCGGTCCGGGAGGATATGTAGCAGCAATTAGAGCTGCCCAACTCGGATTCACAGTTGGAGTTGTTGAAAAAGAGAATTTAGGCGGCATCTGCTTAAATTGGGGATGTATTCCTACCAAATCTTTACTCAAAAGTGCGCAAGCATATAATTATGCCGTGCATGCTGCTAATTATGGTGTGAAAATCGATGGTACAGTTACAGCCGACTTTGAAGCTATGGTGCAACGCAGTCGTGGTGTTGCCGAAGGAATGAGTAAAGGTATTCAGTTCTTATTCAAGAAAAATAAGATTGAAATAATCAATGGCTTTGGAAAGCTCATAGCCAAGGGTAAGGTGGAAGTGACCGATGCCGATGGCGGAAAAGCAACAGTTGAAGCTAAACACATCATTTTAGCCACCGGTGCTCGTTCTCGTTCATTACCTAATCTTCCTCAAGATGGTAAAAAGATTATCGGTTATCGTCAGGCCATGACTCTTGAAAAACAACCGGAATCAATGGTTGTGGTAGGTTCAGGAGCCATTGGAAGTGAGTTTGCTTATTTCTATCAATCCATAGGCACCAAGGTGACTTTGGTGGAATATCTTTCTGATATCGTTCCGAATGAAGACGAAGAAGTTTCTAAAACTTTGGCACGCTCTTTCAAAAAGATCAAGATGAAAGTGATGACCGACTCCGCTGTAGAATCAGTTGACACTTCAGGCGATCTTTGTAAGGTTCAGATTAAAACAAAAAAAGGTGTAGAAGAGGTAGAAGCCGAAATGGTACTTTCCGCCGTTGGTGTTCAAACAAATTTGGAAGGAATCGGATTGGAAGAGTTAGGTATTGCCAATGAAAAGGGTAAAATATTAGTTGACGATTATTATAAAACTAATGTAGAAGGTGTTTATGCCATCGGAGATATTGTGCATGGTCCTGCTTTAGCTCACGTAGCTTCAGCTGAAGGTATTTGCTGTGTAGAAAAAATAGCCGGACAAAATCCTTCGCCCATCGACTATACTAACATTCCGGGATGCACATACACTATTCCTGAAGTTTCATCGGTGGGACTTACCGAGGCAAAAGCCAAAGAAGCCGGTTATGAAATTAAGGTAGGTAAATTCCCATACTCGGCTTCGGGTAAAGCAAGTGCTGCCGGCGAGAAAGATGGATTCATCAAATTAATATTCGATGCTAAATATGGTGAGTTGCTTGGTGCACATATGATTGGGGGTAATGTAACCGAAATGATTTCAAGTATGGTAATCGCCCGAAAATTAGAAATTACCGGTCATGAGCTGCTAAAAACCATTCACCCTCACCCTACTATGAGCGAGGCCATTATGGAAGCCGCCGCCGCTGCATATGACGAAGTGATTCATATCTAAAATAACACGGATAGTAAAGCAAAAAGAGCACCTCATTGGGGTGCTCTTTTATTTTAGATACATTTGAATCATTTCGAATAAAGAATGTCGTTCTATCCGATTGCTGTTCGCAGTCGAAGTACAACACGCTAAACCGACTATCACCTCTTTGCCTGAAGGGCAAACTCATAGCAGCCCAAGTATAAATACTTGGAAAAGAATAACACAACAAACAACAGACCTGTAAGGCTGATCGATATACCTAAAATTACAAATCGGACTTTCAGCCTTAAAAGAAACTGCCATCCTAGAGATAAATCTCTAGGATGGTACAGATTTGCCTTTCGGGCAAAGAAAAGCAGCAATACCATACAGTTGCTGAGCAGTTTGGATCCGCTCAACAAACTTAATACAGCGCCGTAAACTAACTGCCAATAATTTCTTGCGTTTTGAAGGACCTATTATGGGAAATACCTTAACCATTGGAGAAAACTCATACTTAGGTAATGCAGTTGCTAAAGTTAACGATGTATATGTAAAAGAAAAAGGATATGCTTACCTTGTCCCTTTTCACACAATAAATGGGAATATATCAATTGCCAACGGAGGAGCTGTATCTGTTGGTGCTATAACCGACGTTAATGACACTACTGTGGAGATTAATGATGGGAAAGTGACAGGTGATATAATTGCTGATGGCGGAACGGTTCGTTTAGATAATGTTACGGTTGAAGGTACACTGATTACGAAAAATCACAGCGATTTTCTCACAGGGAGCGTATCTGCTAATGCCGGAGTTGGCGACTCAGCCCAAGTGCGTTTCTCTAGTTTTGTTCATATTTTAAATTCCGGAAGCGATGGAACTAAAATTGGGGAAGATTACCCTATATTTCTTAATGTTAAACACTCTAAAACAATTATTGAGAAGTCACTTACGTTAAGTAACAATGTAAAAATATATGCCGGTAACAGTAGTCTAGGAGATACACTTAGAATCAATGGACCTTTAATACTCGAGGGAAAATTAACCATGTATGCCGACAGTATTCAAAAATTAAGAATCATAGCCGATGGTTTTATCAATAAGGGAGGTCTAGAACCGATAATGAAGAATCGTGGTGGGATTCCCGGTCCTGCTGACACTTGGGATAGTGTATTCACAGACACTACCGTATCGAAATAGTTAATAACTATCACATATTGATTCGGAACATTTTCTCTACAAACTGTAATATTTATATTTCAACTAAAAGGGTACCTTATTTAAGGTATTCTTTATCTTTTCTCAAAATTAAGAGTACAGTTCTAAGCTACATTCAAACGTTCTAAATTTCACACCACATCTAAATCACTTAGTCATTTTTATTATTTCAGACAATATCATCTCTATTAATATTTATTAAAAAAATTTCTTATATTTGAAATAATTGTATTTTTACAGTCTGAATTAGGAATTATAAGTATATAAATTTACAGATGGAATATAGTCGCTTTTTTCACAATCGATTAGGAATTGCACAAATTGCTTAGCATACATAAAATATATCACACGATGTATCCTTTCTAATATAAACGCTTACCCATTCAAAATTATCAATAAATAAAAATAAGAAATATGGTAAAAAAATCATTACTACTGATGCTACTTGCTATTGCAAGTGTATCTGTGACTAACGCTCAAGAATTACGAATTGGAGCAGGACTGAATTACTCTACTGGAATTGAACAAATGGGTATTGGCATAGATGGTATTTATGCTTTCAACAAGAAGTGGGAGCTGGCAGCCGGCTATGACCATATGTTTGAGAATTACAATTACACATGGAATATATTAGACTTGGATGGTCGTTACAACTTTGCAAATTCCGGGAAATCGACATTTTATGCTGTCGGCGGCTTAAATATCACATGGCACAAATGGGACGATGCTATTATTAAATCCTCAATAACAGATTTTGGTCTTAACTTAGGTGCAGGGGTAAATATTCCATTAGGATCAAAGTTTGTGCTAAATCCGGAAGCCAAATTTACTATTCAAGACGAATCTTACTTCCGCATCGGATGTGGTATCCAATATGTTTTTTAGGTATGGAATAGGCAATCTAGAATGATTTGTCATATTGTTTTATTAAATCAATTATATTATGAGATTCAATAGTAATTACTTAAAAAATAGCGCAGTGTTGAAAACAGCACTTACATTATTAATATTAATTGGTTGCGACTGCTGTCTAAAAGCTCAAACTCCTAAATATGAAGTAGAAATAGTTACTAGCATAGAGTCTTTAGTTCCCGGTGGAATTGGACGTTCTCGCTTGATTTCCACTCAGGCAAAGCTCGAATATCTAGATTTCACCTCACATCAAACAGCCGCAAAAAAGGATCGAAATAAAAGCGACAGAAGAAAAATTCGACTAAAAAATTACGAAGAAACAAAACTATTAAATATGTATAATGAGGGAGGTATTCGCTTCCAAAACATAGCAACAAATGACGCCATCACTACGTCAAAGATAAACGATATGCTATCCGACGGATGGGAACTATTTTTTGTCTCAACGGGTGTAGAGAGTAAGATGACCAGTCAAACTGTTAAAAAAGAGTTATTGAAAATGGGCGTAAGAATACTAATGGATGACAATACCTATTCTAGCAACAATGACCCCAACGGACTCTTCATGACCCGATACTATTTTAGAAAATGTGTAGATTAACGACATGTACATACCTTTAATCCAAATATTACAAGAATTATGAAAAACAATATAACAATAAAAAAAGGGATAATTTCAGCTCTATTTATTTTAGTCTTCGCTGTAATTAGTAAAGCTCAAACCAAGCCTATTTATGAAGTGAAGATTGTTACCAGCATAGAATCTATCGTTCCTAATGGAGTTGGTAGATCTCGTTTAATATCAACTGATTCAAATGTAGATTACAAACAATTTACAAGTAAGCAGACTGCAGAGTCGGGAGATAGAAATAAAAGTGATCGCTCAGAAATACGTATTAAAGACTATGACGAGACGAAATTGCTAAACTTCTTCAATATGGGTGGTATCCGATTTCAAAACATTGCATCCAACGATGCATTGCTCACATCTAAAATCAACCAGATGCTACAAGATGGCTGGGAGCTCCAGTTTGTAAACACCGGAGTGGAAAGCTATGCCGGCAGCGATGATGACAATGGTATTTACATCACTCGTTACATATTCAGGAGACTCAAGTCTGATTCTCAAAACGTGGTGGGGAGCAATTAATCTGCTATCAGATCTTTTAAGATTTTCATTAAATGATTTTCATGTAAAGGATGTCCGTCAAATTTCATTCCATAGCATAGAGGTTAGTCTTGATTGCTTCTTCTCAGGACTAATCGCGTTAGACTATGCTGAGAGGAGTATCCTTTCTAGAGGATACTCCTCGTTTTTTATTAAATTAAGAAGCAAAATGCACTTCCCCAATCGTATTGAATACATTTCAACCATGTTAACTTAGGATATGTCAACAATTCAGAACAAAAAGTAAGAGACAATAGAGAAGAACTTCGTCAAAAAGATAAAGAAGCAAATAGCAACTACCCTTAAAACATTAAAATGCTATTTGTGTTTCATTTATTCTGAAATCTTCCGATAAAACGTATATAGATCAGCAATTTGTTAGTACTTTTGTAGAAAATACACATATATTAAATTACGATCTCTTATTCATGAATAAATCTTCTAATCCGATTGCAAAATTTCTACACAGCGAAACAGCCCCAAGTATTGTTCTTCTCATCGTTACCGCTTTTACACTTTTATTGGTAAACGTAGGTTTCAATGATGCATATAACCATTTTCTACATATCAGATTCTCCTTCTTGCCGGGTAGACTAGGCGAAATGAGTATTCATCATTGGATAAATGATTGGCTGATGGCTATTTTCTTTTTTCAAATTGGTCTAGAAATTAAGCGAGAGGTTTTTGTGGGGAATTTATCTTCTTACCAAAAAGCAAACTTACCCATTATTGCCGCCATCGGCGGAATCATTTTTCCAATTGCAATTTTTCGGCTATTCAATCAGCATCCACAAGCTGCCGATGGTTGGGCCATACCCATGGCTACCGATATTGCATTTTCATTGGGCATCATTAAGCTACTTGGCAAAAGAATTCCGGTTGCACTAAAAGTTTTTTTGACTGCTTTTGCCGTTGCCGATGATCTGGGTGCTATCGTTGTTATCGCCTTATTTTACAGTCATGATATAAATACAGCTTATATACTGTTTGGTTTGCTCATTCTTGGGTTTATGTCGATTCTTACTTTTTTCAAACGATATCACACATGGGTTTATTTGTTATTGGGCTGTATTGTGTGGTATTTATTTTTACTTTCCGGTATTCATTCTACGATTGCCGGGGTGCTCTTAGCTTTTACGATTCCAATGATTCAGCGTAAGAAGCGTCGATCACCGGTTAAGCAGTTAGAACATTCTCTGCACTCGTGGGTAGGGTTTCTTATTATGCCGATTTTTGCTTTCGCTAATGCAGGAGTTATATTCGGCAACGAAGTGGCAAATTTTGATGTTTCATCAGCAATTGCCGGAGGACTCGTATTTGGTAAACTTATCGGAATTAGCCTATTTTGTTGGTTAGCCATTAAATTCAAGATATCGAATATGCCCGAGCAAACTAGCATGAAACAACTTATTTGCACTGCATTATTGGGAGGAGTAGGATTCACCATGTCATTGTTTATCTCTGAATTAGCATTTAATCCGGAAACGCAGGCACACTTAATTAACGCCTCTAAAATTGGGATACTCATGGGCTCATTAATTGCCGGAATCGGGGGTTATATCGGCTTACGTATGACAAGCAAAAAGCCTGTATCCAAATAAAAATATTACGCTGTAATGTGCAAAGAGGATGTAGCTCCATCTGCATTCTTTTTTATTTATAAATACTTAAATTACGATTTTATCATTTCATAATTTCTTTCCAACTCCGCAATAAACTCTATTTTTGCATGCACAAAAAAAAGAAATATTTAAATACTATGGCTCAAAAACCATCTATCCCCAAAGGCACGCGCGACTTTTCTCCGAGCGAAATGGCTCGTAGGAACTATATATTCGATACCATACGCTCAGTATTTCAACTTTACGGTTTTCAACCCATTGAAACCCCAAGCATGGAAAATCTTTCTACTCTTATGGGGAAATATGGAGAAGAAGGAGATAAGTTGCTTTTTAAAGTATTAAATTCTGGCGATTTTGCCCAAAAAGCTAATGAAAATGATTTGATAAATAAGAATAGCAACAAGCTTATCAATCAGATTTCAGAAAAAGGTTTACGCTATGATCTTACCGTTCCATTTGCTCGTTTTGTAGTACAATATCAGAATGATATCTCATTTCCATTCAAGCGTTATCAGATTCAACCTGTTTGGCGTGCAGACAGACCTCAAAAAGGCAGATACCGTGAGTTTTATCAATGTGATGTAGATATTGTGGGCAGCGACTCTTTGCTTAATGAGTTTGAGCTGGTGCAGATTATTAATGATGTATACGCTCGCTTAAATATTAATACAATTATTAAAATTAACAATCGAAAGATACTTGCCGGAATAGCTGAAAGTATAGGCGAAGCCGATAGAATAATAGATATCACGATTGCTATTGATAAATTGGATAAGATCGGCTTGGATAGAGTAAACGCCGAACTCATTGAAAAGGGTGTTGCAGAAGAGGCGGTAAATAAATTACAACCCATTTTAAATCTTAGTGGCTCTACCGAAGAAAAACTAACGGATATTGAAGCTGTTATCGGACACACCGAAATAGGTGCCAAGGGTATTGAAGAAATGCATACGCTATTCAGATACATAAACGCAATAGAATTAAATACTGAAGTTGAGCTCGATCTTACACTTGCTCGCGGATTAAACTACTACACCGGAGCCATTTATGAAGTTAAGGCTAAAGATGTACAAATAGGCAGCATAACTGGAGGAGGAAGATATGACGACCTTACCGGTATCTTTGGCATGAAAGACGTTTCGGGCGTTGGCGTATCTTTTGGTGCCGACCGTATTTATGATGTCATGACTCAATTAAATCTTTTTCCTAAGGAAGCACTGACTACTACCAAAGTAATGTTTGCGAACTTTGGATTAGCGGAAGAAGCCTACTGCTTACCAATTATTCAAAACTTGCGCAAACGCGGCATTAGTGCTGAAATTTACCCTTCAGAAGCTAAAATGAAAAAGCAGATGACTTGGGCAAATCGAAAAGATATACCATTTGTGGCATTGGTTGGTGAATCAGAAATGCTTGAAAATAAGATTACATTAAAGAACATGAAAACCGGAGAACAACAATTACTCACAATTAACGAGATTATCAACACATTAGCTTAGTATTAGACAAGCTTCTGGATCATAATAAAAAACGAATGTTTCATCCTGAAACATTCGTTTTTTATTATGATCCTATTTCGAAATTTTATTGAATATATTTTAAGTCACTATTTAATTTAGACAATATTACCATGAGAGATTTACAAACAGACAGTCTTAAACTTACAACTTTCATTGCAGCACTAGTTATTATTTCTTCTGTGTTCTACTCATGATGGGGGTCGCCGCTTCTCAAAGTATGGACATGGATATGGTCATGGAACTTGCTGGTGAAATGTAAGAATATAAATTATGAAAAACACAATATTAGCATACAAAGAATCTTGGAATAAATTTGATCTAACAACTATTGCTCTATTTATCATTTGGGCAGTTATTGATTTGGGTAATTTATTTGCAGAGCATAATTTACTTATTACTCTCTTTTTTGCTATCTCATTTGTAATGCTATTCGACTTAACTTTGAAAATTACAAAAGACAAAACAACAAAATATAAGGCTCTAACTAAGTCAATTTATATGTTCTCTGCCTTTGAGCATCGCACCAGCTATTGTAAAATATATAAACGGCAGTAATTGGGATATAGATATTTTAACGATTACCAATGTTAGTTTACCCATCCAAAGTTTTGTTTACTTATATTTCTACAAAAAACAAATGCCAAGAAGTAAAACAATAAAGCCATGTACTGCCATAAAGAAACAATACATGGTTTGTTTCAATTATTCTTCAGATTGAGTTTCTGTTGTTATGCTTGTATCCGGGGCTGTTTCCATAGCGCGTAAGGCTGCATAATCAGCACTTTCAGTTGTTGTCATCGGACGAAAACCATCCGGGGCTTGCTCTTCATATGGGTAAACATCAAGAATAGGACTTGTTATCATGGATGTTATGGTATAAGGTACAACCATATATTCTAATTCTTTTTCTAAGCGCAAAAAGGCATCTTTAAATTCCTCTCCTGCCACTAAAAAATACTGACTAGAGCTTTTTTTCTTACCTGCTTCATCATCGATCATACTAACCGTAATACGTATTTTAAACCAATAATCGGCAGAATCAGAAGGAATAACTTCATTAATATTCGATTTTTTGATGTTATCTATCACAAAGTTTTGTCCCTGCCCCATCTTTTCCACTTCCGTAAGCATTCGTTTTTCTGCTTCAGTAAAACTTACAGCATCAATAAGATATACCTCAGTTACTTTTTTCACCCTTCCATCTTGAGCTTCAATCTCTTTCTCGTATTTTAATTTTACTTCAAACCAAGTAGGTTGCATAATCTTTGATTTTATATTTTAGCGTGTAAATATAACCGTTTTTTTATCTATCAGCTTTGCTTCCTCAACAATATTACAGCAAGCAAAAAATGCAGAAACGTTAATAATATTCAAGATTACTGAAAGAAAGTTGAAGTAAGATGTAACGATAGTTTAATTACATACATTTGTGCAAACACACATATTAATTACAATACTCTGCCTTATTTATGAAGAACAGTAATCTTATTCTCAACGTAGTCCTGATTATTGCAGTAATTACATTATTTGCACTACATTTCACAAGCAATAAACAAGTAGCCGGTAATATTTCAAGCAATTTATCGTCGAGAGATATAACAATTGCTTATGTGAATACCGATTCTATATTGTTAAATTACGAACTTTCGCAGGTTCTACACGAAGAATTTACTAAAAACCAAACAAGCTACACCGACGAATACAGTAAGAAACGTAGTGCGTGGGAATCAAAGGCTGCTCGTTTTCAAGAGAAGCTGCAGCGAGGAGGCTTTCTAACAGAGCAGCGCGCCAATGAAGAACGTGAGCAATTAACCAATGAACAAAATGACTTAGTGAAGTTGGATCATGAATTATCTACTAAGCTGTCTGATATGCAAAATGAAAACTCCAGTCAACTTGTTGACAGCATTATGTCAGCTATCAAACGATATAATAAAGACAAAAAATACAGTTATATTTTTTCTGCCAGCGGTGTTTTAATAGGAGATGGCAGCACAAATATCACAGCCGATATTTTAAAAATGATGAACGACGAATATGCCCATTAGAAATAAATTCTTACCTAATGTACAGAAAGCACAAAACTCCGACAATATTCGGAGTTTTTTTATTTAAAAGCTTATGAATTCCTTTGCAGATCGATACCTTAAGCAACAAGCACACTCTAAGCCTTTTCTTACGGAAAATCCACCTTCAGATTTATTCTTAATAGTGGTTATCCCGGCATACAATGAACCTAACTTGTTAAGCTGCATAAACAGTTTAGCTGCTTGCTATAAATGTAGTTGTTCCGTGGAAGTTTTAATAGTAATTAATGAAAGCGAAGGTACATCGAATGAAGTTATTACTCAGAACCAAACAAGCTTAGATGAACTGCGTGATTGGAAGAAAGAACACCCTGATGCCTCATTTACATTGCACATCATACATCCGGCTCCTTTCAAACACAAGTTTCGAGGCGTTGGTTCTGCTAGAAAAATAGGAATGGACGAAGCAATATATAGATATCACACCATCAATCAACCCGATGGAATCATCATATCGCTCGATGCTGACACTCTAGTTGAAAAGAATTATTTTCTGGCAATTGAATCGTTTTTTCTTGCAACACCGGACTGCATAGGCTGCACGATTAACTTCAAACATCGTATATCTGAGCTAGAGAACTCGTTACAACAAGAAGGAATGCGGATATACGAACAGTATCTCCATTATTACAAACAAGCTCTAGAATTTACAGGATATCCTCACGCTATTTATACTATTGGTTCAGCTTTTGCTTTCCGAGCTCACGCCTATGTAAAACAAGGAGGAATGCCTCGAAGGCAAGCCGGCGAAGATTTCTATTTCCTACACAAATTGACTAATATGGGGAGTCTAAGTGAATTAAACAGCACTTGTGTTTATCCTTCTGCACGAACCTCTAATCGAGTTCCCTTTGGTACCGGACCTGGAATTCAAAAATGGTTAGATGGTGATAAATCCCTCAGTATGAGCTATTCGCTAAAGGCTTTTATCGATTTGAGGAATTTCTTTGCTACCATCCCCACTCTTTATGTTTCAAAAAATCAACCTCTTCTTGCCCCGAGCATACTTAATTTTCTGACTGAAGAAAATTTCTGGGAAAACATTCTACCTGAAATACGAGCCAACAGCGGAAGCCTAAATAGTTTTGAGAAACGTTTCTTCCAATATTTCAACGCATTCAAAGTTATTAAGTTTTTAAATTACAGCCATCCTAAGCCCTACCAATTTAGCCCTATTGATTTGCTTAGTAAAGAATTAAATGAGCTCAAACTAGAATAAAGTCTATCATTTTAGACAATTCGTTCCTAGTTTGAGCTCATTTAATTCTTGAAGAAATCACTCGAATGAAAGAATCAGATCCTTTCATTCGAGTCAAGCGATTTTCTAGTCGTTATCTATTCTGATAAATGTTCCGTCTAAATCGAACTCTAACTCCAAATTATTATTTAGTTCTACTTGTTGATGAGCATTCTCCAATTCCCAGTCGGTTATAACTTGTTTCGGATAATTTTCAGTGACATAAGCTAATATAGGATCCGGAATTACGGAATCGGGTAGTTTAGTTGTTCCATCAATGTCGTAAATTTCGTAATTCTCATCGAAGTCTAGTTCAATACCTCCTTCCAAAAACAACTCATAAGTTACAGTTCTTTCTGTGTCTTTGATAGCCTTCTTTATGGCATTTTCAGGAAAGTGGTCATTAGTATAAGTTATAATTTCTGTCGGAATATCTCCTTCTGATAATACAACTTCATACCTGTCATCATCGTCGTTACATGATAAAAATAGAGCCAAAAAGGTGGCAAACACTGTCAAAAGTCTAAATTGTTTCATACTGTTATATAATTTATAGAGATTTATAATGGACAAAAGTAGGAAGCAATTCTAGAAAAAATTGGGAATTTTATTCGTTATTGAAAATAATTTTAAACCAATGCTTCCCTTTGCAGAAACAATAAGATACTTTCATGTGATATGCATCTGCTATGGCTTTAACTATTGATAAACCTAATCCGGATCCTTTAGTTGATGCATCTGATTTCTGAAACCTATTGAAAATATTATCCTCATTTAGTGATACTTCATTCCCGGTATTACAGATAACGAAACTATTCTTAGTTAAACTCAATTCTACTATACCATTTTCTTTATTGTGGAAAATAGCATTCCTAATTAGGTTACCAAACAATACATCTACCAGTATAACATCCATTTTCTGCGACACAGTTTCTTCCTCCAGTACCATAAAGTTTATATTCTTAAAATGAATATATTCTTGTAGCTCTGTTCTGATTTGGAAAATACGTTTATTGATTGAGATGTCTGCAACGGTCGTAAACTGATTATTCTCAATCTTAGACAACAGCAATAAGGATTTATTCAATCTTGTCAGGCGCTGTAAGATCTGATAAATCTCATTTATTTTCTCGGCTTGAGTATCTTGCAATTGTTCACTTTCGAATAAAAGTTCAAATTTATTATTCGCTATAGCCAAAGGTGTCTGCAATTCGTGAGAGGCATTCTCTATAAACTCTTTTTGTCGGTTGAAAGCTTTCAAACTGTGTTTATTCATCTCGCTGACAGTCTGTTGCAAATCAATAAATTCTTCTATTTGAGTATCTACATTTCGTATGGGTTTCGACTCTCCTATTTTATAAGCTTTAAGTCGATCCAAAAATGTATAGAATGGATGCCACAATTTTTTCAATATCATGCCATTAACGACTACAATGCTTAATGTAATTATCAGGTATAAGCCTGCAATATTCCAAAATAAAGCCTTAATTAAATCGCTTTGCTCAATAACAGGACTTACTACCCTCAACCTATAATGCCTACCTTTAATATTGCATGTTGCAACTAGCATTCTAACCGGTTCTAATTCTAAGGACTCATCATCTGCATCCTGCATATATATCATGGTATCTACGTATTGATCTTTAGCTTGCAAGATTTCTCTTTCATTTATACTACTTAAAACATACTGATTTTCATCAAATTGTTCTTTTGTTACAACAATGGAATCATTGATCATTTTTTGAATAATCAATCGTTTCTGGTTCTCTAATTCCTCATCGGCTGTTTCTATAATTTCACTTTGTACAAAAAAATAAAGCACGACCGACCAGGCTGTCATTAAAGCCAATACTGTAATTGACAAATACTTTATTGATTGGTTTAGCAGCTTCATTGATCTATGTGTATTATCTGAATAGACTCTATAATTCTACCAATTTATAGCCAATGCCATAAATTGCTTCAATATTTATTCTTGCTTCTGAATCAATTAGCTTTTTTCTGATATTTTTTATTTGGTAGTAGATAAAATCAAAATTATCAGCATTATCGATATTATCGCCCCAAACATGTTCTGCTAGAGCCGGTTTTGGAACTATCCTATTTTTATTGAGCATAAAATAATATAGTATATCAAACTCTTTTCGATTTAAGTGTACAGGTTTGTCGTTTACTCGAAACATACGCTCGGCTATATCTAGTTGAGCATTCGAAACCATCAACATATGATTGCCGTCTTGATTCTTACGACGAATTACAGCTTTGATTCTAGCATTAAGTTCTGCCAAATGAAATGGTTTAGTTAAATAGTCATCGGCACCTAAATCTAGCCCTATCAGCTTGTCATCTAAAGAATCCTTAGCTGAAATGATGATCACATTATTAGGTTTTCCAGCCTTCTTCAGTTCTTTCAGTATATCAATTCCATTTCCGTTAGGCAGCATAATATCCAGTAAAATACAGTCATAATCGTAGAGCATAATCTTCTCTACAGCCTCGTAATATTCACCGGCAACTTCCACTAAAATCTGCTCTTTTTCTAAAGATTCTCTAATACTGCTCAATAATTGCTGTTCATCTTCAATAATAAGTATTTTCATCTATACGCCATTTATTACTTTCTACTTTCTAGCATTCATCTAAATATTATGCCTAAAAAAGCATTATATCCTACTCTCCTAAATATTCTCGGATGGCATTCTCAGCTTCTAGTGTAACTTCTTCGCCTGTTTTATCTTTAGTTTCAATGGGAGTTAAAGCAGTATAATTTAACTTCACTCCCCAAGGAAGTGGAAATATGCCATCTTTACTTAGTTCATAATTTCCTTGAATGACAACAGGGATTACCAATGCTGATGGCGTATATTTTAATAAAGTGGTAACTCCCGAAGATTGAAACTTACGCATTTTTCCATTTCTCGTGCGTGTACCTTCCGGAAATATACTCACTGCTCCATTTTCTTTTTCAACAAGCTTACCCAACTTAGCAATCTCACCAATTGCTTGGCGCGGATTAGATCTATCAATCAAAGCTGATCCTCCTACTTTCAGGTTATGCGACACACTAGGGACTCCCTTCTCTAAAGACTTTTTTGCCACAAAGCGCATATATTTATTTTTAAAACCGACTACCAAAGCAGGAATATCCAAAGCCGATTGATGATTCGACAATATAACAAGTGGTCGGTTTTCGGGAATATCTTTAAAACCTTCAAACTTGATCTTAGCACCGACCCAAAGCGGACAGTAAGAAAGCATATAGCATAAAGGAACAATCGATTTCTGACGTACCCGTTCGCTAAATAACTGACAAACTAGTTGTACTATATGAAAGAAAAAAAGATAAAAACAAAACAGTAATAAGCTGATAGGAGTTAAAATATAAGATAACAATTTAGTCATAATGCAATCGTTGTATAAAAAGAAGAGTGAGCAGCCTGATGTTGCTCACTCCAACTTATATTTAAATATGGTGTAAATTATACATTAAAGCGAAAGTGCATGATATCGCCATCTTGCACCACATATTCTTTACCCTCAACACCCATCTTACCGGCTTCTTTACAGGCTTGTTCTCCTCTTAAGGTAATAAAATCATTGAACTTAATAACTTCAGCTCGAATGAAACCTTTTTCAAAGTCGGTATGTATTACTCCGGCAGCCTGAGGCGCTTTTGCTCCCTTGTAATATGTCCAAGCGCGCACTTCTTTAACTCCGGCAGTAAAATAAGTTTCTAATTGCAGTAATTTATATGCCGATTTAATAAGTTTTGCCACCCCTGACTCTGTTAAACCCAAATCTTCTAAAAACATCTGACGTTCTTCATAATCTTCGAGCTCAGCAATATCGGCTTCGGTAGCCGCTGCAATTACAAGCATTTCTGCATTTTCATCGGTAATAGCCAGTTTAACAGCCTCCACATGTTGATTTCCTGATTTCAACGAAGCTTCATCAACATTGCAGACGTAAAGAATGGGTTTATTGGTAAGTAATTGCAAATCATCAGCAATATGTTTATCCATATCGTCAACCTCTACTGTGCGGGCAGATTTCCCTGCCAGTAATGCATCGCGAAATGCAGAGAGCACCTCTACTTGTTTCATAGCATCACGATCTTTACCTGTTCGAGCTTGCTTTTCTACCTTCTGCAATCTAGATTCCACTGTTTCTAAATCTTTCAGTTGAAGTTCGATATCGATAGTTTCTTTATCGCGAACAGGATCTATTGTATTATCAACATGTGTAATATTTTCATCCTCAAAACAGCGTAGGACATGAATAATAGCATCAGTTTCTCGAATATTTCCTAAGAATTTATTACCCAAACCTTCCCCTTTACTCGCTCCTCGAACCAGACCGGCAATATCAACAATTTCAACAGTAGTAGGAACGATACGTTCCGGATTAATAATATCAGCCAATTTATTTAAACGTTCATCCGGAACAGTAATAACCCCGACATTGGGTTCTATCGTACAGAAAGGAAAATTTGCCGACTGTGCTTTGGCATTCGACAAACAATTAAAGAGTGTTGATTTGCCTACATTAGGCAAACCGACAATACCACATTTTAAAGCCATTGTAAGGTGTTCTAATTTTTTTGAGGTGCAAAGTTACAATTTTTCAATCACATTGATAAGTATGTAGATTAGAAAAGCTAACCACAAAATACTACCCGGATTAACTATTCTTTGTTTAATATCAATAACAAATGATGCTACAACAGCTGCTGCCAATACGGTTGTCCAAGTAACCATGGTTTGCACGAAGAGAGCGTTGGTACCTTTGTCGGCAAATACAACAAAGACAATAGCCATAAACCCTAATACTAACAACCACGTAAAAACGGAACAAATAAGTTCTATTTTAGTCATTTTACTCGGAACAGTACGTAAAGTAAGATGGTTTTTAAATTCTACTTTCATAATTATATGCTTTTAAGATGCTTCAAATATAGTATAAACCCCGGCAATTTGCCTAATCTTTAATAAATGCCCATATATCACAAGATAGATTACAACTGAGCATGACCTATCAGAGCCGCAAAGCGACCGTTTTCACTATCAACTGAAAAACTCTCGGCAATGGTAATCACATTCAAGCCCACTTGCTCATATAAGTCTTGTAACTCATTGCTATGGAAGCCAAAATCAGCTTGTTCTTCCAGTTTCTGCCAATCCCACTGTATGAAGCTTCCTTGAGGATGAAGTAACCCCTTCAGTTGCTCTAATTTTTCTTGTTGATTAGGAATAAATGCTAATACCGATGAAGCTATAATCAGATCGAAAGGCTTTTGCAATACTTCTTGATTGTAAATATCGGCAGCATTCAGTTCGCTTACTAGTGTTTGCACTCCATTTAGTTTCTTGACATTAAGCATCTCAATCATTTTGGCCGAGCTGTCAACCGCCACAACTTGCGCACCGGCAGCATGGAGCAATTGAGTCAGCAATCCTGTTCCACAACCAAAATCGAGGATACGCAAACCTTGCAATTTAAATCGTGCGTTCAAATCTTTAAAACATAATTGCGCAAAATCTTTTACACCGGGCGTGCTCTCCCAGCTATCGGCATAATTATCCCAATCTACGAACATAGCAGCTTGAGCACTGCTAATTTCCAGATGTAAAATAGGGTAAGGCTTTCCTTGAGCATCAGTTTCTGACCTGTTAATGACTTCAAACCCACATTTTTTATAGAAGTTTACCGCCGAATGGTTTTGTTCATTCACACTCGTTTTAGAAATACCCAACGATTGAGTAGCTGTTTGGACTAAAGCTTTTCCCAACCCCTTGCGCATGTGTTGCGGGTGGATGAACAGCATCTCCAACTCCATTTGACTAACACCCATAAAACCCACTAACTGCCCTTTACTCGTTTGCAGACCAAATAAGTTTACTTCTTTCAGGTATTGATGCTCCATTTTTTTTTTATAGAACTGTAAATCTTCTTCTCTTAAAAAGTAATGTGTTGCCCGAATCGAAGCCTCCCAGAGCTGCAAAATAGCCATATAATGAACAGATGTGGCCTGAAATAGTTGTAAATCTTCCATGTTTAAATAACTTCAAAACAATTAGAATAACCGGCATAATCCTACATGCTCCTTGTTATTCAGAATGCTAAATTCAAGTGCAATAATACAGCTTTTATAATAAACTACAGGTATCGGTGTCTATGCAATTAACAAAGCTGTGCTGCTGTAACAAAGAAGCCACAATTCCTCGCTTCATTATTCTTCATTATTCATAGTGTTTAAAATATCTTCCACTTCTTTTTGAGTAGTATGAAGTTTAGTTTTACATTCCTTTATTAGAATAGATACACGCTTAACCTTTATAGATAACTCGTCGATATCCAATTTATTATTCTCTATCTGATCTAGAATCTCTTCTATTTCTAGAACCGCTTCCTTATAGCTCAGCTTTTTCTTTGCCATACTTTTATTTTTTAGTTACCACACTTTTTACTTTCCCATTAGCAAGATGCGTCTCTATTTCATCTCCATCTTGAAGTTGCTTGCTCGATTTAATAAGCTTGCCATCTTTATATAACACAGAATACCCCCGCATAAGTATTTGTTTAGGATCATTCATATGTTTGCACAATTCGTAAGCATCAAGTTTAGCCTGCTGTGCATGTAGCACTTGCTCAACTCTTAGCTTAATAGTTTGTGAAACATAATGGAAATGATGCATTTCTCCTTCTAATCGTAGAGGGATGCCGGTGATAATCTTCTGGAACCCCTTTCCCAGCTTATTTGATTGCCTGATTAAAAACTGTTCACTGTATTTAATTGCTTGATTTTTCCGAGTTTCAAATTTAAATTCTTCTTTATCTACATAATGGTGAACAGCCTGATTGAGTCTTCTCCCAATCTGTGCAAAATAGTTTTCTTGTTGCTCCAGAGCAAAAGGAGTTATTTCTTGCAGACGGTATTCAAATTCTTTGATAAGTTGATAAAGTTGAGTGGCTCCGGAGATTAAAAACTCGGCAACAGCAGTAGGCGTCTTCAAGCTATGACATGCCACTAAATCAATAATAGTTTCATCTTTGTCGTGACCGATACCTGTAATGACAGGTAGTGGAAATTGTGCAACGTTATTTGCCAGTTCGTAATCATCAAAGCTTGCTAAATCCAATTGGGCACCTCCCCCCCGAATGATAACTACCAAGTCGTAATCTTCGTAAAACTCAGCCACCGCTTCAAGTGCTGCAATAACCGATGGTGCCGTTTGCTCACCTTGCATAATAGCCTCAAAAAGCTCCGTATGAAAAGCAATTTTTGCCGGATTATGCTGCAGTTGCTGCATAAAATCTTGTAAGCCGGCAGCTGTGGGCGATGAAATAATAGCAATACGTTGAGCAACAAGCGGCAGTTCAAGTTCTTTATTCATGGAATATACCCCATTGGACTTAAGTTTCTCGATGATAGCTTTCCGCTTTACTGCCATGTCTCCCAATGTGTAGGTGGGATTAATATTCTTAATGTTGAGACTGAGACCATACAATTGATGAAACTCTATAGAAACCTCTACCATGACTTTGATACCTTGTTTGAAGCGTTGCCCGGTGCTTGTTTCAAAGTAAGATTTAATCATAAGAAAACTATACGACCAGATTGTAGCTCGACTGCGAGCAATCACTCTTTGTGTTTCCTCATCTATCTCTACTAACTCCAAATAGCAATGTCCATTTCTATTTACATTTAGCTCACTTATTTCAGCAACAAGCCAAACCATGCGAGGAAATGCATTGCTGATAGCGGAGTGAACTTCCGAACTTAATTGCGATAGGGTAAGTGTTTGTTCCGTCATTGTTTATTCCTCAGTATTTGCATGTATTGACTAGGGTTATCCATAAATTGCTCGGGATCGGCGATATGTTTACCATCTTTCTCCATGCCTTTTAACCGGAGTGCACTAACGCTATCGAGGACGGCAGTATTGGTAACCAATCCTCCTTTATAATGTAACGTATAGGCCTTGCTCCCATCTTTATGAAAATATTCCCAATCTTTTTCTCGAATATCTTTTTCATAGTAGCCGATAATTTCTACTGCGCCGTTATCAAAAAATATCTGACAATAGCCATCTCGCATCCCATCTTTCATCATACATTCAAAATAAACGCTCCCATCTTTATTGTAGGCTCGATATGCTCCATTAGCTGTTCCATTGGCAAAATTACTTTCGCTCATTAACTCACCGGTATCGTAGAATGTAGCGGAATTACCTGTTTTCTTACCATCTATATAATATTCCTCACACACCTTAATCATATTCCTAAAGAATAGCCAAACTCCTTCTCTTTGTTCATTCACGTAGCCCCCCGAAGCAATTTTCTTTCCGGTATTATCGAATAGCAATACGCTGCAAAAGTCTGTATTTTCAACATAGGTTAATTGTGCTCGAATTATACCGTTGGAATGATATCTTTTCCAAGTACCGATAGGTTTACCATCTTTGAATGTACCTTCATATATAGGAGTACCTTCCGAAGTGAACTTTCCCCATGTGCCTTGTTTTAAACCATTTGCATCCGTTTGATTTATGGTTTGAGCTTGCGAAAAAGTACAGGCAAAAAGTAGTGTAAGTGAAAATATTAAATATTTATTCATATGCGATATGCTATTTTTCGTGCAAATTTATCTTGAATTTATGGGAAAAACAATTAAGCCGAAAAAGCTCATTTCCAAAGTTTATTTTTTCATTCATTATATCCGGCAAGATAGAGCCTAAACTTAATGGAATCAATAATGGTATTAATATTTTTTGTAAACTGTCTATCAGTCATTTTGCTAACTTTGCCGTATAAAAGAAAAATCCAATGGAATCAAATCATATTGAAATTATGGCACCTGTAGGCTCTTATGAGTCCTTGATGGCAGCCATTCAAGGTGGAGCAAATTCAATTTATTTTGGAGTTGCCGGCTTGAATATGCGTTCGCGTTCAGCCAACAACTTCACTTTAGATGATTTACATCAAATTGCAGGCATAGCCTCAGAGCATGGTGTGAAAAGTTATTTAACTGTGAATACCATTGTTTTCGATGATGACTTGGCAATGATGAGAGCCATTATCGATGCTTCAAAAGAGGCCGGGGTATCTGCCATTATTGCCAGCGATATTTCAGCCATAAGCTATGCACGATCAATTGGTCAGGAGGTACATATTTCTACTCAACTAAATATTACGAATATTGAAGCCGTTCGATTTTATGCACAATTTGCTGATGTAGTGGTGTTAGCACGCGAAATGACAATGGAGAAAGTGGCAGAAACTGCACAGCAAATAAAAAAACAAGATATTCGAGGACCTAAAGGGGAATTGATACAGATTGAAATGTTTGTACATGGGGCTCTGTGTATGGCAGTGTCGGGAAAATGTTATTTGAGTTTACATGAAATGGACAGTTCGGCAAACAGAGGCTCATGCAATCAGGTTTGTAGAAGGGCTTACGTCGTTACCGATAAGGATACCGGTGAGGAATTAGAAGTCGATAATGAATATATCATGTCACCGAAAGATTTAAAATCAATTCACTTCCTAAACAAAGTATTAGATGCAGGTGTTACCGTATTGAAGATTGAGGGAAGGGCTCGGAGTCCGGAATATGTAAAAACAGTGGTAAAATGTTATCACGAGGCAGTAGAAGCTTATTTAACTGATAATTTTACTGAAGAAAAGATAACTGATTGGGATAAGCGTTTGAGCTCCGTGTTTAATCGAGGATTCTGGAATGGTTACTATTTGGGGCAACGATTAGGCGAATGGAGTAAAAATTATGGTTCTTTGGCTACAGAGAAAAAACTATATGTAGCCAAGGGAACAAACTATTTTGATAAATTGGGAGTGGCTGAATTTAAAATGGAAACAGGTGAATTATCCGTTGGCGATAAAATAATTATTACTGGGCCTACAACCGGCGTGATTGAATCGGTGGTAGAAGAAATACGCGTGGATTTGAAGCCGGTGGAGAAGACAATAAAAGGAGAATTGTTTTCTATGAAAGTAGCAGATAAGGTTCGTCGCTCCGACCGTTTGTATAAAATGGTTTCAGCATCTGACTTAAAAAGAAAAAAAGATTTTAGTTAACGAATTAACTCAATACATTCTGTGAACGGCAGAGGGCTTGGCAAAGGTGGCAATTTTCACCACAAATGTTGATGCGGAGAACAAATGTATCTGCGGAGCACTGAACCTGCCACTTTTGCCAAACCGCTGTTACAGGCAGTATTTTATATTTTTCGTTTCATATGTACTTGGATAATTCCGTCTTCCACTAATTTATATTCTTGATATTCTTGAAGCGTAAATTTTTCATCCAAGTCTTTATTGTTGCAGATGATACCACCTTTTCCTATAATAATTGGGACGATATTAAAGCAGATGTCAGTTATTAAATCTCTGTCCAAAAAGGCATTGTAAGTTGAAGTGCCATCAGCAACAGCAATTTGTTTGTAATTTTTTTAGCCAAATAATCGATAGCCTCCTCAGGTGTACTTACGACTTTAAAGTCGTTGGATAAATTTTTATTTGAGGGAAGTAAAACAAGTTCCACACCAGAAAAGGCTTTCTTAATGTATCCGTCTGAGCAAGTACATCTTTCAAATTCCAACAAATTACCTATAGCTACTTTGGGGATTACTTCTCAGTCTAATTTGAGAGTTCCGGGAAGGAGGTCTGCAAGTTTGCTGACTTTATACGTAGGGATTACCTCGAGGACTTTATTCAGCCACTTATATGGGTTGACATTATTCTTTTTGCATGTGGCAAAAAATGAATACATCATTGCAGCACGTTGAGCACCCTTATGGGAACCTGCAAAAAGATAGTTCTTTCTGCCTAATGCAATGGGGCGGATGGCATTCTCGGCTAAATTATTGTCGATTTCCAAATCGCCATTGTGTAGATATGCCAACAAATTATCCCAATGTTTAATACCGTAAAGGCAAGCCTTGCCTAGTGTTGATTTAGGGGTGCATTCATAAGCAGTTTTGCTAATCCGTTCGCTCAATTCATTAAGAATAGGTAAGGACTTTTCCAAGCGAAGATTCTTGCGTTGCTCTGCATTGAGATTATTTTCTCTTACTTCTCTCTCCACTTCATACACTTGTTGGAATTTGAGCATAGCTATTTCAGCTCGTTTTCGGTCTGAATCGAGTGCATCCGAAAATTTACGGCGTGCATGAGCTAGACAATTCACTAAGATAATGTCTTTATCTGCTCTAGTTTTCGCAATTTTATTATATACTGCATATCCGTCTGTTTGCAAAAAGCCTTTAAAAGGTTTGAGCAACTCATCGGGAGCTTTAACTCCTCGACCACACATGTAGTGGAATAGTACCAATCGCTGGAGCGGACTGTCAATGATAGCCTTGATGAATATTTTTCTTCTTTCCTTTGTTCAGAACCTTTATCGGGGTTTCGTCGGCTTGAATATATCCTGATGAAACCACATGACGCACAAATTCTTTATAAAGCGGTTGAAGTAAATTGCAAATACTTTCTTGCCAACCGTTAATGGTTGATGAGGACATGTGATATCACTTCGTTCGAAACGTTCAATCTGACGATAAATCGGTAGATGGTCCGCAAACTTATCAACCATGATTTGAGCTAGCAAACTTGCTCCGGCAATGCCTTTGTTGATTGCAAATTCGGGGAGTCCTCCAATTACACCTTTGCTAGTTTCATTTTCACTGTCATCCTTTATGTATATTGGACGAATGTATCGTTTGATATATAGTTGTGCCGGTTTATATTCCAGTTTCTCGGTAATCTCATTACGAAGAAACTTCATCCCTGTAGTATCCTCTTCCGGCTCAATGACAATTTCCTCCACCGGTAAATCTTTAGGTAGCTTTACTCGTCCGGGATGAACCTTCTTCTTCTTTTTCCTTTCGACGTAAGTAGAGGTTTCTTCTTGCTTTTCGGGAGCGGTATCTTCCGGAATGTCAAATGGCAATCTCAATTGATTTGGATATTCGATTGAAATAAATCGTTCACTAGATACCCCAAATAATATTCTATGAAGCCTTCTTACTAAACCTTCAAGATATCCATTTTTAGACTCAAGATGTCCGTTTCTAGATTCAAGATTTTTCGCATTTGCTTCAAGCAAATTTACTTCGTTTTTAAACCCCTTCGTTTTTGATTCAATCAGGCTACTCTCAGAAGAAAGTCGATCGTTCTCAGAAGTCAATTTATCCAACTCAAAATCCCTTTGGAAAATGATTTCCAAAAGTTCGTTTTTTGATAGATTTTTGAGTTCTGATTGCGTAATGCAAAAATACGCACCCCCCTGTAAACACAAAGAAATTCGACATTTATTTGTCTTGAAAGAACATAACAAAATCAAGATTTTGTGAACTGTGATTGCATGTGTGAATATCGCTTTCTTCGGACGAGGTTTTTAATGGATATTCCATCGATAATCATCGCAAGTTGTACGTAGCTCAAACTGATGCTGTCGGACTTGGAATCATTGATCGGAAGCTCAAAAGTACCTCGTTCGAGAGGCTTGTAGTACAACACAAATCCGAAATCTTGCCAGTGAAGAAGCTTTATCTTGTTACGTGGCTTATTTATGAAAATAAAAACTTCTCCATTTAGAGGATTGGCTCCCAAAACATTTCTAACAATACCCGATAACGATTCGAATCCCTTACGCATATCGGTAGATTCACTGTACAGATGAAACTTATTCTCGCTTGTCAATGCAAACATAAGCTACAGATTTATCAGTGTGCGTAATTGCTCCAAATCAAACTCACCGGTCAGCTCCACACCGTTGGGATAAGTCAATTTTACGGATGCCCCGATCAATACCTTCGATGGAATCGTCGAAATAAAGCGTCCTGACAAAGTCTCTTTATCGGGCTCTCCATCTTCGGAATATTTACCGATATCAGACTTGAATTTATCAATCCAATATTTAAATTGGCGTAGAACTATATGATTTTCCTTGCAGTACTGCGTCTGATTCAGCCCGCTTTGCTGCCATAACTCATAATGCTTGCGCATCCATGCTTGTTTGCGTTTCTCTATCTTTTCCATGCGCACAAAGGAAAGATACGCAAATGGAATGAAAAAGACGTACTTGCTCGGACGGATACAGTAAAAAAGTGTTTTAAATGTACTGCTCATAATACAAGGTATTATTACTGATGAATTGTGTTACTTTTCGACGGTTCAAAAGTAGATTAATATAATTAATGAGCGGTTTATATTAGGACAATATGCGATAGTTCAGATACTTATGAGGAAAATGGTTACACAAAAAAAAATCCGATTCCGTGTAACCTTTCTGCAACTATTCTCTGTCTAAAATTGGCTTTTTGGTGTCTTCGGGAAGAAGTTGGGATATAAAAAAATCCCGTAAAACATTGTTTTACAGGATTTGACCAGCTTTTTACCCGAAGTATCCTTAGGTTTCAGCGGAGAGAGAGGATACATTTCTATCATTATCAAAAAACATCATAGAAGTTCAATTCCTTGATTGTCAAGTCTTGCCAAGCTCTGCCAAATACTGCCACCTATCATTGAACATCATCGCTAATCAAATTTTTGGGTGTAGATTTGGGTGTAACCATAAAAAGATACACACAGATGAACATCAAGAGAAACATCAACTTTAAGTTGGAAAGTAGGAAGAAGAAAGGCGTAGCCATTACTAAGAACGTGCCTATCCGCATGCGAGTAACTTTCGCTAGTCAGCGATTGGAATTTTCAACAGGTTATCGTATTGATTCCGCAAAATGGGACGAAAACAAGCAAAGAGTGAAGAACGGATGCACAAACAAGGTAGGACAAACAGCGCCAGAGATAAATGCTGATTTGTTTACTTACTATGCCGATATGCAAGCAATCTTCAAGGAGTTTGAAATGCAGGAAATCGTACCCACTCCCGAAATGATAAAAGAGGCATTCAACAAGAAGAATGATGATTATCCCGATGAAGAAGAAAAGCCACAGAAAGTGGTCGTGAAGCCTCCAACACTTTTAGAGGTTATCGACAAGTTTACTTCGGAATGTGGTAAGCAGAACGATTGGAGCAGGTCATCATATCAGAAGTTTGAAGCAATGAGAAACCACATCAAAGAGTTTCTCGAAAAACCTACTTTCGACTACTTCACCGAAGAAGGACTAAACAACTATGTAGATTTCTTCCGACACAAAAAGGGAATGCGAAACAGCACCATCGGGAAGCAACTCGGGTATTTCAAATGGTTCTTCCGTTGGGCGGCTAAGAAAGGCTATCATAGTAATATGGCTTTCGACACTTTCAAACCAAAATTGAAAACCACATCTAAGAAAGTGATATTCCTAACTCATGATGAAATTGAACAGGTAAAAGCATATCCGCTTCCTCGCAACAAACAGTATTTAGCCAGAGTGCGGGATGTGTTTTTGTTTTGTTGCTTCACGGGATTGCGTTATTCCGATGCTTACAACCTCCGCCGAAGTGATGTAAAGGAAAATCACATTGAAGTTACAACGGTAAAAACTGCCGATAGCTTGGTAATCGAACTAAACAAACACAGCAAGGCAATACTTGACAAATACGAGGCTTTCCACTTCGAGGATGATAAGGTTCTGCCCGTTGTCAGCAATCAGAAGATGAACCAATACCTAAAGGAGCTTGGCGAGATTGCAGGGATAGACGAACCAATCCGAGAGACTTACTATGTAGGCAATGAGCGTGTAGATGAAATATCACCAAAATACTCACTACTCGGAACTCACACAGGCAGACGAACATTTATCTGCAATGCGCTTTCTTTGGGAATACCTGCACAGGTGGTTATGAAATGGACAGGACACAGCGACTACAAGTCCATGAAGCCATATATTGATGTTGCGGATAATATCAAGGCTAGTGAAATGGGTAAGTTTGATAATTTCTAAAATGGATGTTATGAATATCAATCTAGTAGTTTCGTTAGGCTTCATAGTATTTGGAGCCTCGTCCCCTGCCGTTGCTTGGCATGTGTATTTTTCTAAGTGCTTAGTGAATCATTCTTCTGCCGTGAAAAGAAAATACATAAGTCGGTTAAGGCAGGTAGTGTTTAGGATGAGGGTGATTTGCTATATCGGTAGCATCGTTACATCGGTATTAGTTGTAGTTTTATCTTGGACTTTGTTGGAATCCTATTTGAAGTTTATCCTTATTCCCTTGCTTATTTCCATATCAGCACTTTACTTGCATTATGTTTTCAGCAGTTACTTTGTCAGAAATATGAATAGTCCACGCTTCAACAACTATAACATTTACGACAAGGAGTATATTCGCTCAAAGCAAAGTGAGAGTATCTTTAATGATAAGCCTGCCATCAGCAAGCCGAGCAAGGTATATTTTAGTGAAACGGAATCCTATCGGATATACTCAATGCTTGCTGATGCAAATCCGAAGATACTTACAGCCGATAGCAATGAGCATTTCCACAAAGTGATAAACCTTGAAGAAGTAGAACCTCTCAAAGTATTGCGTAAAACAAAGTTCCTTTCTTTGATATATATCATGGAATCAAGTATTGATAATGGCGAAGCATGGGCAACAGGTATCATCAAAAAACAATCAATAGATTTTGAAGCTGACTATAAAAAGAACAGAAAGAAGTACGTTGAAGATGATGTTTTGAGAGATTCTACGATTAGTATTCAGAGTAAAATTGAACAGCTTTTAAGCTCAAAAGTGAAACAGTAAGTTCACAAATCATCACTCCCGAAATGTTCCGAAAATATTTTTACGCAACAAGCTCAAAACAAAAATCATACAGATAGATAAAAGCTTATTCCCGTTTTTCTCCGAAACTCTAAGAACCTAAAATTGCAGTGTCTGAACGGAACTGACAGCCGAAGTACAAGGCTGATTTTTTGAACATTTAAAATGCAATTATTATGAGTTTTGAACATCTGAAATTTAAACCTCTGTGGCAAATGACAGGGGAAGAGTTCTTACAGCTTCAGAAGCTGGAGCAAGAACCAAAACAAGAAAGCAAAAGTGCCGTAAATATACGCACGGAGAAAAAGTATGTGTATGGTCTAAGTGGTCTGGCTCGACTATTTGGCTGTAGCATACCAACTGCCAACCGCATCAAGCAAAATGGAAAGATTGACAAAGCAATCTCACAGATAGGCAGAAAGATTATTGTTGATGCCGAACTTGCCCTCGAACTTGCAGGTC
>JBKEDC010000031.1:0-3479 GCA_047975205.1 Mangrovibacterium sp. | reverse complement strand
GAGGGGGGATGGATATTACGCTTAAAGTAGATGGCAAGATCGTAGCTGAAGAGAATGTTCCTACTTCAATAATACTTGCTTTTACAGCCAATGATTGTCTTGATCTAGGTAGCGATTTAGGCTCGCCCGTTTCGATTGATTATTATGACAATGCACCGTTTAGGTTTAACGGTGAGATAAATAAAACGAAAATCGAGTATCTTAAGTAAATTAGGAGAAAATAAAAAGAAACAATAGTTTCTAGACCGCAAAAGGCATTATCGAACTTCTCAAAGAGGTACGGTAATGCTTTTTTTGGTTTATGGCGTATCGTTATTCTTACAAACAGCATTAATTGCATATTTGTAACTCAAAAAATATGTATTTTTAAAATGATATCCAATACAAAATCAAACATAGTGTGTTTTATTGTCAAAAGTTGTAAATTAGCTAAGCGTGTTTGTTTATGGAATTTATGGAAATTTAATAATAAATAAAAACAGATTGTATGGGATTTAGAAAATTATTTTACTTCGTTTTACTTCTAACTGTAAGCATATTTTTTACCAATCATCTGCAAGCTAGGCCTAAGAAAGGTAGAGCAACTTCTCAAGCTCCGGAAAAGCCTAATATCATTTTTATCCTGATGGACAATTATGGCTGGGGAGAGCCGGGAGTTTACGGCGGTGGTGTATTAAGAGGCGCACCATCGCCCAACATAGACGGACTTGCTGCCGAAGGTATGCAATTGCTCAACTTCAATGTCGAATCGCAGTGTACGCCCTCGCGTGCCGCTTTTCTGACAGGGCGATATGCCATTCGCACTGGCAATGGAGCAGTTCCAGTGAGCAATCCTGAATACGGACTTACACAATGGGAATATACACTTGCAGAGCTACTGTCGGATGCCGGCTATGCGACGGGGATTTTCGGTAAATGGCATCTAGGGCAGACCAATGGACGTTTCCCAACCGACCAAGGCTTTGATGAGTGGTGGGGTATTCCCAACTCTTCGGACGAAGCGACATGGGCGGACGAGACTCGGTTTATACCGAACACTCACCCTGCCGCTCATCTTGCTGAGGTTTTGGAATCGAAGCGTGACGAGGTTCCTACGACGGTAAAACTTTACGATACTGAGGCAAGAACGCTGATAGATGGAGAAATCACCGAAAAATCCATAGACTATATGGAGCGGAAGGTAGCAGAGAAGAAACCGTTTTTCTTGTATATACCTTATACGCAACCGCACGTTCCTGCATTGCCCGCCCCAGAGTTCAAAGGCTCGACAGGCGCAGGCGATTTTGCCGATGTTTTGCACCAAACAGATGTTTATGTCGGACGTTTAAAAGATGCTGTTGAGCGTTTGGGTATTGCCGACAACACGATTTTTGTTTTCACCTCCGATAATGGTCCCGATCCCACATTCCCACATTCTAGCTTTGCTGGTCCTTGGGAGGGCTCTTACTATACTGGCAAAGAGGGTTCATTGCGTGTCCCTTTTATCGTTCGTTGGCCGGGACATATACCGGCGGGGTCGAAAAGCAACGAGATTGTGCACCAAATGGACATGTATCCCACCATTGCAAAAATTGTGGGAGCAAAAGTGCCTCAAGACAGGGTGATAGACGGAGTTGACCAAACGGCATTCTTCTCGGGCGAGCAAAAGAAGTCGAACCGGGAGCATGTTATGATTTATGTTGGCAATGACCTCTATGGGATTAAATGGCGGGATTTTAAGATTGTAGGAAAATCAATTACCGACGGATTTAAAGATCCTGTATCTACATTTAGCGTTCCGCAGATTTACGATTTGCGAACTGACCCAAAAGAAGAAAATTCTTATGCATCCAATTGGTTCAGCATGAGCTGGATACGTTGGCCTGCCGGAGTTTATCTAGAGAAACACCTGAAATCTCTTCAAATTGAGCCGCCAATTGCACCCGGAACACCGGATCCTTATGAACCAAAGAAATAACTTCCGACATCTTTAAATGTTGAAAGAAATTATAAAGTAAAATATTCATATTCTAGCTCAAAAGATATCATGAAAAGTAAATTGATTTTATTAGTTGCATTATCACCATCATTGATGGTAGGATGCAATTCAAAAGCCAAAGACAAGAATGAAGTAAAACCGGATTATGCCTACGAGTATAATCAGGAAGGAAAAATAAAGGTAAACGAAAAGAACTTTACCATAGCCGAAACAGACCGATATTTTGAAAAGCATGCTGCTAAGTATGGAGTTAACAAGTTTAGACATTCTAAAGAATATTCTACGGTAGAAAACCAGGTAGTTATCCGCGAAAATCGTGATTGTTTGTATAGTCATGCCGTTGTTGATGTAACAGAAGGTGCAACAATCAAAAATCCGGAGTGGAATAAATATGCCGTGATGCAGGTGATTGACGAGAATCAATATACCATTGATGTGTTGTATCCGGGGCAGGAACGTACCTTTACCACAAAAGACCTGACAATGGGAACGCACGTTTGGCTAAATTGTCGTACAGAGGTATTGCCCGAAACTCCCGAAGGATATGCCGATGCATACAAACATCAGAATGCGATGGTAATTGATGCAAAAGCCTCAAATCCATATGTATCGAAGGGCTTCGACAGAAAGACGCAAGATTCAGTTAAACTTAACTTGCTTATGCAATCAAAAAAAGTAAACTCTTGGTTTGCTTTTGGTATGCCGAAAGACGTTGACCCTGAAATATTTACAATTGCTTCTGCCGGAGGATGGGCAGGATTGCCGAAAGAAGATGCTTTGTATTGGCCTAAGATTCTACCGAAAGGAGAAGCTAAGAAAAGTACTGTGTCATCGCAAATCACCTTGCCTAAACCAAATCTAGATTATGACAAAGGAGGCTTTATGTCGGTTACGGCTTATGATGACAAAGGATGGATTGCGACAGATAATTACGCACTTAGAGACCGCAATGCCGAAAGAAATGCAGACGGCTCAATAACATTTAGGTTCAATAGCCCGGGAAAACCTAATAATATTGACACTCCCGACAATTGGACAATGGTTATCCGTTTGTATATGCCTGTTGACCCGCAAGAATGTATCGACTATCTTCAAAACCTCGAGAAAAATAATGTGGAAATAGAAGTGGTAGGATAAACTAATACTAAGAAAATATAAAGGTTTATCTGAAAGAAAACAATAGCAAACTAGTCATCCAATAATTTTTAATATTGAAATAAAATGAAAAATATAGTATCCTGTCTAACATTGATATTTGCGATAACGTTTATTTCCTGCAAGCAAAACACCGGACAAACAACTTCTGAAAGTATTGCGGATGGAAATGCAAAAAATAAAATTGTTACGCCCGAAACTTATATTCGTGCAGAAACTGACCGAGAATTCAACCTCGTTCAAAAACAAACAAATGGAGTAAATAAATTATTTTGTTATAGAGATTTACCTCCACTCGATCATCAAAATGTAATCCGAATGAACAAGGATGTACTTTACTCTATGG
>JBKEDC010000010.1:0-30670 GCA_047975205.1 Mangrovibacterium sp. | reverse complement strand
TCACCCACCACAACTATGGCTTGTAAATCTGAGCGATACCACTTATGATAAAAATTAACGAGTTCCTCTCGTTTGAAATTTTTGAGAATTTCATCTATACCTATTATATTGCGATGTGCATATTTCGAATCATTAAACATTGCTTCATAACTTGCCATCTTCACTCGAAAATCCAAATTGTTTCGAGTTCTCTTTTCTTCTAAAATCACCAACCTTTCCGAATCTATCTTGTCCTGATCTAGAGTAAGGTTATCACACCAATCATAAAGCATTAGCAAACATTGATCATTAAATGCATGGTCTTTGGTCGGTATATTCGTAAAATGGTAAACTGTTTGATCAACCCCGGTGTGTGCATTTATACTGCTTTTAAGTCCTCGTTTTTCAAATGATTTAAGAATAGCATCATCAGGAAAATTCTTTGTCCCGTTAAATGCCATATGTTCTAAGAAATGAGCTAAGCCGTTTTGGGAGTCTTCTTCCAATATGGCACCAACATCTTGCATGAGATAATAATTCACCTTACCCGGCGATACCGGATTTTGCATCAAGTAATAGGTAAACCCATTGTCGAGCACTCCCTTCACGATACCGGTTTTTGGATACACCTTTCCGGTTTGCGCGTTAGCCATTGAAACAATGACTAGAAGTGCAATTAGTGTTAAACCTTTTAGTTTTGTATTTTGTTTGATAAATTTCATAGCTATAAGACTTAATTTAATACCGATCACAACATTAAATAATCTTGTTTTCTTTCATTTGGCTGATTTAAATTAGCATTCAAGGTCCAATTATAAGATAGGGGAGCAATGATGCACCCCTATTTTATTATTTATTTTAGAATGGAAAGAAATCACCCAACACGACATAGTTATTCGTACTAGTAACCCGATCATTAACAATCAGTTTCACATATCTTGCTTTCACCAAAGCCCTCCCATCTTGTGGAATTTTAAATACCGTATTTTCTGCCATGGTAATTCCCAAGTTAAAGGTTTGGAAATTTTCAAATGGATCTGACCAATTTACACCATCTGATGAAATTTCTATTTCTGCAAATTGAGGAAATACTGAAAGGTATTTTGCCATTAAGGTTGGATTTCTCAGGGCGGTTTGATCTAGATATTGAGAAAAGTAAAAACCCTTCAATTCTATTTCTTCTTGCATATCATATATAATTTCATGCGTACGCACTTCATCATACACTTCAAGTGATTTCCATGCTGTTTGGAAATTTGCATCAATTAAATTATCTAAACTCGAAGATATATCTTGATCATAATTTGCTGTGATTGTCCAATCTGACATATTCAGTTTTTCAGCAGCAATCGGATACGATCTTGGGTTTGTTGAAAGGTAGCGAATGTTTAGGCTATCTTTAATTTGATAATGATTTCCATAAATTTGAATTTCTACACCATTCACCTTATATAAAGTTTCCAAAGCAAATACACTGGAGTTAATGTCATCCAACTTACTCACGTAATCGTCATTATTGGAGAATTGCCTATTCATATATCTTTCTCCTCCCAGAATAATTCTTTTTAGGTTTGGCATATACAGCACATTAGTCAATGCCGACACATCAGTACTGATGTGCAACTCGGTCAATGTATCAAGAACTGACTCACGAATGACATTGTCAGGTAAATCGAATCGAATAACTTGTGTATTTACAAAATCAGCATCATAATTAGCCTTAACCGTAATCTCTCTTCCTTCATCATCGGTATAAGTATCTCCTATTCGATACAAAATATATGGTTCATACTTTATCGTGTCATAACAATCTTCCAACAATATCTTACTTTGCACCAAAGCTCTCGAATCTTCAGCAATATCATTAATTTCCAACATTCCGAAATTATAGTCATCTGCTGTAATTTCTTGTTTTACGGTTTCTCCTCCAACTTTAGTATAAGTAATATAAGATTCCACTATTCCAGCTTCATCATATTCTCCTTTGTATCTTCCGATTTGCAGCAAGATAACCAATTCGTTTCCAATATAATAATGGTTCCTATTTACAGTCCCCATCAACATAACCAACTCATCATCACGACTAACCGGCTTAGCGTATATTGGATCAGAATTCGATTTGTTTCCTTCAGAATCGACAGCATACACCATAAATTCACAGCTTTTCGAACTTTGTTTAAAAATGGTGTCTGTTTCATATTCTGTAGTCCCTACCGGTAGCTCTACAGAACCCACAACGGTGTCTTGCTCCCACTCTATCATAATATGATCAATTGTAGGATCTGAGCTATTCACCCACGTAAGCTTAAAACGCTCCCAACCCACATGTACTTCTACACTATCACATTGCCCCACAAAACGCTGATTTTTATCGTATTCTGCATAGGTATCTTCCATTGTTTCGCAAGCTGCAAACGAAGCAGCTGCTGATAGCAATATTATAAATAATCTAAAATATTTCATACCTCTTATTTTATATTCTATTTCTTAAAATAAAACTCTTGAACCTCTACTCTTTTGATTTAATATATACTTCTAACTCTTCCATAGCTATAGCTCCATTATATGACAACAATAGTCCGGTTGTTGTTGAATAACTATCGAAAGCTCGAGTTACCCTAAACTTCAAATAGCGATACTTATTACCGGTAACATCAGCTACAATCGCTTGGTAGTTTTCTTCCGTATCATTCAGTTCTTTAAATTCTTCTACTTTTGCAGCGGTGTATTTTCTGTAGTATGAATCAAATGCCGACCATGTCCACTTATTAGATTTACTCAATGCTTGCGACTCGGAATACTCTCCCAACAGCACACATTCTTCAATAGGTGTGTCGGGCGATTTATCTGAAGGAACTCCGTAAACTTCCATCGTGTTAGGGTAATAATACTTAAGTGTGTCTTTCATTGGTTCCTGAACATCGCCTCTAACTCCGGTAGTACTGGCATTAAGGTGACTATACACACGAACTTGAGCCACCTCTTGTTCCGTGCCCAAATCAAAAGTCCAAGTACTTTTGCTTGTGTCTATCTCTTCAGTAAGCACGCCTATGCCGGAGTAAAAACTATAAAGTTTGCCACCGCCATCAGCTCCTAAACACTGATACCCGATTCTATCGCCATCGAATAAGTATTTTATACCGATTTTTTTGTCTGCGTTTTCCATTGAAGGTCCATCCAGTAAAGCCAATTTGCCACTGTCGTATTGCTCAGATCTTGCAACGGGTACATCTCGTTCAATTCTTTTATTAACGATATTTCCCCTTACATCTTCGGTAGTAACCACAACCGTTGAGCTGCTTATTGTATCTTCCACGATGAAATCTACAGAGAAAGCATATTGAGTAATCGGGTAAGACCCCAATAACATGGTATCATTCTCAGTGTTGGTGAATTGATTATATCCTACATAGAATATTGATATGATTCCTTCAGCATATTCATCAAGCTCCGGATATTGAACCCGGAAGCCATCCCAACCCGATTTTATTTCCAAACTGTCGAAAACGGCTGCTGCGGCACTTTTCTCTGTAGAGAAGTAAGCCATTTGTGTGTCCGACAATACATTATCGAAATTTAGCAATCCGATTTCTACCGGAATATTTTTCGTTGCTTCATCGAAACCAAATAAGTCAACTTCTTTTCCGGTGTATGTTCCTTTTCGTGTGATCTCATTTCCGTAAGCATCGGTATATTTTGCTTGTATAGCATAAATATTCGGATCATTTGGAAGTGTATAGTGCATTACTGCACCCCCCGGATAGGGTTCAAAGCTTACTGTAAGGTTGTTCATATCTACGTTAAACATCTCATTATCATTTTTATTGCATGAGCACAATAACAATAATGCTAACAGGTATATGTAATTATATTTCATAATCTTCGTTTTTAAATTAAATGCTGACTTCATGTTGTTTACCAACCCGGGTTTTGCACTACCAATGATTTAAATATTTCTTCATCCTTTATTGGCCAGAAATAGTCTCTCGGCGAACGGAATTCATTGTCTTTCCAAACCTCAATAGGTCCTCTTTGCATGTTATAGAACGTATTGCTTTCGTCGCCCAATATATTCCATCCTCGTGCCGGTTTATCCAAGTATTCTTCAGCAATTTTCCATCTTCTCAAATCCCAAAAACGTTGTCCTTCAAAAGCTAATTCAATCATTCGCTCTCGTTGTATAATATCTCTCATTCCTTTCTTTGTCGTGATTTTAGAAGGATTGTTTGAATAATTATTCCAAGAGTCTTGAACAGTTGGAATACCGGCTCTTTCTCTTACCTTATTGATTGCCTCGTATACTTCTTCAGTAGGTCCGTAATATTCATTTAATGCCTCGGCATACATCAAGTATAAATCAGCTAATCTCAATCGTAGGAATGGACCAACAACACTAAAGTTATAGTTTGCCGTACCTCGGTTTTTTTCTGATATGAGTTTCTTCTGCCAATATCCGGTAATGTTGTAATACGTATTATTTTTAATATTCAAGGTTTCTACCCCATGTCTTCCATTTCGGTAAGGTTCCATCTCTACATAGTCATTTAGCCTTTTCCATATTCCTTTATCGAAAGCAATATTGGCATAGAAACGAGGTTCTCTTCGCAAGTGCAACTCTAATACATTTTCATTTAGTGCAACCACGTTGTTATATGTATTACTTCTTTCGATACCGAAAGTTCTTTCTGCTTCACTCAAACTCACTCTTGTTTTGTCATCATCAAAAGGCAATCCATTTTCGGTATAATACATTTCAACCATGCGTAAAGTCGGGTTTATATTACCTAAAACCGAGCTGGAAAAATTGGCATCTTGACTGTTATATCGGGGAAGCCTTGCATAGATATCTAACATATTACTCGAAGGATTACCTATGAAGGTGCCATGAATAAGTCCCGGAGTATCGAAAGTTTCGGGCAATACGGCATATTGTAAATCTCGTATCTTGTTTAATAATGGTGATGATTCGCCGGAATAACCGCTATACATAACTAAACCTGTACCTTCACAAAACTCAATTGCTTCTTTGGCTGCATCAGCTGCTTTTTTCCATTTTTCAGCGTCTTCATCCAAATTAAACAATTGCACACCTAAACGATTTTTAAAATCACTGTAAAAGTCATAGTTTCCGTTAAACAACGGACTTGCAGCATAGAGCAATACTTTTGCCTTATAGCCCATTACTGCTTCCCTAGTAAGAAATCCGTATTCTGTTTGCGATTGTTCGGCAAACGATACAATACCGTCGCCGTATTCATCGCCATCTAGTGCTTCATCAAACAAGCGTATAATAGCATCTACACATTCATCAATAGGCGAGCGTGCTATTTGCATTGCCTCAATACTTTCTTCAATGCCTATATTCTGAGGAACGAGACAAATTGGTCCGTATCTTTTCATCAACTCAAAATAATAGAATGCCTTAATTGCCTTAGCACTAGCCTTGTATTGTGAAATTTCATCATCTTCCATGTTATTCACATTATCGATATTGTCTAGAAAAGTGTTGCAATTTCGAATGGCTATGTAATAGTTTTGCTCTGAACCTCCACCCCATGTGGGTAAAATCGGATCAGGTGTACTTTGTAAGCCTTGAGCTATTCTGAATCCTACTCTATAGCTATATCCCGAGAGCGACGAATTACGCAGGTATTCACTGGTTGTTATTTCATCGGAAGCAGCAATGCTCGGATCTGATGAAATATTTCCGCCTCTATTATAAAATTGATAGCATCCGTAGAAAAATTGTATGGCAGTAGAACGTTTTTCAAAAATGTTTTCGATAGATGTCAAATCCTCTTCCGGAACAACATCCAGATAATTGTTGCATCCGGTAAAAGTATATGCAACAGCCAGCATTAAAGCAAGTATTTTATATCTTGTGTTTCTCATTGTTCTTGTTTTTAATTAATTTGTATCAAACAATTTTCTTTAAAAGCTGAAGGTAAACCCGATGGAATATGTCTTCTGAATCGGATAGTTAAACCCGTTTTCGGCGAGCTCGATATCCCAAAGATCGAAGTTGCTAATCAAGAAAGGATTATTTGTTCGGGCATAAATCCTAAAGTTTTTAATTTTAAACCGTTCCAACCATTGCTCATTCAAGTAATAGGCTACTTCAATTGATTTACATCTCAAGAACCTGCCACTTCGCATAAAATAGGTACTTTCTCTTGTTTCATCGCTGTATAAATCAGAATCTTCTTGCACGTTATGTGTTGAAATATTGGAAGTTGAAAGTTTAGGCCAGAAAGGATTTGCAGCTTGATTTTCGCTTGTCCAATGGCTATCGGCAATCTTCCGCAATACGGCTCTGTTGCTGTAGAACGGAGAAATAGCTTCAGCATCTATGAAGAAAGATCTATTTCCGGCACCTTGGAAACTCATGGAAAATTCCCAATTTTTATAGTGAATGAAAGTGCTGAAACCGTATATTAATCGAGGAGTTTCCGGATATCCGGCTCTCACGGCATCACTACCGTCAATAACTCCGTTACCGTCAATATCTTTATATTTAATATCACCCACACCATAATCTCCGGCTTGAATGGGGCTATTATCTATCTCTGCTTGGTCTTGAAACAATCCGTCGGCAACAAACGCCAATCGTTGCGAAATATCTCTACCCGATCTCAGCTGCCATTCGGGTTTCCCCATAGCTTCTTCAATCTTAAGAATGGTTGATTTACTGTAAGTAAATGTTCCGTTGGCTATAAACCAAAAATCATTAGAAAAGGCGTGCTGTATTTTTCCCGAGAAATCTATACCTCGACCACGCACCTTACCCACATTGTCCAACGGATCAGTATATAGCCCCATCGTTGCCGGAATTGTTGTTCTCAATGAGTAGATGTTATGCCTTGTTTCCTGATAAATATCGGTTGTAATATCTACCATTCCGCCAAATAGTCGAAGATCAATACCAAAGTTTACTTGTTCTGCGGTTTCCCATTCAGTTTGATCATTACCGTAATTTGTTATCCTATAATAGTTTGAAGATGAATTTAGTCCTTCCCCTGATCCAATGGTATACTCATTATTGAATTCATCGAGATACAAAAATCGTGGCGAAGAAATAACACCATCGTTGCCGGTTTTACCGTAAGATCCTCTTAATTTGAGAAAACTCAACCAACGACTAGTTGAACGCATAAAGTCTTCTTGTGAAACTACCCACGCAGCTCCGAAAGCAGGGAAATAGCCAATTCTATTGCCTTTGGCAAATCTTTCTGAACCGTTTATTCCTAAACTTGCTTCTACAAAATAAGTATCTTTATATCCATACGTTCCGCGAGCAGCGAAGCTGATGTTTCGAGCAGGGAAGCTATAAATAATATTTGAAGGACTACTATCATCTTTTTGGCGGGCAGTAAATACACCCGTTAAACTGGTTTGGTGGTCATTCCAAGCTGCGGTGTGAAATAATCTTACTTGATAGTCCATAATCGTTTGCGAATTTTTGGTATCACCACCACTTGTTTTTCTCAATGTTTCATCTGCCGATGATTCATTAGTTGGTGTGAGTTCATGCTCTTGATTGATTGGATTATACCAAGATAACGTGTAATAAGCTGGTGAATATTCGTAAGCATTAGCGAAATATCCGGTATTCGTTACACCTAGAGTTGCTCTAAATTCAAGCCCTTTAATGAAATCATTCAGGTTTTGTATGAACTCGAAGTTGTTAATCGTAGAATATCTAATACGATCTTGATATCCTTTTTGCACCTCTGCATAAGGGTTTCCACTGGAGTTACTTCCTCCAAATGCAATGTGTGGCCAATTGTAGCTTGTGCCTTCCACCGGATAAGTAGGAGCAAAATCAACGGGGTTGGCAGCAAAAGCATAAGCGTATAATGAGTTTGTTGAAGCTACTGTTCCGTGATATTTATCGTAAGTAGAGAATGAATTGAGCACTAACTTTGCCGTTTTAGTCAGATTGGCATTGATATTAGTTCTAAACGTGGTTTGCTGATTTTGAATGTTTGCATCGAATTGATTAATCTTGTCGGTTTTAATCATTCCATTATCTCGGTTGTGATTTACCGATACGTAGTATTGCACCTTCTCTCCTCCACCTCTCACGTTTATGGCAAAGTGGTCATTCATGGTGTAACTTTTGAATAGCTTCTGATACCAATCGTTATTCGGATAAACCCAGCTCGGATAAGCATCATTATCTCTATTCAAAATATCTTGTTGTGAGTAGGCAGGTGTTCCGTTAGGGTCTCGCGCCATGATTGCTTCGTTGTAGAGCTGCATATATTCCTGTCCTCCCACCACATCAATTTCACGGGTTGGCATCGACCAGATATGTTCATATCTTACTGAAGCTCTCATATTTCCGGCTTCTCCTTTTTTAGTGGTTACGTAGATAACTCCGTTGGCACCTCGAGCACCATACATAGCTGTTGCCGAAGCATCTTTCATCACGTTAAAGGTTTCAATATCATCGGGATCGATACGAGCCAAATCTAGCTTAGACACCTCAATACCATCTAAAAGGATAAGCGGATCTACATTAGCTCCGGTGGCAAATGAAGTGATACCGCGAATATAGAACTCGGTGTTCATTTCATCTTCCGTCAGTGCTGCAGGTGCTCCGGAATTATCCCAACCAATCAAACCGGCAACCTTTCCGGCAAACGATGAGGTAAGGTCACTGTTCGATGATTTCAAATCGCCCGGTTTCACCGAAGTAATTGCCGAAACAATACTTTCCTTCTTTTGCTGACCGAAAGCAACTACTGCCACTTCTTCAATATTTTCCGTATTTGAAAGAAGCGATACATCAATTTTCTTCTTGTTTTCCACCAATATCACCTTCGACTTCATACCGATAAACGAGAAGTTCAATGCGTCTTTATCGCTTGCCTTAATAACGTATTTACCGTCGGCATCGGTAACAGTACCGATTTGAGTTCCTTGAATCACCACAGTTACTCCGGGCAGCGGATTTCCTTTCTCGTCTACCACTTGTCCGGTTACGATTCTTTTCTCCGCTTGTTCTTGTTTTTCGCGAGCAAATTCCATACTACTCACAGCCGTAGCGTTTGGAATGCCTATCGCCATTACTAACAAGAGTAACAACCCGGCTTTGAGGTGCAATTGCCTAAAAAAACATCTTGCCTCCTTGCCATAATTAAAATTTAGATAAACGTTTTTCATACACGATAGATTATTTAACAATTTTCTTTTTTTACAAATTAACCGCTTAGTAACACAATATCCTTACAGTACTCTAGCATTCAAATCATATCAAGATAAACTAACATCATTATTAAATGATATTCGAATAAATATTCATCTATTGCAATAGACTACAACAGCAAACATATACATTTTTTTACTTAAAATTAAATGTTTTTAGATGTTATTTATATCATTAAGGGTACTAAATATCATTATCAATCAACAAATACAATTATAATTAGCTGTAAATCAATACATTTAATATATTATATTTGAAAGATAAATATTGTAAAAAAAATAACAAAGAAATGATAGATCTATTTTTTGCTATTTTTAATGGGAAATTTTGTCTTTAAGATTTATTTTAAAATAATTTGATTTCTAAATGATAATATTTCTAACTGATGATTACTGTAAGTATCTTAATTTTATTAAATACACTTCTGATTATCACATGAACAATGCATAACTAGATGATTCTGCAACACAGATAAGACATAATTTTAATACTTATTAACTTTTATAAAGTGAGAATGGACGGTTATATCATTTATAAGTTACATTCTTCGTTACTAAACGAGCCTATTTTTAGTTTTATTCGCTATTTTACTTGTTGAATGAACTATCTTAGAATAAAAGGACTTGCATTTACACTATGTATTTGCTAATGCAGATTAATTCATAGAAAAATATTCCGTTGGAGTTTTTCCATAGAATTCTTTGAATCGTCGGGTGAAATAGGTTGGACTGGAGAAACCTGTTTCATAAGCAGTCTCTGATATATTGCATTCGCCGGAAGCAATCAATTTAACAGCTTTCTTTAAACGAAAAATTCTAATGTATTCAATAGTTGAACAGTCCATAATTTTTTTCAATTTAAGGTGAAGCAGCGATCTGCTAATTCTAAGTTCTATAGTCAGTAACGTTACATCTAATCTTTGATTTGCTATGTTTTTATTCTATAACTTCATTCAGTTTTTGAATGAATAATTTATCTGTATTAGAAAAGCTTTCTTACAAACCGATCCCAAAAATGTATCATTCTATCACAAAAAAAAGGTGCATCAGATTTAGACTGACACACCTCTCAATATACTTAAAAACAAGTAGGTTACTTATCGTATTTTTGCATCCTATTTTCTCTTATTTTCTCATCAGTCAGGTACTCCCCGAATGGCATATACTTATCAATACAACCATTTGGTGTTAAGTCGATAATACGATCGCAAACCGACTCTATAAATTCGTGGTCATGCGATGCCATTAAGATATTACCCGGATAGGCTTTCATATTATTGTTGAATGACTGGATAGATTCCATATCTAGGTGGTTTGTTGGATGATCAAGCACAACCATATTTGGATGTGAGAGCATCATTTTCGATATCATACAACGCATTTTCTCACCCCCTGAGAGTACTTGCACATTCTTGTGCATATCATCACCTGTGAATAGCATTTTACCCAAATAGCCTCGTAAAAAAGCCTCACTCGTATCATCTGAATATTGTGCTAACCAATCAAAAATGGTTTCTGCTTTAGCAAAATACTTAGAGTTCTCCATAGGTAAGTAGGCCGGTGTAATGGTTACTCCCCATTCGTATTCTCCGGAAGTTGGCTCTAATTCTCCGTTTACAATATTGAAGAAAGCGGTCATAGCTCGGTTATCTTTACCCAAGAAAACAACTTTCTCTCCTTTTTCAATTGTGAAGTTAGCATCTTTGAAGATAACCTCACCATCAATTTCATAGCTTAAATTTTCTACTTTCAATATCTTATCACCAGCTTCGCGCTCCGGCTGAAATATAATTCCCGGATAACGGCGAGTTGAAGGCTGAATTTCTTCAATGTTCAACTTATCCAACATTTTCTTACGACTGGTTGTCTGTTTTGACTTAGCCACGTTCGCACTAAATCGACTAATAAATTCTTGCAATTCTTTTTTCTTCTCTTCAGCTTTCTTATTTTGGGCTGCTTGTTGACGCAAGGCCAACTGGCTAGATTCGTACCAGAATGAATAGTTACCGGAGAATTGACGCACTTTCTTAAAGTCGATATCTATAATATCCGTACATACATTATCTAAAAAGTGACGATCATGAGAAACTACAATCACCGTATTCTCGCAGTTAGAAAGGTAGTTCTCCAACCAAAGCACAGTTTCTAAGTCAAGATCATTGGTTGGTTCATCAAGCAATAGATTATCCGGATTGCCAAAAAGAGCCTGAGCTAACAGTATCCGCACTTTCATTTTTGCTTCAACATCTGCCATTTGCGTGTAATGCAATTCTTCTTTCACGCCCAATCCACTCAGCAACATAGCTGCATCACTCTCCGCATTCCATCCTCCCATTTCTCCGAATTGGTCTTCCAACTCAGCAGCTAAATTCCCATCTTCTTCATTGAAATCTTCTTTGGCATATAAGGCGTCTTTGCGCTGCATCAAATCCCAAAGTTCTTTATGTCCCATTAATACCGTATTCAGCACTGTAAATTCATCATAGGCATGATGATCTTGCTTCAGCACCGACAAACGTTCACCCGTTGGTATAGCTATTGAACCTCTTGTGGGGTCGATTTCTCCTGAAATGGCACGTAGGAAGGTGGATTTACCTGCTCCGTTAGCTCCAATCACGCCATAACAGTTACCGGCAGTAAACTTTAGATTTACGTCGGCAAAAAGCGGCGTCTTGCCAAACTGAATGGCTAAGTTCTGAACTGTAATCATATACTAGTTTTGTTCTATTTCTGTTCTGAACCGCAAAGGTAAGCTTTTCAAGTTCTTGAAACAAACTTAATATTTGGTTATTAGGGTGAGAAAGCATAAGCTTACTAAATTACTTTTTAGCCATTTTTTGGCACTCCACTCTCCTACAAGCTAAACTAGCTATTACTTCTCTACAAACCTATCGATGTTCGGGCCATTTCCCATTAACGATAGGTGTCATTTTTATTTTTTTCGGATCGACTACAATATGCTTCATTTTGATCCTATTCCATGTGTACATGATGTGTATCATACCATCGGAAGTTTGAATTACGGCAGGATATGAAAATTTAGAATCGGGAGTATCTTCTAAAACTAGAGCTGCATTCCAATGCTTACCATCATTACTGACTGCCACATTAATTGGTGTTCGTCCACCCTTAAATTGATTACCCGGAGGCAACACGTGATTATATACTAACAATTGGCGACCATCTTTAAGCGTCACAGCATCAGTTCCGGAATTATTTTGCGGTAATTCCAGTTTTTCCATTTTACTCCAAGTTTCGCCATCATCATCAGACCAAGTGGAAAGCATGGCTCGATTCTTACTTCTGCACAAAGCTTGCAACCTACCATCGACATAATGCAAAATACTGGGCTGAATGGCTATCGTGTCATGTCCATCGTTTACTCGTGCTGTTTTGCGCCAAGTCTTGCCCAAATCATCCGAGATTTCAAAATACACTTGCCAGCCTTCTTCTTTACTTTCTATGCTTGTGGGGGAAATAAGCTTACCGTTAATCAGCTCCGGTTTATTTTTTACTGGTCCAATAATGTCTTTAGGAAGAGACTTAGCTTCCGACCATGTTTTTCCGCCATCGTCTGATGTTTTGAGCATTCCCCACCAAGTGCTAGGGTGTGATCCTACTTTGTAATACAATTGCAATTCGCCATTAGGCACCTGAAAAAGCACGGGGTTCCATGTTGGTAACATCGTACTATCTGCTTGCATTCCATCGGCAATAGGCTCTTGTTTTGTCCATTCGCCATTTATGCGCTGTGTGAAATAGATCTTACAATCGGGTTGTTTTTCATACAATCCACCAAACCAAGCGGCACAAAGCACGCCATCTTTATTTTCTGCCATAGTAGCAGCATGGCAAGAGCGAAAAGGCGATTTGGTATAGTTGAATACAAATTCTTCCGTAACAATTCCTTCTCGAAATGGTGTTACTCCTTGTTTTGGTGTGCAACAAGCAAATATTGCCATTAGGCAGAGGGTAATTATAATATGTTTCATTAGAATTCTTTTGAGGGTATAAAGTTTATTTTGAGAATACGGCTGTTAATATCTGATAAATGAGTTTCGCTGCCAAGAAATCAGAACCTTTGCTAGCCGGATTCGGGCAAAGCTCTACTACGTCAAGTCCTACAATTTCATGATGTTCTGCTACTTTTCTAATCACTGATAGCACTTCGTAATACAATAATCCATCGGGTTCCGGTGTTCCTGTTGATGGCATGATAGATGGGTCGAACACATCTAGGTCTATGGTAATGTATACCTTCTTTGTTAATTGTTTCAGCACCTCGTTCTGCCAATTAGGATTCTGGCGTATTTGATATCTGAAAAAGATGCGCTGAGGTTCGGTATGCACGCTTTCTTCCTCGCACATACTGCGGATACCTACTTGTACAATCTTTCCCTCTTGCTTTGCCTGATACATGGCACATGCATGGTTGTGTGTTGAGCCTTCGTAGCTAGGGCGCAAATCAGCGTGGGCATCGAACTGCAAGAAGGTAACATCCTCGCATTGCTTAGCCATGGCACGGAATGCACCTATACTCACCGAGTGTTCACCTCCTACTAAAACAGGGAATTTTTTATCATTTAGCAACTTGGTCATTGTCTTTTCTACTGCCTCGCTCATTTTCTCGGGCGTACTATTCTCTTGAACCGGATCTAGGGTAAATATCCCTTCCTTTGATACATCGAAACGAGTTTCAATATCTAGCATCTCTAAGATTCCTGAAGCTTCAATTAATGCTGCCGGACCTTTATCGGCTCCTTTAATCCATGTGCTTGTACCATCATAAGGTACAGGAAGAATAGCAATCTTAGCCTTATTGTAGTCTAGGCAATAGCCATCTTCGCCACAAAAATATTTTGAATAATCTTGTTTCATATAGAATCGTTTCTAATTTATTGTAGTATGAGGTTCAATGCGTGCCAACCTATTAACTCAATCTGCTTTTATAATCTTCATAGCCAAATTGTTTTACTAGGCTGCTTTTGCCTGTTTCTTGGTCGTATGTGTATATGGCTGGTAAACGCACACCATTGAAAGTGGTGGTCTTCACCATGGTATAGTGTGCCATATCGCCAAATATCAGTCGGTCGCCTACTTGTAGTTTCTTGTCGAAACTGTAATCACCAATCACATCGCCAGCCAAACACGAAACTCCTCCCAAACGAAATGTGTGCGCTTTAACCCCTGCCTCATCGGCATTTAAAACATAAGGACGATAAGGCATTTCTAACACATCGGGCATATGAGCTGTTGCCGAAGTGTCGAGCACAGCAATGTCCATATCGTTATGCACTACATCTTCTACCGTAGTAACAAGTACTCCCGTGTTCAAACCAATAGCCTCACCAGGTTCTAAGTAAACCTCTAGGTTGTATTTTGCTTTGAAATCTTTAATGATGCGAACCAATCGGTCTATCTCGTAATCCGGACGTGTAATGTGGTGACCTCCTCCGAAGTTAATCCAGCTTAGACGTTCGAATAGAAATCCGAATTTTTCTTCTACCACGGCTAGCGTTCTTTCTAGTGCATCGGCGTTCAACTCACACAGGTTATGAAAGTGCAAACCCGATATGCCTTCTACATCGTCTAGCTGATTTAGAAAATTCTTAAGCGTTGTTCCCAATCGACTGTATTTTCCACTGGGGTCGTAAATAGCATGATCGGTTTCTGAATGTTCCGGATTTACCCGAATAGCCGTTTCAATATGCGGATGTTTATCCATCAGCAGTTTGAAACGTTTAAACTGACTTGGACTATTAAACACAATATGGTTGGCTAGTTTCACGTGTTCAGCCATGTCGGCATCTGAATAGGCTGGTGCATACACGTGTAGTTCTCCGCCATACATTTCTCTACCCAGCTTCGCTTCGCTTACCGAGCTAGCCGAAGTTCCGGGCAAGTACTGACGCACTAAAGGAGCCAAACTCCACATAGCAAACCCTTTAAAAGCCAAGAGTATCTTGCAATCGGCTTGCTTTTGCACATAATGAAGCAACTGGAGATTTGTCTCCAGTTGTTGTTTATTCACCACATAGCAAGGTGTTTGCAATGCAGTTAAGTCTTCTTTTGTAAAATCTATTCCACCGAACTGTTCCATTCCACTACATTCCAGGGTAAACCATACTTGTTAAGGTCATTCATAAAGGCATCAGGGTCTAGTTGTTCCATATTGTACACCCCTTTTTTCTTCCACTTGCCTTCTAAAATCATCTTTGCACCAATCATAGCTGGCACACCTGTTGTGTATGAAACGGCTTGCGAGCCCACTTCTTTATAAGTTTCAGCGTGGTCACAAATATTGTAAATGAATTTACGCACTTTTTTGCTATCTTTAATACCTTCAATAACACAACCGATAGAGGTTTTACCCGTGTAGTTTTCAGCCAAAGAACCTGGATCTGGAAGTAAGCATTTCAGGAATTCCAAGGGTACTACTTTTTGTCCTTTATAATCTACCTCATCAATCCTATCTAGACCTAGGTTTTGAATCACTTCGAGGTGTTTCAAATACTGTTCACCGAAAGTCATCCAAAAACGAATGCGTTTCAAACCTTTAATGTTTTGGCAAAGCGACTCCATTTCCTCATGATACATTAAGTACATTTTACGCGTGCCTACGCCAGGGAAGTCAAAGTCTTGTTTTACCGAAAGTGGATCGGTGCTTTTCCATTCGCCATTCTCCCAGAAACGACCACGAGCCGTAATTTCACGAATATTGATTTCAGGGTTGAAATTTGTTGCAAAAGCCTTACCGTGGTCGCCACCATTACAGTCAACAATATCAACAGTATGAATCTCATCAAATAAATGTTTTTGTGCATAGGCACAGAATATGTTGGTAACACCAGGGTCAAAACCACTACCAAGCAAAGCCATTAGTCCGGCATTTTTGAATTTATCTTGGTAAGCCCATTGCCATTTATACTCGAATTTAGCCTCATCCTTAGGCTCATAGTTAGCTGTATCTAGGTAATCTACACCTGTTGCTAAACAAGCATCCATAATAACCAAATCCTGATAAGGCAGAGCCACGTTAATCACTAATTTCGGATTGTGCTTTTTAATTAAAGTCACTGTATTTTCTGTTTTATCGGCGTCAAGTTGCTCGGTAATGATTGTTCTACCAAGTCTTTCTTTCACCGATTTTGCAATTGCATCGCACTTGCTTTTAGTTCGTGAAGCCAATACGATTTCAGCGAACACCTCCGGAAGGGCTGCACATTTGTGTACTACCACGTTGCTCACGCCTCCTGCTCCAATAATAAGAACCTTATTCATTTTAATTGCGTATAAAAAGGGTATGCAGAAATTTGCACGTCCCAAAAAAAATAAGAAAGCTTTGTTGTCGCTTTCTGAAAAAGATAGTTGGAAACAAACATAATATGAATATATCAGATTTTCAATACAAACATTCACTAATATTAGACCAAACACATGTAAGATAAATTAATCCGTAGGACTTCAATCTTAATAGTGTAGTTAGTTGTGGTAACCGTCCCTATTCCCTAAAGGGGAAATCATTGCTCGATAAGCTGTTCTTCTATTCAAATTAATCGTCGTTGGAAAAAAATACACATATCTTTCCACATGCGTTTGCCCTGCCACTAATATCCTTTCTTCAAAAACCACGGTCAAAACACAATTATCACCCCGTCAATATCAAAAACTCATCAGAGAAAAGGCGAAAAATTCCATTAGTAAATGCTCGTTTAGGGGATTATTTTCTCTCTCTGCTTCGTTTCGCTACGCTCCACTTTGCAAAGAGAGAAAGTCTTTGTGCTTTCTCTCACAAAATTAAATGCTTTCTTTATCTTCGACTAAAAAAGTTAAAAATGGGATATTTATATCAGTTCATGGAAGACTCAATCTTATATAACGACATTTACATAGACCAACAAATAAATACGAAAGCAGCCATATCTGGCGAGAAGATAAACCTAATAACTTACCTGTTCAATTTATAACATACTGACTATTGCTTATTTTTTATACTCTCTTAGATCATGGAATGTTTCTGCGCTATTTATCCCAAAGCTACATCCAATGTCATCATGAGTGCAAAACCAAGCATAGCACCTATGGTTGCCAAATCTGTATTCTTCTCTAATTGCGATTCCGGAATCAACTCCTCAACTACTACATAAATCATGGCTCCGGCTGCAAATGAAAGTGCATAAGGCAAAATGGTCTGCATGTGTATTACAGTGGCAGCTCCAACAACTCCGGCAATAGGTTCTACAATGCCTGAGGCTTGTCCATACATAAAACTTTTCCGTCGAGAAAGTCCCTCTCTGCGTAATGGAATAGATACTGCCGCTCCTTCAGGAAAGTTTTGAATACCAATCCCTAAAGCCAATGCCATGGCTCCTGCCAATGATGCCGATGGCAAATCGGCAGCCACTGCACCAAAAGCAACTCCCACAGCTAGCCCTTCCGGAATATTGTGTAAAGTAATGGCTAGAACTAGTAAAACACTTCGTCGCCATGAGGTCTTTGGTCCTTCAGCTTCAGCTCGAGGAAATCCTAAATGAAGATGAGGTATCAGTTGATCCGCTAACCAAAGGAATGCCCCTCCTGACAAAAAGCCGATAACAGCCGGCACCCATGGAGCTTTTCCTGCTGCTCCTGCCATCTCTATTGCCGGATCTAATAACGACCAAAAGCTGGCGGCTATCATCACTCCCGCAGCAAAACCCAACATGCAATCGAGTATTTTACGATTAATTGTTTTGAAGAAGAATACCAAAGCAGCACCTAATGCCGTAACAGCCCATGTAAATAAGGTTGCCATTAAAGCCTGCATTATAGGCTCTGAATTTATAAACCATGCTAACATAATCTTTTGTATTGAGTTTATTGATGACGGTAAACGTTTTAATCCGTAAATAGTTTATTTATATCTCAAAAAACGTTGGAAAGATAGCTTATTTTAGAAGAGCATCTCATTTTATGTGGCATTATCATTCGGTATTGTAATTCATAATGATATTCCAATGCAACCGTTGAAGCCGAAATAACATAGTAATCTGTTAAACTTTTTCAAACTTAGAATGATTTAACAATAAGTCAAAATTTCAATTATTATTCATTGACTAACTTCAATAAATTAAAGAGTTTTTAACTCCGATTTATTACGCTGTATGTTGTTTTAATATATAGATTTGCCCCAATTATGAAACACAGCATATTCCATAAAGTGATGTCTTTAGTAATGATGATTGTGGTGTTATTCGCTACAATGTCGTTTACTGTTGGTATGCACTATTGTGGAGATAATCTGATGAAAACTTCAGTTTTTAGCAGTGTAACCGGTTGTGGTATGGAAATGGAAACTACTCCAATTTCGGATTGCTTGACACATTCACCGGGTGTAAAAGACAGATGTTGTGTCAATAAAAATCTAGTGATTGATGGACTTAGTGAGCTCTCTCAATCAGTTGATAAAACCACTTTTAAACACGTAACTTTTGTAGCGTATTACATCTATGCATATGTTAGTATCTTTGAGAATAGCAAAGCTACAAAATATGTAGATAAATACTTTCATCCTCCAATAATAACGAGGGATATCCACAAGCTGGATGAAACTTACATCATTTGATTATTAAGCAATAGACTATTTTCCTACAACACTTGATGTTGCAGGCAGTTGTGCAATCTTGTCAACTAAAAATTACAAGTCTAACTTCACGTTTAATAATTAGAATCCATGCTAAATAAAATAATCAAGTTTTTTCTTGAAAACAAGTTAGTTACCTTTTTAGTGCTCATTGTTTTCATCAGTTGGGGAATTATAAATTCTCCATTTGGATGGGATACAAAAATACTCCCATCCGACCCTGTTCCTGTTGATGCTATTCCCGATATTGGAGAAAATCAACAGATTGTTTACACTGAATGGCCTGGTCGTTCACCGCAAGATATTGAAGATCAAATTTCCTACCCGCTTACCACGGCTTTACTCGGGATTCCGGGAGTAAAGACTATTCGGAGCAATTCCATCTTCGGTCTATCTAGCATATACATTATTTTCGATGAGGATATCGAATTTTATTGGGGTAGAACACGTATCCTCGAAAAGTTAAACTCTTTGCCTCCGGGCACATTACCCGGAGATGTTAAACCGGCATTAGGACCGGATGCCACTGCTCTCGGACAAGTGTATTGGTACACTCTCGAGGGGCGAGATAAGAATGGCAAACCTGCCGGAGGATGGGATCCTCAAGAATTAAGGAGTATTCAAGATTTCTATGTGAGATATTCATTAACCTCGGCAAAAGGAGTTTCAGAGGTGGCATCTATCGGAGGATTTGTAAAAGAGTATCAAATAGATATTGACCCAAATGCGATGAAGGCCTATGGGGTAAACACCATGCAAATCATGAATGCTGTAAAAAATAGCAACCTTGATATTGGAGCTCGAACTATCGAATTTAATCGGGCAGAATATTTAATCAGGGCGTTAGGATACATCAAAAACCTAAAAGATTTAGAGGAAAGCGTCGTTGCAGTAAAAGATAATGTCCCGATACGCATAAAGGACGTAGCAAAAGTAAATTACGGACCAGCAACTCGTCGAGGAGGGCTAGATAAAGGAGGTTCAGAAGCCGTTGGGGGTGTTGTGGTGGCCCGTTACGGTGCAAATCCACTGGCAACTATTAATAATCTGAAGAAGAAAATAGCCGAGATAGAGCCCGGATTACCATCAAAAACACTTGCAGATGGAACCGAATCTAAGATTACGATAGTTCCATTTTATGATAGAACCGGTTTAATTAAAGAGACATTAGGAACCTTGGAAGAATCAATATCATTGGAATTATTAATTAGTATTCTTGTGGTTATTGTATTAGTAATGAACCTTAGAGCATCGTTTTTAATATCAAGTTTGCTGCCCATTGGTGTATTGATTACGTTCATTGCAATGCGACAATTTGGAGTAGATGCCAATATTGTAGCACTTTCAGGCATTGCCATATCCATTGGAGTAATGGTTGATGTGGGGGTTGTATTTACAGAAAATATTATACGTCATGTAGGTTTGCCGGAAAATGTCGGGGCTAGGGGCAAAAAACTCATGAATGTAATATATACTTCCGTAACAGAGGTGGCTAGTGCCGTAATAACAGCTATCGCCACAACAATTGTGAGCTTCTTACCGGTGTTTGCTATGCAGGCAGCCGAAGGAAAACTCTTCAAACCACTCGCATTCACTAAATCGTTTACCATGCTCTCGGCCTTGTTGGTTGGTTTGGTTGTCATTCCCACCTTTGCCCACATCATTTTTTCTATTCGTTTTGATAAAAGTAAATACAGAAAGGTATTGAATTTAGTTTCTGCGATTGCCGGAGTAGTCCTTTCTGTAACTACCGGATATTACATTGCTCTTGCTCTTACAGCTTTTGGTTTAAACGGCTACTTCTCCGATAAATGGCGTACGTCTAAGCATCAGTGGGTAAACTATATCAATATTGCTATAGCCTGTGTTATTGTTGTATTCTTTTTAACTAAGGTATGGTTGCCTCTCGGAGCCCAAAATAGTTTATTTGCCAACTTTATGTTTGTAATACTTATTGTATTAATTGTGCTCGGATTCATGTCTTCGGTAATACTCTTTTATCCTAAGATATTGAATTGGGCTCTTCACCATAAATGGACATTCTTAGCTGCTCCTATATTTATCATTGTGTTTGGTATAACAGCTTGGAAAGGCTTCGATAAAATGTTTGGATTTATGCCCAAATTTGTAAAGAAAACAGATACTTACACCTATTTATCCGATAAGTTTCCGGGAATTGGAAAAGAATTTATGCCGGCACTTGATGAGGGTTCTTTCCTGTTAATGCCTACAACTATGCCTCATTCCGGTATTGCAGAGAACTTAAACGTTATTGGAATATTAGATAAAAAAGTAAATTCAATTCCCGAGGTAGAGAGTGTAGTCGGTAAATGGGGGCGAGCAAATTCAGCATTAGATCCGGCACCGACATCAATGTATGAGAACTTTATTAACTATAGATCGGAATATATTTTGAATGAGAAGGGACATCGTATGCGATTCAAAACAGATAAAGACGGTGCCTATATATTGACAGACGGTTCAAGCTATAATCCGAAAACAGACGGTTTCAAAATCATTGATAAGAAGAATCTAATCGAGGATAGAAATGGTGAGTATTTCCGTCAATGGAGGGATAACGTAAAGTCGCCTGATGATATCTGGAAAGAGATTATTAAACAATCTACTATTCCCGGGTTAACATCAGCTCCGAAGCTGCAACCCATATCTACACGGCTAGTCATGTTGCAAACCGGCATGCGAGCCCCTATGGGTATCAAAGTTTTTGGTCCTGATTTGGAAACTATCGAAAAAGTAGGCTTTGAGCTAGAAAAACATTTGAAAAATGTAAAAGGAGTAAATGCGGCATCAGTTGTTGCCGACCGAGTGGTGGGTAAACCTTATCTGGAAATGGAGATAAACAGAGATGCGATTTCCAGATATGGTTTAAGCATTAAGGATTTGCAAAATGTAATAAGCAGTGCTGTAGGCGGCGTGCAGCTTTCAACTACAGTTGAGGGGCGCGAGCGATATCCGGTAAGAATGAGGTATGCCCGAGAGTTTCGAGATAATCCGGAAGATTTGAAGAAGATTCTTATTCCAACTAACGATGGCACACAAGTTCCGTTGGGAGAGTTGGTAACTATGCACTATACCCGAGGACCTCAACTCATTAAGAGTGAAAATACATTCCTTGTCGGCTATGTAATTTTTGATAAAATGGATGGCTTTGCAGAAGTTGATGTGGTTGAAAATGCACAGAAATACCTTAATGAAAAGATAAAATCAGGAGAGATTATTATTCCTCCGGGTGTGAACTATATATTCACCGGGAACTATGAAAATGAAATAAGGGCTACGAAAAGATTAATGATTGTAATTCCGGTATCACTCATTATAATCTTCTTGATTCTGTATTTCCAATTTCGTTCGGTAACCTCAACATCATTGATATTTACAAGTATTCTGGTTGCTTTTTCCGGGGGGTTCATTATGCTTTGGTTGTATGGTCAGCCATGGTTTATGAATACTACGTTAGGAGGGATAGAGCTTCGGAATCTATTTCAGATACGAACTATAAATCTGAGTGTTGCCGTATGGGTGGGTTTCATTGCGCTGTTTGGTGTGGCAACCGATGATGGAGTGTTAATAAGCACATACATCAAACAATTGTTAGATAAGCATCAACCGAATAATATAAAAGAAGTAAGAGCCATTATTTTAGAAGCCGGTTCTAAAAGAGTACGTCCGGCAGTAATGACAACAGCTACTACCATAATTGCATTGCTACCGGTGCTTACATCAACAGGTAAAGGCTCTGATATTATGGTGCCGATGTCGATTCCGTTATTCGGAGGGATGACTATTGAAGTACTCACCATGTTTGTTGTTCCGGTACTTTACAGTATGTGGCAAGAAGGTATCGTAAAGCGAAATACACGAAGATTGAGAAACAAACAATCAAAATTAGAGCAATGAAAAACAAAAAAAATATCATCATCATATTGTTGATGCTTGTTGTGCACATTGCATCGGCACAACAAACAAAATTAGATGAATACTTACAGATAGCTTCAGAAAATAATCCGAACCTAAAAGTAAAATTTAACGATTATATGTCGGCTTTAGAAATTGTTCCTCAGGTAAAAGCTTTACCCGACCCTCAAGTAGCATTTGCCTATTTCATCAGCCCGGTAGAAACCCGAGTAGGACCTCAGCAGTTTAAATTCTCGGCATCGCAAATGTTTCCTTGGTTCGGCACACTCGGAGCTCGAAAAGATGCAGCTACTGAGGCTGCAAAAGCAAAGTATGAGCTATTCGAAGAAACAAAATCAAAACTTTTTGATGAAGTAAAAGGAGCTTATTTTGATCTTTATTTCAATAAAAAATCAATCTATATTACGCAAGAGAATATTGAAATATTAGAAACTTTTCGGAATCTGGCAACCATAAAAGTAGAAGCCGGTTTAGTGTCTATGGTTGATGAATATCGGATTGAAATGGAAATAAATGAGTTGGAGAATCAGCTTGCTTTACTCCAAGATAAGGATGTGGTACTTCATGTAACTTTTAAGAATCTTTTAAACTCAGATAAGCAATTATCAGTTTCAACTCCGGATAGTTTATGGAGAGATGATTTTCCGTTATCAAAACAAGTAGCATTAGACTCTATTGCAACATATAATCATCAATTATTGGCAATTGATTTTAAACAAGCGGCTTTAGCACACAGAGAAGATGTTGCCAAACGTGAAGGCAGACCAAACATAAAGCTCGGATTCGACTATACACTTGTTGGTAAAGGAGAAAACAACTTATCGGGAAAAGATGCTTTTGTGTTCCCGTCAGTTGGGCTTACACTGCCTTTGTATCGAAATAAATATCGTGCAAAGGTGCATGAAGTAGCTTATTTGGAAAGTGCCAATGCATTTCAAAGAAACGATACACATAATATGTTGGAAACATTATTTGAAAGCGGGTGGAAAGATTATGCCGATGCAGATCGAAGAATAAGCTTATATGAAACACAGCTCGACCTTGCGATAAAATCAATTAAAATATTGGAAGCTGATTATACAACAGGGAATAAAAACTTCGAGGAAATATTACGAATGGAACGAAAAGTTTTGAAATATAATTTAGAGAAAGAAAAGGCTGTTGCCGATAAACAATCATCAATTTCTTTTCTTAACTACTTAATGGGGAGATAACAATATGAAACAAATAATAAAAAATATCAGACAAAATCTAAAGCTTATTATTGGAGCTTTAGTGCTCGGCTTGTTTTTCGGATGGCTATTCTTCCATTCGGGAACTAAAAATGCGACAAGCAGCGATAAAGCAGCAGAATCAGAACAATCCGCAAAAGAAACTACCTTGTGGACTTGTGCCATGCACCCACAAATTAAATTGAAAGAGCCGGGAGATTGCCCCATATGCGGAATGAAACTTATTCCATTGGTAAAAACGAGTGTAGAAGGTGATGATGTAGATCCTAATGAAATTGCATTAAGTAAATCAGCAATGAAGTTAGCAGAGGTTCAAACTATGATTGTAGGCAAAGGAAGTCCGGATAAATCAATCTATTTGCAAGGAAAAGTACAAGCTGATGAGAGACGAATTGCCGAGCTAACCGCACGATTTGGTGGCAGAATAGAAAAACTCAACGTAAATTTCACAGGACAAAACGTAGTGAAAGGTGAAAAATTGGCAACAATATATTCTCCTGATTTAGTAACTGCACAGCGCGAACTTTTAGAAGCTGTTGCCGTTAAAGATTCTCGTCCATCATTGTATATGGCTGCAAAAAGCAAGTTGAAACTATGGGACTTAACTGATGAACAAATAGAAAACATAGAAACAAAAGGTGAACCTCAACTTTATTTTGATGTTCTTTCTCCGATTACAGGAACAGTAACAGCCCGAAAAGTGGCTATTGGCGATTATGTAAAGGAAGGAGTACCGTTATTTACCGTCATAGACTTAAGTAAAGTTTGGGTGTTATTTGATGCTTATGAAAGTGATTTGCCTTGGATAAAACTCCATGATAAAGTAAACTTCACCATTCAATCATTACCCGGTAAAACATTTAAAGGCGAAGTTTCGTTTATTGATCCACTTATTGATGCCAAAACAAGGGTTGCAAGAGTTCGAGTAGAACTCAGCAATCCGACATTTGAAATCAAGCCGGAAATGTTTGTGAATGGGACGATAACATCTAGAGTAGCTGCATCGGACAATCGGATTATCATTCCGAAAACGGCTTTACTATGGACTGGTAAACGAGCTGTAGTATATGTAAAAGTTCCAAATCGTAAAAATCCGTCTTTTATCTATCGAGAAATTGTTTTGGGTGCTGAAGCCGGAAGTTTTTATACTGTTGTAGATGGACTGAAAGAGGGTGAAGAAATAGCTGTAAACGGTGTATTTAAAATTGATGCTGCTGCACAGCTTCAAGGATTACCAAGTATGATGAATCCCGATGGAAATGATGCTCCAATTGGTGGAATGAATATGGGTGGAATGCACATGGGAGGTACGAATAAAAAAGATATGGATATGAAAGACATGAAAGGTATGGATATGAAAGATATGCACCAGAATTAATTCTTATATATTAACCAATTTAAAATTAACAAAATGAAAACAAGAAGTTTGATTTTAGCCGGTTTACTTATAGCTACAACATTTGTAGCTCGTGCCGGGAATGATGAAAAAGATGTATTTACCGTAAAAGGAAAATGTGGCTCGTGCGAAAAGCGTATTGAAAAAGCAGCTTTATCAGTTGATGGCGTAAGCTCGGCAGTTTGGGATGAGGCAACTCAGAAAATAACTGTGGATTTTGATGATGCTAAAACCAATCGCACGAACATTGAGAAGGCAATAGCTAAAGTCGGTCACGACACCGAGAAATGCAAAGCTACCGATGAAGCCTACGAAAAACTTCCCGGTTGCTGTAAATACAACAGATAGCGTGGGTATTTTATTCATGTTTGGTTTCTAGTTGTTGTTAGCCCGAGGAGCCCCTATTTCCTCAACTTGTTTCGTGATGCAAACACCAAGGGGCTCCAAGGGCTTCTTCATTTAGATGCAAAAGTTTCCTTTGAGCAAGGATACACCTAAAATCAAAAAGAGTTCAACTTTGCAGCTGAACTCTTTATATTCTATCGTTGCTCGATGTGCTTACTCTATATTGGTAAACACATGTTGTACATCGTCATCCTCTTCCAACTTGTCGATAAGTTTTTCGATCTCTTCCATTTGTTCTTCCGTAAAAGCAACCGGACTGGTTGGAATACGTTGTAAATTTGCCTTCTGAGGCTGAATACCTTTCTCTTCTAAAGCATGTGAAAGTGTACCGAAACTAGTAAAATCTCCAGTTAAATAAATTACACCTTCGTTTTCTTCTATTTCCTCTAAGCCGGCATCAATAAGCTCTAATTCCATTTCTTCAATGTCAAGCTCATCAGTTTTTTCTAATTCAAAAACAGCTTTTCTGTTAAACATGAACTCCAAGGAGCCGGTAGGCACCATTTGTCCACCATTCTTATTGAAATATGATTTTACATTTGCCACCGTACGTGTTGTATTGTCGGTTGCACACTCCACAAAAATCAATGCTCCGTGTGGTCCTTTACCTTCATAGTTTACCTCTGTATAATCGGCTGCATCTTTTCCGGCTGCACGTTTGATAGCGTTATCAATGTTATCTTTAGGCATGTTCTGAGCTTTGGCATTGTGTATGGCCAAACGCAACTTCGGATTCATATCGGGTTCGGGTCCACCCTCTTTTGCTGCCATAGTAATGGCTCTTGATAATTTTGGAAATATTCGCGACATGTGCCCCCAACGTTTCTCTTTGGCAGCACGTCTATATTCAAATGCTCTTCCCACGTTTAATTCTTTTTTATTTATACAATTAACACAAAAGTAGTAAATTATCATGCTACATGTGTCATTTTTCTGAAATAGTTCGATCGAGTTAAGTTTATTCCGGAACCGGAACAGTCCTTATCCTCCAATACGTTTTACTTTAAACCCTTCTGTTCTCAATAATTCCATTACTTTCTGCACAAAGTCGCCTTGAATCAAAATTTCGCCACCCCTCGAAGAACCCCCTACTCCACATCTTGTTTTAAGTTCTTTAGCCAATTGTTTAAGCTCATCATCTGTTCCTTCAAAACCCGTAATGATAGTTGCCGACTTCCCGTTTCTTCCTTTACGATCAAGTTCTACATATAATGCTTGTTTATTTTTAGCCACCGAAGGAGCTTCCTCTATCTCTTGAGGTTCTTTCGAATTCTCATAAGACTCTGCATCTACACCAAACACTATTCCTAACTTATCTTTCCAATCTTCGCTCATAATTTTTTTTTAGGGGACTAAAATACGACTTCTAATCAGCTTTTTGAAATCTCTTTTTCGAAAGAATAAATAAATTCTATAAGATTTTAAATTTCTTTAGCACAATAAACCCCTGCTATTATAAGACAAAAATGCCCGATTTAATTTTTCTTTGCAAAACCAAGCTGAACCTTTCCCGTTAAGCTTGGTTTTTTCTTTGTACTTACAACAACTAGGATGTCGAAATTAATAGAGATAAACAATGTCAACGATATTTTACCGGAGTATAGAAATACTCCGATAGGGTTATTGTTGGAATATCATAACCTTAATAAAGTATTCACACTCTATGAAGAAGCCGAACTCATGATTGGCATGTGTGCAGATCATCGCATCAGCTTGTGGTTGCCCGATAATTTCGCTTATATTTTCAGAACAGGGGGAGCTAATCTTTTCTATCAAGAATTTCAGGTTTCTTACACTATTGGAGTGGGAAATATTAAGCATATTGCACTAATAGCTAATAATGAATGCCGCATGGAGAAACTGAATGATGTGAAGGATTGTTTCATTGAAGGTATGGTGAAAAACGCCGGTTGGGATGCAGAAAACGCTAGAAACCATTTTGAAGGGCTGGCTCCTTTCTTTGAAATCGGTAATTCCATTGAATTTATCCTATCAGAAGCTGCTCGTATTCATAAACGCTATCCTAAAGTTCAAGTTGCTCCTTTATTTTTTGACGTGAACAGTAAGAATCTTTCTCAGATAGTAGCAGAATAAACATACCCCAACTCAATGTACTTATACTGGGCTATAAAAAAGCTCTTGTTTCTTTTGAGAGCAAGAGCTTTTTTACACTTATGAAGTTCCTAATACCTTCTAGTATCACACAAATTTCCAACAAGTAGTTCCGGTTGTATTTTACCAAACAAATACAGCTTAAAATTTAAAATCAACTCCAAAATAGAAATTGATACCTGCCTGTGGGAAATAACCATCCATTTTATAACGCTCACCGGCATTATAGTAAGAATACACCCAAGCATTACTTTCATACTCCGTATTAAATAAATTATTCACCATGAGATGAAATTTCATTTCTTTGAATAGTTTCATTGGCAGCGTGTAGTCAATTTTCAGGTTGTTTACAAACCAAGAATCTAATGACCTGTCTTTGCTCGAACTATTATCGATATATTGACTGCTCACAAAAGAACTATTCAAGGAAATATTCCAACGTTTTGTAGGAGTCCAAGTAATCATACTGTTCATCACATGATCAGGAGAAAACGCTAAGTCTGCTTTCCCGAGGCTTGTTTCTATTTGTCCTCCGGTATCCCAATCATCTACATATTCCGTAAAATTATTAATCTTGTTTTGGCTGAAAGTATAAGTAGCATCCCAACGGACTTTTTTAGCTAATAAAACGCTTCCGGTTAATTCGATACCTGCCCGATAGCTATCATCTACATTGGTCATAATGCCCGATCCTACATCGTTAATTTCTCCGGTTAATACCAACTGATTCTTATAGAACATGCCATATAGATTAGCTCCTACCGATACTTTTGCACTTTTGTAGTTATAGCCTGCTTCAAAATCATTTAGTGTTTCTGCCACCGGCTGAGCTCCGTTAGGGTCTGCATCTACATAATTATCTCGATTAGGCTCTCGATGTGCTTGTGCGTAACTTACATAAGCTGAGTGATGTCTGTTCGGTTGATAGTAAAGACCAAATTTCGGATTGAAAAAGTTGAATGTGTGTTGTTGGGTAATATCTCTTAAATCATCATCTATCCCTGATATATCATAATTAATATAGCGGTATTGCAAATCGGTGTACAGCGACAAAGCTTCCGTAAGGTTTACATTGTATTTAGCATAAATATTAAAATCTTTTTTCAGCCCATTACCTCTATACCATTCGTAATCTTTAGGGTTAGCACCCATATTCTGCGCCCAAATTACATTCCCGTAATGGTCGCCATCATATTCCGTATAGGCTCCACCAACGGTTAACTGATGCTTTCCTTGTGCATAGTTTAAAGCATAAGTTGCACCATAGTAATAATTATCTAGCCACTTGCGCTGCACTAAATCAGTTGTTTCTTGCCCTTCGGGTTGAAGCATTAAATAATCGGCATAATCTTTATCATATTCGTAATTCTCATAATAGCCTTTTCCTCTTGTGAGAAACAACGCTGCATTAAAGTTAAGATAAGGATTGATTTCCTGCACCAGATGCAACTGATAATAAGTTTGATTGTAATTATCTACTTCATTATCATAAGTGTACATATTATAGGTGCGTGCATTGGAATTAACGAGGTTTTCATAGCGAATTTCATTTTCTCGTTCTGAGCCGCCCAACAACCAATCATTCTTATAGCGCAACATACCTTCCTCATCATTATTCAATTTTACCGAAGGTACTCCATTCCATGCTTGATAGGTTTCTTCAAATCCGGAGAATACTTTAAGTTTAATGATTGTTTTATCAGAGAAATACCCTCCCGACATATAATATGATTTTAAATTTGAAGATGCTCTATCTATAAAACCATCTGATGCTACTTGAGAAAGACGTACATCGAACGCAAATTTCCCCATCATTCCTGTTCCTGCCGATACCGAATTTTTATACGTTCCGAAGCTACCTCCCGAAGTTCTGTATTCGGCATAAGCTTTTTTGCTTTCATTAGCCGTTTGCATGTTAATACTTGCTCCAAATGCTCCGGCTCCGTTGGTTGAAGTTCCAACGCCTCGTTGCACCTGAATGTTTTCCAACGATCCTGCCAAATCGGGAATATCTACAAAAAATACCCCTTGAGATTCGGCATCATTCATCGGCACCCCATCGATAGTTACATTAATACGATTAAGATCGGTTCCTCGAATGCGAAAATAGGTATATCCAACTCCGGTTCCAGCATCAGATGTTGCTACATACGAAGGTGTCATTGTAAGTAAATACGGAATATCTTGTCCCATATTCTGATTTTGAATATAATCCTTACTCACTTCGGCTTTAGCTACCGGAGTTCGGCTTCCTGCTCTGGTAGCCGACACAAGAACTTCATCGGCCATCACCGTAGATGCTTCCAAAACGACAGCAAGCTGTTTGGACTGTTGTAGGCTAATCTCTTTATGATAAGTTTCATAACCCACAAACGATATTTCTAACTCATAGTTTCCCGACTTCAAATTAGAGAACTCAAATTTTCCGTCGGCATCAGCTATTTTGGCACGTTTGCCTTGGTTAATCGAAATAGTGGCACCAACTAAAGGATTTCCTTGTTGTGCAGTTACAGTCCCACTTAAACTTATTTGCGCAAAACTGCCTGTTGCCAGGAATAAACCTAACAACGATAAAAATAAACACTTCATTTTTTAATTAAACTTGGTTATTAACTAACCAATGGAGTAGGAACACATATGTTCCCTCTTTTCGCCCTTCCCTCCGCCGGCATTACCCGGATCAGGTTATTTGGGTATGATCTCAGTCCGTAATATTAGGACACCCCATTGCTAAAATCGAGGCAAAGGTAAAGGAAATGTTGGGAAACGGCAAAATAT
>JBKEDC010000007.1:0-22859 GCA_047975205.1 Mangrovibacterium sp. | reverse complement strand
ACAGCCCACTGCAAATGGCAGCTGACCTACCCGAAACCTACGAGAAATTTATGGATGCTTTTCAATTCATTAAAGATGTAGCCGTTGATTGGGATGAGACGCACTACCTAGAGGCTGAACCGGGAAAGTATCTAACCATTGCTCGTAAAGAAAAAGGTGCAGATAATTGGTTTGTTGGTAATGTATGTGATGAAAACGGTTTTGATTCTAATATTGTGTTTGATTTCCTCGATGAGGATCAAAACTATGTAGCAACAATATATGCTGATGCAAAGGATGCGCACTACCGCAATAATCCGCAGGCCTATGTTATTAATAAGTATATTGTGAATAATAAAACTAATTTGAAACAACATTCGGCACCTGCCGGAGGTTATGCCATTAGTATTGTTCCTGCCACGAAAGAGAATTCAAAAGGATTGAAAAAATTAAAATAATTCAGACTTTCATAATGACAGAAGAGGGAGAAACCGATGTTGGTTCTCCCTCTTTTATTTTAAATTTATTGAAACACTACTACAACCCTTTTACCGCTTGGAGTGCAGCATCATAATCCGGTTCGTTGGTCACTTCCGGACAAATTTCGAAGTATTTAATTACGCCGTCTTTATCTACGATTAAGGTTCCGCGAGTGAGCAAACGAAGCTCTTTAATCAATAGACCGTATTTTAAACCGAAATCAGTGTCTTTGTGATCGGAAAGAGTCACTACATTATTCAATCCTTCGGCAGCACAAAATCTACCTTGAGCAAAAGGTAAATCGCATGAAATAGATAGTACAACCGCATTATTTAGCTTTGCAGCCTCGGCATTGAATCTTTTATTTTGTAATTGGCAAATCCCCGTATCGATTGAAGGATAAAAAGCTATCACTACTGTTTTTCCCTTGTAGTCGCTTAATTTCACCGGAGAAAGGTCGCCGCCTAACACGGTAAAATCCGGAGCTTGTTGACCTATTTCAACCGTATCACCTAATAATGTCATAGGATTACCTTTGAAGGTAATTTTTCCACTTAATTCTTTCATTTCTTTTGCTTTTTAAGAGTTTAAATTATTCATTTATGCCTACAACAGCTATTGCTTTTATTATGTTGATTAAAACGAATATTTTAAGTTAAATTAAGATAATAAATAAGGGTGTGAGATGCCTTTGTAAGACGATACACCTAATAGTTATATTGCTTGTTATCTGACTATTAGATGATTTTCTGCGTCGTTTATCGTTAAATAAACGTATGAATTACAGCAAAGTATCTTCATTCTCAATTACGAAGAAGGCAAATTATACTCAATTCACTCAATTCTCGCCGGAGAAAAGGTAGCGTTTACTCTGCTTGCTTGATTCTTTATTTAAGATATTGAAGGCTTATCTTGATGTCATTTAATTCTAATTTTATTACGAGGTATTTTACAGAAGAATAATGGATAAAACTAAAAAACGAACAGCTACAATCGTAACTGTTCGTTTGAACTTATCCTTATTTCTTTTAACTAAGCTTCAATAGTGTTTTTAATGATGGCCACAGCATCTTCAATGGCAAAGTTCAAGCCATCAATATTTTTCCCTCCGGCAGTGGCAAAAAAGGCTTGTCCTCCACCGCCTCCTTGCATTTTCTTTGCAGCTTCTCGCACAACTTGCCCGGCGTTAAGCTTATATTTTTTTACGAGATTTTCAGCAATATAAATGGCAAGTTGAGGCTTTTCTTTCACTACGCCACCAAGTATGATAATTGCATTCTCCAATTCATTGTTAATGCCAAAAGCCATGTTTTTTAATTGGTCGGCTATTAGCGGTTTTACCAAAGATTTCACTAATTTGATTCCGTTAATATCGATAGCATCATCAATTAAGTTGCGTTTCTCGATGGAAACCATACTATTTGCCATATTTTGCATTTGTTTGGTAATAGTAGAGTTCTCTTTGATTAGGTTGTCAATATTTTTTACAATATCATTGTTGTTTTTAAAGAGATCGGCAATGTTTTTTAGCAAGTTAAATTGCTCGTTGATCATTTCTTCGGCTTTCTCCCCACTCACAGCTTCAATACGACGAATGCCAGCAGCAATCGATGACTCACTGAATATTTTAAAGAATCCGATTTGCCCGGTAGCCTTTACGTGCGTTCCGCCGCAAAGTTCTACGGATTTTCCAAACTTAATTGTGCGGACTAAATCGCCATATTTTTCTCCGAAAAGAGCCATAGCTCCCATATCAAGGGCTGAACTGTATGGAACCTCACGATTTTCCTCTAAATTAATATTTTCACGAATCTTTTCGTTTACAATTTTTTCTACCCGTGCAATATCCTCACTAGTCATCTTTTGGAAATGAGAAAAATCGAAACGCAAATAGTCCGGATGTACTAAAGATCCTTTTTGTTCTACATGCTCGCCGAGCACTTCGCGTAAGGCAGCGTGCAATAGGTGAGTAGCTGTATGATTATTGGCTGTATTAGTACGAGAACGGTTGTTTACTACAGCCTTAAATTTGGCGTCTAAATCGCTCGGTAGTTTTTTGCTGAGATGAATGATTAAGTCATTTTCTTTTTTGGTATCAAAAATTGATATTTTCTCGCCATCAGCTTCAATATAACCGGTATCGCCTACCTGACCACCACTTTCTGCATAGAACGGTGTGATGTTGAATACCAATTGGTAGAATTCAGATTTTTGCTGTTTTACTTTGCGATAGCGTGTGAGAAGAACATCAGCTTCCAGATTATCATAGCCGATAAATTCTTCAACATCGTCTTGGCGAATGATTTGCCAGTCGTCGGTTTCAACGGCAGCAGCATTACGGGCGCGTTCTTTTTGTTTGTTCATTTCAGTTTGGAACTCCTCGCGGTTAACCACCAAACCATTCTCTTTTAAAATAAGTTCGGTTAAGTCGAGTGGGAAGCCAAAGGTGTCGTATAACTCAAAAGCTTGAGTTCCGGGAACTACGATGAAATCTTTTGATTTACGCTCTTCAATAATTTTATCTAGTAGGCTGATACCTGTTGATAGGGTGCGCAGAAATGATTCTTCTTCCTCTTTTATTACTTTCTCAATAAGTGTTTGTTGAGCCTTAAGTTCCGGGAATGCTTCGCTCATCGTTTCGTTGAGCACATCAACTAATTTGCAAATAAAAGCTTCACGGAAATTTAAAAACGTATAACCGTAGCGAACTGCACGGCGAAGTATTCTACGAATAACATAGCCTGCTTTGTTGTTTGATGGCAACTGTCCGTCGGCAATAGCGAAAGCTATGGCTCGAAGGTGGTCGGCAACAACTCGCATGGCAATGTCTGTTTTTTCGGCATCACCATATTTAATATTACATAAAGACTCTATTTTATGAATGGTATTTTGAAAAATATCTGTGTCATAGTTCGATTTCTTTCCTTGTATCACCATACATAAGCGTTCAAATCCCATTCCGGTATCTACGTGAGTAGCAGGGAGAAGGTCTAGTTTTCCATCGGCCTTGCGATTGAATTGCATGAATACTAAATTCCAAATCTCAATAACCAAAGGGTGATCTTTGTTTACCAATTCTCTACCGGAAACTTTTGCACGCTCGTCATCATCACGTAAGTCAACGTGAATCTCAGAGCAAGGTCCACAAGGTCCGGTTTCTCCCATCTCCCAGAAGTTATCCTTTTTATTTCCAAGTATTACACGGTCTTCAGGTAAATGCTTAAGCCAAAGTTCTTTGGCTTCAATATCTTGAGGCACTCCGTCTTCGTCGCTTCCTTCAAAAACAGATGCATACATTCTATCTGCAGCAATGCCCATCTTATCATGAAGGAACTCCCATGCCCAATTAATGGCATCTTCTTTAAAATAATCGCCAAACGACCAGTTTCCGAGCATTTCAAACATCGTATGGTGGTAAGTATCGTGCCCTACCTCTTCCAAATCGTTGTGTTTACCGCTCACACGCAAACATTTTTGGGTATCGGCAGCGCGAGGTGATTGGGCGGGGCGATTTCCCAAGAATATATCCTTAAACTGGTTCATTCCTGCGTTGGTGAACATTAGAGTAGGATCGTTCTTTATTACCATTGGGGCAGAACTTACAATTCGGTGCTGTTTCTCCTCGAAGAAGTTTTAGAATGCTTTTCTAATCGTTTTTGAATCCATTGTTTTATGCTTTAAATGTAAGATTTAGTGTTAATTAAGAGAAAAATAACATTTGAAATTACATTGTCATAATTAATATCTTATTTTTGTGGTCGGCAGAATAGTTTAGTATACGCATGCCTATCAATAGATGGCAAAAATAGCGTATTTAGTTCAAAATAAAATCTAAAAAAGGAAATTACTTTTTATGGCAAAATTCAAGTTTAACCCCGAAACGCTGAGTTTTGAGAAAGATAGGGTGCATGCAAAGACTAAAGTTCGATCAACATTATTCTCTGTAGTGCCCACTGTTACTTTGGCTGTTTTAATCTCTGTAATCTTTTTGCAGATTTATGAATCACCTCGTATGATTAATCAGCGTAAGAAAAATGAGAAACTTTTGGCTCAATATGAAATCATGTCGAAAAATATAGACGATATGGAACATGTATTAGCTGATATGCAACAACGAGACGATAATCTTTATCGCGTGGTTTTTGAGGCAGACCCCATTCCGTCTGCTATAAGAATGGCAGGATTTGGAGGAGCTGACCGCTATAAGGAGTTGGAAAATCTAGATGCGAGTGATTTGGTGAGAAATACGGCTCAAAAATTAGAAATATTGACTAAGAAGGCCTATGTGCAATCGAAGTCTTATGAAGAACTTGCTGGTTTAGCACGAAATAAAGAGCAGATGCTGGCAAGTATACCGGCAATCATGCCTATATCTAACAAGGAATTGAAATACACGGCATCCGGTTATGGTTATCGAATAGATCCCGTGTATAAGGTTCGTAAGTTCCATGCAGGAATGGATTTTGCAGCTCCGATAGGAACACCTATTTACGCAACGGGTGATGGGGTAATTGAAAGAGTTCAGTATTTGAATGGAGGCTATGGTAAAAATATAAAGATAAATCATGGTTATGGCTATGAAACTATTTATGGACACATGAGTAAGATTATAGTAAAAACAGGAGAAAAGGTAGTTCGCGGGCAAGTTATTGGTATGGTAGGTAGCACAGGAAAGTCAACAGGCCCTCATTGTCATTATGAAGTGCATAAAGATGGGCGCGTGATGAACCCGAAGCATTATTATTTTAAAGATTTATCTGCTGATGAATATGATAAAATGGTAGCCATATCAGATAACGTCGGTCAGTCGTTAGACTAATCATATTGCTATGAATGTTAAGAAGCTCCATTATTCTGTTCGTGAAGTAGCTGTGATGCTAGGTGTAGCAGAATCAAATATCCGCTATTGGGAGAAAGAGTTTGATTCAATTAAACCTTACATAGGGGGACGAGGTATCCGATTTTTCACGGAACAAGATATTGCTGAGCTGAAATTGGTAAAATATCTTGTTAAGGAGCGGAAATATACCGTAGCCGGAGCTAAAAAGAAGCTGAAGGAAAATAAAAGAGATATTGTGGATAAACAGCAAATGGTTGAACGACTGCAATCGGTCAAGTCAATGCTACAGGAAATAAAGCAAGAAATAGAATAGTATGCTTTTGGCAAGGTTTATTATCTATTGTAGTCAAAAAAATACATTTTTCAAGAAAAGATATCATGAAAATAAAGGATATCGTTAAGCATATTGAAGATTTAGCTCCGTTGCATTATCAAGAAGATTATGATAATGCGGGATTAATTGTAGGGGCACTTACCGATGAAACGGAATCAGCGTTGATTTGCTTAGATGTCACGGAAGAAGTTCTTGACGAGGCTATTGAGTATGGGCATAAGCTTATTATAGCTCACCATCCTTTAATATTCAGTGGTCTAAAAAAAATAAATGGTAAGAATGAGATTGAACGATGTGTGATAAATGCTATTCGGCATGGAATAGCTATCTATGCAGCGCATACAAATCTGGATGCTGTTCAAGGTGGGGTGAATACAATGATTTGTAACAAGCTAGGCTTGCAAAATCAACGTTCATTATCTCCGGCCAAAGGGCATTTAGAAAAATTGGTGACTTTTGTCCCGGAGTCTAGCTTCCATAAAGTGGAGGCTGCATTATTTAAAGCAGGAGCTGGTTGTATTGGTAATTATGATTCATGTGCTTATGCCACGAAAGGAGTGGGTTCTTTTCGAGCGGGGAAAAATACAAATCCATTTGTGGGCGAAAAAGAAAAGTTACATTATGAAAAGGAAATTCGTATAGAGACAGTATTTCCCAAATACTTACAAAAGAATATAATAGCAGCCCTGAAATCAGTGCATCCTTATGAAGAAGTGGCTTATGATATTTATGAGTTGGCAAATACATTAGATACAGTGGGTATTGGATTGGTAGGAGAATTACCAGAGGTAGAGGATGAAAAGAGTTTTCTAGCTAAAATTAAAACGGCGTTTAACTGTAAGATTATTAGGCATAGTGCTTTGCTAGGGAAACCCATAAGTAGGGTGGCAGTTTGCGGTGGGGCGGGTAGTTTCTTGGTAGAAGCTGCAAAAGTTGTAGAAGCAGATATCTTTATTACAGGAGATATAAAATATCACGAGTTTTTTAGTGCAGAAAAGAGTATAGTATTGGCAGATATCGGGCATTTTGAGAGTGAACAGTTTACTCAGAACATTTTTCGTGAACTACTTATCGAAAAAATCCCTAACTTTGCGGTTCAATTAACGGCTTGTTGTACGAACGCTGTTAGTTACTTCATATAGAAATAGTATTCACAATAAAGATATGGCTAAAAAGAGCGAAGCACAAGTAGCATCAGTTAGTGAAAGACTGAGAGCATTATACGAATTACAAACAGTAGCGTCAGATATTGATAAAATCAAAATTCTGCGTGGAGAGCTTCCCTTAGAAGTTCAAGATTTAGAAGATGATGTTGTAGGTTTAGAGACTCGCATTCAAAACTTGAATGATGATATTGCTACTCTTGAAACTTCAGTTCAGAATCGTAAAACTGCGATTAAGGAATCAGAAGCTTTGATTGTAAAATATACCGAGCAGCAGAATAACGTACGTAATAATCGAGAATACGATTCTTTGAGTAAAGAAATAGAATTTCAAGGTCTCGAGATACAGCTGTCAAATAAGAAAATTAAAGAATTTTCAGTTGACGTAGAAGCTAAGAAAGCTAAATTAGAAAGAGCTGAAGCCCAATTGGAAGAGAGAAGAGGTGATTTGGAATTAAAGCGTAAAGAACTTGATGAAATTACCGCAGAAACTCAGGTGGAAGAAGATAAGTTAATTAAAAAGGGTGAAAAGATTGAGAAAAAGGTAGAAGAGCGTCTCCTTGTGGCTTTCCATCGTATTCGTTCGAATGCTCGCAATGGTTTGGCCGTAGCTACTGTACAACGTGGAGCCTGCGGAGGCTGTTTTAATCGTATAACTCCGCAACGTCAGATGGACATTGTTACACGTAAAAAAATAATTGTATGCGAATATTGTGGTCGAATCTTGGTTGATCCAAACATTATGGATGAGGCTTGAGAAAAATAAAAGAGATTAATAATACATACAGAAAAGAGTAAGCTGTTAGGCTTACTCTTTTCTGTATGTATTATTTCCCTATTCCTAACTTACTTCGGGAAAGTCGTCGTCATCTTTTTGTCTGATGTAAGTTTCAATGTGTCGGTCAACTTTGGCATTGTAGATATCCTTGATGGTAAGGATAATTCCAGTTTCTTCCACTCCTCCGAAGTGTTCATTTAGTATGGTGCCAAATGTGCGCATGGTGGGGCTTAAATTCATGTAGGCATTAACTAATGGAGGTATATTTTCACCACGTCTTCTAACCTCACTTACTAAGGTTTTATAATTTTCTTGATAGTTTTTACCGCTAAAAAGAATTCCCATGGCTGTTCTATCCATATCAACAGTCATTGGATTTTTAGGATAAATTATACGGTCGTGATCATAGAAGTATTTTTCATAAAAATACAAGATGAGATTTCTAGCTTCCACATTAAAGTGAGTATACATAGTGACTTTTCCCATGAAATACTTTATCTCAGGATGGTCAACAGTGAGTGCACCTAACCCATCCCATAGGTTATCTAAGGCGAATAAAGCTTTGGCTCCTGCTCTGCTCGATTGATATATAGGTTGCACGAATGATCGACCTAGCTCTATGGTATATGGTAGATAATCGGTTTTAAATTCTTCGGTAAAGTGAAATAAACGACCGGTAGCCATCAGCGGATCACCATTTTCATCCATTTCAATCTCATTACCCAGCATATATCGATATCCTCCTAATATCTCTTTGTCATCAGGATTCCAAACAATAAGTTGTTTGTAACAATTCTCTTGAGTATCATATTTATCAATGTCGATTTCTTTGCCGGTTCCGCCTCCGGCTTCGCGAAATGTAATTTCTCGAAGCCGACCAATTTCATGCATAATATTCGGCGAGTCGTGGTATGTAACGACGTATATTTCGTTGGCACCTTTGTTTGTTTTACGAAGCATTTTATCAGGTGATAGTTCAGCCATAATAGCTTCCTTCGATAGTGGTGCTGCAATTTTTTTCATAAACTAATACGTTGATAATTTTTAGCAGTGACAAATCTAATAAATATGTACTGTTATTTTATTAAATATTAGTTTAATGTTGTTTGCAAATAGAAAATTAAAGATATGTATGTTTGCAAAATATTATTTCTTAATCTTAGTAGGTAATTCAAATAACCTGTTTCGAAGCTCTTTTGCCCATGCCTTTTGTGATTTTGACTTATCGAATGTGTTGTAGGGGATGGGCTTGCTAAAAGTTAATTGAAATGTTCTTCCTCTTTGTTTAAAAAACTCATCGGCTAAGTAAAACATTTCCAGATTCCATTTAATACCTATAGCACGGCGGAAATTTGAAAGATTATAGAAAAAGTTGGAGTTTTTTCCGTCGATGTGTACTAATATGACATCGCGCTTGTGTTCAATAGACTTTTGAATGAAATGTTTGTGCCATTCGGTATCTTGTATCTTACCGTCTATTTTTCTGCTGTTTAATCCGGCAGGAAATATTAATATTTGTTTGTTAGAATCATAAGCTTCCTGACTAAGTCGGGCTGCGTTTCTGCTTTTAGTTCCGAATTTATTAATTGGTATAAACACATCTTCGAGAGGTTTAATTGCAGTTAAAATATCATTGGCAAGAAATCTAAATTCTCCACCAAGATGTTTTGTTACTTCATTCATTAATAACATGGCGTCAAATCCGCCAAGTGGGTGGTTGGCAGCAAAAATGAAACGTCCCTCAGTAGGGATATTTTCTAATCCTATGATATCTTCTTTTACATTGAAGTGTTTTACAATGGCTGAAGCAAAATCTGCACCTCGTAAATGTCCATATTTTGCGATGATTTCATTGGTTTCATCGATATGTACAATCCTGTCAATATAATTATATACGAATTGTGGAATCCATTTTGCTATTCCCGGATTCTTAGCTCTAAAAAGCTTTCTTAGGTCTATCGGTTCCATTCTCACATTCATATTCATTAGCTGTTTCTTAAACTGACTCGCTAAGGTAGCCATAATTTATAAAAATATCTTTTTTTGCAATAGATACAGCATAATAATTTACATTTGCACACTAATGGATAATGATTTATACGAAATGACTGCAGCTCTATGTAGTTGGTATGCCGATAATAAACGAGATTTGCCTTGGCGAGATACGAAAGATGCATATGCTATTTGGTTGTCGGAGATTATCTTACAGCAAACGAGAGTTGAGCAAGGGCTACCTTACTTCTATCAGTTTATGACGCAATACCCTACGGTTTACGATTTTGCCCGAGCCGATCAGGATGAGGTGCTTAAACTTTGGCAAGGTTTGGGTTATTATAGTCGAGCTCGAAATATGCAAGTAGCTGCTCAAACTATAGTGGAGGAACATAGTGGAATATTTCCTTCAGATTATAAAAAAATTCGTATCCTAAAAGGAGTAGGCGATTATACAGCGGCAGCCATTCTGAGTTTTGCTTATGATTTGCCATACGCAGTGGTTGATGGTAATGTTATGCGTGTATTTTCGCGTCTATTTGCTATTGAAGAACCTGTAGATACTGCAGTTGGTAAGAAAATAATAACCAAACTGGCACAGAAATACTTAGATAAAGAAGATCCGGCTATCTATAATCAGGCCATAATGGATTTTGGAGCTCTTGTTTGTACGCCAAAATCTCCTAAGTGCTCTGAATGTCCATTAATTAGTATGTGCGAAGCAAAAAGAAAAGATATGGTAAGTAATTATCCGATTAAAAAGAATAAAACTAAGATTAGATCTCGCTACTTTAACTATATCGTAGCGAGGCAAAATAATAACGTGTTGATACAACGCCGTGATGCTAAAGATATTTGGCAAGGATTATATGAATTTCCATTATTAGAAACCACAAAGCGTTTAGCAGACGAGGAATTGATTAAAGAAATAACACACTTTTCACCCCTTCATCTACAAACATCTAATTTATTGAATATTAGTCAGTGGAAAAAACAGGTATTAAGTCATCAGCATATTTACTACCGATTTATTTATATAGAGTCTTTGCTCGAAAAGCATGTAAACGACAAAATAATGTCGATTGATTTGTTCGATATTGCTAGTTTTGCAGTTCCAAAACCCATAGAGAAAGAAATAGAACGAATTTTAAGCGAAGATTTGTAATGTAACTTTTAAAATCTTAAATTGGCATCTGAAACTAAGAACTTAAATTATGGCAGTAAATAAAGTTATACTTATTGGTAATGTGGGACAAGATCCTGAAGTAAAATACTTGGAGCAGAATGTAGCAGTAGCTAATTTCAGTTTAGCTACGACAGAGCGTTATACAGGTAAGGATGGTAATAAGGTAGAAAATACGGAATGGCATCGTATTGTGGTATGGCGAGGCTTGGCATCGGTGGTTGAAAAGTATGTGAAAAAAGGATCTAAGCTATATGTTGAAGGCCGTTTGCGCACTCGCGAATGGACAGATAAAGATGGGAATAAGCGTTATACAACGGAAATTTATGCAGATAATTTGGAGATGCTGGATACTCGTGCAAATTCAGATGCAACGTTACCTCAACCACAAGCAACCCCTAAGCCGGATCTTAGTCAGGCTGAAGATGATGACTTGCCATTTTAATATAAATTATATATTTTGGAGATAGAACCTTTATCCATTTTAGCTATTTCATGGAATGTGCAGTTTCATGTTCTTACATTGGGGACAATTGTAAGTTTACTTGTGATTGTTTTTTTACTTATTGTTTCAGCTCTTGTTTCAGGGTCAGAAGTGGCCTATTTCTCGCTCAGTCCGAGCGATAGACAACAATTAAGCTCTGATAATGATAAAAAAGGTAATCTTGTGTTGGATAATCTAGCCCAGCCTGATAATCTTTTGGCAACTATATTAGTGACTAATAACTTCGTGAATGTTGGAGTAGTAATATTGTCTAGCTATGCCATGGATAGTTTGTTGGACTTTACTCAAGCTCCGGTGTTGGGCTTTCTTTTTCAGGTGGTTGTCGTGACTTTCTTTTTGCTACTTTTTGGTGAAGTTATTCCTAAAGTTTATGCCGCTAAAAATACAATGGCTGTGGCTAAGGTAATGGCTATGCCCCTGTTCTTGTTAGGTAAATTCTTCGCCCCTATAAATAGAATACTAATACGCTCCACTTCTGTAGTTAATAAACGAATGCAGAGAAAACAAACTGCAAATATTTCTGTTGATGAACTTTCTCACGCATTAGAGTTAACAGATGATCAAGAACTAACTAATGACAAAGAAATTCTTGAGGGAATTGTTAGTTTTGGAAATAAGACTGCTGAAGAAATTATGCGCCCGCGTGTTGATGTGCAATCAGTAGATATAAATGAAACAATTGACTGTCTGGTAAATATTATCAATGATTCAGGTTATTCTCGGATTCCTGTTTTTGAAGATAATCACGATAATATTAGAGGAGTGCTGTATATTAAAGACTTACTACCATATTTAAATAAAGAAGGAGATTTTAAATGGCAAGAGATTATTCGACCACCATTTTTCGTACCGGAGTCGAAGAAGATTGATGATTTATTAGAAGACTTTCAAAGAAATAAAGTACATTTAGCTATCGTGGTTGATGAATATGGAGGAAATTCCGGAATAGTAACTCTTGAAGATATTCTGGAGGAAATAGTGGGAGATATATCAGATGAGTATGACGAAGATCAAAGTTTCTTTACTCAAATTAGTGAGAATAAATTCTTGTTTGAAGGAAAAACTCTTATTGATGATTTTTGCAAAGTAACTCATGTAGATGTAGCTCTTTTCTCTAAAATAAAAGGGGTGGCAGATACGTTGGCAGGATTAATTTTGGAGATAAAAGGTGAGATTCCTAAACAACACACTAGGATTGAGTATGAGAATCTGATTTTTATTATAGATTCTGTAGACAATCGCCGAATTAAAAAAATTAAAGTGGAAATCAAATAATAACTCATGTGTAGATTTCTTTTAATTATATTTGCTTTGTGTTTGGCTGCTTGTCAGGAATCATATATCCCTAAGCCGAAAGCTTATTTTAGAATAACATTTTCGCACAAAATGTATTCAGACCTATGTGGCCAGTTTCCATTCTCATTTGAGAAGGCAGACTATACGAAAGTCAATAAATTGATGGCTCCCGAAGGACAAATATGGATTAATTTGACGGCTCCAGTTAATAACGCAGATATTCATATAAGTTATGAGTTGCTGCATAATGATTTGGATAAACATATTGAAGAAGCTAGAAGATTAGCCTACGATCATAGTATTAAGGCTGATGCCATCGACGAACAACTATATACTAATCCGACTAATCAAGTGTATGGCATCGTGTATAGAATAAAGGGAAATGCAGCCTCTCCAATGCAATTTTTTTTAACAGATAGTACGCAAAATTTTATCCGAGGAGCTTTTTATATCAGAGAGGTGCCAAATATCGATAGCATTCAGCCCGTAATTGATTTTTATGAGGCTGACATCGTACATCTGATAGAAACATTTCAATGGACAAATAAATAATAGCCTATGTCTTTGGAACATCATATAGAAATAGGTGGCGGAGTTATGCTAAGTTGGTCTCTTACTGACGATGCAGAATTTAAGAAATGGGCCATTAAATATCGCTACTATCCTGCTTTTATGCGATTAAATAGTAATAAAAGGAAAAAGGAATGGATTGCCATACAGCGATTGCTCAATACAGTAGATTTAGATTCCTCAAAGATTTATTATAATGAGCAAGGAAAACCGTTTGTTAATGATGTGCGCTATAAATACATATCAATTAGTCATTCTAAAAACTCAGTAGGCATATTCTTGCATCCTGATAAAAATGTTGGTCTGGATATTGAAACTAAGACTAGAAATTTCCGAGGGATAGCCCATAAATATTTATTGCCTCAAGAACAGAAGATAGCGCAAAGTATCCCCGATGGTTTAGCTTATTTTTGGTGCATAAAAGAGGCAATGTATAAGGTAATAGGCGTGCCTATGCCCGAGTTGAATCCATATACGGATGTCTATATTCATGAAATTGAGAATGCAATAAGCGTAACGGTAGATTACCGCCCCAATTCTACCTTCGAGTTGCTGCGTATGGATTTTGGACAGCAAATTATTTTGTGTGTAGTAGAGCATACATAGCAAACTTATGTTCACCTTTATTGTTTTCATGGCAAAAGTAAATATAAAAGTATATCATGATAGCATCACAGGTATTAATAATATTCGGCGCATCTGGCGATTTAACAAAAAGAAAGCTTATTCCGGCTCTTTATGAGCTGTATAAACAAGGCTTACTTCCAAAGCCGTTTGCAGTTTTAGGAGTGAGTAGAACAACTATGACTGATGAGCAATTTCGCCAGTATGTAGTTGAATTTTTGCCTGATGCTGATGTAAATTTCTTAAACTTACTTTTTTATCAGCAGTTGCAAACTGACGATAAGTATGATTATCCTATTTTGCACGACAAACTGAACATTCTGACCAAAGAATATAAAATAGCTGAAAATTATATTTTTTATCTCTCGACACCCCCTAGACTATACCGTATTATTCCTGAAGCTTTAGCATTTGTAGATTTGAATGGGCAAATTGATGGATTCCGTAGAGTGATTGTAGAAAAACCTTTCGGAGTCAATTTGGCATCAGCAAAAGAACTAAACACACAGTTGCTTAGTTACTTTGAGGAAAAGCAGATTTATAGAATAGATCATTACTTAGGTAAAGAAACAGTGCAAAATATGTTAGTAACTCGTTTCGGTAATGGCATATTTGAACCGATATGGAATCATAACTTTATAGAACGAATAGAAATTACCTCATCCGAAAGTTTAGGTGTTGAAAAGCGAGGCGGATATTATGATCACTCAGGAGCTATGCGAGATATGGTGCAGAATCATTTACTGCAACTGGTCGGAATGGTTGCCATGGAGCCTCCGGTTGTGATAAATGCAGATGCTATTCGTAATGAGGTGTTGAAAGTTTTTCAATCATTCCGCCCTTTCACTAAAGAAGCTGTTATCAATCATGTTGTAAGAGGACAATATACACGATCAAGTATTAAAGGAGAAGAAGTGAGAGCCTATCGGGAAGAGCATGGAGTTGTAGCTGATAGTAGAACAGAAACGTTTTTTGCCATGAAGTTTTTTATCGACAATTGGCGGTGGGGAGGAGTGCCATTTTACATTCGCACGGGGAAGCAAATGCCTACGCGAGTGACAGAGGTAGTTATCCATTTTAAGCAAACCCCTCATCATCTATTTGGCGAACAACTTGACAAAATGTCTTATAGCAATCAGCTGATTATTCGCATTCAACCGGATGAAGGCATTTTATTGAAAATGGGAATGAAGATACCGGGAGCAGGTTTTCGTATGCAGCGTGCCGACATGAGCTTTCGATATGATGAATTGACAGAACAACATTTACCAACAGCCTATGAGCGTTTATTACTAGATTGTATGCAAGGCGATGCCACGCTATATGCGCGTGGAGATACAGTCATTAAAGCTTGGGAATTTGTGCAACCTATTCTTGATGAATGGGCAGCTAATTCTGACATCCCTATTTACGGCTATCCGGCAGGTACATGGGGACCAAATGTTTCCGATAGACTTATTGAGAATGGTAAATGGCGATACCCGTGTAAGAATTTAGTGGATGATGGCAAATATTGCGAACTATAAGATCGAGATCTGTTCTTACTCACTGAACAAACCTCGATTGAAGAATCTTCTATTACTCCCGATTATCGTTTTTATTCTTTCTAGTGTACTCTGTGGGTGAACAGCCATAGGCATCTTTGAAGCAGCGCGAAAAATAAGATGGGCTGGAGAATCCAACGAGGTAGATAACTTCAGATACACTTCGTTTTTGCTTTGAAAGTAAATCGGCAGCTACCTTTAGTCGTTGAGATCGAATGAACTCTTTAGCTGTTTGCCCCGTCAGAGATTTTAATCGCCTGTATAGTTGATTTTGACTCATATTCATATCCGAGCTGAATAATTCCACATCATAATTAGGATTGTCTAAGTTTTTGTGTGTGACCTCGACAGCCTTTTTTAAGAATATTTCATCAGCTGATGGAAGTTTGATCTCTTCAGGAGTTAGTAAATGAGTCGTACGTATTCCTTCTTTTTCTTTTTTTCGGTTAGAGAGAATATTCTGAATTTTGATTTGAAGAAGAGTCATATTAAACGGCTTATTAATATAATCTACTGCTCCAAGTTTTAATCCCTTAATTTCATCTTCAGAAGAGCTTTTTGCAGTCAGGAATATGATTGGAATACTCTTCCATAGTTTACTTTTGTGTAGGGTCTCAGCAAGTTGAAATCCTCCCATTTCCGGCATTAGTACATCAGAAATAATTAAATCAGGAGTAAAGTGGTTGAGTACCTCCAACGCCTCTTTACCGTTCATAGCTTTTTCAACTTCAAAACCTTTAGTAAGGTTTGTAATGATGAATTTATTTAATTCGATATCATCTTCTACGACTAAAATCTTTAATATTTTCTCTGCTTTGGTTCCGTTTAATGAGATCCCTTCGTCGTGATAACTTATGGAATTATTTTCAACGAGATGATATGTTTTGATTTCAGAATTTAGCTCCTCCTTATTGTCGGGAGCGAGTGGTAAAGTTATTGTAAACGAGCTGCCGTTATTTTCTTGACTTTTCAATTTAATTTCTCCCCGATGTAAATTGATCAATTCTTTTGCCATATATAAACCTACACCACCTGTGCTCTGAGTCTGTATCTGATTAATTTGAAAGAATCGTTCAAATACTTTATCCTGATATTTTTCGGCAATCCCAATTCCATTATCGCTAACTTCTATTTCTGCATATTGCTCGTTGTTTGTAATATTGACGCTTATTTTACCTTTGTTTGGAGTATATTTAAATGCATTTGAAATAATGTTGAAGATTACTTTCTCAAATTTATCAATATCCAAATAGATTAGGATATTTTCGGATTGAGCATGAATAGAAAAATCAATATTCCTGGAATGAGCAAGGGGTTTAAAGAACGTAAAAACTTCTCCCACCATTTGATTTAAATCAACGTAAGAATAAATCAATGTATTTGTGATATTGTTTTCTAGCTTGCGAAACTCCATAAGCTTATTTACTAAACGTAATAACTTATCGGCACTTGTTTTTATAAGCCTTACTTTCTCTTTATTTTCAGCTTTTAAGCTAGAATCAGAAGCTAATTCCCTAGAAGGCTCCAGTATGAGTGTCAGAGGGGTTCTAAGCTCATGAGTAATATCGGTAAAGAACAACGATTTTTGTTCATTGAGTCGTTCAAGTTCTTCAGCCTTCATTTTTTCCAGTGAGCGTTGTCTTCTTGCTTCTTCCTTGTTTATGCGATATTTGTTCAGTCCATAAATGAATGCAACAATCAATAAAAAGTACAATGCAAATGCAAAGTTGCTTTTCCACCAAGGAGGAGCTATACTTAAAAACAGGTTAGTTGTGTTTTTATTTGTGATTGTGTCGTCAGATGTAATTGAAAATGTGTAATCTCCGGGAGGGATATTGGTGTAGGTTGCCATGTTATTCCTCTTTATCTTGTTCCATTGTTTGTCAAAGCCTTTGAGCTTGTAAGAATATGTTACTTCTTCAGGTGCCAAATAGCTCATATCGGAGAATCTGAAAGTAATCATTTGATCTAAATAGGAGAGTTTAATAGTATCAGATGTGTTATTCGTGCTTTTATTGAAAATAAGTATATTAGTTACAACAGTTTTATTAAAGTCTTGTTTGCTACTTATGATGCTGGGGTTAAATGTTATGAAGTTTGCATCATTTCCGATAATAAATGAATTATTGCTTATTGTGATATTCGCATTTTTTTCCAATCTGGTATTTTCAAAATCTTGACGGAAGAATTTATCATCTATATTTTCTGTGTGAGGATTGAGTTTTAGTACGCCATTATAAGTTCTAATCCATAAATTTCTAGAGGCGTCCTCTTTGATGTTGAATATTAGCTCATTGCTCAAGTAGTCGGTTTTTGAATATCCTTTAAATGCAACCTTGTTGTCTAAGGAAATCATTTTGTTTAACCCGGAATTTGTACCTATCCAAATATTGTTGTCAGAATCTTCAAATATACTGTTGATGATATTGTCATTTATAGAATGCTCATTCCGAATTGAATAGAAATAATGACTGAAAGTATTATTTCGGGTATTTAAATAGTTCAGTCCGTTTAGTGTACCTATCCATAGGTTTGCTTTATCATCTTCAAGCAAGGCTCGCACAGCATTGCTGCTCATTCCGTTAGAAGTACTGAAGCTTTTTGCACTTACGGCTCCATTCGAATTGATATACACATGAGAAATGCCATATTCAGCAGTTCCTATCCACAAGCTGTTTGGGTTTGCCTTAGAAGGTAAAATTTTACACACCCGATTATTAGGGATGGCTATTGTAGTTTTTGTATTATACACTTTAGCAGCAGAGGCTTTAATTTCTGTGCTCTTGATAGGATAGAATATCAATCCTGATCCGTCGGTACCCACCCATAACCCCTTATCATCGGCATACATGTCCAGAATGTTGCAAGTCGGATTTAATTCTCCTTTGGGGATATGATTAGTAGGTATGTATTGTTTTTTGAATACGTAAGATTGATTGACTTTTTCATATTCAAATATATATTGATTAGCTCCGACCCATAACTTGTTATTTAATTTTGCAAAACATTTAATATGCAACGCATTATTATCCTTCAATCTGGGAAGAACATACCTATTGATACCTTTTCCCACGATTTGAGCTCTATCAATTTTACTCGCTCCAACCCAAAGATTATTACTTTGGTCAACAAATAGAGAACTAATATCGTTGCTTGATATGCTATTATGGTTTAACGGATCATTTTGATAAGTATAGAAATTTGCATCTTTGGCAGGTAGGCTTTGCTGATCGATATTGAGTAGTGATAAACCTTGACTCCAACTACCCACCCAAAGGTTGTTAAATTTGTCGTATGCCAATCGGAATATTACATTACTGCAAATACTGTTAGGTTTATCGCCGGGTAGGTAATGGGTAAAGTTCGTTAGCGTACCATCACTGTTTAGTTCAGCTCTGTTTAAACCACCACCCCAAGTGGCAATCCATAAATATCCGTTATTTGAACTGACGACTTGGATAACACTCGAATTTGATAAAGAGTTTTTATTTGCTTCTCGTATGTATCGTTTGCGATTAACTCTGTTTTTATCTAGTAGCACGAGCCCATAATTTGTAGCAACCCATAAGTTGTGATACTTATCTTCGTGAATATCATTAATGGTTTCTCCCGACAAAAAAGGCGTAATCTCTCCAGTCGTCCGGTTGAGCTTGTATAATCCGTCTCCGGAGGTTCCGACCCAGATATTTTTAGCGTAATCTTCACAAAGTGCCAGTATTCTGCTTTTAAACGGATATATCTTTATTCGATTTGTTTCTGCGTTGATATAATTTAACCCATTAGAAGTACCTGCCCATATGTCTCCGTTAGAATCGGTGAGTAAGCTTGTAATTTCTCGGTTTGATATAGAAGTACTATCATGGTATTGAGGAAGAAAGTTCGTGCAGTTGTATCCGTCATATTTACTCAGCCCGTTCCAAGTGCCTATCCAAATAAATCCTTTTTTATCTTGAGTAATGGTATTTGCTTTATCAAGAGGAAAGCCGTTTTCTCTTCCTATATGCGAGAAGTGTAGTTCATTTTGAGCATTAGTAATCAGATTTATCCCGATAAGGATTAATAAGGTGAATACAAACTTTTTCATGAAATATACTTGTGTTTCGTTTATGTGTGGGTAAAGATAATCATTATGTAAATACCTAGATGCACAGTTTCCCTCATCCAATATGGTATAAATATAAGTCTTACTAAATTTATATCTTGAATCGAGAAAGCATATGGAAGACAATTTGTATGAATTAACGTAAAAGAGAGGATTATTTAAGTAATAAGAAGAATCAGGAAGCCCATTAATGAATTTAAACCAGAAGAAGCCGACACTATTTATAATGTCGACTTTTGAATGTAAATTTTAAAAGCTAAGATTTTACAGCATGAGCTGTTTGTTGGTCATGTTGAACTTTGTCAACCGTAATAACTCGATAAGTATTCGAATTGACTGTAATTCGGATATTATATTCTGTGTTTAAAATGTAATAGTTCTTTCCTATCTTCCGGAAATCTTTTTCCGAAGTCTTTTGGATAGCATCGAAAATCATTATTTCTATTTGTTCCTTTGAATAGTTACATTTCAGCTTCTTGTTAACTCTGTCATATACAAGTTCGGTGTAGCAAATATGCTTTAGAATCTTGACCTTAATCATATCTATTCTATTTTGTGGTCTTGCCGTCGTTGTAGCCGTCAGATACAAATGTAGCATTTTAATTTTGAAACTTTTCTAAGCTCCATTCGTCATACCACTTGATAACAGGTTGATCATGCTTAAATGTTATGGGTAACCATACATAGGTGCCATCGATAGGGTTTTGGGGCTGCCATCTGTCGCCCATGTAGATGAAAGCATCTTCCTTCCCGGGCATGGGCAAAACATAGGTACTTTGTGAATGGAATGTGAGTTCGGCATCTTTCCCGACACAAGGATTACCGGCAGACACCCATGGACCCCAAATTGATTTAGCTTCAAATAATCGGGCAGCATTTGGATCCCACCCCGTACACCCTGATGTTATTAAATAGTAAGTGCCTTTGTGCTTGAACAAGGCCGGAGCTTCGTTGTGTCCGGCAGGAGCTATGCGGATATACTTTCCCGTGAATCCTTGGTAGTCATCGGTTAGCTCTGCTATATGTATTGTAAGGTTGTCTTCAGAAGAATGAATATGATATGCTTTCCCATCATCATCAACAAATAGACCCATATCTCTCGACATTTGTCCGCCTTCAAAGTCTCGATTCACAAACATGCCCTCTTCAATCTGTTTATACCATTCCGGAGTCCACCATTCCATATCTGTTCTAAATTTTTTCAACTTTAGTTCTTCGATATATCCAAGCGGCCACTGCTTAATATTTGGGCGCAATGATTTCACAAAAATATAAGGACCTGTGGCTTTATCGGCAACAGCCAAGCCGGTTCTGGCAGCTTCATAGCCCTTTCCCTTTAACTCTAAATGAAACCACATGACGAACTTATCGGTTTTTTTGTTATATATTACTTTGGGGCGTTCAATGATGCAGCCTCGTTCGATATCAGAACCTTTTGTTTCTGATACGTTGAGAGCAGTGCCTTCGTTTTTCCAATTGTAGAGGTCTTTGGAAGAGTAGCAACTCACACCTACCTGAGCAGCATTTCCGCCTTTCCCTGCCACTTTATATTCTCCGAACCAATAATAGGTGTTATCGTGATGCAATACGCCGCCACCATGAGCATTGATATGAATACTATCTGTGTCTAACCATTTCTTTCCGGGTTTAAAGTTCGTAGAGTGTTGTTTGTTTAGTCCGAATTGACAAGAAACCATTGAGGATAGCAATATAATAGAAGTAATGTATTTAAGATGGTAAATTTTTGATTTGATTTTCATGTTCAATAGTATATTAATTTGATTCGGTAAAAATATGAAACTATCAGACTTAGTTTTTTGCATGAAATTGAATAATGCTATCACAGAATTAGCAGCATGCGGTATGTAATTGCATTTTTTCGTATGAATTATGTACAAACCTCTTTAGCGGAAGATATATAAGATAAAGATATGGATAAAGTATGATTTCTGAAATCCATAGGCTATTATGTATTTGATAATACTCTTAGCCGATGATTGGTTTGATTATTCGAATCTTAAGTATTACGGCAATGCACATTTACAAAATTTAGCAAAATAGTTTTGAGCAATGATGATTAAAATATGTAGTGAGCAAGGTGTTGGAGCTATAGTTTTAGAAAATTAACGAGGTAACAATAAAAACAGAAGTGTAATGTTGTCTAATGCTAAAATCAATATTTCTTGAGGTTATGTCTTTAATGTATAGTTATCAAAACAGCTTTTTCAAGTTATACTCATCGAATAATGAGCGCACCAAATACTTTTTGCACCTATTCTCTGTGTCATATCATTCCCATTTTTACTTTTCCTGTTAATACTTAAAAAATATGCTTACAATTAGGGCTATTTCAAGCTGTCTGTTCTATATAATTGACGTAAATATTATTTTAACATGATAATATCCAACATGTTGTGGTTTTCTTATTGACTGATGCTAAAATAATGTCTATGTGTTTAGAAGCTCAATGATATTCATAGGTTCTCATGCTTTATACTCATATTAATATCCGATGATGGTTTCTTATCTAGATGCCTATCTATTCTTTTCTATAAGATTAATTATTTATTAAAAAAAGAATGTTTATCATCCTTTGGGATTGAGTGATTTGAGCAACTCTTATGAAAAAATATAAGTATCTGTCGAAAAAATACAATATGAGTCGAATTTGTAGTATAAATCAAAAAAGATGTAAAATAATAAGGATTTAAAAATATTTAGATTTGCTATGTAAATTAACAAAGAAGAGATGATTTATTTAATTATAAAAGTAAGATAAATAAATAGAATGCAAAATTAAGTTACTATTTTTGTAATTATCTATTTAAATTACGAATAACTGAGTGCTTGCGAAAGCATAAATTGAAAAATTAATTACGATTAAAACACAGTTCTATGAGAGAAAGAGTTACAAGGTGGGATCTTCTTTTTGGGAAGATCCTAAGACCAAATTTTTGCATGATATTATTTTGTGCAGTCATTATTGGAAGTCCGCATATATTGTTGGCGAATGACAATTTTGGGAATTTAATTGAAGTCCAAAGTTCTCAAGGAGAAGTTTCAGGTAAAATTATTGATGCTACCGGTGTATCATTGCCCGGTGTTACAGTTATGGTGAAAGGAACCACTATTGGTGCTGTTTCTGATATTGATGGAAACTATACTTTAGTAGGCGTTCCTAAAGATGCCACACTGGTATTTTCATTTGTGGGTATGCTTTCGCAAGAAATAGTTGCTAACGGAAGGGCTACTATTGATGTGCAGATGAAATCGGAAAATATAGATCTTGAAGACGTTGTAGTTATTGGTTACGGTAGTGCTCGAAAAAAAGACGTGACCGGCTCGGTGGTTCAGGTGAAGCCTGATAAATTACAAAATGAGAATCCGCAAACAGTGCAAGACGTACTGCGAGGAGTTCCCGGCCTGAAAGTAGGATATACTTCAGATGCAAAAGGTGGCGGTTCATTGC
>JBKEDC010000036.1:0-72306 GCA_047975205.1 Mangrovibacterium sp. | reverse complement strand
CATATGAAGTACTAAGATTTAGTCTTTCAATTAATGATTTGATATTAAAATCTGATCCCTGAGCTTTGGCATCAAGCGATAAAAGTTTATTAAAACTAAATTGATCATATTCAGAATCGACTTTAATAATGCTTACTCCCTAAACCTTTTTGGGTTTACATCCTCTTTAATTCGAAATAAAAATAGGATATCTTTTAAAAGTATCCTATTTTTAATATTCAGCAATTACATCTTATTTCTCAGCCAAATAGCGTTCTGCATCAATAGCTGCCATACAACCGGATCCTGCAGCTGTAACTGCTTGGCGATATTGCGTATCTTGCACATCACCACAAGCAAAAACACCTGCTACGTTTGTTTTTGATGATTTACCAATAGTTTTAATATAACCAACTTCATCAGTATCAATAAAATCTTTTACAAATGTTGAATTTGGTGTGTGTCCAATTGCTAGAAAAAAACCGTCAATAGCTATTTGCACTTCTTCCTCATCTTTTTCACCCAGGTTTTTCACTAGAATAGCACCCTCAACTACGCCGTTACCGGTTAAGGCTTTCGTCTGGTGTTTCCATAGCACTTCAATATTTTCAGTTGACTGAACACGTTCTGCCATTACCTTTGATGCACGAAGTTCGTCTCTACGAACTACAAGATAAACTTTTCGACATAAACCGGATAGATATATTGCCTCTTCACAGGCTGTATCTCCTCCCCCTACAACAGCAACATCTTTACCTCGATAAAAGAAACCATCACAAGTAGCACATGCTGATACTCCACTCCCCGCATACTTTTGTTCATCGGCTAATCCCAGATATTTAGCTGTTGCTCCGGTGGCTATTATTACAGACTCCGCTTCAATCAGCTTTTCACTATCAATCCACACTCTATGCACATCTCCCGAGAAATCAACCTTGTCAGCCACTCCAAAGCGAATATCTGCGCCAAATCGTTCTGCTTGATATTTTAAGTCTTCCATCATGGCCGGTCCTGTGATACCATCGCGATATCCCGGAAAGTTTTCAACTTCAGTAGTAGTTGTTAGCTGACCTCCCATTTGCAAACCGGTATATAATATCGGATTAAGATTAGCTCTTGAAGCATAAATAGCAGCTGTGTAACCGGCCGGTCCCGATCCAATGATTAAGCATCTTGTCTTTTCTATATTCTCATTCATACTTTTAATATTTTCCTCAAAGATACAAAAAACAGAAAACTGCCAAGTCCGTGCATAAATTTTACTTTATAGCAAAAGTCGTTCTCTATTTATGATGAAGACTACTCAGGCTCAAGCAGGATGAGATAAGAGCTTGCTACGAAGAATATAGTAGTCCGATTAATGACAGAAACAGTTTAATAAGGTATTATAACATTAAACAATTAACTAACAGAAACGCTTTTTTATGTCGATTACAAAGTTTTATTACATATAATACTACATTTGAGATGTATTTATCAAAATATTAAGCTATGAAAATTAAAGAACTTCCTAATATCAAATTTGAAAATAAAGAATGCGAAAAGCAATATTTACAACTCACCAAGTTAATTTATGCATTAAGTAATTTAGATAACCTTTCAGATTCGGTAAGACTGTCTGCTAACCGAGTCATTGATAATATTAAACACCATGCTGCGCAAGAAGAAATGATTAGAAATATTTCGAGAAATGCCATCAAAACGATTTGCAGAGTCCTTATTGTTGAGCAAAAAGTCCATCCTAAGCAATATTTCCTCAAATTGATGTGCTTTATAGGATTTGTCACCATTGCTTTACCCGCTGCTATAATTGCATGGTTTGTTTCTCATGATGTTACCACTGTCATCATTAGTCTTGTTGCCGGATTTATAGTAGGTATTTTAATTGGTTTATACAGAGATCTCAGGTGCAAGATGAAAGGAAAACAACTCAACATAAAATCGCCATTGTAAATGATAAAATAAGATTCATATTCATGAATTATTATTTTAATACCTTGCCTAAGATTAAAGATTATAATCATTACGATTACTGTTTTTACTTTAAAATATCATTCATAATGACTACAATTATTTTTTTCAATCTAAAATCTCACTTATAACTATTACGATTACTATCCTGTCGGTTTCACATTTCTTCTCAAATAGAGAAAAAGTATAAATAGGATGCTCTTATCTTAATGATTCCTTTTATATACTAGCTCAGATAGCATTCGTAATTTCATCTAATTATTCCGAAAAGCGATAAGCATTTAAATAAGAATGTAAATTTTAAATTAAATAGCACTAACAAGATATTTTTATACGCTCAAAAGTTTACCTTTGCAGACCTTAATATTTATAGTACGTTCTACGAAATGATAAACAGAAGAATTATCCGCACCAAAGTGTTACAAATGCTTTATGCATTTTATTGCACCCCTGATCGTTCCATTAACAAAAGCGAAAAAGAGTTATTTTTTAGCTTTCAGAAAAGTTACGATTTGTATCATTACCTCATGCAACTCATCATTGATGTTGCCGGTCATGGTGTTGAAGTTATAGAACGTAGAAAAAACAAACACTTCCCCACTGAAGAAGATCTTAATCCTAATCTCCGCTTTGTAAATAATCGCGTAATAGGATTGCTTCGCCAGAATTCAGAGCTGGCTGCTCAGTTAGAATCATCTAAATTAAATTGGCGTGAAGAACCTGAACTTGTAGCCTCTTTTTTCAAGCAACTAGAGGTTAGTCAGTTCTATAAAGATTATATGAGTAAAGAAAAAGTGAATTTCAACGACGATCGCAAAGTTGTTGAACGATTACTTACAGATATCATACTTCCATCAGAAAGCTTAGAAGAATTATTGGAGGAACAGAGTGTGTATTGGAATGACGATTTGAGCTTTATTGGCAGCATGATTATTCGCACGATAAATAAAAGTATTAAGGAAGATAGCAATGCTAACACGCCGTTAATGCCTATGTTTAAAGATGCAGAAGACAAACAATTTGCCACTGATTTATATCGCAGAGTCATTTTGAATCAGACTGATCTGAAAAACACTGTTCAAAAATACACTAAAAATTGGGATGTTGACCGTTTAGCCTTAATTGATATGCTTATTATGGAAATGGCTATTTGTGAATTTATCCATTTCACATCAATTCCAACCAAAGTAACGCTAAACGAATATATTGAACTGTCAAAATATTATAGCACACAAAAAAGTAAGACTTTCATTAATGGAATATTAGACAAGATATTGAAAACAATGAAGGAATCCGGTGAAATTAAAAAAGCAGGTAGAGGCTTAATTGGTGAAAATGCATAAACTTAATCGTAATATTAATCTTGGTATCCTAATCATAAGCTTTATATTTTTATCAGCTTGTGAGAGTGGTAATTCTAAAAAGTCAAAAACCGAGAATTTAGTTAATAATGGTAAAGGCAAGGTTGAGTTTTTGAATGAAATGCATAATTTTGGCAAGCTTGAAGCCGGAGAACAGATAAGTTTTAGTTTTAAATTCAAGAACTTAGGAGATGGAATTGCCAGTATTGATAGCATTACGAGTGATTGTGGTTGTATGGAAATTTCTTTTCCAAAAGAAGATATCTTACCAAAAGAAGACAATTATGTTGATGTGTTATTCAATTCGGCAGGAGAATTTGGTCGAGTTTTCAAGCAAGTTAAAGTTTTCAGCTGCGGTAAGAACGAACCTATTACCTTAACGTTGGTTGCTGAAGTTGACAATCCATTATTTGATTGATTTAAAATTTTAAAATAATACAAATGACTTATTTATTACAAGCCGGAGGTGCAACCGCTAATCCGATTATGCAATTTTTACCAATGATTTTAATCATTGTAGTATTCTACTTTTTCATGATTCGTCCTCAAATGAAAAGACAAAAGGAACTCCGAACATTTCGAGATGCTTTAGCAAAAGGTGATAAAGTAATTACAACAGGTGGAATTTATGGTACTGTTTCCGGCATTAAAGATAATGTCATCATACTTAGTATTGCTAATGGTGTGGAAATTAAAGTCGATAAATCTGCCGTAGTTAAAGATATGGCTGATGCTCAACCACAACGCTAAATCAAGATTAAGAATAAAAAGCTTACAATAATTGAGGGTAGACTATACAAATAGTCTGCCCTTTTTTATACTTTTGTTGTATATGAAAACCGGCTTAAAGAAATTGGTGCAATTGAGGTACCACAGTTTTATGCGTAAAGATAATCGAGATATTATTTCTTTTGCGATTTGTATGCTTATTGCAAGCTCATTGTGGTTTCTAAATGCTTTAAACAAAGAATACACCATAAACCTATCGTATCCGATTAAATATATTAATCTTCCTAAAGATAAAATGTTAGTAAATACGCCTCCCGACCACTTTAACTTAAAAGTTAATGCAGGAGGCTTCTCCATATTAAGGCATAAGTTAAGCATGTCTTTCACCCCTTTAGTGGTAAATGGAGAATCATTCTTTTCTGAATTACAAAACTCAGATTCTTCTTCACACATAGAAATTCCAATAAACCGGCTAGAAAATAAGATTGCGTCACAAATAAGTTCTGAACTTAAAATCACAGATATTTTCCCCAATACATTAGTCTTTAATTTTGAACCTTTAAAGAAAAAACGCGTTAAGATTAAACCAAATATTTCGTACACACTCGCCAAACAACATTTTGTAAGTGATGCTATTACATTTTCTCCCGATTCAATAACAGTATATGGACCTAATTCCATTATTGATACGTTGCAGTTCGTTTTTACAGAAAAACAGCATTACACCAAACTAAATCAGAGTATTCGCAGAAATATCACTATTCAAGATATAAATGACCTTCAATATTCTCCCAAACGGGTGGTAATGAATGTACCCATAGAAGAATTCACGGAAAAGGTAATTGATGTACCTATACAAATCATAAATGTTCCGGACAGTTTAAACATTAAACTCTTTCCCGACAAAGCGAAAGTCAGTTTTTTAGTGAGTTTGAGTCATTTTAATTCAATTTCAGATCAAGACTTCAGGCTAATAGTTGACTACAATTGCATAAGTGATAATGTAGCTGTTTTAAAGACTAAGCTTGTTAACTCTTCAAATTACGTTTATGCTGTTAATACATCTCCATCCCAAGTGGAATACCTTATTCTTAATCAAAAAAAGTGATGATTAAATTAGGAATAACAGGAGGCATCGGATCGGGAAAATCTACCATATGTAAATTTTTCAGCTTGCTTGGCATTCCTGTTTATGAATCTGATAATCGAGCCAAAGCTCTAATAGACAACTCTCCTATCATAAAAAAGAAACTGATTTCTAGTTTCGGTGAATCTATTTACCGAAAAGATGGGAGTCTTGACCGAAGAAAGCTTGCCGATATGGTATTCAATTCACCATATTTACTGAGAAAACTCAATAATATTGTGCACCCTGAAGTAAGGGATGATTTTTTGCAGTGGACAAAAAAGCAAGTTAACGCTCCCTATGTAATACAAGAATCAGCAATTTTATTCGACAGCAATTTCTATCAGATAATGGATAAAACACTAACAGTTACAGCTCCCATATCAGAAAGAATTAGCAGAGTTACAAATCGAGATAGCACAACAAAGAAGAAGGTTTTAGAAAGAATAAATAACCAGATGGCAGATGAGCAACGATTAAACTTATCTGACTATGTTATTTATAATGGAGCTAATGATTTAATTATTGGTCAGATATTAGAAATAGATAAAATATTAAAACATGGGTAAATTTGCGAAATGGATTGCAGGAGGCGTTGGTTGGGCTCTATTCGGACCTATTGGTGGAATTGCCGGTTTTTTAATTGCTAACATGCTTGAGAGTGAGGGAACAAAAAAATATAGCGAACAAGAAGCGTACTTTAATCAATCTACTCGTCGAGAAAGGAGAACTACCACCGGCGATTATGTAATTAGTTTGATGGTGTTAGTAGCCGCTGTAATGAAAGCAGACGGAAAGGTAGTTAAATCAGAACTCGATTTTGTAAAGAGTTTCCTTAAGCGTTCATGGGGTATCACTGCAGCAAAAGAAGCTTTAATTTTATTGCGTGATTTATTGAATCAAACAATACCCGTAGCAGATGTTTGTCATCAAATCAAAGTAAATACAGATTATTCTACTCGTTTGCAAATGCTACATTTCTTGTTTGGTATTGCAAAATCAGATGGGAATGTTGACAATAATGAATTAAATCTCATTGCTCATATTGCACAAAATCTAGGCATAAAAGACGCCGATTTTAATTCCATAAAATCCATGTTTGTAGCCGATGTTAATGCTGCATATAGCATTTTAGGAATAACCCCGGATGCTACAGATGATGAAATTAAAAAAGCTTATCGCAAGATGGCTGTAAAATATCATCCAGATAAAGTGAGTTACCTGGGAGAAGATTTCCAAGCCGAAGCTAAAGAAAAATTCCAAAAAGTGAACGAAGCATACGAAGAAATAAAGAAACAACGTCAGTTTTCATAACAAATCTCATGAAGTACGATAAAACAACATTTTCAATTGAAAATGACTCTGTTGAAAATAGAGAAATATTAATGGCATTTGTCGCCGAGCTGCCTTTTGACAGTTTTACTGATACAGAAGAACATTTAGAAGCCTATTCCCCAAAAGATAGCGTTATTAGTGATCATATACGACCAATAGTTAGTTTATTACCCTTTTCTGTTCGTTTCACAATAGAGGAAATGCCGGATGTAAATTGGAATGAAGAGTGGGAAAAAAATTATTTTGAACCACTACTCATAGGTGAAGATTGTTTAATCAGAGCCCCATTTCATAAGAAATATCCAGAAACAAAATATCAAATTAGCATCAACCCCAATATGGCCTTTGGAACCGGAAATCATGAAACTACATCGCTCATGATTGAGCATATCAACAATATAAATATGACTGATATGACAGTGCTTGATATGGGTTGCGGCACAGGGATATTGGGTATTTATGCATCACTTAAAGGATGCAGTAGTGTTTGCGCTATTGATATTGATAATTGGTCTTTTGAAAGCACGGAAGAAAACTGCAAGCTTAATAGTATATCAAATATTACAGCTAGAGTTGGAGATGCAAATTTATTAACCGAGAAAGATGTTTATCACGTAATATTTGCTAATATCCATAAGAATATTATCATTCGCGATCTACCTCAATACGTATCAGCATTAAAAGTTGGTGGTATTATTATTCTTAGTGGTTTCTATCATGAAGATTTAGCTGATGTAGTAAGTGCAGCCGAGAAATTAGGTCTTAATTTGATTCACGTAAAGGAGAAAAACAATTGGGTAGCAGCTTCTTTTAAGTTAGAATAATATAGCAAGCCTACTCTCTGTTTTTCATCATTCAAATTTAGTTTTACACTTATTTTGTAAAAATCATTAATTCTACACATATCTTATTTAGAACTAATGTTTTCTCAAAAATCATTAGCATATTTGAGTTTGAAAAAAGTATATTAAAATGATGAGTCCAGAAATAGCAAAACAGCAGATTGATGCACTGCGTAAAGAGCTCAATCAATATAATTACGAGTATTATGTACTTGCAAATCCATCTATTGCCGACTATAATTTTGACATAAAGTTTAAAGAGTTGGAAGTATTAGAGGCAAAATTTCCGGAGTTTTTTGATTTAAACTCTCCTACTCAACGCGTAGGGTCTGATATTAATCAGAGTTTTAAACAACGAAAACACCACTACCCGATGCTTTCTCTTTCTAATACATATTCAGAGGGAGAGTTACGCGATTTTGACAATCGAATAAAGAAACTCGTCCTTGAGGATTTTGAATATGTATGCGAATTAAAGTATGATGGCACTTCAATAAGTTTAACCTATGAAAACGGAGAGCTTATCCATGCAGTTACTCGAGGAGATGGTGTTCAAGGAGATGATGTAACTGCCAATGTTCGAACTATCCGTTCTATACCTCTAAAGTTACATGGATTCAACTTTCCTAAAAGATTCGAAATACGTGGCGAAATTCTCATGCCATTTAATGTTTTTAATAAACTAAATGAAGCTAGAGAAGAAAACGGAGAACAAACGTTTGCCAATCCTAGAAATGCAGCATCAGGCACACTAAAACTTCAAAATGCACAAGAAGTTGCCAAAAGAGAATTAGATGGCTATTTTTATCACCTCTTAGGCGATGAGATAAATAGTCTAAATCATTACGAAAGCTTACAACTAGCTAAACTATGGGGGTTTAAGATTTCTGATGACACAAAAAAATGTACTAACATTGAAGAGGTTATCCAATTTATACACAAATGGGATAAAGAGCGTTTCAAACTTCAAATAGCAACTGATGGTATTGTGATCAAACTCAATTCTAAACGATTACAGAATAGTTTAGGGTTTACAGCCAAATCTCCCCGATGGGCTGTTGCTTATAAATTTAAAGCAGAGCAAGTACCTACCATCCTAAAATCAGTGAGTTATCAGGTTGGCAGAACCGGAGCTGTTACTCCTGTAGCAAACTTAGAAGCTGTTCAGTTGGCAGGAACTACAGTTAGACGGGCATCTCTTCATAATGCTGATATTATCGAGAAATTTGATTTATATATAAAGGATACTGTATTTGTAGAAAAGGGTGGTGAAATCATTCCCAAAATTGTAGGTGTTGATTTATCAAAACGGATTAAAAATGCCGATAAAATTAAATTCATTGAATTTTGTCCGGAGTGTAACACTAAACTTTTAAGAAATGAAGGTGAAGCTGCCCATTATTGTCCCAATGAAATTAGTTGTCCTCCACAGATTAAAGGAAAAATTGAACATTTCATATCCCGCAAAGCTATGAATATTGATGGCTTAGGATCTGAAACTATTGATCTTCTTTTTTCAAATAGGTTAATCCAAAGCGTAGTCGATTTATATTTATTAAAAAGCGAACAGATAGCTAGTTTAGACAGAATGGGAGACAAATCTGCACAACGCATTCTTTCTAGTCTGGAAGATTCGAAGTCAGTTCCCTTTGAGCGAGTACTGTATGCTTTAGGCATTCGATTCGTTGGAGAAACGGTAGCAAAAAAGTTGGCTCGCACATTAACCACAATAGATGCAATTAAAGAAGCTGCTTTTGAGCAACTCATGGAAATTGATGAAATTGGAGAAAAAATTGCTCGCAGTGTTATCGAATATTTTGGTAAGGAAGAACATTTAGAAATTATTGATTGCCTAAAGTCCTTTGGCTTGCAGTTTTCTCAAAATGAAGAGGAGTTGGAGAAAAGAACAAACAAACTTGAAGGGCTAACTTTTGTTATTTCCGGAACCTTCGATAAGCATTCCAGAGATGAGCTCAAAAAAATAATAGAAGATAACGGGGGTAAAAATTCAGGATCTATTTCAAAGAAAACTTCTTATTTGCTTGCCGGAAACAACATAGGTCCTTCTAAACTAGAAAAAGTAGAAAAGTTGGGCATTTCTCAAATATCAGAAGATGATTTATTGACTATGTTATAATCAGATTTTTCAAAGAGTAGTTATCTGCAATTATTCTATGTCTAAACCGCGATGATTTGTGTAATTTTTGATAAAAAAAAGGACAAGTTCAACGGAATTTATTAATCTTGCAATTCGTAATAATCGCCCCAAAAGATGGACAAAAATTCGCAAGTAGGAAACCAAGGAATTGCAGCTATTGAAGAGCTGTATCAAGAATATCTAAAAAGTCCCGGTTCAGTAGAGGACAGTTGGAAGTTTTTCTTTCAAGGATTCGATTTGGCCCGCACTAATTATGACAATTCAGTTAATTTTACCAGTGAGAACATTAACAAAGAGTTCTCGGTAATCAATCTGATAAACGCATACCGACAACGCGGACATTTATTTACAAAGACTAATCCGGTACGTACTCGCCGGAAATATACACCCACATTAGCTATTACTAACTTTAATTTAGATGAAAATGATCTTGATTTGGAGTTTGAAGCCGGAAATAACATCGGCATTGGAAAAACTTCTTTACGTAACATCATCTCCCATCTTGAAGAAACCTATTGCAGCTCGGTTGGCGTAGAGTTTATGTATATTCGTCATCCTGAAGTTCTATCTTGGTTAAAAGGACGGATGGAAGGCTCTAAAAACGCAAAATACTTTACCGATGAAGAACGAAAGCATATATTCTACCACCTTAAAATAGCTGTTGGATTTGAAAGTTTTATTCACAAAAAGTTTGTAGGACAAAAGCGTTTTTCTCTTGAAGGAGCAGAAAGCCTAATTCCGGCACTTGATCATATCATTGAACGTGGTGCAGAGCTAGGTATCGAAGAGTTTGTTATTGGTATGGCTCATCGAGGAAGGCTAAATGTCTTAGGTAGCATCATGGATAAACCCTATAAAGAAATATTTAAAGAGTTTTACGGCACAGCATATGAAGCCGATATTTCTATGGGTGACGTTAAATACCATTTAGGTTTTGAAAATACAATACAAACGGACTCCGGTAAAAATATCAAACTCAGTTTATTGCCTAATCCATCGCATTTAGAAACTGTTGGAGCTGTTACTGAAGGAATGGCTCGTTCTAAGATTGATGCTAATTATGGTGGCGACTACTCGAAACTTGCTCCCATTATTATACACGGTGATGCAGCTATTGCAGCTCAAGGTGTGGTATATGAAGTTGTACAAATGTCTCAACTTGATGGCTATAAAACCGGTGGAACTATCCATTTGGTAATTAACAATCAAGTAGGGTTTACTACCAATTATCTCGATGCTCGCTCAAGCACTTATTGCACTGATGTAGCAAAGGTAACTAGGTGTCCTGTATTTCATGTTAATGGTGATGATGTTGAAGCTTTAATTTACACCATTGAATTGGCTATGGAATTTCGCCAAAAATTTAATTCAGACGTATTCATTGATATTCTTTGTTATAGAAAATATGGACACAATGAGGGAGATGAGCCTCGTTTTACCCAACCTCTGCTATATGATGCCATTACTCGACATAAAAATCCGAGAGATATTTATATGGCAAAGCTCATTGAGCTAGATGTAATGCAGACTGTAGATTGTAAGCAGCGAATTATAAACTTTGACAATGAACTAGAGCAACAGTTTCTAGAATCGGAAAAGATAGAAAAATTAAAGATACGCAGTTTCTTAGTCGATGAATACGCAGGATATAGTGCTCCATCTCAAATTGATTTCGATGAATGTATTGATACTACCGTTTCTCAAGAAAAATTACTGGATTTAGGACGGCGTATCACCACTCTTCCTAAAGATGTAAAATTTTTCAAGAAAGTGAATCGTATTATTTCTGATAGGAAGCTTATGCTTGAGAGTAACAAGTTGGATTGGGCAATGGGTGAACTCTTAGCTTATGCCAGCTTAATTGATGAAGGACATCCGGTGCGTTTAAGTGGGCAAGACTGTGAGCGAGGAACTTTTGCTCATAGGCATGCCGCCTTTGTTGTGGAAGATACCGATAAAAAATATTTTCCACTTAAAAATATTGCCAAAGATCAACCCGATTTTCACGCTTATAATTCATTGCTCTCCGAATATGGGGTACTTGGTTTCGAATATGGATATGCACTAGCCCAGCCGGAATCATTAACTATATGGGAAGCTCAGTTTGGTGATTTTGCAAATACTGCACAGGTTATCTACGATCAGTATATTTCTTCTTCCGAAGAAAAATGGGGAATCATGAATAACCTCGTTATGTTTCTTCCACACGGATATGAAGGACAAGGACCAGAGCATTCATCAGCACGTATAGAACGCTATTTAACTCTCGCAGCAAACAATAATCTACAGATTGCAATTCCAACTACACCGGCAAACCTATTCCATTTGTTACGTCGACATCTTAAATTAAAATCAAAATTACCACTTATTATCTTTACGCCTAAGAGCCTATTACGTCACCCAATGGTGCATTCCAATTTACATGATTTAAGCAATGGAAGTTTTAAAACTATCATTGATGATGCAGAAGCTAAGCCCGAAGAAGTGCAGCAGGTAGTGCTCACTTACGGCAGACTGTATTATGATCTACTCAAAGAAAAACAAGATAATAACTACAAAAATATTGCAATCATTCGCATGGAACAATTATATCCTCTTCCCAAAGTGCAACTCCGGGAGATTAGAGCTAAATATGCTTCTGTAAAAAAATGGATATGGGCACAAGATGAACCTGAAAATATGGGAGCTTGGTCGTTTATAAATAGGAAGTTGCCTCAATTAAATTTAGAATTAATCTCTCGTCCGGAAAGCGGAACGCCTGCCGGAGGATTAATGCACTTGCATAACACTCGACTAAAAGAAATTTTAGATTCTATATTCAACCCCAATTAAATAAAATTAGAGCTATGTTAATCGAAATAAAAATCCCTACTCCGGGCGAATCAATCACGGAGGTAGAACTAGGACGGTGGCTTGTAGAAAATGGTAGCATTGTAAATAAAAATGATGAAATTGCTGAAGTAGAATCCGATAAAGCCACCCTTACTCTTGTTGCTGAAGAAAGCGGAGAGGTAATTTTTAAAGTTGAAGAAGGAGATACCGTGGCTGTTGGTACTATTGTATGTATCATTGATACAGATAAAGCTTCGGAAGAGGCTATTACATCAGACTCAAAAGAGAATGCTGTAGTTCAAGAAAAAAATCTCACAGAAGAAATTGGAGTTGAAGATAACAAACCCAATATTAAAGTAACTCCTGTTGCTCAAGAAATGCTCTATAAAAATGACTTATCGGTAGAAGACATAATTAACGGATTAAGGCGTATTGGTAAAAAAGAGGTTGAATTAGCTCTTCAAAATTCTAACATACCGGAGCCTATTGTTGAAAATCATGCGAAAGAACGCTGTGAAAGTAGAGCTAAAATGAGTATGCTTCGCCGAAAACTGAGTCAGCGCTTAGTTGCAGTAAAAAATGAAACAGCCATGCTCACTACTTTTAACGAGGTGGATATGAGTTTCATTATGGAATTACGTAAAAAATATCAAACCCAGTTCATAGAAAAGCACGGATTTAAGCTCGGTTTTATGTCCTTCTTTACCAAAGCTTGTGCTATTGCCATGCAATACCATCCGACTATTAATTCTATGATTGACGGTGATGAAATCATTACTCCTAGTTATGTTGACATCGGCATTGCTGTACAAACTCCAAAAGGATTAATGGTTCCTATAGTTCGTGACAGTGAAAGAAAAGGTATTCCGAGCATTGAGCTGGAAATAAAAGAATTAGCAGAAAAAGCTCGTAATAAAAGAATATCAATTGAAGAGCTCACCGGTGGTACATTTACAATTACTAATGGTGGTACATTCGGCTCTCTCCTATCTACCCCAATTATTAATCCTCCCCAATCAGCAATCTTAGGTATGCATAATATTGTTGAACGCCCAATTGCTGTTAATGGTAAAGTTGAAATTCGTCCAATGATGTATATTGCACTAAGCTATGATCATCGACTAATTGATGGTAAAGATTCTGTGGGTTTCTTGGTGAAAATTAAGTCATTACTTGAACACCCTCAAACACTTTTAAGCAATGGGAAGGAGCCGGAAGAGCTGCTTTTAGAGATATAACTCTCAATCTTTATATTCATTAAAAAATAAATATTCTATTCGAGCCTCACATTTTATAAAAATCAAAATAAGATATTTTCACCTTTTACTTCGATTGCACACACCACAGATGAAAAATACATTACTATTCTTGATCCTATGTCTTATATCTCTAGTATCCAATGCCCAAAAATTCGAGTGGGATGCTGAATTTCGTGGAATTGGTGACAATCGCGAGTTCTCTCCCCAATATGCCAGACCTCAGACTATTATCGGGGAAAGAGCTAGCTTTGCCCTAGGTACAACTATAGACAGTACACATACACTTCGTGTCGGCTTAACTCATTTTTATGAGTTTGGAACAGATATTAATTACAACAAACCACAGGTAACAGCTTATTATAAATTTGACAATGGCAGTACTCAGTTCTTCTTTGGAGCGTTTCCTAGATATGATTTACTAAACTTTCCTCTAGCCATGTTAACTGATACCATCAGCTATTATCATCCAAATATTGGAGGTACTTTAGCCCAACATGAATGGAGTTGGGGGAACCAATTAGTCTTCATCGATTGGACAGCTAAACAATTAAACAATCAACGAGAACAATTCATGGCCGGTACATCCGGAACTATTAGACTAGGAAATGCTTACGTAGAGAATTTCTTAATGATGTATCACTATGCACTGTCATCTAATCATGATGATTCACAACACATTATTGACAATACAGCTTTAAATATAAACTTAGGTTACGATTTTTCAAATATGGTGGCATTAGATCAGTTCTACATTGAAGTTGGACTCTTTACTTCCCAGTACAGAGAACGCCGTGTATCTGATAGATTTGAATCTGCTTCCAGTTTTTTAAGTACCATTTTCCTTCAATGGAAAAGATTAGCCGTTAGAAATACTCTTAACATAGGAGGTGGGCACAATATATTAACAGGAGATAGCTATTATACAGCTAATAATTATATGAGAACCGATTTTATTCTCACCCTAATTGAACACAAACGCATAAAAGCAACATTCAATATGTCATTTCATTTAGCAGATTGGCAAACTATCGATAATCAACAACAGATGTCTGTAACCTATAATATTGGTAGCTAATGAGCTTACTCCTAGATAAGAAAAATAAAAAACAGTCATACGTATTGCATTAAAAATAATTATTTATACTTTTGCATTCCCGAAAAGTCGGGAAATACTATATTTTAATAATTAATAAACAGAGTTTTATGAAAAACCAGTATGAAACCGTTTTCATTGCAACTCCCGTTTTATCTGATGTTCAGATAAAGGAAGCGGTAACAAAATTCAAAGACTTGATTACCGAAAATGGTGGTGAGATTGTCAATGAAGAAAATTGGGGACTACGTAAGTTAGCTTACCCAATTCAAAAGAAAAGCACTGGGTTCTATCATTTATTCGAATTTACCGCAGAGCCGGAATTCGTTGCACAATTAGAGCTACAGTATCGTCGTGATGAGCGTATTATTCGTTTCTTAACTTTCAAGCAAGACAAATACGCAGTTGCTTATAGCGAAAAAAGAAGAAATAAGTTAAACGCTAAAAAAGAGGAGAAATAGTCATGGCAAACAATCAAAGTGAAATCAGATACTTAACTCCACCGACAGTAGAGATTCAAAAGAAAAAATATTGCCGTTTTAAAAAGAATAAAATCAAGTATGTGGATTACAAAGATCCTGAATTCTTGAAGAAATTCTTGAACGAGCAAGGTAGAATTCTTCCTCGTCGTATTACAGGTACTTCATTGAAATACCAACGTAAAGTAGCTAAAGCAGTAAAAAGAGCACGTCATTTGGCATTGCTACCATATCTTACTGATTTGTTGAAATAATAATACCGGAGAATAATGGAAGTAATACTATTAGAAGATATTCAAAATTTGGGACACAAAAACGATATTGTTAATGTAAAAGCAGGTTACGGTCGTAACTATCTTGTCCCTCAAAAAATGGCTATTATAGCTACTGATTCAGCCAAAAAGATTTTAGCAGAAAATATCAAACAACGTGCACATAAAGAAGCCAAGTTGATTGAAGAGGCTCGAACTCTCGCTGCCAAATTCGAAGGTATGGCAATCCAGATCGGTGCAAAAGCTAGCGAAAGCGGTAAAATTTTCGGTTCTGTTAATACGATCCAATTAGCTGACGCAATCAATGCTAAAGGATTTGAACTTGATCGTAAACAAATTCGCTTGCCTAAAGAATCGATAAAAGAAGTTGGTTCATACACTGCACAAATTAAGTTGCATAGAGAAGTTATTGTAGATCTTAACTTCGAAGTTGTATCTGAATAAAAAAATTTCAAACACATAACAGATTACAACGTTTTTCAAACAAACATATGAAACCGTCAGTCTTCACACACTGGCGGTTTTCTTTTTTATAAGATTTATGTAGATTTGCAAATAAACACTAAATCTTATCTATGCTAAAGATTTTTATTATTACGACTTATCTTGTATATTTCGCACTAGCTGTAAATGCACAAATAATTGCTCCTACTGCCTCCGGTCAAACAACTACAAATTATCAATCTGCACCCCAAGATAATATTTATATCTTTTGCTCCACAAAAGATGCTTCTAAAGGACTGCTTAAAGCCCAATTATCAACTCACGAGACGGCCAATTTTAGTTGGTACAAATTAGACGAGTTTACATTAGAGTACATCCCTTATCTATCTGAAAACAGTGTTACAGAATCCAAGATTAATAATCTTGCCGATGGTAACTATAAAGTAATTATTTCCGGTACAAGTTTTTCTGAAGAATATCAATCTTGGGTATTTAATAATTGGTATGAAGTTCATGCAGCAATAGACTCTTGTGATTGTGACTTTACTAAACTTAAGGGTAGCTTTACCGAAGCTCCACCTAATTACATTGATATCCATACAGGAAATGAGTTAAGTTTTAACAAAGGTATTCAAGTTGAGTGGGAAACTAACGGTAATCATATCAGCTCTATATTATCACCAACCGTTGTGAACCCTCCTGCTGAAAACACGATATATACGCTTACCATATCAGATTCCTATGAATGTTCTTCATCAGCTTCCATAGAGTATAGTTCAATCATTCCAAGTGCTAAGTTTACAGCCTCTCCAATGAGCGGAGATGCTCCTTTAATGGTAACATTCACCAATGAATCTACTAATGCCGATCACTATGAATGGCTTATCTATAGAAGTATTGAAGATATGAATAGTGAGTATGCTAATTTTGGAGAAATATCAGATAGCATTATAGATGTTTTTTCTTCAAAAGATATTCAATATACATATGAAGCATCAGGAAACTATATGGTGAAATTACAAGCCTCAAAAACAACTGATAATATCACCTGTTTCAACGAGATACAACTAGATAATTACATCGTAGCAGATACTTCTTATATAGAAGCTCCAAACTTTTTCACTCCCAATGGCGACGGTGATAATGATATCTTTCTGATAAAATATACTTCTATGAAAAGTATTAGCATTAGCATCTTCAATAGATGGGGAAAACTCGTGTTTAAAACAAAAAATTCCAATGTAGGAGCTTATGACGACTATGGTACTGAATTTGCTTGGAATGGGAAGATTGGAGGGAATTTAGCCAGCCCCGGCGTGTATTACTATGTGGTGGAAGGATATGGAAGAGACGGAAAAAAACATGCAGAACAAGGTTTTTTCCATCTGTTTAGGGAAAAATAGCTCTAATATATATGGAGGAGCAATATATTAGAGCTGTTTTTAGTCTCAACGTATCCTATCTACTGATCTAATTAAGGCTTCATCTTTACCAATAGCTCGTATGGCTAAATAATCTAATATAGCAGCTATTATCGGAAATGACATAGTTATTTGATAACTGATTGTAGCATCGTCAAAACTCTTTACCACAAAAAAGAAGAGCAATCCGGTTAAACCCAAGCTAAGTAAAATAACGAACGTTAATATGCGCATTTGCAAGATTCTATTTTTGAAAAGGAAAACAACAACTATTTGTAGGATTAAAATAATTCCGATGAGTAGAGAAACGGCCCAACCATTCTGCAGCAATCCGGCATTTCCTTCTACGCCAAAGGCATTGAATTCAAAGATTTGATTTGTTGCATCTGCAATCTCTGCAAATGGTAATGCGAACAATAAGCCAATTAATATTGACGATAGCAATACATAAAGTGTTTGGATTCTTTGTATCATAATTTATTTCTTAGTTGTTGCAAATATAAAGAAAAAGCCACAGAATTCTTATTTCTGTGGCTTTTGAATTATGATAAAACTAATTGTTTTTATTTTGCATAATTCACCGAACGAATCTCCCTAATCACTGTAATTTTAACCTGACCGGGATAAGTCATTTCATCTTGAATTTTTTGTGCAATATCAAAAGACAGTTTCTCTGTTTCCTGATCTGAAATTTGATCTGACCCAACAATCACACGCAGTTCGCGTCCGGCTTGAATGGCATATGTTTTAACCACTCCCGGATATGAAAGTGCCAAATCTTCTAGTGCTTTCAGACGCTTAATATAAGATTCAACAATTTCACGACGAGCTCCGGGGCGAGCTCCGGAAATAGCATCACATACTTGAACAATTGGAGCCAATAAAGATGTCATTTCGACTTCATCATGGTGAGCCCCGATTGCATTGCAAATATCTGGCTTTTCTTTAAACTTCTCGGCTAGTTTCATACCAAATACAGCATGTGGTAATTCCGGTTCATCATCAGGAACTTTACCTATATCATGAAGCAATCCTGCTCGTTTTGCCCATTTCGGATTCAGACCAAGTTCTGATGCCATAATAGCACACAAATTAGCGACTTCTCTAGAGTGTTGCAGAAGATTTTGTCCATATGATGAACGATATTTCATGCGACCAACCATACGGATAAGTTCAGGATGTAATCCGTGAATTCCCAAATCGATGGCTGTACGCTTACCTGTTTCAATAATTTCTTCTTCAATTTGCTTTTTAACCTTATTCACCACTTCTTCAATACGTGCCGGATGAATACGTCCATCCGTTACTAGTTGATGCAAAGCCAATCGAGCAATTTCTCTACGCACAGGATCGAAACCGGAAAGAATAATAGCCTCCGGAGTGTCATCAACGATAATCTCAATGCCTGTTGCTGCTTCCAAAGCTCTAATATTTCTACCTTCGCGACCAATAATTCGTCCTTTAATTTCATCACTATCGATGTGAAAAACCGTAACAGAGTTTTCAATTGCAGTTTCAGTAGCCACACGTTGAATAGTCTTCACTACAACTTTTTTAGCCTCTTTATTCGCTGTTTGTTTAGCTTCTTCCATCACATCATTAATATATGACATGGCTTCTGTTTTAGCTTCATTCTTTAACGATTCAACTAGTTGGGCTTTTGCATCGTCTGCAGAAATCCCCGAAAGAGACTCTAATTTCTCAACTTGTTGTTTATGCACTTTTTCGAGCCCATCTTCTTTTTGTTGAACAACAACAATTTTAGCATCTAACTTTTCTTGAAGAACTTCCGTTTTTTTCTTTTCTTGTTCAAATTCTTTTACTGAGCGTTGCAATTCTGTTCGCCCTTGTTGAATAGTAGCTTCTTTTTGCTTGATTCGATTTTCTTGTGAAGCTATTTTGCTATTCTTTTCATTTACGTATTGTTCATGCTCAGTTTTTAACTGCAAGAATTTTTCTTTTGCTTGCAGCATCTTATCTTTTTTAATCACATTTGCCTCTACCTCTGCTTCGTCGATTATGCGTTTCTTTTTTCCTCCGAGAGCTTTATCCCATATGAAATAAGAAAGCACACTACCACCAACGAAACCGACTACGACATACAAAAATATATCCATCTCTGTTTAATTATTTAGTAGTTTTTATTTATAAAAAAACACCCACTAAGAACACATATTCACAGTGTGTTCATGCGGGTATTGTAACACTCATTAATCTTTTGACAAATAATCGCTAAGCTCATCATTTAAGCGTTCTATTTCATCTACAAATGGTGAAATGTCCTGCTCTTGATCAAGCTTAAGTTTCTCTAACGCAAACTGAAAAGCTACCAATCCTAAACAATCTTCAGCATTCAGGTTTTTAAAGTTTTCTTGATAAGCCTTTAACTTATTTCCTACCTGCTTAGCTGCCTTTCGATATATTTCCTCCTCGTTCACAGGAATTGTTGTTGGATATTTCTTTCCGTTAATTCCTACCGTTATATTTATTTTGCGATCAGTTGTCATACCCTAGCCTGCTCACACATTTAACTGAGCAATACATTTATCAATTTCCCGCATCATTTTGTTGATTCGTTTCTTAGTCAACTCCTTATCTTCATCATTCATCGACATTACGCCTGCAACTTTCAAATTATCATATCTTTTTTCCAACATTTGCTTGCTATACGAGGTATCTAAAAGCTCATCTTCTAGCCTTTGAACTTGCTGAACGAGTTGTTCATTCTTTTCCAAGAGTTTTTCATACCTAAGTTGCAAAGAGCGAACGGTATGCTTAAATCTATCTAATAAAAGCCCCTCCTCGTTGGTCATTGTTTTATGATTTATATGACAAAAATAGTAAATTTGGCGAGAATCTATCTGATACTTTACTTCTTTTATTTATGTAAAGTCTCTAAAATATTTGCATCCAATCACTTCTTATGATATAATTTTTATTTTTTCACTACATTTTATTTCTATGCGCTCAATTTTGCTACTTACATTGCTTTTATTTCATTACTTTTCCTCTGCATATCATCAGATTAATGATGCCGATAAAGATTATTTCAAATCACCCCTTAAAATTCCTTTATTTCTAGCCGGAAATTTTGGAGAGTTAAGGGGAAATCATTTCCATGCCGGCATTGACATCAAAACACAAGGGAGGCAAGGGCTGAGTGTGCATGCCGCTGCCTCAGGTACCATTTCAAGAATTAAAGTTTCTCCCTACGGATATGGATTAGCTTTATATATTGATCATCCTAATGGATACACCACCGTTTACGGTCATTTGAGGCGTTATAACAATTTGATATCCAACTATGTTCGAAACATACAATATCAAAAAGAAAGTTTTGCTGTGGATATTCAAGTTCCCAAAGGCACGTTTGATGTTAAACAGGGAGACGTCATTGCTTATTCCGGCAATACCGGAGGTTCCGGAGGGCCTCATCTACATTTTGAGATTCGAGATACTAAATCAGAACATCCGGTTAATCCATTAATGTTTAACTTTGATATAAAAGATAATATGCCACCTAGGATTAAGGGGCTAATGATATATCCGCTTTCTACCAATGCGACCGTTAATGGAAAACATTGTCAAAAACCATTTAAAGTTACGGGGGGCAACGGAAAATATAAACTAGAATCGGGCAATAATATAACTGCAAATGGCACTATCGGATTAGGATTGTATATGCAAGATTTTTTAGACGGCAGCACCAATAGATGCGGAATTTTTGAAAACATATTAAGGGTAAATGATGAACCTATCTATACTTTTTGTATGGATGAATTCGACTTTGAAGATACGAAATATGCCAATAGCTATTGTGATTATGCCTATCAGAAAAAACATCATATTCGTTATCAAAAGAGTTATGTGGAAGCCAATAATAGAATGAATAACTTCGGCATCTTAAAAAGACAGGGAACATTTGAGATTCACGATAAGGATACCACATCTGTCAGCTACAGAATAAGTGATGTTCACGGTAATATCAGCACACTTAACTTTATTATACATGGTGAAAATATAAAAGAATGTACAGCTATTCAACATGATGATAATTATGTTCTATGGAAAAATCCATATGAATGTTCTACTCCAAATGCTCAAGCGTCATTCTCTGCAGGTACCTTCTATACCAATCTATTGCTATCATGTACAGAACGATCCGGAAGCAAAAATACGTTCTCTCCTATTATATCTATCGGAAATGAATATATTCCGACTCACAATAGCTTCAAACTGAAAATTAAAGCTACAAATTTACCGAAGCACCTGCAAGAAAAAGCATGTATTATTTCTTTAGATGAAAACAATAAGATAGAAAGCTACTTGGGCGGAATATTCATTAACGGATGGGTTGAAGCTGAAGCAAATCAATTAGGTAATTTTGCCATAGGCATTGACAGCATTTCTCCATCTATTCGTGCATTAAGTATAGATAATGACATGAGTTTGAATAATCAGAAACAGATTAATTTCAAAGTTTCCGATAACTTGTCAGGAATTAGAAGCTGGCGTGGCGAAATTGATGGGAAATGGGTTTTATTTGAATATGAATATAAGCTAAATAAATTATTTTACGTGTTCGATGGAAATAGGTTAACCATGAACAAGGAACATAGTTTAAAGCTTGAGGTAAATGATGAGCTAGGTAATACGACTATTTATCGGGCTAGTTTTTATAAATAATAAACCTTCAATCCGTCAATCGGACTTTTAAGTACAATTCCTAATTTTAATCCTCGAATTTCTAATTGTGTTTTTAGCTGTTGTTGAAAATAAGATGCCACTGTTCCTACGAAGTTTATAGTGTAGTCTTTGGCATCAGGAAGCTGTAAAATATTCCGATCGATGAATGCTCCAAACTGACTAGTCAACACTTCCTGACAATATGATTCATTTTTGAAATCACTCAAAAACCTTGCGAATTGCGATAAATATCTATTAGGGCTATCCATTCGGTATACATTATCTATCACTTTGGTTAAATTTAACTGATATTGATTAATGAAAAGTTCTCTCACATTTTTCGGCATCACCAACTTGAAACAATCACTTATGAGCTGTTTTCCAAGCACAGCACCACTTGCCTCATCTCCCAAAATAAATCCCATGGGAGGAATATGGTAAGCTAATTTTTCACCGTCATACAAGCATGCATTTGAACCTGTTCCCAAAATACAAACTACCGAAGCACAGTCGCCACTCAATGCTCTGGCAGCTCCTAATATATCAGACTCTATTTCCATGGGAATATTACCCAATATTTCGCGAAGTGCTTTCCTCACAACTTCAGCCTTTTCCGAACTAACTACACCTGCTCCATAAAAATGTACGGCCGATATTTTCCCTCGGTACGATTTCAGCACAGCATCTAATTCATTAAAAATATCTTCAGTATCTCTGAACAACGGATTTATACCCGAGGTTTGAAATTCAGTTACTACGAAAGCATCATTCAAGATTGCCCAATCCGTTTTTGTTGAACCACTATCTGCTATCAGTCGCATAACTACATTTTTTGGAGATTATAGATCATAAAAAACAACAGTAATCCAAATATTAATAAAATAATCGTTGCTATTCGAGATATTTTATGTTTATTGACTAGGCTGAAAAGTAAAGAAATAGCTCCTATGAGTCCTGTCATTGCTAAGCCGATAAAAGAAACTAATGCTTTAGTTTTGGCTTCAGCCGTAACATTTCCTATATCTACATATGGTGGAATTTCAATAACTCCATTTACTAAAATGCACAATGCATAAATACCCAAAAAGACGAACATGCCCTGCCCCATTCTTTTTACCAAAGATTTATTCTCTACTTTGCCGTAGATAATCAAAACTATAGCTACAAAAATTCCCCACTGAGCCAAACTTGTAAGGAGTAAAAAAAACTGTTTATCCATTCTTTATATTTATAAGAATCAAGCAAAATTACAATTTTATGCTTCATTTCAAATCATAAATAGTATAAGATTACGTAAATTCTGTTCATTCCATCCGAATAATATGCATAATTATACATTCTTCAACAAATTCTCATTGAGAACGATAACAATTAGGTTAAGATGTTACTCTTTATACATACCAAATGAGAGTAAAATTAATATACCCAATTCAATATATTCTTTTTTTGTAAACTTAAAACTAGAATTAGTCAGCTCAATTTGTTTATTTTTGCTGAAAATATTATAAAATACTCGTATGCTATTAAATGATATACCTAAAGGAATAAAAGGTTTCATTTTCGATTTCGACGGCACATTATGTGATACCATGCCTATTCACTACATAGCATGGAAAAATGCTGTAAGTCCTTATGGAATTAATTTTACAACTGAACTTTTCGATACACTTGCGGGTATCCCTGTCTATGAAACTATTGAGGAATTAAATCTTCGTTTCGGAACTCGAATGGATGCTAAATCAGTAGGAGACAAAAAAGAGGCTGAATATGCAAAAAGTATGCATATGGTTTGTCCTATTGAGCCCGTTTTGGATGTGGTGAAACATTTTCATGGAAATATACCTATGACTGTTGGAACCGGTGGTTGGCGTTCGCTCACCGAAAGTGTGCTTAAACAATGTAACATGATGTCGTATTTCGATGCTATCGTAACTTCTGAAGATGTAAAAAAACACAAACCTCATCCTGAAACTTTTTTGAAATGTGCTGAAATTATGCAGATAGCACCGAAAGATTGTTTGGTGTTTGAAGATGGAATTCTAGGTATGCAAGCTGCTGAGGCTTGCGGCATGAAGTGGATTGATGTTAGAAATTATTATGAAGTAACCATTGGAAAAGAATAAAATATGAAAAGAATAAATTTATTACTTTTAATTGCTTTAGTAGCATTAGTCTCTTGTAAAAGCAAGTTGAATCCCAAAAGCCTGATTGTGATGAATTACAATGTGGAAAATCTCTTTGACACAATTGATGATCCGAAAAAAATCGATGAAGAATTTACTCCTGAAAGTAAAAAACAATGGACTGAAAAACGATATGAACAAAAACTAAGTGATCTAGCCAAGGTTATCAGTAATGTTAATACAAAAAGCCTACCTGCTATCATTGGGCTGGAAGAAATTGAAAATCAGAAAGTACTTGAAGACTTAGTTGCTCAGCCGAGCTTGAAAAAAGGTAACTATGCAATTGCTCATTACGAGAGTCCTGATAAACGTGGCATTGATGTCGCTTTACTGTACAATCCTAAAATCTTAAAATTAATTCATTCTGAAGCATTGCATGTTAATCCCGGGTTCGCTACTCGTGACATCTTACATGCGGAAGGTAAAATTGGTGGTGAAAATTTCCACATTTATGTAAATCACTGGCCATCAAGAATTGGAGGAACTGAACAGTCAGAACCTCACCGAATAGCTGCAGCTAATGTGTTAAAAGAATCTATCGATAAAGTATTAGCTGCAAATCCGAATGCCAATATTGTGGTCATGGGAGATATGAATGATGAACCCCAAAACAAAAGTATTTATGAAACACTTGGAGCAAAACTACCAAGTGAGGAAAGCATGTTAGTTAATTTAATGCTTCCTGCCGATTTAAAAGATGAAGGAACCTATAACTTCCGAGGAAATTGGAATATGCTTGACAATCTGATTGTTTCTAAATCATTGCTTGATAGCAATGGATTAAAAGTGAGCGACAATATTGGGCATATTTTTCATCAACCTTGGATGGAATATATCAGCAAGAAAAATGGAGATATGTCGCCTAATAGAACTTACGGAGGACCAAACTATTACGGAGGTGTTTCTGATCATTTCCCCGTTTATTTTACATTACAACAATAAACAATGGAACTAAAAGTCGTTGCACCTTATCAACCTATGGGCGATCAGCCTGAGGCAATAAAACAAATTGCCTCAGGCATAAAGAATGAGGTTCGTTTCCAAACCCTACAAGGGGTTACCGGATCGGGTAAGACTTTCACCATGGCAAATGTTATTGAAAAGGTGCAACGCCCCACCCTAATCTTATCGCATAATAAAACGCTGGCTGCTCAGTTATATAGTGAGATGAAGCAGTTCTTCCCAAATAATGCCGTAGAGTATTTCGTTTCATATTATGATTATTATCAACCGGAAGCTTATCTTCCAACGACTGACACTTATATAGAAAAGGATTTGTCTATTAATCAAGATATTGAGAAACTCCGATTAAGTGCTACCTCGGCTTTGCTCTCCGGAAGACGTGATGTTATTGTAGTTTCATCTGTTTCTTGTCTGTATGGTATTGGTAATCCCGAAGATTTCCACGCTAATGTAACCGAAGTCAATCAAGGCGATACCATTAGTAGGAATCAGCTCTTATATAAGCTTGTAGATGCTCTGTATTCCAGGAATGAGGTGGAATTTAATCGCGGAAACTTTAGGGTTAAAGGAGATACAATTGATGTATATCTAGCTTATGCCGACTATGCTATCCGCATTGTTTTTTGGGGCGATGAAATAGAAGAAGTATATAGCTTCGACCCGATAGAAGGGCAAATTATCGAACAATTAGAAACAGCTGTAATTTATCCGGCTAATATTTTTGTTACGACAAAAGAGCGAATGCAAATGTCTATCCGCCAAATTCAAGATGACTTAATGAAGCAAGTGGATTTTTTTAAAGAAGTGGGTAAACCTCTTGAAGCCAAAAGAATTCAAGAACGCGTGGAATTCGATTTAGAAATGATGCGCGAACTTGGGTATTGTCCGGGAGTAGAGAATTATTCACGTTACTTCGATGGCAGGGAAGCCGGTAGTCGTCCATTCTGTCTACTCGATTATTTCCCTGATGATTACCTCACAATTATTGATGAAAGTCATGTTACTGTTCCTCAAATTCGAGCTATGTACGGAGGCGACCATTCACGCAAAATTAATCTCGTAGAATATGGTTTTCGCTTGCCATCAGCTATTGATAATCGACCTCTAAAATTCGAAGAGTACGAAAGCATCGTCAATCAAGTTTTATATGTAAGTGCTACTCCGGCTGATTACGAGCTACAAAAATCAGAGGGGGTTATCGTGGAGCAAATTATTCGTCCAACCGGTTTGCTTGATCCTATTATTGAAGTTCGTCCTTCTGCTAATCAGATTGATGACTTGATGAAAGAAATCCATTTACGTATAAAAACGGATGAACGAGTACTCGTAACTACTCTTACCAAGCGAATGGCCGAAGAACTGAGCAAATACCTATCTGACATGGGTATTAAAACGCGTTATATTCACTCTGATATAGATACGCTAGAGCGTATCCAGATTATGGAAGATTTGCGTAGAGGAATATTTAATGTACTAGTCGGCATCAATCTTTTGCGAGAAGGACTAGATCTTCCCGAAGTGTCATTAGTGGCAATTATCGATGCTGACAAAGAAGGGTTCTTACGGTCAGAGCGTTCCTTAACCCAGACAGCAGGTCGAGCAGCTAGAAACATAAATGGACAAGTCATTATGTATGCCGATAAAATTACTGATTCTATGCAGCGCACCATTGATTCTACTAACTATCGTCGTGCTAAGCAAATGGAATACAACGATGAGCACAACAAAACACCTCAGCCAATTATAAAACCATCCCGAGAAATTATCGGTTATGAATATCGAAGCGACAACAAATCTTACAGCAAAGGAACAGATGGTTCAAATATGGTTGCAGATCCGATTGTAGATATGATGGATAAACCTACTTTAGAGAAAGCTATAACAAGAATCAAGAAGGAGATGCAAAAAGCTGCAAAAGAACTCGACTTCATAGAAGCAGCCCGCCTTAGAGATAAAATGTATTTACTGCAAAAGAGGATTGATTCTGAATAATGAGATAATCTATCAAATATCAAGATATTGACACCCATTTAGAAAAAATTTTCCTACCGATTTAAGAAGTGATATTACATACTACCAATCTGCTAATTCTAACTATTTTGTTCTTCTCAATGTCTCTAATTCAACATTTAATTCATTAGTTAAAGAATCGCTAGCCTCTACCAAAGGTAATCGGCAATTTGGTCTGCATAACCCCATTAGATTCATTAATGCTTTAATTCCCGTTGGGTTTCCTTCTTTAAATATTAAATTGCACATTCGAGCTAATTTCAAATGTAGTTGTTTTGCCTCTTCCAACTTTTGTTCTCTTATCAACCTAGCAATATTAGTCATCTCTTCCGGGAAAGCGTTAGCAATAACTGAAATCACTCCACAACCACCTACTGACAAAACTGGCAAAGTTAACGCATCATCTCCTGATATTACCGAAAAATTGTTTGGTGCATCCCTAACAATCTCTGTCACTTGATTTAAATCTCCGGAAGCTTCTTTTATACCTACTATATTTTCACAAGACAAAGATAGCTGAACTGCACTATCAGTAGATAATTTAACTCCCGTTCTTCCCGGCACGTTGTATAATATGATAGGAACAGGGGAAGCTTTTGCAATAGTTTTATAATACGCAACTAATCCTGCTTGCTGAGGTTTATTATAATAGGGTGTTACTGACAGAATTGCAGCAACTCCTGAAAAATCAATTTTACGAATACGCGATATAACTGAGTCTGGATTATTACCCCCCAATCCTAAAACAATTGGCACTCTGCCATCTACTTGCTGTCTAACGCAACTTATAATTTGTTCTTGCTCTTCTTCAGAGAGGGTTGGAGTCTCAGCAGTTGTGCCGAGCACAACAACATAATCAATCCCAGCTTCAATTTGGAAATTAATCAGGTTATTTAAACTTTCAAAATCAATTGTATTATCCGCATGAAACGGCGTTACCAAAGCTACTCCAGCTCCCTCAAACAATCTTGTCATATTATTTTACGTTATTAATCGCTTCCAAATAAAAAAGTATTTGCTCTACTAAGTACATTGACTTAGCTCCTCCTTTTATCTGAATATTTAAATCTAAATAATTTGAATCACTAACAGAACTACCAACCTTAAATTTCGCTTTTGACAATGCCCTGATAACCTTTATTTCAAAAGTAGAATCTTTTGTTATATCAATGAGGATATCAAACGGCTTATTTATAAATTCTTTTACAATATCCGACTTAGGCCTACCAAAAAAGCTGAAGTCTTTTTTTGAAAAAACCATTTCTCCGGGAGTGTTTGCAAAACATAGCTTCTCTATAACAATATTTCGATTTTGCAATAACTCAATTAAATAAGTTGTTGCTTCGATGTCTTCATTTTGCCAAATAAGCCCAATGGTAGCAGCATTATTGATATTCACGAAACTCTTCAATCGATTCTTTTTCTTAAGTTCCGATTTTAACCAAGTATTATTTAGTAATTTTTCTTTTATTGTCATAGCCTATCACACAAAATTAAAAAAAACTACCACAATCAATCCTGATTTATTTATTATACCTTCTTTTTTTTAGCTATTTAACTCATTAAAAGAATAAGTCTACAAATTAGAAGTTTTCATTAATTCGGATAAAAAATCCTTTAGACCCATAAGCTCCCCAACCATAATCAAAACCAAGATTCGTACGAGCCTTCTTTCTAAAATTGATACGTAAACCTAATCCATATCCGGGGGCAATATAATCAAATAAGCGTGCATGATTAATTCCACCACCGCTAACTGTTGTCGCATTTAAAAAAGCAATAGCACCTACTAATCGGGGGTTCCATTTTGTTCCCCAAATATGCTTTCGATATTCCAAACCTGCAAAAATCAAATCCTCACCTCTAAATCGACCTTGCGTATATGGAGCTCCTGATGTACCATATAAATCCCAACCAATAGCCGGTAAGCATAAATAAGGTAAATCTCCCGAAAGGGTAAAGTTTCCAATACCCCATAGAGCTAGTATATTATGATTATTTTCTGTGAGGTTGATATAATCTCTATATTCCAGATTCAATTGAGTAGAATTTTTATCGCTACCTATAATCTCCGGATTAACACGAAAACTCAACATTGCGTATCTACCTACATAAGGATTATTGATGTTATCTCGAGTATCATATACTGCATTCAATGATATACCAACTGTACTACTATGGTTGTAATTAAAGTCTTTAACTTTACTATATGCCCAATAAGGTGTTATTGCCGTAGGAGTATCTACATTTTCATTGTGCTCCTCCATTCCTAAATCTTTAATATTTCTATGTAAATCGATATGAACACCAACACCAGCATATACACCCGATTCCCCTATTTTGTGTAAAAAGGTTTCATAAATTCTTATTAATTTAAATTCCATTGGGTCTTCTGTGGAAATCCCTTGATAGTTTATCCCTCCAATATTTATCTCGCCAAATGTTGGCTTAGTTTTTTGCGAGCCAGTTCCTAAACCCCATGTAGATTGCGAAGTATCAAAATAGCGCACGTCACCTATAATCTGCCATTTGTTCTCATTGGTATATGTTGTGGAACGTAAAGAAATCATTTGCTGTTGCTTCGTAGTAAATATAATACCTAAAACAGCACTTGATATAGAAGTATTACTCGGGTTACCTAAAAACCAACTTGCAGTACCACCCAAGCCGTACATAAAATTAAAAGCAGGATTAAAACCCAAAATCGGAACCGGAGTCAAGTAAACACTTCCTTTAGTTGGATTCTTTTCATTTTTTCGGATTTCCGTGGTAACAGACACAGAATCTTGTTGTGCAAAACCAACCGCATATATTCCTAATACTAAAATTAAAAATGTACCAAGTTTTTTAATGTATATATCCATTGGTGCGAAAATACTTATATTTCCTTTTTGTGCAATAATGTGAACTAATTCGATAGAAATTTAACTTATAGCCTGCGCATGATTAAATCATTTTACAATAGCTTTTCTCTTATAGGCAAGTATCCATGATGGAGTAGCTGCAAAAGCGAAGCCCAAAGGCAAGATGATAGCTAGTAGTGCCCAAGTACCTATATCTCGTAACAAGAAAGCTAATACTATAAAGAAAATATTCACAAATCCGATTGTAAATGATATCTGATGATGAGTCATTCCTAAATCTAACATACGATGATGAATATGATTCTTATCTGGTGCAAAAGGAGAATTTCCTCTCAAAACTCGCAGGAAAAATATTCGAATAGTATCCACTATAGGAATGATTAAAACGGCTGCCGCCACAGCCGGGGCACTTGAAATTGTATATGTGTGTGATTCTACATTTATAATCTGATTATTAAATTTAAGGAAAGCTATGGTAATAACAGAAACGACAAAACCAATAAGTAACGATCCGGTATCTCCCATAAATATCTTCATTTTTACACAATACATATTATAATAAATAAAGGCTATCAATCCTCCGACCAACGAAGCTGCAATGAGCGGCACATGATAATATCCGTTGATGAAAAACCAAGCAGAAAATGCAGAAAGTGTTATAATACCCGTTATAGCAGCTAATCCATCAATTCCATCTATTAAGTTAAATCCATTCAGTAAAAATGCAAAAATAAAAATACTGATGGCAATACTCCACCCTTCCGATAAGGGAATATGAAGAATGCCTTGTAATTCATCGATACGAACATCGCCTAAACCTACAATTATAGCAGCTGCTAAAAGCTGTCCCATTAATTTAATTGTTGCAGCCGTCGAAATAATATCATCTTTCAATCCAATAACAAAAATCAATACAAAAGATGGTGTTAAAAATGGTACATAAGCATACGAATACCAATCTGCAAAAAATGAATAAGTAAAAATAAAACCAAAGGCAATAGCCAACCCTCCCAAACGAGGTGTAATTTTAATGTGGGAACTTCTAAAATTAGGTTTATCAAATAAGCGTTTGCTAAATGCTATATGCAAAACAGATGGTATGGATACAAAAACAACTAAAAATGAGACTACAATGGCTAAAGGTATCAATAAATGATAAGCTAAATCTGTTGAATGTTGCATTTGATCAGTTTTACAGTTTTAAGTTAGTGAAGCAATAAATTTTAATGTTTGCACAATCAGGCAGTCACAAATATAGACATTTATTACGATAACATAATGCTTAAGTAAATAAACTATCAACGAATAACATCTATTTTACAAGGATTATTGAACTTTTCCTTTTCTGTAAATAGTAAAATCCGGTTTATACTCTATTATAAATAAGCCATCATTTACCCAACCAGCTGACGAAGAAGTTTTCTTGAATTGGAAATTACCTTGTAAAAGTTGAGGATGAAAATTTAATGCTGCCGAACTTGCATTCTCTCCATAATTGAACAATAAACTCATAAAATAATAAGCTACATCATATCCTTGGAATGCAAACTGATTAGGTTCTAAATAATAATTCTCTCTATACTTTTGCACAAAATCTATCACACTAGTCGAGGTATAATCAATGTAATATGGAGATAAAACATGAAGATCTAATCGATGATAATATTCCGTAAGAATACTTCTAAATCTTATATAGTTATATTGACCTACAAGCGTTACCGGAGCGCTTGATGCTGCTATATTAAGCGCACTAACACCAACACTTACCTTTGTTTCTTTATCAAATGGAATATAGGCCACATTCGACATGTGAAGCGTATCAGTAGCATATATCAGCTTTCTTTTCAACAACTCTACATCTTCTGTTTCAGCATCATATTCCATATAGTTGGTAAAGTTTTGTTTAAACTCTGCTGACTGATTTAAATAACCTTTTCCTCCAATTCCAACACTCAACATATTATACGATTTGAAGTCATTAGCAAGAAAGTTTTCTGTTTTCTTTCGGATCAGCTCCTCCGTAGGATTTATTTTGAAATAATATGGATTTGAATCTTCGAAGTCACCTGCCGAAGAGAGCGGAGAAACCATCGGCACATGGTTCAATTTGGCATAATTAGAGATCGGTCCCTGAACCTGTGGATAAACAGGTCCAATAATTAGATCTGCTTTCTTAAAATCAGGATGTGCAACAATGTTCTTTACGGTTGCCAATGAGCCCTCTGTATCAAAAACTCTTAAACTAACTTGCATTCCTTGCATACGCATCTGTTCAACAGCTAAAAGCACCCCTTGATACATTTGCAAAAAGCTTTTACTCTTTGCAGGAATGAGTTCTGCATCCGTTTTTGGGATAAAATGTACAGAATCATTTTTGGCTGCAGAGAAAGGAAGCAACAAAGCTATGTTGTAATGCTGCAATTTTGCACTCACATCCGGTTCTACTATAGCCGGTTGAAGTGTCCAATCGTCAACTTGATTTGATTTCTTAACCTCAGTAGGTATAATTAATACCATATCCGTTTGGAGTCCATGAGATTGCACTTCCGGATTGGCTGCATAAAGATCATCTACTGTAATTTCATAATTCTTTGCTATGCGATAAGCGGTATCACCTTTTTTAACCACATAAACCACTTTGGCATTTTCAGAAGTGTCATTTTTCGCAATCATTTCCGATATGGTTAGCACCATTCCTATTTTCAATCCCGATTCTGCTTGCGGATTTTCTGCTAAAAGTGCCTCAACTGAACGATTATACTGCTTTGATATACCATATAATGTTTCGCCTGCCTGAACTTGATGTTTAATTTGTGTCACCCTAGACAAAGCATCTTTTTTTTCTTGTTCTGCCTTTTCAAAAGCCTGAAGCTCTTTTAATTGCTTTTCATCAGGAATGCGAAGGATATCTTTTTTCCGGATTCCATTCTTTGCCCATGGATTATAAAGTAGGATATCATCAACAGTTACATGATATTTCTTAGCTATACTGTAAAGCGTTTCCTTACGTTTTACTTTATGATTCTTAAAAGTGAGCTGTGGTTTAGCTTCTTGTTGAACAACAGGTATCTGAATAATTTGTCCTGCTCGCAAATTCCCTCTGAGACTTGGATTTACTAATTGTAGCTGTTCTTGTGTAACATCGTTTGTTTTACAGATAGAATATATTGTTTCGCCGGACTTCACCGTGTAGCTCTTCACTTGTTGGGCAAAGCTTGCCGATAAAAGCATTATACTTATGACTGATAGTGCAATTTTTTTCATTAACCTGCTATTTCTTGTTAAGACTATACTTAATTCTTTGTCTATTGGCTCAGCAAATATTGGTGCATGCCGGTTGCTGCTCTTCTCCCATCGCCCATGGCTAAAATTACGGTTGCTCCTCCCCTAACAATGTCACCACCTGCAAACACCCAAGGTAATGAGCTTTGCATGTTGTCTTCGTTTACTACGATTGTTCCCCATTTGGTCACTTCTAACTCCGGTAGTTCTGATGGCACCAATGGATTAGGCGAAACTCCAATAGCAACCACTACCATATCGACAGGCATATCATATTCAGCTCCTTTAATAATTATTGGCTTGCGTCTGCCTGAAGCATCAGGCTCTCCGAGTTCCATTTTTTGCAGACGCATACTGCAAATTCTTCCATTTTCATTGGCTGTATAGGCAATTGGATTACTCAGGTTTAGAAATTCCACACCTTCTTCTTCTGCATGGTGAATTTCTTCCAAACGGGCCGGCATTTCTTCTCGAGAGCGACGATATACAATCATAGCACGTTCTGCTCCCATACGCTTAGCTGTTCTTACGGAATCCATAGCCGTATTACCCCCTCCGATGATGGCTACATTCTTTGCCTTGAGCACCGGCGTATCGGTTGAATCTTTTCCTGCATTCATCAAGTTAACGCGGGTGAGATATTCATTTGCCGACATAACCCCATTGTAGTTTTCTCCGGGAATATTCATAAATCGGGGCAATCCGGCACCGCTAGAAACAAAAAAAGCTTTATAACCTTCTTCTCTCAAATCATCGAAAGAGGTTGTTCTACCTACAATAAAGTTGCGTTCAAACTTCACTCCCATTGCTTCCAAGTTTTTCAACTCAAAGTCAACAATGGCGTTAGGTAAGCGAAACTCAGGAATGCCGTATTTAAGCACTCCTCCCACTTCATGTAAGGCTTCAAATACTGTAACATCATAACCCAACTTAATCATATCGCCTGCCCAAGCTAGAGCAGCGGGTCCCGAACCTACAGAAGCCACCTTTATACCATTAGATGGGGCACATTGTGGCAAAGCAGCTTTTCCGGTGTTGCGTTCAAAGTCGGCTGCAAAGCGCTCCAAATAACCGATGGCCACGGGCTCTTTATCTAGTTTTAAGGTATAGAAACAATTTGCCTCGCATTGTTTTTCTTGCGGACAAACTCTACCACAAGCTGCAGGCAAAGCTGAAGTTTCTTTCAGGGTCGCAGCAGCTGCCAAAAAATCAGAAGTTTCTACTTGCTTTACAAATTTAGGTATATTAATACTCACCGGACATCCGATAATACAAGTAGGGTTTGCACAATCCATACAGCGCGATGCTTCTTGAATTGCCATTTCTGCCGATAAACCTACATTAACCTCTTTATCCATATATTTAGCACGCTCTGTGGCATTCATTTCCGGCATACGAACACGTGCAATATTTGTCCTGTCTTTAGCTTTTATTTTTTTGCGTAAATCAGCGCGCCATTCTTCAGCACGCTCTGCTTTTAAATCTATCATCTTTTTCAAATCGAAAACACACCCAAATCGGGATTGTTAATATATAACTCTTGATATTAAGACTGTTTACTAGGTTGAAACTAGTCCTTATTTTCTGCAAATATTTCTAGAGCAGTTTGCTCTTCTTTGCTATAGGCTCTTAATCGAACCATGAGTTCATCGAAATCAATCTGATGGGCATCGAACTCCGGACCATCAACACAAGTAAACTTCGTTTCATTGCCTACCTTCACCCTGCATGCTCCACACATACCTGTTCCATCTACCATCATAGCATTTAAACTGGCTTGTGTAGGAATTTCATATTTCTTTGTCAACAATGAAGTGAATTTCATCATTACTGCCGGACCTATAGCTATGCATTCATCAATATGTTCTTGTTTGATGAATTTTTCGGCCCCTTCAGTTACTAATCCTTTTTCTCCATACGAACCATCATCGGTCATGATAATTAATTCATCCGACCATTTGCGCATCTCATTTTCCAAAATAATTAAATCTTTCGAACGAGCTGCAATTACGGAAACTACTCTATTTCCGGCTTTTTTAAAACCTTCCACAATTGGTAATAATGGAGCAACGCCTACCCCACCTCCACAAGCTAGCACAGTGCCAACCTTTTCTATTTGAGTAGCTTTTCCCAAAGGCCCTACAATATCTAAAATGCAGTCGCCCACGTTCATTTCGGCTAAACGGGTTGAAGTAACTCCCACCTTTTGGGCTACTAAAGTAATTGTACCGGCTTGTGCATCAGCACCGGCAATTGTTAAGGGGATACGCTCACCTTGTTCATCAATACGAAGCATAATAAAATGTCCGGGCTTTCTTGATTTAGCAATACGTGGTGCTTTTACTACCACTTTCACTACATTTTCCGAGAAGTATTCTATTTCTACAATTTCGTTCATTATATTCTTTTAGTGATATACAAAAGTAATACTGTTGATAATATATATATACATATCGTGCTAATTTTTAATCATTCAATCTTTTTTCACAACTCAGAAATGGTGAAGTTGCACGTATTCTTCAAAAATATTTACTGAAACTGATGTAGCTAATGTCTTATAATTTGTATAAAACAAACGATTTGCATAAATTTATTCCTTTCTTAACAAGTAACGAAACAAAAACTCTTTTTTGTGCCCATTCTGCCATCATAGAAGATGGGAAATAGGTTTAATTATTGTGATACTCAGCAAGAATTTGCTCAAATAACAAGCTAATTTATTAGTTTATAATCAATTATTTTTAAATCTAGCAGTAATCGTGATTCAAGCTGAAAATAACTATCTTTGCAAGCGTACAAAAACAAGTACCAACAATTATCTAAATAACACATAATGATTTCTTTTTTCAAGACACCATCGAATAGCATTATCGCTGTTCATTCTTCTGAAAAAATTGACAATTCAAACATCAACAAACTTGCTTGGCTGTTTGGTAACGCCGAGCCTCTTTCGGATAACAAAATAGCGGGTTTCTTTGTCGGACCTCGTAAAGAAATGATTACTCCTTGGAGTACAAATGCCGTTGAAATTACTCAAAACATGAGTATCAGCGGCATTATTCGTATAGAGGAATTCATTGAAGTTGCCGATGAAACAGCAGGCTATGACCCAATGTTGCAACGCATGTATCAAAGTGTTGACCAAGATATCTTTACTATAAACAAACAACCGGATGCCATTATAGAAATTGATGACATGTTTGCTTATAACGAGCAAGAAGGTTTGGCTTTAAGTGATGATGAAATAGCCTATTTGGAATCAGTAGCTGAAACATTAGGAAGAAAACTAACCGACAGCGAAGTATTCGGCTTCTCTCAAGTAAATTCAGAGCATTGCCGACACAAAATTTTCAACGGGACGTTTATTATTGATGGTGTAGAGCAAGAAATGTCTTTATTTAAGATGATTCGTAAGACCTCGGAAATGAATCCAAACCAAATCATTTCTGCTTATAAGGACAACTGTTCGTTCGTGCAAGGTCCGGTTGTCGAACAATTTGCTCCCACTACTCAAGACAAACCTGATTTCTTTGAGATTAAAGATATTGAAACCGTACTTTCATTGAAAGCAGAAACTCATAACTTTCCGACTACTGTTGAGCCGTTCAACGGAGCAGCAACAGGAACCGGGGGTGAAATCCGCGACCGTATTGCGGGAGGAAAAGGAGCCTTGCCTATTGCGGGCACTGCGGTGTACATGACTTCATATCCTCGTTCAGAAGCCGATCGTTCTTGGGAACAAGCCACCAAAGAAAGAGATTGGCTATATCAAACACCTGAAGAAATTTTAATTAAAGCGTCAAACGGAGCTTCCGACTTCGGGAATAAATTCGGTCAGCCTTTAATTACCGGTTCGGTGCTTACTTTTGAACATTTCGAAAACAATAAAAAATATGGTTATGATAAAGTAATCATGTTGGCAGGAGGTATTGGTTTCGGGAAAAAAATAGATAGTTTAAAAGACACGCCTAAAACAGGTGACAAGGTGGTCCTTCTAGGAGGAGATAATTATCGCATCGGTATGGGTGGAGGTGCTGTATCTTCAGTAGCTACCGGAGAATTTAAAAACGCTATCGAGCTTAATGCCGTACAGCGTGCTAACCCCGAAATGCAAAAACGTGCTTATAATGCCATTCGTGCACTAAGCGAATCAGATAAAAATCCAATTGTTTCTATTCATGACCATGGTGCAGGAGGACATTTAAATTGTTTGTCGGAATTGGTTGAAGAAACCGGCGGACATATTGATACAGCTAAACTTCCGGTGGGCGATCCTACTTTATCTCAAAAAGAAGTAGTAGGAAACGAATCGCAAGAACGCATGGGTTTAGTTATGAATGAGAAAGATGTGGAATGGTTGCAAAAGATTGCCGATCGTGAACGCTCGCCGATGTACGTTATCGGTGAGGCTACCGGCGACATGCAGTTCACATTCGAGAATTCAAAAACAGGAGAAAAGCCTATCGACTGGCAACTAAAATATATGTTTGGGAATCCACCTAAAACGATTCTTACCGATACAACAAAAAAAGAAAAGTTTGTTGAGCTAGGCTATAATCTCGAAGATATAGAAATGCATTTAAAAAATGTACTTCAATTGGAATCAGTGGCTTGTAAAGATTGGTTGACCAATAAAGTTGACCGCTCAGTTACCGGTAGAGTTGCTAAGCAACAGTGTGTTGGAGAGTTACAATTACCACTTAACAATTGTGGCGTTATCACACTTGATTACCAAGGAAAGTCAGGTTTGGCTACCTCAATCGGACATGCTCCGGTGGCCGCCATGATTGACCCTGCTCGCGGTTCGGTACTTTCCATTGCCGAATCATTAACCAACATCATTTGGGCTCCGATGCCGGAGAAATTAAAATCAGTTTCATTGTCGGCAAATTGGATGTGGCCTGCTAAAAATGAAGGCGAAAATGCACGTATTTATAAGGCCGTAAAAGCAGCGTCTGATTTTGCTTGCGAATTAGGAATTAATATCCCTACGGGCAAAGACTCGATGTCGATGACTCAAAAGTATACCGACGATGTTGTTTATTCTCCCGGTTGCGTTATCATTTCAGCATCAGGCGAAGTTACCGATGTAAAGAAAGTAATAGAACCCGTTCTTGTAAATGACGTATCTAAACCGGTTTATTACGTAGATCTTTCATCAATGAACTTAGTTTTAGGAGGATCTGCATTCGGTCAGATTATTAATAAAATAGGTCAAGAAGCACCCACCGTTGCTGATGCTCCCTATTTTATTAAGGCATTTAATGCTATTCAAGAACTAATTGAAGAGGGGAAAATTGCTGCCGGTCATGATATAGCCTCAGGTGGTTTGATAACTTCTTTGTTAGAAATGTGTTTTGCTAATAACAAAGTAGGTCTAAACCTTGATTTAACTGCCTTAGGAGAAGCTGATACAACTAAAGTATTCTTTAATGAAAATCCGGCTGTAATCCTTCAAGCTAACGATGTCGAAGCATTTGAGGCTAAACTTTCAACTATAGGTGTTCGTTTTGTTAAAATAGGAGTTCCTGCTACTAAACGTGAATTTACAGTAGTTAATCATCAAGATAACTTATCTCTTGACATTAATTCCTTACGTGATCTCTGGTTTAAAACATCTTATTTGATGGATAGGAAACAGTGTGGTGAAAAATTGGCCTCAGCCCGTTACGAAAATTACAAGAAAAACGAGTTAGCATATGATTTTAAAGGATTTACCGGTAAGGCTGCAGATTATGGTATTGATTTAAAACGGAGAACTTCCAGCGGTATCAAAGCTGCTATTATTCGAGAAAAAGGAGTAAATGGGGAGCGAGAAATGGCCTACATGCTTTATTTAGCCGGTTTTGATGTGAAAGATGTGCATATGACCGACCTCATTTCAGGCAGAGAAACTTTAGATAATGTGAATTTAATCGTATTCTGTGGCGGTTTCTCAAACTCTGATGTGTTAGGTTCTGCCAAGGGGTGGGCAGGTGCCTTTAAATATAACGATAAGGCACGCACTGCACTTAAAAACTTCTACCAACGAGAGGATACATTAAGTCTTGGTGTATGTAATGGCTGTCAGCTAGCTGTTGAGCTTGATTTAATTTATCCGGAACATACAGAGAAAGCTCGTATGCTACATAATGATTCTCATAAATTTGAATCTAATTTTGTGAATATCGAGATTGTAGAAAATAACTCTGTAATGCTAAAATCAATGACAGGCATGAGATTAGGTGTTTGGGTTGCTCACGGCGAAGGTAAATTCTCTTTACCTTATGATGAGTCGGAATATTCCATTCCATTTAAGTATGCTAACATAGGGTATCCGGGAAATCCTAATGGCTCAGATTTTAATGCTGCGGCCATATGCTCAAAAGATGGTCGTCATTTAGCTATGATGCCACATCTTGAACGAGCATTTCGCCCTTGGCTTTGTGCTGATTATCCTGCGGAAAGAAAACTAGATGAAATTACTCCATGGATGGAGGCATTTGTCAATGCTCGTGAATGGATTTTTGAGAAAATGTAAGATTAGATTCTAGATAATTCAAACTGCTGCCCATCTGGGTAGCAGTTTTTTTATTGCGATTTATCGGTAATTTTACCGATAAATCATATAACATTAAAAACACTATTATGATCACACTCTACCCTGCCCGACTTATTGATATTGATGCTATTTGGAAAATACTCCAAGATGCCATTCTTAGACGTAAGCTCGATGGTAGTATCCAATGGCAAGATGGATATCCGAATCTGAAGACCGTAAAAGATGACATTGAATCAAGCAGTGGTTATGTACTTAAAGAAAAGGATGAAATTATAGCTTATGTATGTATAAAAATAAATGATGAACCTGCTTATGACAATATTGATGGGAAGTGGCTATCTGAATCTGATTATTTAGTAATTCATCGATTGGCAATTGCTACTGAACAGCTTGGGAAAGGATTTGCTAAACTTATATTCAAACTGTGTGAGGAGTATGCATTTGCCAAGAATATTCATAGTATAAAAGTGGATACTAACTTTGACAACTGCGGTATGCTACATATTTTGAGCAAATCAAACTATATTTACTGCGGTGAGGTAATCATGCGAGGCGGGACTAGAAAGGCATTCGAAAAAACATTTTAATCTTTTATTTGTATTTTAGTTACCGATATGCTTATTATGCTCATTTGTAAACTACGTAAAATATGAGTTCAGAATACCTAGAAAAGACTTCATTTATTCAATATTCAAAAGAACAGCGCACTGATGTTGTTCTCCATGATATTTCCGCCATTCGATTAAAGCTGAAAAATCACGTTCAATGGTTAAATACTTATGGTTTAGATTTCAATGATGAAACACGACAAATCATTAATCAAAACAAATTGGATGATTTCCTAATAAAATTATTAGGAGATGATACACATCCTAATAAAATGATCGAACTCGATGGTTTAATATTTGTAGCAATTCAAGTGCTCAAGCCTGAATTTGAGCCCATAGAAACCGAGCAAATGTATTTCGTACTTACATCAGATTTCGTTTGGAGTATTCAGGAGCGCAGCGGTGATTATTTTGGAGGTGTTCGCGAAAGATTACGCAATGCGAAAGGACTTACTCGTAAAAAGAAAGCTGATTATTTATTTTTTCTCATCCTTGAAGCAATCGTTGATCACTATGAGCTTCGCACGCAACAATTTGCTGATTATGTAAGCAAAACATTACGAAATATCGATAATAGCTCAACCGCTGCTCTCACCATTGAAGTCGAGAAACATAAACGAAGTCTTTTTGAATTTAAGCGGGCAGCTGTTAGTCTTCGAAATTTAATTTTGAAATTGGAAAAAACAGAATTAACTGATTTCGAGAATAAGTATTTCAGCGAACTTAAAGAGGAAACAAGCAATCTGATTTCTGATATTGATTTTGAAATGCAAGAATTGGAAAGTAGGTTAAATCTAGCATTCAGTATTCAGGGAGATAACTTAAATCAAGTAATGAAAACACTTACCTCTTACTCTGTTATTTTCATTCCTCTTACTTTCATTGCCGGCATATACGGTATGAACTTCTCAAATATGCCTGAGTTGAGAAATCAATATGGTTATTTTATACTATTGATTGTTATGGTTCTAATTGCTGCTCTAAGTATCTGGTATTTCTCAAAACGAAAATGGTTCTAATTTTAAGCTCAACATAAATCACAATTAATTCACATCTATTGAGATTGTCTGCTAATTAGCTTGATACAAAATAGAATTTGCTATTTCATCAGATTTTTCTTTGCCTGACAGATTTGCTATAATAGTTAGAGCAAATGAGATTGCAGTTCCTACTCCTCTACTCGTAATTATTTTCCCATCAACAGCTACTCCTTCAGTGGTTAATATAGCTCCGTCTAACTTATTTTCAAAACCAGGGTAAGATGTGGCTTTCTTTCCGTCTAGTAAACCAAGTTCTCCAAATATAGAAGGCGCTGCACATATAGCAGCCAACCACTTATCTTGTCTTGCAAAAAGCTTAACAGCTTCCATTAATTGAATATTTCCCTGTAAGTTCAGCGTTCCGGGCATACCTCCAGGCAAAATAATCATGTTATAATCTTCTGCATTAAAGTTCTGAATCAACATATCAGTTTCTACTGATATACGGTTTGCCCCCACCACCTTATTCTTATCATAAATCGATATTACATTGACATCTAAGTCTGCTCTTCTTAATAAATCAATAGTAGTGATGGCTTCAACCTCTTCAAATCCTTCTGCTAGAAACAAGGCAATTTTTTTATCTTTCATGATTATTATTTATTACACAAAATCTATTTTAAGATAAAATAGTTCTGTAAATTAAATTTATAAAAGTTTTTATATATTATTAATGGTTATAAGGTAGTACACCCCTAAGATAGCTATTATATTCGTAATCTAATTTATCTAATTTAATTTTACTCAAAGTATTATGTTTGAATTAATGATCATTGTATTCATCTTAGGCTATATTGCTATAGCTCTTGAACACACCATAAACATCAATAAAGCCGCCACAGCTCTCATCATCGGGACTTTATGTTGGGTAATATATATTATCGGAGCCCAAGATATTTTGAACATGAATCTAAGTTCAGCTTGGCGCGATTTTGCTTCTTTACATCATGAAAATCTGACGATTGAGCATGCTCGCCATTTTATAACTGAGCATGAGGTAGTTCTACACTTAGGAGAAACAGCAGAAATCTTATTTTTCTTATTGGCAGCTATGACTATTGTTGAAATGGTTGATGCTCATAACGGTTTTGCTATTATAACCGATAGAATCAAAACAACCAATAAAGTTAAATTGCTTTGGATAATGAGCTTCCTCACGTTCTTTATGTCTGCATTGTTAGATAACCTCACAACAACAATAGTGATGATTGCTTTGCTAAGCAAACTGATTACAAACAAGCATACTCGCTGGTTATTTGCCAGTATGGTTGTTTTGGCCGCCAATGCCGGCGGAGCATGGTCTCCGATCGGTGATGTTACTACAATCATGCTCTGGATTGGTGGTCAGGTGACAACACTAAATATCATGGAAGGAGTTTTCCTACCTAGCTTAGTGTCAATCCTCGTACCGCTGATTATTCTTAGCTTTAATCTGAAAGGAAGCGTAAAGACACCTGAGCCCAATAATCAGAATGGTATTGTTGCGAATAAAAATGAACAGCGCTTTATGCTAGCCTTAGGGGTAGCCGGACTTCTTTCTGTTCCTGTATTTAAAACAGTCACTCATCTTCCCCCGTATATGGGTATGCTATTGGCTTTAGGCGTAATATGGTTAATATCAGAGATACTTCATCGCAAGAAGCCTCAAGAGATCCGTGAACAACTTTCTGTTCATGCCATTTTGCGCAAAATTGATGTACCGACAATCTTATTTTTCTTAGGCATACTTTCTGCGGTTGCCGCATTGCAATCTGCAGGTCATTTGAATCTCATGGCTGATTGGTTGGATAAAAAACTTGGTAATATTTATTTAATCGACCTCGCCATTGGTGTATTATCGTCTATTATAGACAACGTACCTTTGGTTGCCGGTGCTATTGGCATGTATCCAATCGCTGACGCAGGCACTATCGGACACGCAGCAGCGTTTATTCAAGATGGTGCGTTTTGGGAGTTCCTTGCTTATACAGCAGGCACAGGAGGTAGTTTATTAATTATAGGCTCTGCAGCCGGTGTTGCTGCAATGGGAATAGAAAAAATCGATTTCATGTGGTATCTGAAGAAAATATCATGGCTGGCACTGCTTGGATATCTCGCTGGTGCTGCAGTTTATTGTACTGAATTTATATTTTAGTAGCAATAAAGGATAACCTAAGTAAACAAAGCTTTAATATCCAAAGAGGTCTTCTTCTTTGGATATTTTATTTTCACAGCCTCTTCAAAAGAGATATGTTTCTAAAGGGAAAGATTTATCTTGTATGCTTAATATTAATACGCTACTCCTGCAAATAGCACTTCGTTTTTTTGCTCTAATCTAGTTTCCCCACCAAGTTTATTTGCTTACTTTGCATTTAAACATATATTTCAAAATAATGAGCAATACAATTCAAGAATACCAACATATTATGGGCATTTGTGAAGACATATTCACTAAAAAAATGATAGATTACGGAACTGCTTGGCGGATTCTTCGTCCGAGTTCTCTTACCGATCAGATATTTATAAAAGCTCAACGTATTCGGAGTATCGAAATGAAAGGCGAGATGAAAATTGATGAAGATGCTAAATTCGAATATATTGGTATAATTAATTATTGCATCATGGCTTTAATCCAATTAGAAATAGGAATTTCTGATACCGACATGCACATGAACAATGATAAAACGATTCAGTTATACAACAATTATTTCAATAAGGCTCTAAATCTAATGAATGATAAAAATCATGATTATGATGAGGCTTGGCGGTACATGAGAATCAGCTCAATTACCGACCTAATCTTGATGAAAATTAAACGCACCAAACAAATAGAAGATAATGCCGGAAGAACTATTATATCGGAAGGTGTTGATGCAAACTATCTGGACATGATTAATTATGCTGTTTTCGCATTGATTAGGATTGAATTTAATTGCTAATTTCTCATCTTATGAAGCATATACATAACACAAGCAGAATACTACTTGGCATTCTTTTTATATTCTCGGGTTTTGTAAAAGGAATTGATCCTATCGGAGTTTCGTATAAATTCATAGAATATTTAGACGCTTGGCATTTGGAGTTTCTTGTACCCATTGCCCTTCTCCTAGCCTGTTTGCTTTGTTTAGTCGAGTTCGGATTAGGAATTGCTTTGCTAACCCATGTTTGGCATCGTGCAGTAGCATGGAAAGTCATGGCTCTTATGTGCTTCTTTACAATTACCACATTAATATCGGCACTAACCAATCCCATAACCGATTGCGGATGCTTTGGCGATGCTATTAAGCTCGGCAACTGGGAAACATTCTACAAGAATATTTTCTTCCTCATTTTAGCTGCAATTCATTTGTTTGCGAGCCTAAAATACCGAGGAACATCGGCACATTATTGCATGAAGAAGATAGCCACTATTATTGCCATTGCTGCGTTTGGTGGATTCATGTGGTACTCTTATACCTATCTTCCGATTATTGATTTCCGACCTTATCATGAAGGAGCAAACATCATTGAAGGTATGCAAGTGCCCAAAGGTGCACCTGCCGATGAATATAAAAACACATTCATTTACGAGAACCTAAAAACAGGCAAACAACAGGAATTTGACGAAACTAACTACCCTTGGCAAGACACGCTGAATTGGAAATACATGGATATGCAATCCACATTGATAAAAAAGGGATATGAAGCACCTATACGTGACTTTTATATAATGACTAATGATGCCGAAGATGTTAAGGATTTCTTTTTATACGACGAACTTCCTACATTTATGTTTATTTCCACCCATATTAAAGATGCTAAATGGAAACAGACCGCAAAATTACAGGATATTATAAAGTATTGCGACGAAAAACAAATGTCTTTCATCGGCTTAACAGCTAGTTCTATTGATACAGCCACAAATTTAGCTTCTTCTAAAGGGTTGAAAATAGAGTTCTTTAACTGTGATGAAATAACATTAAAAACAATGATTCGATCTAACCCGGGCTTAATACTTATTCAACACGGCACTATCCTAAAAAAATGGAGTATCAACGAAATTCCGGATCGAAAAGAAATAATCAGCATTTTGGATAAAAAATAAATCTAAAATTAAATGCCGACATACTATTGTGGGGTCAAAACTAAAATATAAACTAAGTCTCAAAGCATTTTCTTCTTACATACTGTTGTTAAGAAATATTTATTTTTTTCTATAGGTTTATTATTATATCTTCGTTCCTCAAGTTGCTAAAATCAATCAGTATTAATTTATACATATATCAAGAAAATAACGATGAAAAAATTTATGGATGAGAACTTTCTGCTACAAACAGAGACAGCTCAGAAATTGTATCACGAACATGCGGCTAAAATGCCAATTTTCGATTACCATTGCCATATCAACCCAAAGGATATTGCAGATGATCGTCAGTTCAATAATATCACTGAAGTCTGGTTATATGGCGACCACTACAAGTGGCGTGCTATGCGTACAAATGGTGTAGATGAAAGATTCTGTACCGGAGATGCCAGCGATTGGGAAAAATTCGAGAAATGGGCGGAAACAGTTCCTCATACTTTGAGAAATCCTCTTTACCACTGGACTCACCTAGAGCTTCGTCGTTTCTTCGGTATCGAAAAACTTTTAAGTCCGACCACAGCTAAAGAAATTTTCGATGAATGTAATGCAAAATTAAGTACACCGGAGTATAGCGTTCGCGGATTAATTCGCAAAGCAAACGTAAATACTATTTGTACTACTGATGATCCAATCGACTCTTTGGAATACCACAAACAAATCAAAGATTCGGGTTTCGAAGTTGCAGTTCTTCCTGCATGGCGTCCCGACAAAGCAATGGCTGTAGCTGATGCAAAATCATATAACGAGTATGTAGACCTATTGGCGAAAGCTGCAAGCATGGATATCACTTCTTTCGATAATCTAATCGCTGCATTAGACAACCGTCATGAGTTCTTCCACGCTAATGGTTGTCGTCTTTCTGACCACGGATTGGATACTGCATTCGCTGCTGACTATACAAAAGCAGAAATCGATGCTATCTTCTCGAAAGTACGTGGCGGAAGCGAACTTACTGCTGATGAAGTATTGAAATTCCAATCTTGTATGTTGTATGAGTTCGGAGTTATGGATCACAAACGCGGATGGACTCAACAATTCCATATTGGTGCACAACGCGATAATAACTCTCGTTTGTTTGCTCAACTAGGACCGGATACCGGATTTGATTCTATTGGCGATGTGCCGGTAGCACAACCCCTGGCTAAACTTTTAGATCGATTAGATACTCAAAATAAACTTACAAAAACAATCCTATATAACCTAAATCCACGCGACAACGAGCTTTACGCTACGATGCTTGGAAACTTCCAAGATGGTTCGGTTCCGGGAAAAATCCAATACGGATCGGGATGGTGGTTCCTAGATCAAAAAGATGGTATGGAAAAGCAAATGAATGCACTTTCAAACCTTGGTCTACTTAGCCGCTTCGTAGGTATGTTGACTGATTCTCGCAGTTTCCTTTCATATACTCGCCACGAGTATTTCCGTCGTACATTGTGTAGCCTATTGGGTAATGATGTGGAGAATGGAGAAATTCCTTACGATATGGAATTATTAGGAAACATGGTTGAAAATATATGCTTCAATAATGCAAAAGAGTATTTCAACTTCTAAGGGAAATCATCGGAAATCTTTTGTTTTTCTATTTGTGTAATCAAAATTAATTGTAGTTTTGCAATCGATTGCACTTATAAGAACATTTTTAATATATTACAATGAGTAAAAAAGTAGTAACATTCGGTGAAATTATGTTGCGTTTGGCAACACCGGGTTATTTGCGATTTGAGCAAACTGATAATTTTACAGCTACATATGGTGGCGGCGAAGCCAACGTAGCTGTTTCTCTAGCTAATTATGGTATTGACGTGGACTTTGTAACTCGTCTTCCTAAAAACGACATTGGTAGATCCTGCATGATGGACTTGCGCAAATATGGCGTTGGTACAGAGAAAATCATTTATGGAGGCGACCGATTAGGTATCTATTTCTTAGAAACCGGTGCTGTTAGTCGAGCTTCAAAGGTGGTATATGATCGTGCTTACTCTTCTGTTTCTCAGATTGATCTTGGCATGATTGATTGGGAGAAAGTGTTTGAAGGTGCCGATTTCTTCCACTGGACAGGTATTACTCCGGCTATCTCTCAAGGTGCTGCCGATGTTTGTTTAGAGGCTATTAAAAAGGCTAACGAACTTGGAGTTACTGTTTCTTGTGACCTTAACTATCGTAAAAACCTTTGGAATTACGGAAAAACTGCCGGCGAAGTTATGCCGGAATTGGTTGCTGGAACTGATGTAGTGTTAGGTAACGAAGAAGATGCTGCCATGGTATTAGGTATTCACCCTGAAGGCGTTGATGTAACAGGTGGTCATGTTGAAGGTGCTGCTTATGAATCTGTTTCAAAACAAATTATGACTAAATTCCCTCGCGTGAAAAAAGTAATCACTACACTTCGCGGTTCTGTTAATGCTAACCACAACTCGTGGGCCGGTGTGCTTTACGACGGCAAAAAGCTTTATGAATCTCCACAATATCAAATTACGCATATTGTTGATCGTGTTGGTGGTGGCGATTCATTTATGGGCGGTTTAATCTATGGTTTATTAACCTACCCTACTGATGACCAAAAGGCACTGAATTTTGCTGTTGCTGCTTCTTGTTTAAAACACACTATATACGGCGATTACAACCGTGTTACTGTTAGTGAAGTTGAAAAACTAATGAATGGTGATGCTTCCGGACGTGTTTCTAGATAAATAAACAAATAGGTTCATTACCCCCTACTTTAAACAGTTGGGGGTAATGGCATTTATAACAATTGATTAAATATTAAATATTATGGCTCGCTTTTCAAGAATTGATGTGGCTGTTGCTATGAAAGAAACAGGTGTTGTTCCTGTATTTTATCATAAAGATGTTGAAGTTTGTAAAAATGTAGTAAAGGCTTGCTACGATGGTGGTATTCGCGTGTTCGAGTTTACTAATCGTGGCGACTTTGCTCATGAAGTTTTTGCTGAAATCGTAAAATGGTCAGAAAAAGAATGTCCGGAAATGATTATGGGAGTTGGATCTATCATTGATGCTCCCACTGCAGCACTATATCTTCAAATAGGTACCAACTTTGTCGTTTCTCCGGCATTAGATGAAGAATCGGCTAAAGTATGTAACAAACGTAAGGTAGCATATAGTCCAGGTTGTGGTTCTGTAACCGAAATTGTAAAAGCTCATGAACTTGGGGTTGAAGTAGTAAAAATATTTCCGGGATCTCAGGTTGGCGGTCCTTCTTTCGTAAAAGCGGTTAAAGGTCCGATGCCTTACGCTTGCATCATGCCTACCGGAGGAGTTTCTCCGGATGAAGCCAACATGAAAGGATGGTTTGAAGCCGGAGTGCATTGTGTAGGAATGGGTTCTCAATTATTCCCTAAAGATGTAGTAAACAACGGCGATTGGGCATTCATTACCAATAAATGTGCTGAAGCTTTGGCTATAGCTAAAAAGTTGCGCTAATAACTAACTAATAAAATTAATCACACCTTTTATAAATATAAAAACAACTTAGATTATGGCTGTTAATAACGGAACAACCAAAATGTCGAGTTACAGATGGACTATTGTAGCTATGCTTTTCATGGCAACAACAGTAAACTATCTTGATCGGCAAGTACTTTCTTTAACTTGGAATGATTTTATTGCTCCGGAATTTCATTGGACAAACAATGATTACGGAACAATTACAGCACTTTTTTCCATGTTTTATGCTATTAGCCTTTTATTTGCCGGTCGATTCGTCGATTGGATGGGGACTAAAAAAGGTTTTCATTGGGCTATTGGTATCTGGTCTGTCGGAGCAGTGCTACACGCATTTTGCGGTATTGCAACTTCAGGCGTAGTTAGTGGCAACTGGTTCGTCGGATTTCACGGTGCAAGTGAGTCCATACAAAACTTTATTGCTACAACCGGCGATGTGAGCAAGGTTATCAATGTCAGCGTAACTATGTTCATCTTTGCTCGATTAGTTCTTGCTATCGGTGAGGCCGGAAACTTTCCTGCTGCTATTAAAACCACAGCAGAGTATTTCCCTAAAAAAGACCGTGCATATGCTACTTCTATTTTCAATGCAGGAGCTACTGTTGGGGCTTTAGCCGCACCGATTGTCATTCCTTGGCTTGCAGCAACTTGGGGATGGGAAGCTTCGTTTATTGTCATCGGTGGACTTGGATTTATTTGGATGGGTTGGTGGCAGTTCGGATATGCTAAACCTTCTAAACATGCGCGAGTTAATGCTGCTGAGCTAGAATATATTCAACAAGATGGTGATGATAAATACGAAAGCTGTGAAAATGCAGGCAGTTCAATCAGCATGCTAAAATGTCTTAGTTATAAACAAACTTGGGCATTTGCATTCGGTAAATTCATGACTGATGGTGTTTGGTGGTTCTTTTTATTCTGGACACCTGCATACTTAAGCTCTGTGTATGGTTTGAAATCATCAGATCCTCAAGCTCAAGTCGCTTTATTTGTACTTTATGCAATTACCTTACTTTCTATCTTAGGAGGATATTTACCAACTATATTGGTGGAGAAAAAAGGAATGGATCCTTACTCCGGTCGCATGCGTTCCATGCTGATTTTTGCATTCTTTCCTCTATTAGCCTTATTTGCTCAACCATTAGGTTCTATTTCTTATTGGTTTCCGGTAATCATTATCGGTATTGCCGGAGCTGCTCACCAAGCTTGGTCAGCAAACATTTTCTCTACAGTTGGCGATATGTTTCCTAAAGCTGCCATCGCAACCATAACAGGTATTGGTGGTCTTGCCGGAGGATTAGGCTCTACATTAATCAATAAAGGTTCCGGTAAACTTTTTGATTATGCAGAAAAATCAGGACTGAACTTTATGGGATATTCCGGTCTTGAAGCCGGATATTTTATCATTTTCTGTGTATGTGCCGTAGCCTATCTAATAGGTTGGATTGTAATGAAAGCATTAGTTCCTAAATATAGTCCTATTACCGACTTAAGTTAGTAAATTATTACTTCATCATTTCAAATAAGGGTATTCCATAACATATTGGGATACCCTTATTTTATGCGCTCCATTTATCATGAAAAATTCAATCAGCATAATGCATGAAAAGATTTGTTTTTCCCTTAGTTTTGCAAAAAATTAAAGAAAATGAAAATAGTAATCGATAATAAGATTCCATACATAAAAGGTGTATTAGAACCGTTTGCCAAAGTTTTATACTGCAATGGCGCTGATATTGATAATCAATTGATAAAAGATGCTGATGCTATTGTAATTAGAACACGCACTCAATGTAATTCTAAATTACTTGAAAGCACTTCGGTGAAGCTAATTGTTACTGCAACTATTGGCTTTGACCATATTGATACCGATTATTGCAGAAAATCCCATATTAAATGGGTGAATGCCCCCGGTTGCAACAGCAGTTCTGTAGAACAATACGTAGCAGCAGCATTGGTACACATAGCTACGAAACAAAAACTCAAACTATCTCAACTAACTATAGGTATTATTGGTGTTGGGAACGTAGGCAGCAAGATAGCTCGTATAGCCAAACTACTAAGTATGAAAGTCCTGCTAAACGACCCCCCGCGAGCTAGAAAAGAAGGTAATGATAACTTCGTAAGCCTAGAAGAAATTAAACAAAAATCTGACATCATCAGTTTGCACGTTCCGTTGAATAAGACAGGCATAGATGCTAATTTTCACTTAATTAATGAACCGTTTATACACGAATGCACACGTCATCCATTTATTATCAATACGTGCAGAGGAGAAGTAACTGACAGCATAGCACTCATCAATGGTATGAAAACGAATAGACTTCAGGGGTTAATCATAGATTGTTGGGAAAATGAACCTAATATTAATGATGAGTTGTTAGAATTAGCTACCATAGCTACTCCTCACATTGCCGGCTATTCCAAAGATGGGAAAGCTAATGGTACCTCTCATTCTATTCAAGCCCTAAGTGCATTCTTCAATTTCGGTATCAACAATTGGAAATGCATCAATATTGAAGAACCCAAAACAAATGAGATTAACCTGAACGGCAAAGATAAGACTACCCAAGAAATAGTAACAGAAGCTATACTGGCTACTTATAAAATTGATGAAGACTCTAAGCTTTTACAATGTAACAAATCTCAGTTCGAAAATTTAAGAGGTAGCTATCCAGTTCGTCGAGAATTTCCATTTTATATTATATCTGCATTAAGTGTAAACAATACACAACAAAAGCTGTTAAGTAACATTGGATTTCAAGTAATAATGAAATAAAAAAGATATGGAAAAACTAGCTAATATTGGGCTAATAGGATTAGCTGTTATGGGGGAAAACCTCGTGCTCAACATGGAGAGTAAAGGGTATACTGTAGCTGTTTACAATCGAACCACAGCTAAGGTTGACCAGTTCATTAGTAACCGAGGTGAAGGCAAAAATATAATTGGAACACATTCAATTGAGGAGTTTGTGGCATCGCTTGAAAAACCAAGAAAAGTAATGCTATTAGTGAAAGCCGGTAAACCTGTTGATGACTTCATAACATTGCTTCTGCCCCATTTGGAAAAAGGAGATATTATTATTGATGGAGGAAATTCTCATTTTTCAGATACTTGTCGTAGAAACAAGTATGTGGAAAATGAAGGATTGTTATACGTTGGCAGTGGTGTATCCGGTGGTGAAGAAGGTGCCTTAACTGGTCCTTCTCTGATGCCCGGAGGAAGCCCAAAGGCTTGGGTGCATATAAAAGATATTTTTCAATCGATTGCAGCTAAGGTAGAAGATGGATCGCCTTGTTGCGAATGGGTTGGCGAAGGCGGTGCCGGTCACTTCGTAAAAATGGTTCATAACGGCATTGAATATGGTGATATGCAGATTATCGGTGAAGCATATCATATTATGAGAGATATGCTACGCTTATCTCACGATGAGATGCATGAAATATTCAAAAAATGGAATAGTGAAGAACTAGATTCTTATTTAATTGAAATTACGTCTAATATATTAACGCATAAAGATGAATTAGGAGAACCATTAGTAGAAAAGATTCTAGATGTAGCAGGGCAAAAAGGCACCGGAAAGTGGGCAGGCGTATCAGCCCTAGATTTAGGAGTCCCTTTAAGTTTAATTGCTGAATCCGTTTTTGCCAGATGTCTATCTGTTCAAAAAAGTTTGCGTATGAAAGTTTCTAAAGCAATTGATGCTCCTATTATTAATCTTGACAGAGATAAACAGCAGATATTAGATGACTTAAAAATGGCATTATATGGAGCTAAAATCATATCGTATGCTCAGGGTTACCAACTCATGATGGGGGCTGCTAATGAATATGATTGGAAGCTGAATTACGGAGATATCGCTTTAATGTGGCGTGGAGGATGCATCATCCGTTCCGCATTTTTAACCGATATAAAAGATGCTTTCGACAAACAACCGAATCTTCAGAATCTGCTTTTATCGCCTTTTTTCAGAAATAAAATAGAAACTGCTCAAGCTGGTTGGCGACGCATTTGTGCATTATCAATATTGAATGGAATACCAACTCCGGCTCTCACATCAGCCATAAACTATTTCGATGGACTTAGGACTCACAAATTGCCAACTAATTTATTGCAAGCACAACGAGATTATTTCGGAGCCCACATGTACGAACGAACAGATAAACCCAGAGGTGAGTTTTTCCATACAAATTGGACAGGTAAAGGAGGAAAAACTGCATCAACCACTTACGATGTTTAGTAGCGAGAGTATATCAATATTTCAATAGATTATCTATTAGTAGCTTTTCAACTCTAGAAGGAAAATTCCTAGAATTGAAAAGCTAAACTTCAACAAGCTTATTCTTGATTGCATACACTACGAGCTGAGCTGTGTTTTTGCATTGGCTCTTTTCCAAAATATTTGCTCGATGCTTATCTACAGTTCGCTTCGATATATAAAGCTCATCTCCTATTTCTTGATTTGAAAATCCTTTGCATATCAGAATTAAGATTTCTATTTCACGCGAGGAAAGTAAGTGGGGCTCCTTAGAATGATGCTCTGGTTTCGTTCTAAAATTCATTACTAAATTATCCAATAATTCAGATGAAAAGTAATTAGCTCCGGAGCAAACAGTATCTATTGCTTGAATAACTTCTGTGATATCTGAGTTTTTCAATAAAAACCCATTTACTCCCGCATCAACCATTCCATAATAATAGTATTCCTCTCCGTACATGCTCAGAGTTATGATCTTAAGATCAGGATATAATTCAATAGCTTTTTTAGCCGCTGTTATTCCGTCCATAACCGGCATATCTATGTCAAGTAATACTACATCCGGATTGCATTTTGCAAGTGATACTAGAAATTCTTGTCCATTGGAAGCCTCTGCAATTACCTCATATTCACCGGAGGCATCTAGAAGTATGCGCAATCCATTTCTGAATAAAGTATGATCATCTACCAATATAACTTTTCGCTTTTTATCTACCATATTATATCTCCACCGTAATATTTATATCAAAACCTTTCTCAGACTTACTCTTCATATCTATATTTCCTCTTAACGAGCTAATCCGCGAAAAAATATTAGAAATACCCATGCCCTCTTGACTTTGCTTCTCTAACTGTTCAATATCCATACCAATACCATCATCGTGATAAGCAATTGTAATCATTTTTTCATTGATATTCAAATCAATGAAAATATTTTCTGCTGCAGCATGTTTAATTGTATTGTTGATTAATTCACAAATCACACGATATAAAACAATCTCTATATCCTTATCAAATCGTTGATAGCCTAAATTACTTTCAAAAGTAATTTTAATCATCTTTAATGCATTGAGTTTATTCACAAAATTCTGGACTGCTCTCATCAAACCAAAATTTTCCAATACATGAGGACTTAAATTATTAGAGATTTCTTTGACAGATTTTATCGCTTCATTAATGACATCATTAGTATTATTTACAATCTGACGAGATTTATCGTCAAGATCGAGATAAGTTAATGCCGAAACTGACATTTTTATGGTTGAAAGTAGTGGACCTAAACCATCGTGTACTTCTTTAGCGAAGCGTTTTCGCTCTGTTTCCTCTGCTTGAATAGTGGCATTCAACAATAGTTTCTCACTATGTCGTCTTTGTGCCTCCATCTTGCTCATATACTTAAAGATCTTCTGAATATAGAAAACTCCCATCACAAAAAGGAAAGCCATTAACACAGCAGACCATGCCCTTAAAAGCTCTGTGTAGTCTGTTTGATGAATACCTGCAATAGGAAGATATTCTCCAACGAGACGAACCGCTTGCAGAAAAAAACCGGCTGTAAGTAATATCCATGATGCATTATACTTTGTTTTACGAATCAGGCTGATAGCAATACCGGCAGCAACAAACTGTGTAATAATAGCTATGATTAGAATTACTTTAAAAAACATCTTGGCTTTATTTAGATATTAACGTAACGTGTAAAAAAATAAACTCAAACAAGCTACTGCTGTTTGAGTTTAGGTCATTTATAGAAATAATTCTTCAACTATTAGAAGATCTTCCAACCCAATGTTACCATAAATACAGCCGGATTGGCATCAAAATTTTTCATATCTGATATATTTCCTCCTCGCTCCATCGACACATCTAAACTAAGCATTAAGAAGTCAACTCCTGCTCCAAACTGTACGGCTGTATAAGCATCTTTATAACCACCAATACTTTCTAGGGCTTTGTTTGCCTTACCTACGAAAGAGAACACGGGTCCCGCATTTACTCTCAACTTAAGGGGCCCTTTTTTTATCAGGCGATAACCTAACAATACCGGTATATTGTAGGTATTGAAATCATACTTCTCTCCTCCTTTTTTCGAATAGTAAAATTCCGGTTGTACATGTAATCTTTCGCCTAAATTTAAGCGTCCCCATGCCCCTATCATAAATTTACTAATACTCGAATCGTCAAAGTTACTAACCGAGATATCAGACGTTGTATATCCGGCCTTAATACCAATATTCAATGGAAATACAGCGTAAGAGCTGGAAACTCCTGCTACTAAAAAGCAAACCAATAATAAAATCTTTTTCATTTTTTTATATTTATGTTATTTACCTCAAAACTAATCATTTTAACTAAAAACATTAAAACTAATCGAACAAATTTAAATCAAAAAAAAGCTTCTGAATTAAATTCAGAAGCTTTTTTTTGATTATATTCTGTAACTATTCTTAGTTCTAGTTATCACTATCTGACTGATCAGCACTAGGTTCAAACCTCCAAATATCATCGAAAACAGAACCGGAACTACCTCCTGTCGTCACATATCCAACTCCATTGATGGTTAAACCAACAGCATGATTGCGAGAAGAACCTTCAAACTCTGTTTTCTCTACCCATTTATCACTCTCCGGTCTATATTCCCATACAGTACTCGATGTCGTATTATTCCCTGCTGTTGCAAAATATCCTTTGCCGTCCATAACAAAAGTGGCAGTATAGTTACGAACAATATTGTAATCGTAATCGTCATCTTTCGAATAATCATCGTCATCATCAGTAGTCAGCACATGAAGTTTTCTCCAATTTGTTCCATCAAAAGAGAAAAATCCTTTAGCTGAAGAACCATTTGTAGAACCGGCTCCAACATAGGCTATATCTCCAATTACGAAAGAAGCAGCTCCTGTTAATTTATCTCCAGGAAATCCGGTAAGAGGCGATGATTCCCAAGTCTCGGTAGCTCCATTAAAAACGTAAAAATCTTTATACTCATTATCTCTATCTGCACCTAATCCAACATAGGCTTTATCACCTAACACAAAAGCTGTACAGGCTTTAATACCGCCCCCCGAATTTGTTGGCAAATCATCTATTTGCGTCCAAGTATCAGTTGCTGGATCGTATTTATAAAAATCTTTCAAATAAGCATTTTCATCTGCATCCGAACCTGAAATATCAGTAAATCCTGTACCTACATACAAAATTCCATTAATAGAGAAAGACACAGCTTCTGTACGAGCTATGCCCGGGAAATCAGCTATTTGAATCCAAGTGCCATAAGTATCTCCAGATGGATCAAACCTCCAAAAATCGACTAAACGATCTTCCTCTGAATCCATACCTGTACCCACAAACCCATATTCCTTGCCGTCAATCTCAACAGTAGTACCGGTAGCAGCAGTTCTTTTGGATCCATTCATAGTTGATAAAGCAACCCAGTTACCTAATAAGTCATCATCATCATCTCCACATGACACAAGGGACGTTGATAATGAGATAGCTGCAAGTGCTAATGCGCAATAGCGAACCGCAAATACATGAGGTCTCTTAGAAAAAAAATTTTTTAAAATCATCTTGTTATTTATGTGTATTACTTTCAACAATATTAGCACGCAAACTTAAACTATTCAACTGGTCTTTGCAAAATAATTGTAAGCAAAAATGTCTTTTTGGTAATTTTAACTTTCCATTTATTCGATTTTAGTTTAAAGCTTGCATCATATCCTTTCTTTGCGTAAGTTTGCGAGCTAATACACTTGTCATGATATATTAGATAATAATCCTAAATGAAAAATAATTGTTTTCTGGCAATCTTGCTACTAACGTTTGCTTCCTGTTCTATTGGAGGAAGTACCTTTGAAATGGGGGATGATCTTATTGATTCCCAGTCCAAAGTATTTATGTCTGACACTTTCTCGGTAAAGCTATCTACCATTCAAATAGATTCTATGCAAGCTTCTTCTCTCGATGAGGTTGTAATGGGAAGATATGAGAGTTCTACCTTAGGCAGCTTAGATTTAGAACATCTTTTTAAAGTTCAATATACTAGTGTTGATGAAGATGATGTATTTGATTCCTTGGCAGTACGATTAAGATACTCCGGCAACTATTTGGGAGATACTCTAAGTTCAGCAGAATTCTCTGTATATCAGCTTTCCGATGAGCTAGATATATTCGACGATCCCAATTCCACCACTGATTATAATTATAATACAACTAGATACCCTTATGATGAAGCTAATATTGTAGGTAAATTTCGTTTCCGTCCTAAACCGGGAAACGATAGTATCGAGTTTAATTTAGATAGTTCTTTTGGCCAAAGCTTTTTTGATTGGGTGCAAACTTACGACGATGATGACAACTCCTCAACAAACTTTTACAAGTTTCAAAAAGGATTCGTTATAAAGCAAACAGGAGGAGATCCTATAGCCTTAGGCATTTCTAATAGTGAAGAATCAGATATACAACTTCATCTATATACTCATGCACCGGGTGCTCTTGGTGAAAATACAAAGGAGTATGAATTTGATAAAGACACTGAAAACAGCAACTATACTGAAGTAAATTATGATCGAACAGGAACGCCATTTGAAGGTTTAGTGAAACAGAAAGAAGAACTATCTTCCTCAGAAACTGATGGTTTAGCTGTAATTCAAGGTTCTTCCGGTTTAATAATAAAAATAGATTTCCCATCTATTGAAGAAATTAACGGTATGGATAACACCTCGCTCGTTCGAACAGACTTATTTTTAGTTCCCGATTATAAAAATAATGATGTTGATTTTTTACCTGAAAAGCTTTACTTCTACGTGACAAACAAAAAGAATGAATTTTTTCCAAGTTCCATGCTCACAAATAGTAGCTCTGAATATGTAACAGCCACGTTATATTCTGATCCTTTGAATGGTCAATATTATTATGCAGCTGACATAACAGACTATATGGCTTCTCAAATGGCAGACAATGATTATGATGAAGATAACGGGTTGGTTGTAGCTTTATCATCAACTGATATGCAAAGCAGTGCCGACGTACTCTTCTTAACCGATACAGGTAAATCGGGAAAAATGAAAACAAAATTGAACCTCTATTTCCTTCAGAATGACTAAACAATTTTCTACGATATGCACCTTTATTCTGATAGTTTGCTTAACCATAGTGAGCTCAGAGTACTCTTACGCACAAAACAACACACGAAACCCCTATTCTATGTACGGATTAGGAGAGTTAAGACCTCAAGTCAACATCGTAAACTCAGGAATGGGTAATGCCGGGATAGCCATACAAACTAATAAATATATCAACATGCTCAACCCTGCATCTTATCAAGGCGTTGATTCATTGGGTGTGATTTTTGATAGTGGTGTTGATGGTAAATTTTCCACTTTCAAACAGAGTAATGATGCTTCATCTATTTTCAATGCTAATTATAGCTATTTTGCTTTGGCTTGTCGCATAAGCCCTAAATTTGCATTCGGATTAGGGGTGAATCCTTACAGCTCTAGCGGATATGAAATTAATTCATCTGAGGAAATCGAAGGAACAAGCATTACTTATCCAATTACCACTTCAGGTGTTGGCGATATTAGCCGAGCCTACTTAGTCGTATCTTATGCTCTTTTTAAGAACTTCTCTTTAGGGGTGAAGGGATCATTTTTATTTGGAAGTAAAGCACAAACTGAAACGCATGATATATCGGTACTAGGCAGCTCGCCGGTTAATAATCTAACTACCGACTACTTTTACAATTTTTATTTTGAGCTAGGTGCACAATACCAATTCAATATAAAAGGTAGCACAATCGGGCTAGGTGCTGTGGTTACCCCGAAACAAACTTTAGTGACTCACAGAGAAACAGCTTCATATAGCGATAGCGGGGTTTTATACGATGAAGATAAAACTAGTTCTTCACAGTATCCCATGCCTTTAAACGCAGCTTTAGGTATATCTGTAGACAACAATAAAAATATGCTTTATGTCCTAGACATGGGTATGCAACGCTGGAGTGATTATCATTACGTAATTAAAGGAGCTGATTTGGCCAACAATCCTTATGTGAACTTCGGTATGGAATATACCCCTTCTAAGAACTTTTTATCTCCATTTTTCCAACGAGTGAACTACAGATTCGGAGCTAGATATGCCGAGGATTATTTGGTACTCAGAGGAAATCAACTCAAAGATATTGCTTTATCTGCCGGTTTTGGATTTCCTATACGCAAAGGAGCTTCTCGCATTGACCTCAGTTTAGAAGGCGGTACCTACGGAACTACACGTTCACACTTAATTCGAGAAAATTATTTCCGTATTCGTCTAGGATTCTCTATGCACGACTCTTGGTTTCAATCTAGAAAGTTTAATTAAACGATTAAACTAATTATATTCTGGAGGGTACTTAATTTAAGTATCCTCTTTTTTTGCACTACTCTCAACTTAGCTCTACAGTTATTTTTATATTTTTGTGCATACTGTTTTATGCAACGTATGCATATCTTTTAATTCTTATTTTGAATATCATGCTAAACACTATTCTACTTCAAGCTGCCAATACAGACATTAAACCATTAAGCATTCTCGACCTTGCCTTTAAAGGCGGTTGGATAATGCTTCCCATCATTACTCTTTCCATTATTGCTGTCTTTATATTTATTGACAGATATTTGGCTGTTAAACAAGCCGGCAAAATAAATCATGACTTGTTAGAAAAGATAAAAGTTCTTATTGAACAAAGCAAAAAAAAGCAAGCTTTAGAATTAATAGCAGAAGAGGACTCTCCCATTGCTCGAATGATTGAAAAAGGCATCATAAATATGAATCGACCACTAGTTGAAATCAATACAACTATTGAGATGGTTGGCAATTTGGAAATATCCAAGTTAGAAAAAGGATTGCCGGTATTGGCAAGTGTAGCCGGAGGAGCTCCTATGCTTGGTTTTCTAGGTACAGTAATCGGTATGATTCAAGCGTTTTACGATATGGCAAGTGCTGGGAGTAACATTGACGTCACCTTACTTTCATCGGGGATATATCAAGCAATGGTAACGACAGCTGCCGGACTAACAGTAGGTATCATTGCTTATTTTGCTTACAATATTATGGTGTCTAGTATAGAAAAAGTGGTGTTTAAAATGGAAGCTGCAACATCTGACTTCTTAGACTTATTGAATAATAAATCAAAAGCTTAATACCATGGCATTAAAAAAAAGAAGTAAGATTGATGCCGGATTCAGCATGTCATCAATGACTGATATTGTATTTTTACTTTTGGTATTCTTTATGGTTACATCAACCCTAATATCGCCTAATGCACTAAAACTAGCGCTGCCCGAAAGCAACACCCAAACTGCATTAAAACCTATCATTACACTTTCTATTACTAAGGATCTCAGATACTACATCAATACTGATGATAAAGAGCCAAAATCTATTGAGTTTAACAAAATTGAATCAGAGTTAAAAAAAATCGTAAGTGATGATGAAACTATTATTTCACTACACGTCGACAAGACTGTTCCTATTGAAGAGGTAGTGAAAGTTATGAACATCGCAAAGCGCAACGATTATAAGCTCATCTTAGCCACTTCGGCTACCAATTAGAACTATTTATTTATGATAACATATACCCGACATCGACTAAACAATGGATTAGAGATTATACTATATCCTGACAACTCAACACCTATGGTAACCCTCAATGTTTGTTACCACGTAGGAGCTAAGCATGAAAATCCGGATAGCACCGGGTTCGCTCATTTATTTGAACATCTTATGTTTGGAGGGTCTGAAAATATTCCGGATTACGATTTACCCGTACATCAAGCAGGAGGAGAAAATAATGCCTTTACAACTAATGATCTTACAAACTATTACATCACACTGCCAAAACACAATATAGAAACAGGATTTTGGTTAGAGTCTGATCGTATGCTTGCCCTTAATTTCTCACAGAAAAGTTTAGATGTACAAAAAAAAGTTGTCATTGAGGAGTTCAAACAACGTAATTTAAATCAGCCCTACGGCGATGTGTGGGCTTTACTACGTGATTTATGCTATAAGATTCACCCCTATCGATGGGCGACCATAGGAAAAGAAATTGCTCATATTGAAAATGCTGATTTGGAAGAGGTAAAAACATTTTTCTACAATTTCTATGCTCCAAACAATGCCGTATTAGTAGTTGCCGGCAACTTCGACGAACAAGAAGTTTTACGATTAGCAGACAAATGGTTCTCTCCTATACCCCGACGAGAATTAGGCAATAAAATTCTTCTGATAGAACCCGAACAAACCGAATTTAGGGAGCTCACCGTAGAACGGAAAGTGCCCGACAATAAAATTTACCTTGCGTTCCATATGCCCCAACGAAACAGCCGAGAGTATTACATGTGCGATTTAATTTCCGATGTGCTATCAAATGGCGATTCTTCTCGACTTTTCCAAGGCTTGGTAAAAGAAAAAGAAACTTTTTTGGAAATTGACGCTTTCGTTTCAGGAGATCATGATGCCGGATTATTTGTTATTGCCGGCAAACCCAATAAAAACATAAGTATTGCCGATGCTGCCAATGCAATATGGGTCGAATTAGAACAAATAAAAAATATTCGAATAGATAACAATGAATTGGAAAAAGTAAAGAACAAGCTTGAAGCAAACTACATCTATTCACAGATGAGCTACCTGAACATTGCTCAAGAATTAGCCATATTTGAAGATATTGCAGATGCCGACCTTATCAACTCACAAATGGATATGTATCGTTCTATAGATGCGGAAGATTTACAACTCATGGCTCAAAAAATATTCGTAAAAACCAATTGTTCTCAATTAAATTATCTTGCCCAATGATTATAGATAGAACCTTTGCACCACCCTTGCAACAAATATCAAAACCGAGCTATATAAAACCCAATAGATTGCAACTACTCAACGCAATTGAAATATATGCCACCAAAGCCGGACGAGAAGAAATGATACGCATCGACTGGGTATTCCGTGCCGGTAGTTGGTATCAAGACAAAGCATTGATTGCCAACCTTACCTGTGCCATGTTACAGGTTGGAAGCTCGAAACATAACAGTAAAGAGATTGCCGAAATTTTCGATTTTCACGGAGCATATATTCAGACGAGCTGTGCACACCATCATGCTGTTATTAGTTTAATCTGCTTGAAAAAACATTTAATAAAGTTACTTCCCGTAGTGGAAGATCTGATTAAATATCCCTCCTTCCCCGAAAAAGAGTTAAACAGTTTGTTGGCTCGTCGTCGTCAGCGATTTGCCGTTGAGATGGAGAAGGTAAAAACCCTTTGTCAAAAAGCTTTTGCCAAAGCCTTATTCGGGACTAATCATCCATACAATGGGAGTGTTAAGCTTGAAGACTTCGATTGTATCGAGCTAAGTGACTTAAAAAGCTTCTATCATAAATATTATAATGCCAACAACTGCGAAATCCAATTGGTTGGGCAATATGATGACGAAACTATCAGCTTGTTAAATCAATATTTTGGTAGTAAAGATTGGCAAGGAGAAGCAAGTCAAACTGTAAACTACCCGATAATCTCCAGCTCAAATAATATGATTAGAGTGAATAAACCCGATGCCATTCAATCGGCCATTCGAGTGGGTAAACGAATTGAAAATCGTTTCCATCCTGATTATTTCGACCTAAAAATTACAACTGCTTTATTGGGTGGATACTTCGGGTCGCGACTGATGTCGAATATTCGAGAAGATAAAGGATACACTTATGGCATCGGTGCCGGCTATGTAACTAATCCCGAGGCCGGCTACTTTCTCATTGCCACTGAGGTAGACAAACAATATGAAGAAGCCACCCTAAAGGAAATTCAGTTTGAAATTAGCCGACTGCAAAATGAACCTGTGGACAAAGAAGAACTCCACACTTTGAAACAATATCTTGTAGGCGAGTTTTTACGCAACTTCGACGGTGCATTCCAGCAAATGGCAGCTTTTAGGAATTTGCACAACTTTGGCCTAGATTATACGCATTATGATAAATATTTTGAACACGTAGCAAGTATTACACCGGAAGCTATTCAACGCGTTTCTCAACAGTATTTACAACTAAATAGCCTAATTACCGTTATTGCAGGCTGCTAATACATATAAAAACTGTTTTTGATACGCATTCTTATTCGATAAAAAGAATAGTTTCGCTAAATTCAGCCTATGTTCTTATAAGAAAAGCTTGAATTTACTCAATTTGAGCTTTTTCTCTTTCTAGTAATTAAGGAATATCAAGCTTTTCAACGCATATCTTGATGAGAAAAGTCTAAATAAGAATGCCTTATGTTAGTATTAGCTTAAAATTCAGGGTTCACTGTTTCAAGAATGCTGAATAAGTCGTATTTTCGCAAAATTTTTAACTCAAAGTCGAGAAATCATGGCAAAATTTTCAGAAGAAGTTTCAAGAACATTCAGTGAATACTTATTAATTCCCGGACTTACAACAAAAGAATGTACGCCCGATAATGTATCTTTAAGAACTCCACTTGTAGCCTTCAACAAAGGCGAGAAACCGGCTCTCGAGCTCAACATTCCTTTTGTATCGGCAATTATGCAATCGGTTTCAGGCGAGAAGATGGGTATCGAATTAGCTAGAAACGGCGGTTTGGCTTTCATATTCGGTTCGCAATCTATCGAAACACAAGCCGAAATGGTTAGTAAGGTAAAAAAATATAAAGCCGGCTTTGTGGAAAGCGATTCAAACCTTACACCCAACCATACCTTAGCCGATGTTATCGAGTTGAAGAATAAAACCGGTCATTCTACCATAGGAATTACTGAAGATGGCACCAAACACGGTAAGTTATTGGGTATTGTTACCGGTAGAGATTATCGTGAAAGTAGAGATAGTAAGGAAATGAAGATTAAAGACTTCATGACTCCTTTTCATAAATTGAACACCGGAAAACTAGGCATTACGCTTGCCGAAGCCAATGATATTATATGGGACAACAAACTAAACAGTTTACCTATTATCGATAGCAATGAATGTTTGCAAGGTTTCGTTTTCCGCAAAGATTATGATAGCCACAAAGAATACCCGTTAGAATTACACGATCCGAATAAAAAACTTATTGTGGGTGCCGGTATTAACAGCCGCGACCACAAAGAACGTGTGCCTGCCTTAATAGAAGCCGGAGTTGACGTGCTTTGTATTGACTCTTCTGATGGTTATTCCATTTGGCAAAAAGAAACCGTAGAGTGGATTAAAACCAATTACCCGAACATGTATATAGGTGCCGGAAATGTGGTTGACACTGAAGGATTTCGCTACTTGGCAGATGCCGGAGCCGATTTCATTAAAGTAGGTATCGGAGGCGGTTCTATTTGTATAACTCGCGAACAAAAAGGTATCGGACGAGGGCAAGCAACATCAGTAGCGGAAGTTGCCCACGCTCGCGATGACTATTTCAAAGAAACAGGTAGATATATTCCTATTTGCTCTGATGGTGGTATTGTTCAAGATTATCACATGGTACTTGCCCTTGCTATGGGTGCCGATTTCTTAATGATGGGGCGTTATTTTGCTCGATTTGATGAAAGTCCAACACGCAAGCTCGTGGTAAACAACCGTTACGTAAAAGAATATTGGGGCGAAGGCTCAAACCGAGCTCGCAATTGGCAACGTTACGATATGGGCGGAAGCACCGGCATGAAATTTGAAGAAGGCGTGGACAGCTATGTACCTTATGCCGGAAAGCTGAAAGATAATCTCGATTTAACTATTGGTAAAATGAAATCAACCATGTGCAGTTGCGGTTCAACAAGTATTGAGCAATTGAAAGATACCGCCAAAATTACACTTGTTTCGGCAACCAGCATCGTAGAAGGCGGAGCTCACGACGTAATCGTGAAAGATGCCAACATGTAGACTAATAAATTGATACTTAAAAGTCGATATTCAACCCAAGGATATCGACTTTTTTAACCTTATACTCATCATGTACATCATCTTAATTATTTTACTTTCATTTGTTGCTCTTGTAGCTATCGGAACCTTGCTTTACAATCACTTAGCCCCACAAAAAGGAAACACTAAAATAGAAGAAAGCACCAACGACATTCCTATCGATTGTTGCGGAGCTCATGATGTGTGCGAAGTAGAAGCTATGATTCAAAATCCTTATGAAATTCTGTACTTCGAAGATGAAGAACTCGACCGATTCCGACAAACTGATGCGAGCACATATACCGAGGATGATATTGAAGAGTTTCGCGATGTGCTTTATACCCTGAAAGGTGACGATGAAATACGCCTGTGGCTCATCAGTATAGAACGTCGCGGAGTAATTCTCCCCCCTATCATTAAGCAAGAAGCTTTGCAAATGTTGTAGGTCGCAACTTCAAAAACAGGATACTAAAAATACTCAAAAACTATAGTGTTAAATTCCAATTGTATCAACACTTATAATAGTTTAAGAAAAGACAAACGATAGGAAAGTTATTGTAAAAAGGTTATTGATAGGTTTGTATTAACCCCAAGCCTGCCCTTTTGCTTTTTAGCATTATTTTTCAAAATTTACAAGAGCAGTTTACCGATTGGAATTCACCATAAAATAGTTTGACATATGAAATTTTTCTTCACCTTACTAGTTATCCTTGCCGGCTGCATGCTTGCTGTTCAAGGGAGTGTAAATTCTCAACTCACCGGATACTTGAAACACCCACTGCAAAGTGCTTTAGTTAACTTCTCTGTCGGTTTTATCGTTCTGCTTGTCATTAATTTTACTCTGCGCACTGGATTTCCCAATCTTATACTCGTAAAAGCAGCCCCTTGGTATTTATTTTGCGGGGGAGTTCTTGGTGCTCTATTCGTATCATCGATGATATTCTCCATTCCTCAGATTGGTGTTTCTACAGCTCTTGCTGCGTCTATTGGCGGACAATTAATAGCTGCTGTCATTATCGATCACTTCGGTTTCTTCGGTCTAAATATTCACACTATAAGTCTAGGAAGAATAATGGGCATAATTCTTCTTTTAGTGGGCATTTTCCTTATTCAACGCTACTAATTATCATGTATTTATAGTATACTGATTGTATTTTAAGAAAGAATCGCACAAAATGTTGATAGTTTGCCATGAATCGACTACCTTCACAGCAAACATTATCATAAGGCTATACGTTTTACGGCTAATTGATAGTCGTCTTCTTAAAAAATATAATCAATATATCATATACTATGTTCAATCTTGATTTAATTCAGAACACTTACGAGCAACTCGATGCTCGAATAGACCATGCACGAAAAGTGCTGCAAAGACCATTATCACTGGCAGAAAAAATTCTTTACACTCACCTCTTTGAAACCGATAAAACGGAGAAGTTTAAACGAGGAATTGACTATGTGAATTTTGCCCCCGATCGTGTTGCAATGCAAGATGCCACAGCTCAAATGGCATTACTGCAATTCATGAATGCCGGAAAAACTAAAACTGCAGTACCATCAACAGTACATTGCGACCACCTCATTCAAGCCAATATAGAGGGTGTGACCGATCTTGAAAATGCAATCGATACTAACCGTGAAGTCTATAACTTCCTAGAGTCGGTGTCAAACAAATATGGTATCGGATTCTGGAAACCCGGCGCAGGAATTATTCATCAAGTTGTGTTGGAAAACTATGCATTTCCGGGAGGTGTGATGATTGGAACCGACTCGCACACACCAAATGCAGGTGGACTAGGTATGCTCGCTATCGGTGTAGGCGGTGCCGATGCTGTTGATGTGATGGCAGGAATGCCTTGGGAATTGAAGTTTCCGAAACTTATCGGTGTAAAACTTACCGGAAAACTCAACGGATGGGCTGCTCCCAAAGATATTATCTTGAAAGTTGCCGGGCTACTTACCGTAAAAGGTGGAACCGGCTGTATTATTGAATATTTTGGAGAAGGGGCTCAATCGCTATCGGCAACCGGCAAGGCAACTATATGCAATATGGGTGCTGAAGTAGGTGCAACTACCTCTACTTTTGGTTATGATGAATCAATGGAACGATATCTGTGCGCAACCGGCAGAGCTCAGGTTGCCGATTTAGCCAATAACGTAAAAGCTCACCTTACAGCCGACCCAGAAGTATACGCTGACCCTACAGATTACTTCGATCAAGTGATAACAATCAATCTCGATGAATTAGAACCCCACTTGAATGGACCGTTCACACCCGACCGTGCCACACCTATTTCTCAGATGGCTGCTGAAGCTAAAATCAATAATTGGGATACAAACGTGAAAGTAGGGTTAATTGGTTCATGCACCAATTCATCGTATGAAGATATTTCAAAAGCTGCTGCTGTGGCAGAACAAGCAGCTGAGAAAAACCTAAAAGCAAAAGCTGAGTTTTCAGTTACACCGGGTTCTGAACAAGTGAGATACACCATAGATCGTGACGGATTCATCGAAACTTTCGAGAAAATCGGTGCCAAGGTATTTGCTAATGCTTGCGGCCCGTGCATTGGGCAATGGAAACGTGCCGATGCTGAAAAGCAAGAGAAAAATACCATCGTGCATTCTTTTAACCGTAACTTCTCGAAACGTGCTGATGGCAATCCCAATACTTACGCTTTTGTAGGTTCACCGGAATTAGTCACAGCTCTAGCTATTGCCGGCAATTTAGCGTTTAATCCGATTACGGATACATTGACTAATGAAAAAGGCGAACAAGTGAAACTTGACCCACCTAAAGGAATTGAACTTCCCACAAAAGGATTTGCTGTGGAAGATGCAGGCTATCAAGAACCGGCAGCCGATGGATCAAACATAAAGGTGAATGTCGATAAAAGTTCTAAGCGTTTGCAATTGCTTTCTGCCTTCGATGCATGGGATGGTAATAACCTAAATGGAGTAAAACTGCTCATCAAAGCAAAAGGAAAATGTACCACCGATCATATATCAATGGCAGGTCCTTGGTTGCGTTTCCGCGGTCATTTAGATAATATATCAAACAATATGCTTATCGGAGCAGTGAATGCTTTTAATGAAGCTACAAACAGCGTAAAGTCGCAAATCGACGGCACATACGATGAAGTACCCAATGTGCAACGTCAATACAAAGCTGCCGGCATTCCAACCATTGTAGTGGGCGACCATAATTATGGAGAGGGTTCTTCACGAGAGCATGCAGCCATGGAGCCTCGTCATTTAGGCGTGCGTGCCATTTTGGTAAAATCATTTGCTCGTATCCATGAAACCAACCTTAAAAAGCAAGGTATGCTCGGCTTAACATTTGCCAATGAAGATGACTATGAGAAGATTCAAGAAGATGATACTTTCAACTTCATTAACTTGAAAGACTTTGCTCCGGGGAAATCGATTACTATCGAAGTAATACATGCCGATGGATCAAAAGATATCATTGAAGCCAATCACACTTATAATACCCAACAGATAGCTTGGTATAAAGCAGGTTCGGCCCTCAATTTAATTGCACAAAATCAGTAACATCATGACATCTATCATAACGCAAAAAAATGGGAAACTGCAAGTCCCTAATCATCCAACCATTCCTTTCATTGAGGGCGATGGCATTGGTTCTGAAATATCATTGGTCAGTCAAAAAGTAATCGATGCAGCTATTGCCAAAGCTTATAATGGAAAGAAAAAAATTATTTGGAAAGAAGTTTTAGCCGGAAAAAAAGCTTTCGAGCAAACCGGTTCATATCTTCCCGATGAAACATTAGAGGCATTTAAAAAATATCTGGTAGGTATCAAAGGACCATTGGAGACTCCCGTGGGTGGAGGTATCCGCTCGTTGAATGTAGCTTTACGTCAAACCTTAGATTTGTACGTTTGTCTACGCCCTGTACGCTGGTTTAAGGGGGTACCATCCCCTATTCGCTATCCGGAGAAAGTAGATATGCACATCTTTCGCGAAAATACCGAAGATATTTACGCCGGAATCGAATTCATGAATGGGACTAATGAAGCTGATAAAGTTTTGGCACTTCTTCAAGAGCTTAGTGTGGATAGTAAAGTTCGCTTCCCGGAGAGCACATCTTATGGTATCAAACCAATTTCTAAAGATGGCTCCGAGCGTTTAGTCCGTGCTGCTATCGAATACGCTATCGAACGGAATCTCCCTTATGTTACGCTTGTTCATAAAGGGAATATTATGAAATTTACAGAAGGAGCTTTTAAAAACTACGGATACGCTTTGGCAGAAACTGAATTTCCTAACGACACTTTCACTTGGGGAAAGTATTCTGCCATTCAAAAAGCTAATGGCAAAGAAGCTGCCGACAATGCATTAACCGAAGCTCAAAAAGCAGGAAAAGTGATTATCAAGGATTGCATCATGGATGCATTCTTACAAGAAAGTTTACTTCATCCTACCGACCACTCTGTAATTGCTACTATGAACCTAAACGGTGATTATGCATCAGATCAATTGGCTGCCATGGTAGGTGGAATAGGTATTTCTCCGGGAGCAAACATTAATTATAAAACCGGCTATGCTATCTTTGAAGCCACGCATGGAACAGCACCTAACATTGTAGGTACAGGCAAAGCAAACCCAAGCTCTCTCCTATTGTCTGCTGTGATGATGCTGGAATATATGCAATGGAATGAAGCTGCAAATCTTATCATATTGGCAATGGAAAAATGTTTTGCAGAAAAACAAGTTACATCCGATTTACATAGCATGATGGATAGCGCTGATTTACTTTCTACTGCTGAATTTGCAGAAGCTGTAATTAATCAGATGTAGCACACCTAAACCCAATGTTATGGAATATATAAAAAATGTATTTTACGAACGAAACAGTAAATACATTGCAGAGTATCAGGAACTCCGTAGAAAATATGGAGATACTGTAATTGGTGAAATTACCATCGAACAAGTGCTGAGCGGAATGAAGGGAATGCCCGCTCTACTCACTGAAACTTCAAATCTTGATCCTCTTACCGGAATTAGGTTTCGAGGGTATAGTATTCCTGAGATCAGAGAAAAGCTTCCTCGCTTAGACCCTGATGGCGAACCGCTACCGGAGGGACTGTTATATCTGATGCTAGTAGGTGAGATACCGGAGAAAGAAGATGTGCTAAACATCTCCAAAAACCTATCGACTCGTGCACACGTTCCTCAGTATGTGTTCGACGTTATTGATGCACTTCCGAAAACGACTCGCCCGATGACACAATTTAATACTGCCATCATTGCTGCAGCCCCCGAATCAATCTTTCAAAAAGCTTATCGTTCGGGGGTTCACAAAAAGTATTATTGGGATTTCATGTACGATGATGTGCTAAATCTTATTGCTAAGTTACCGCGTATCGCAGCCTATATTTATCGTCGGTGTTATCATAAAGATCAACACATAGACCCTGATCCACGATTAGACTGGGCAGGAAATCTAGCTCATATGATGGGCTTTGAATCTAAAGAGGTAAAAAGATTACTCCGATTGTACATGGTTATCCATGCAGATCATGAGGGAGGCAATGTATCTGCCCACACTACTCATCTAGTAGGCTCTACATTAAGTAACCCGTATTATGCTTTCGGAGCAGGAATGCTCGGACTTGCCGGTCCACTTCATGGTTATGCCAACCAAGATGTCATGGCTTGGATATATGATATGGTTAACGAATTGGGAACAGACAAACCAAGTAAAGAGCAGCTGGAAAACTATGTCAAGCAGACACTTCAGGGTGGCAGAGTTGTTCCCGGATATGGCCACGCTGTATTACGAGTAACTGATCCTCGTTTTACGGCTCAACAAGAGTTTGCCAAACGTTATATACGAGAGGATAACATTGTAGATATTGTAAATAATTTGTATGATGTAGTACCTCCTATTCTTGGTGAAATAGGAAAAATCAGCAATCCTTGGCCAAATGTCGATGCCTATTCAGGAGCATTATTACATCACTTTGGAATTAAGGAATATGCTTTTTACACCGTATTATTTGGAGTAGCCCGTTCTTTAGGAGTCTTATCCTCCCTAGTACTTTCTCGCCTATATGGATTGCCTATTGAACGTCCGACATCTCATCCGTTAGAATGGTTTAAAGAGCAAGCCAGGCTTGCCAATTCGTAGGTAGTTATTTATCGCGGAATAAAGAAACCGCTAGAGTTTTGGTTTTACTCAGAACTCTAGCGGTTTCTTTATTTGTCACAAATATATTATATCCCTAGATGATTTCTAAGAATATTCACTTTCAGAGGTATCATAACTGTCCCAATCTTCTTTAACAGATGAGAGAAACTTTCGTCCAAAAACAATGCCGATAGAAATGATGCCTCCTAAAAATGCCCAGATAATAACAATCAGAGGTTTATTAGGTGCCGATGGTTCATGTGGTAATTGCACAGGCTCTATTACTGTAAGAACCGGAGTGTTTTCTTTTACTTTAATCAAAGCCGTTTCATATTGCTTTGCTAATTCTGAATAAATAGAAAAAGTTAGATTATATTTTGTCTGCAAACGCTCCATTTCTGTTAAAGCTACTGCACTACGCACATTTTGATTTCTATCTCGATAGGTTGCTAATTCATTTTGTGCTGCATTAAAGTCAGCTTCTTTTTCTTTTAATCTTCCTTTCACAAACACTAATTGGTCTTTAGCTTTTGCCACCTTATATTTTGTGATATAATCTTGTAATAAATCTTGAGATTTTTGAGCTAATTCGGCAGCTAATACCGCATCATTCATGGTTGCGGTTAAATCCACATAACCTTCCTTTTCATTGTATTCAACAGATATATGATCAGATATTGCTTTAATAACAAGCTGTTGCTCCTCCGTCAATGTAATAAATATAGCTTGATCCATACCGGATATCTCATCCTCTTTTCCTTTCAAAGCTCCGATGATTAATCCCGGCAAACCAATGGTATATTTTTTAACAGTCGACAGTAAGCTTGGCTTTGTATATTCCGTGTAATATTCCAACAAACTTATTGGTCTTTCTACATCCGGACAATGATATTTTTCGTTAACTAAATCTAATAAAAATGGTATCGAATTGATAATCTTC
>JBKEDC010000003.1:0-80034 GCA_047975205.1 Mangrovibacterium sp. | reverse complement strand
ATATTGTGTACAAGTTGTGCATTATTGTGTAGTATATTAATTGATTAAGCACCATTAAAATACTAATTTGCAATGATATGTGCAACTTGTTCTTCATTAAAATCATAAATAATTAATTCCGCCAACGGGTGATAATTAATAATAAATAAAGCTTTCCCCACGGGAATTAGGAGATAATGATATGAAACCAAAAACGCCACTATACATCCTATCCGGAGAAATGTATAAAAACACCAAAGACGGCAACACCGAAAAGCTAGAAATCTATCATGAATATGATACCAAAGAAGAGGCTCTAAGTATGTTCCATAGCTACATCGAGGTATTTATGGAAAGCATTGGCGAAGAATTCTCTTGTGTAGAAGCTGCTGAAATTGCTTTGCATAGGCATCTGCGGAAGCATGAGAATGATAATATCAATATCTTAGGAGATGAGGTTTCGGATGATGTTTTTAATGGGCTATGGGTATGGTATGTGCCGGATGCCGAAAAGTATGACATTCTTAAAGGAGGCGGTAAGTATTACCATGATAAGGAGATGATTGCTAGTTTTGGTGATGACTTGTTATTATAAGTAATATTAGATACGTAACTCTGTGGGTATATACTCTCTAAAAATAGATCCGAAGTATTTTTCAATAGCAAAAGAATTTCAAAGTAATCCAACAACAAAATATTGTAGTTTTAATAAAAATCTCTACATTTATCAATAGATAAGCTGTTCTTAGAAATCATGGAGCACAGAAGCAAATCAAAGCGTTTCGCTTGTTTCTAAATCGTTAGCTGTTGAGAATTGCTAGAGTGTAAATTGTTTTGTTTTAGCGAGTAAAAAGTTTGATTGTGACTTGCTAAATGTGAGGAAATCCGCTTAGTTATTCCACATTGTTCTGCAATACTTCTCAAAGTTTGGTTCATCTGACAAGTTGTACTTGGCACAGGAAATATAAACTCTGATTTTGATACTTTAGAGTATTCCTCTATCAACTGTTTTGCAACAGGTAATAATTTCACACTATATTTAGAACCTGTTTTCTTTCTGTTTCCTATCAACCAAAGTTCACCGTCAAATGATTTCTGAATTTCATTGAAAGAAAGGTTCTTTACATCAGAGTAAGCCAAACCCGTGAAAGCACAGAATATAAAAGTATCTCTTATCTGCCTTTGTCTTGCCGTCTTTAACTTAGCATTCATCATCAACTCTAGTTCATCCTCTGTCAAGAACCCTCTTTCTCTAAATTCGGACTTTACTTTAAGCTCTCGCAGGTTTTCAGTTTGAATATACCCCTTACGTTTGGCATAGAACATTATTTGCTTTAAGGTTTTGACTTCCTTAGCAGATGTTCCGCTTATAAAACCTCTATCATCACACAAATAATAATAGAAATCCTGAGCAAACTTTGCATCTACTTCGCTAATTGAAATGTCAGATAGCTTTAGTTTAGCTTTCATAAACCAAGTGATACGTTTTCTAGTAAGCGCAATTCTTTGGTAAGTCTTAATAGACCTATCTCTACCAACACGCTTACTATATTCTTCAAGAAATTCATCATAGACAGCAAAGAAAGACTGATGCTCATCACCAAAATCCAAATAAGCATTCTTAACTTTCTGAGCAGACACAAAAGCATCCCTATCCGATATATGTTGATAGTGTTTAGTAATCTGAGAGCGGATATTATCCAACTTCTGATTAATCTTCTGAGCTTCTAAACTTTTACCTTTTGCTCGATTAGCTTTTGTGTCCCACAGTGCAGGCTTTACATTTAGCTTACAGCTAAATTGAGCCAATTTACCATTGATTGCGATTCGCCCCATAACAGGAACTTTCCCATTGGGTTTGAGGTTGTTCTTTTTGATATAGAACAAAATTTTAAATGTACTTCGCATAACTCTAATTTTTTGATTACAAAATTACTTTCATTAGAGTTATTCATCAAGATGCATAGGTGTATCATGCCCATCATAATCGAAAAATAAATAGATTTCGCCAAAATCGTTTCGTTTGTATTTGCTTAGTTCATTTTTATTCTGTTCCCTTTCTTTTAGCAATTGAAAAGTATCAAGATCTTTATCTTTGTTTACTTGTTTGTATAAATTGTAGATGTTATTACAAAAAGCGCATTTAATTACAGCTGAATCTTCAAAAAAAACTTTTTTCAAGCTTCGAAATATACAGGATTCTGTGCGAGCGCCTTCAAAAACAAACAAAATTTTACTCATCGAAAGTTCCTGCCTTATACATTTTTTCAATATTATGTGCTTCTCTCAACTCCTTATTCGTGCGCTCAGCAAGCGAACGAATCTGTCCGTCTTTCAAAAAGAAATAACAATCGGGGCGCAATAAATCGTTGCTCATAATGCTGGTATTGTGGGTAGTAATTACCGACTGAATACCTATCTCTTTGAGCTTGTTCATAATGAATGCCGAAAGCTCATGATGATAGAAGGCATCAAACTCATCGAGAAACAGAAACGAAACCTGAGCAGCTTGCAATCGTTGAAGCCAGTAATAAAATAAGCTGAGCAATTTTGTACCGCTTGAAGCCAGCAGATGGAAAGCTATTTTCTTACCACCAAAATCTACAGCAATTGTTTCTTCTACCGATTCTTTCACTACGCAAAGCTTATAATCAATGCCTGCTTCGTGCAGAAAATCCTGAAAGTCTTGCAGATGTCCTTGCTCCAAAATATCGGAATAAATATTCCGACTGCCAATTTCTAGCCCTAGATATTCATTTTGGTGCAATGAACGGAAAAATAGCATATGATTGATGAACTCAAAAAACTGCTTGAAACAACGGTTCACTTCATTGTCTGCCAATTCGGTATTGTTCAGAATGTATTTCAAAAACGAGAGGCGAGGATTGCTTAGATTGGTCTTTAAACCTTCGGCTCCTGTCAATTTTACAAAGGCTTCTTCTTTAGGACGGTTGAACGATATGCATACCTGCCCATCAATGGAAAGCTCCTCAAAGATAAGTGCTTTGTAATCCTACATAATGATTCCCAAACTTAAATTCGTAGTTAAAGAAAGTGTATTCGTCTGTATTTTGTGCATGCTGATAGGATACATACAGTTTAGAATCTCGGTTTTTATCGGTAAGGTAGGTGGACAATGATATCGAAAATTGCTAAACCTAAATTTGATTTTCCACTGCCGTTGTATCCATAAATTAAGGCCTGATTCACCAAGCCATTTCTAATACATTCGCTATTGAAATTGTATTTGTGCGTATCTTGAAGGTCGAAAGTAATGTCATCTTTAAACCCTTTAAAGTTGCGTACCGAAAATTTAGATAACATGATAATAAGACGTATTCGTGAATGTTTCTAATTTCTATTTTTGTGCAAAATTACATCAACATCATCAATACAGCAGCATATCCGAAAAAAAATTGCGGATATGTTTGTGGTTCAAAGGAAAGGGCAATTGTAAATGACTGGTAATGAAAGACAGAACGACCACAAGAGCAAGTCCCTACATTAACAGTTTCCCACTACAGATGTACTTCTAATAATTTACAGTTTTTTGTTTCCGGAATTAATGAAAATTGATGACACGATGCCGGAATTAATATGCATTCGCCGGTTTTAAGCAGTTCTTTATTGTTTTCATGCATCACAACAGCTTCACCGTCCACACATAAATAAATGACAAATGAATCAAGTCCATATATATCTTTTTGGATACCTTGAGTAAGATGTAAAACATTTGTAGTGAAATAAGGACATTTCACTAACTCTGAGCTTTTGTTGCTTTCAAGTTCTTTGTTTCCTCCCACATTTTTAGGATTTTCACTATTGAAATCGATAGCTTCGGCGGCATCTTTAACATGCAAATCGCGCAGGTTGCCCTCTTTGTCTTTACGGTTATAATCGAACAAACGATAGGTGATATCAGATGTTTGCTGAATTTCGGCTACCAGTAATCCTTTACCGATGGCATGCACTGTTCCGGCAGGGATAAAAAAGCAATCTCCTTGTTGAACGGGAATGAAATTTAAAGCTTCGCTGAGTGAACCATTAGCAATCTTTTCTTCCAATAACTGTCGATTCATGGGAGTATTAAAGCCACAATTAAGTTTTCCTTTTTTGTCGGCTTGCATGATATACCACATCTCTGTTTTACCGTAAGAGTTATGTTTTTCGGCTGCCATTTCATCATTAGGGTGAACCTGAATGGAAAGATCATCATTGGCATCGATGAATTTAATGAGTAGCGGAAAGGATAAACCGAATTTTTCATAAACTTGGTCGCCCACCAATTCACCCATATATATTTCAATGAGCTCCTCTAAGGTGTTTTCAGCCAAATAACCGTTGCTCACCACTGAGCAATGTCCTTCTACGCCTGAAATTTCCCACGATTCGCCGGCATTTTCTACATTCTCTTTGTGTAATAACTCGTGTAATTTTTTTCCGCCCCATATTTTAGCATATAATTGAGGCTTAAATTTTAGTGGATATAAATTCATAATATTTAGTGTTCTAAGCTTAAAATTCAAAATCAACGGCAGCTCTTTTAGCTATTTTGTCTTTCACATAATCCGTCACTTTCAAGTGCTCGGGGTGAGTAGCATAGACTTTTAAGTCGTCTAAACTCTCAAAATGACTGATAAGGCAAAGATGAAAAGTTTCGCCGTCAAAATGATGATTCAAGCCTACTTCCATATGTTTGATTTCGGCTATGTGCGGCGGAAGTGCCAAAAGCATGCGTTTAAAAGTTTCGGCTTGCTCTTGCAGTTCATGAGCAGCACATTCTTTCAACTTAAAAAGGACAACATGATTGATCATGAGTGAAAGCTTTAATGTTAACAGTGTTGCAAAATTACGAAACTTTGGCAATAATGCCATTTATGAGTAAATGATATTATTGTTGTCTTTTTGGTAAGGCGATAATCTTACCCCTTAAAATCGATTTCGCCAATAATTTCGGTTTCGCCATCAGGAGATTCAATTCCTATGGTGAAACTATCGCCCACATTTTCTAACACAAGGCTGAGCTCTTCGCCTGCCACAAAGTCATCGGTAATTGCCGACTGTATCATGCTTACTTTTTGGTTAATCCCGTCCCTGGAATATTCCATGCGCACATCATAAGATTCGCCACTGAGCAACGGACGCAGATAACCCTGCACACCTTTTACTGAAAGTCGTTTGGGCGAGTAGGGAAGCTGGTCGTTTCCTCTGTTACTGTCAACCATAAGCAAATCACCCACATATATTTTATAGTCGTGCAAAGCGTTAAATTCATTCACGCAAATTGTATCGCGTGCATATAAATCTACTAAGCATGTTTGCAGATTCCAAGCAGAAGATATTACCGTAAATTCTAAAGAACACAGCTGATTGGGTGCTATGCCGGCATTTTGTGTTTCTGAAACGAAAATGACCCCTCGATTCGGATTTAACGTGGGTAAATATTCATCAGTTTGTGCATCATAAGTATAAGGGTTAACGTTGGCAACGATAACATCGTAAGCGCCTTCAAACAATGATATGCTGTCTTGCATGCCCCAATCGTTTAGCGGAGTAGGATTGTGGTATCCGTCGGGCATTGCGGTACGATTATGAGTGCGACTGTGAAAAAAATAGGTACTGAATGTAGTAACGTCTATATCATCAAGATATGATTCGTCCACCCCTTTTCGGTTTAGGGCATGTCGGCTATCGACATCTTTGAAATCTACAAACACCTGCACATATCCTTGCTCGGGTAGCGTATCGATGGTGCATCCCACGAGACTAAGCGTGCAAAACATAGCTATGTGTAATAAAACTTTCATAAGAATGTGAAGCCTAGATTCCTTGTGCAGAGCCTAATAAATGGTTGTTTATATAATTATTCAGATTTAATCCGTGTGATTCATGATTGATAAAAAGAAATTAAAGAGAGGAGTTCCTTAAAAGTGTGATTTTCAGAACTCCTCAAACGGTGTGTATGTGTGTGATTCTAATTCTTCAGTTTAGATTTAATTGTTCATTTTATAAGTTTATGCAAATATAGTATAAGTTTTTATGCGATTCAATACTTAACTGAAATAAATAAAAATATATGAGATGTAGTAACCGTATTTTGTTGTTATTCAATATTCAATGTGATTTTATTTGTTTGTTTTTTATATCTAATGTTTGAAAATTCAGTTGGTTTTTTGTTGAATTGTGTTTTGTTGTATAAGTGTTGTTAATGTTGTTCTTGAACGAGCGAAAACTACTTTATTATGAATAATGACAAATGAATGTTTTTCTTTATAAAAATAAAAAACCAACCTTTGGGTTGGTTTTAAAGTATATTATGAATAGTGCTTATGTCATTGGTTATTCACCTGCGAAGTCAATATCGCCAACAATAGTTGTAGTACCATCAGGAGCCGTGATTGTAGCTTCAATACCTTGTTTGTAGGCTTTAAAGCTAATAACAGCTTCTTCTCCTTTATTGGCAAGTACAGGAACGTCGGCAGTTAATGTTTGTTCTTCATTTCCTGTACCACTTTCTTTGTATTTCAAAGTAAGTTTATATGCAGCTGCATCTTTATCAAAGAAACCTTGCTCAAGATCGGTAGTCAGAATATCATCATCAACGCCGTTTCCTGCAAGCAGTAAATCGTCGGTTGTATCAGTTCCGTTACTCACAGTAATAGAATAACTTTCAAGATCAGCAAAATAATCAGCATCATCTTGTCCTTTTGCTTTAACAGAGATAACCACATTATTCATTTCCCATTGATTAATTGCAATTTCGTTGTACACGCGAGGCGAAACTGTTGCTTGCACAATGGTAGAATGATATTGCACACCGGCTAGCTCTTTTGTTGGAAGGGCTGTTGTTGCTGCTGTTTGATTCTCAATGTTTGCATAGTTTGAAACAGCCACATCATAAGTTCCGGCATATAAATTCCATGTTAATTCAGCTCCTTCACCCCAACCTGTTAATACCTGCGAAGTAGACTCTTCGTTAGGGGTAGTTGCCAAAGTTTGTGAGTTTTCATCATACATATAAGCGGTGTACATAGCGAACTGTCCTGCAACCCAATCACTCCATTCGGTACCGTTGCCAATTGCTTTGGTAGAAAATGCTTTCTCTTCAATTTCAATGCCGAATCCGGCTACTTTAACGCCTAGTGTGCCCACTTCTTGTGTTGAGTCAACAACAGGATCGGTTTCTTGTGAACATGAAGCCAATAGGGCTGCTGTTGCCAATGTAAGTAAAGTAAATCTTTTCATAAAAATAATCTTTTGAGTTTTTAAATAATCATTTTGTTAACCGGCATGTTTAAATCGTTTTTGCTGTTTAACAAAGCAAACATATATTGAACGTAATTACTAGTGTTAAATAGTGTTGATTTGTAAAAATTATAGTTATTATCTAAATGTAATATAATTAATTGATAATCAGAAGGTATATGTGCTTATAATAGAAATGTTAATTGTTGTTAAATATTGAATTAATGATGTATTTGGCATGTAAAATAGCTTATGAGGTGTGCGATTTATCGCTTTAAGCTCATCTGTTGTGTAGTTATACGCTCAATTGTTCAACCGTTATTGCTCTTTAGTATTCCCGACTAAATATATCAGCTATTAAATAAAATAAATTGAATGTTTTTGTTTGGAGTAAATGACATTATGTAAATTATTGAATAATAGTGTACTGTGGTATTTGCATGCTGTTTTTTCTGTCTTTTTCACCTTACAGATAGGTAGCACTATCGATTTTTGAAGCATAACTCAATGAGAAAAGGCATAACTACTGTATTTTGCTGCTATGCTCCATAACGAATGGATGTAGTTTATGCTTTGGCATCTCATGTGTGAGCAAGAAATGAGCAACAAATCCTTTCATTCAGCTTATTCTCACCGAGAAAAACGAGTCCGGCTGTTATTTAAAGTTTTTATCGGGTAGCAACAAGACTTAAAATTTTATTCTCGTCTAAAGTCAATCTTATAAATATTCATTTTCCCCCTAAAATTAATCGTATTCATCGTGAATACTTGTATATTTGAAGTTTGAATAGGGTAAAATGGTGTCTTAAATTTATCGATAGGCTTACGTATTACATATGACTCAAGAATTAATTATAGGTTTGGTGAATCACCGGAAGATAGGACGTTTGTTTCAAGCTTTCCTGATAGCACCCGACGGAAATTATTACACGGTGCGCAAGTTGGTGCGTAGGCGAGATGTGCCGCAACTTTTGCTCACTGCCGAAGAAAAAGAATTGGTGAACCTAACCGAAAAAATTAGCGATGAAGAGCTCACCAAACGCTTTTCGAAACGCATGGAGGTCACTAATTTCATTAATCACATCGAGCCGGTTTTTTTTAAAGAGCATATTAGTCCCTATATCGATGAACAGCTTTTTGCCATAATCCGTATTCTGATGCGCGGAAACACGAGGTTGTTCAGCAAAGACGATAAATATTCTAACCTGTATGAAGAAGATTTAATTCGGGTACATCATGGTTTTATGGATTGCCGTATGGTGTTTAATCGTGCTGATGACGGTATTCATTATCGCCTGCAATTACGTGCCAACGGTCTATATTTTCCTTTGCTCTACCGAAAACCGCAATTTCTGACCATGAAACCGGCATCTTTCATTTATAAAGGAGAATTGCATGTGTTAGAAAAGCTGGAATCAACAAAAATACTGCCTTTCTTATCTAAAAAAGAAATACTTATTCCATCGAGCAGCGAAGCTAAATATTTTGAAACCTTTATTAAGCATAATATTGCCGAACATCGGGTGAAAGTGAGCGGTTTTAAGCTTTATAATAATAAAGTGGAGCCTTCGGCAACCTTGCAGTTGGAAGAAGATTTGCACGGTAACTTAGTGTTTATCCCTCGTTTTGAATATGGCAACAGAACCTTTTTACCTAATCGAAACGCAAACATAGATGTAACGTTGCACACCGAAAATAATGATTATGTGTTTACTCGAACAGTGCGCGATTTAGCTTGGGAAAAGCAATGTTTACAACAATATAAAGCATGGGGGCTTATTGAAAATCATGGTTCTTATTTTCTTTCCGGAAGTAATTTGTTGAGCCCCGACGATGCCAATATAGCCTTGCTGGACTGGGTGGATAAGCATGAGCATTTGTTTTCTGCCGAAAGGATGCATTATCGGCAATCGAAAGGCATGAAAAATTTCTCTCGTTTAAAAGGTGAACTGGAATTTGAGTTTGCCGATAAAGATGATTGGTTTGATGTGTATGCCAAAGTGCGTTTCGGAAGTTATGAAATTCCGTTTTTGAAGTTGAAAGACCACATTCGCAAGGGGATTCGGCAGTTTGAGTTGCCTAATGGCGAAATTGCTGTTTTGCCGGCAGAATGGTTCACTACTTATGCCGATTTATTGGCAGTAGGTGAAGAGCATGACGGACATTTGTTGGTAAGAAAACACCATTATTCGCTGCTTAAGCAATCACAAATAGGTATTGATAAACACTTGATTGCCAGATTGCAGGCTTTAGATAATAATGATGAAAAAATAGTTGCTCCGAAAGGATTGCAAGCAACGCTACGGGCATATCAGCAAACGGGCTTTTCATGGTTGTATCATCTGTATGAAAAACAATTTGGAGCCTGCCTTGCCGATGATATGGGCTTAGGTAAAACATTGCAAACCATTGCATTACTTCTTAAGCTGAAGCGAAGAAAACAACAGTGTGTTTCGGTAGAACCTTTGCCGCTTCTCAAAAAGGAAGCCAACTTGTTTGATCAGCTTGATGCAGTTAATGCTTCGCACAAACAGACACAATCGGCAAGTTTGATTGTCATGCCTACATCGCTTATTCATAATTGGAAACATGAAATCCAAAAGTTTGCTCCCGAGCTGAAAGTATATACCCATTATGGAGCACAGCGCAAGCGAAACAATAGCTTTCAAAGCCTTTCTAACTTATATGATGTTATTTTAACTACTTATGGCACGGTGCGTAATGATATAGCACAAATGGAAAGCTTTCCGTTTTTTTATCTCATTCTCGATGAAAGTCAATACATAAAGAATCCGGAATCGAAGGCTTATCAATCGGCGTTGAAACTCCAAGCATCGCATAAATTAGTGCTCACCGGAACGCCTATTGAAAATTCCTTGTCGGATTTGTGGGCACAAATGAATTTTATTAATCCGGGTCTGTTGGGCAATTACACCTATTTCAAACGAGAGTTTATCACGCCCATAGAAAAGAAAAGCAATGAGGATAAACAAGAAAAATTGCAACTTCTAATCCGTCCGTTTATCTTGCGCAGAACAAAATCGGAAGTTGCCAAAGATTTGCCGGCAATAACCGAACAAATTCGCTATTGTGCCATGACCAAAGGGCAATACAATATATATGAGCGAGAAAAATCGGCAATTCGCAACGATTTAATTCGGAAGATAGCAGAAGATGGTGTGCCTAAAAATGCGATGAAGATACTTCAGGGCTTGAGTCGTTTGCGTCAGTTGGCAAATCATCCGGATATGATAGGCATAGAATCTGACGTAGAATCAGGAAAGTTTAAAGCTATTACCGAAACACTTAGTGAGCTGATAAAAGAGAAGCATAAGGTGCTTATTTTTTCTTCTTTCGTAAAACATCTCGACTTAATAAAAGAGTTCTTAGAGGAAGAAGAATTGCCTTATGCCATGCTCACGGGAAGCACGGTTAACCGAGAGGAGGTTATACATTCATTCCAAGAAAATGAGGCTAATAGAGTGTTCTTAATATCTTTGAAAGCCGGAGGAGTAGGCTTAAATCTCACTCAAGCCGATTATGTATTTATTCTCGATCCGTGGTGGAATCCGGCAGCTGAAATGCAAGCCATAAGTCGAGCCCATCGCATCGGGCAGGAAAAGAAAGTCATGGTATATCGCTTCATAACAGAGGGCAGCATTGAAGAAAAGATTATTGGTATGCAAGAACGGAAATCAGATCTTGCCGATAAGTTTGTCAACAGTAATAATCCTTTCAAATCTATAAGCCAGAAAGAAATCATGCAGTTGTTTGGGTGAAAAATAGCCTGAAATCATAGAATAATAGTACCTTTATCGACAAAAAGAAAACATAAACAGAATGATGTTAAAAAAAAGATTGCTATCCTTTGTAATCCTTGCAGTTTTTGCCTTTGCGGCGATGCCGCTTCATGCGCAAGAAACACTTCAAGATGTGCAAGGTAATGCCGTGAAGTTTGGCCGCATGTTGCGCCTTATCGAAAGTTATTACGTAGATACTACAAACATAGAACAGTTAACTGAAGATGCTATTGTGCATATGTTGTCGGAACTCGATCCGCATTCCATGTATATTTCAGCCGATGAGGTGGAGAAGATGAATGAGCCCTTAGAGGGAAGCTTCGACGGGATAGGAATTTCTTTCAATATTTTGCGTGATACCCTGATGGTGGTGCAAACCATTCCGGGAGGTCCATCGGAAAAGGTGGGGCTCATGGCAGGCGACCGCATTACGAAGATCGATGATGAGAATGTGGCAGGTGTCGGCATACAAAACAGCGAGGTTATGAAAAAACTTCGTGGGAATAAAGGTACTAAAGTCCACTTGCAAATCTTACGCGGTAAGCAAACAAAACCTATGGGCTTTACAATCATTCGCGATAAGATACCTATTTACAGCATGGATGCCAGCTATATGCTAGATGATGAAATCGGCTATATCAAATTGAACCGCTTTGCAAAAACCACCGCCGATGAAATTAATGATGCCATAAAGCAATTGAAAACTCATCCGAAGTTTAACAGCTTAGTCCTCGACTTGCGTGGAAATGGTGGCGGATTTCTAGCTATGGCAATTGAACTTGCCGATCAGTTTCTGCAAGCCGATAAATTAGTGGTTTACACAAAAGGAGTGCACAGTACCCGAAGAGAATATGATACTCGACGATCCAATCAGTTGGAGAATTGTAAGTTGGTAGTACTCATTGATGAGGGATCAGCATCGGCAGCTGAAATTGTAACCGGAGCTATTCAAGATTGGGATAGAGGAGTGGTTATCGGTCGCCGTTCATTTGGTAAAGGCCTGGTGCAACAGCCATTCCCTTTAACTGATGGTTCAATTGTTCGTCTTACCATAGCTCATTATTATACACCTAGTGGCAGGTGCATTCAAAAACCTTACAGTAAAGGAAGTGAAGCTTATGAAATGGATTACTTCAATCGTTTGGAACATGGTGAGCTATTCAATAAAGATAGTATTCAATTTGATGAAAGCCAGCAATACGAAACTTTAGATTCTCATCGTAAAGTCTATGGTGGCGGAGGTATTATGCCTGATATTTTTATGCCACTGGATACTAACGAGAATTATGTGCTCTATAATACATTACTCCGTAAAAATATGATTTACGAGCAAATCATGACTTATCAGGATAAAAACAGAAAGACTTTGGAAAAGAAATACCCGGATTTCGACAGTTTTAATGCCGGTTTTACTATGGATGATAAGTTTGTAAATCAGATTATAAAACAGGCTAAAACAGATAGCATTGAAACTACCCCGGAAAGTATTGCTTATGCTATCCCACAAATTAAGCAACTTGCCAAAGCTATTATTGCCAGAAATCTGTATGATACCGGTGATTTTTATCAGGTAATGAACTCTGATGATAAAGAGATACAAAAGGCTATAAGCGTATTGAAAGATGATGAAACCTATGAAAGTATATTAAAAGACGAAAAATAGTCATCGTTTTTATATAATAATATATGAAGAGATATAAGAGGCAGGTTATCGTTTAATCTGTCTCTTATTTTGTGTAAAAATCGAATTTGTAAAACGAGAAATACAATAACAATGATAATAGATTGGTTGCTTCAGCATGGTGTGGAAGTCTTGGGGGCTTTGTTAGGCGTGGTGTATATCTTCTTGTCGATAAAGCAAAATATATGGACTTGGGGTGTTGGTTTGCTCAGTTCAATATTATATGTCTATGTGTATTTTACTTCGAAGTTTTACGCAGATATGGGACTCCAAGTGTATTATGTGGCAGTAAGTATTTATGGTTGGTATTTCTGGTTAAAAGGGAATGCCGTTAATCGAGAAGAAGAATTAAAAGCAAGTAAAACGCCCAAGAAATATTGGATTTGGATTGTCTTGGCATCAGTGGTGTTATTCTTATTCATTCATTTTGTACTTCGTAATTACACTGACTCGCCTGTTCCGGTAGCCGATTCGGTCACTACGGCACTGAGTGTAGTTGCAACTTGGATGTTAGCTCGCAAATATGTCGAACAATGGCTATTCTGGGTTTTCATCGATGCCTTTTCAGCCTATCTTTATGCAATTAAAGGTTTATTTCCTACGGTATTGCTTTTTGTGGTATATACCGTCATGGCAATTGTTGGTTATTTCAAATGGATGAAAGAAATAAAAGAAAATTAAGGTGGCGAAAATAATTGTGTTAACGGGTCCTGAGTCAACAGGGAAGAGCACACTGTCTAAGCAGTTGGCTAGTTATTATAAGTGCAAGGCGTATCCTGAGTATGCTCGAACATATTTGAATGAAAGAGGAACAACGAGCTATACATATGAAGATGTGGAACAAATTGCTTTGGGACAGCTGAAACAACATCAAGAAGCTTCAGCTGATAAACAACATCTCTACTCTTTCTTAGATACTTGGCTAATTATAACTAAGATTTGGTTTCAAGAGGTGTATCATAAAGAACCGGAATGGTTAGAAATAGAGCTCGAAGGTAAACCCGTCGATTTGTATTTGCTTTGTCAGCCTGATTTACCATGGGAATCAGATCCCCTGAGGGAAAACGGAGGAGATAGACGCATGTCTCTTTATGCAGCATATAAAGATGAGTTGGACAGACGAAATTGTTACTATATAGAAATCAGCGGTATGGGTGAACAGCGTTTGCAAAATGCAATTGATGCATTAAACGAGTGCTTGTAGTCTATCCCATCAACCATTGTTTAATTTGAGCAATCTTTTCTATCATCGGCATTTCTCCATCTAACCAATGGATATGTGTGCCGTGTTTTTCCATACGACGAAACCAAGTCATCTGGCGTTTGGCAAACTGATGAATAGCAATTTCTAATTGACTATACATTTCATCGAAAGAAAGTTCCCCAATAACATGTTGGGTAAGGTATTTGTATTCTAATCCATAATAAATGAGCTGTTCAGGCTTAATCCCACTATCCAATAATTGACGAACTTCGTCAATCATGCCTTCATCTAGGCGTTGTTTTAATCGAATAGAGATTCGATTTCTTCGTGTATCTCTATCGAATAATATACCTACAACCAGACTTTTTATTTGTTGAGGATTCTCGTCAAGATTCGGATTTTGGCGCATATACTCTTCAATTTCAATAGCTCGAATAGCTCGACGCTTTGTCTCTAAATCAGAATTGTTATGTACTTTCTTGCAAGAATGCAATATTTCAGTCAATTCTGATAAACTCTTTGTCTTGAAGTTTTCTCGTAGATTAATATTTTTAGGTACTTGAATGAGATTGTAATTATTCAATACTGACTCCAAATACATACCACTTCCTCCGCAAAGAATGGGGAACTTTTCTCGATTGATAATGTTAGAGTAGGCTTCGTTGAAATCAGTTTGAAACCGATATACATTATATTCTTTTCCGGCATCCTCAATATCAATGAGATGATAGGGTATGGCTACTCCATCAATTATATATTCACCAATATCTTTTCCTGTTCCTAAATCCATACCTCGATAAACTTGCCTGGAATCACCGGATATGATTTCGGCACCTAAAGCCAAGGCTGTGTGAGTTGCTACCCCCGTTTTTCCAGATGCTGTGGCTCCAAGTATCGTTAAAAGGCTATATTTTGCGTTTGTTAAATCAATTGTTTCGCTCATAGTTTACAAAAAAACGTATTTTTGCGGTATAAAAGAACAATCTTATGAAATTTGAGTCAATCGTAAGTGAAATTATACAGGTAGTTAAACAATTGATATTTGCGCCTAAGCAATTTTGGCAAGATAGCAAAGAAGGAGATGTGGATTCATCAACAAATGTTAAGCTGTTTATATTCGCTGTTTTCTTATCAGGATTAACTGCCTTTTTGGGTGAACTCATATGGAGTAAAGCCTTTTTGTGGTATTTCGCTCTAGGCTTATCTCTTCGCGTGATTTTTTCTTATCTACTGCTTTGGTTTGTATCTGGATTTTTGATTAATAAACTGGCATTGAGTTACAAAGCTCAATTGACAAAAGGAGTGGTGAGCAATGTTTTAATTTTTTCTTTGCTCCCGGCTATTATTATATCTTTTTTCGTTAATTTATTTCCCGGTTTATATCCATTAAATATGTTGGGCTTGTATGGTTTCTATTTATTTTATCAAGGTGTAGATTCATGCTTCAATTTACCTAAAGAAAATCTATCAAGATATGTTCTGTTAGCCTTAGTGTTAATTATATTTGTGTCAGGATTAACCTACACCCTTACTTGGGCTGTTTTAAAAGAAGTTTTCCCTTATGGCGTTTAAGAATAACGATATAAATATTAGAAATAAACGTGCTTATTTTGAATATGAAATTCTAGATAAATACGTGGCAGGTATCCAATTAGTAGGTACCGAAATTAAGTCGATACGAAGTAGCAAGGCAAGTATTGTTGAATCTTATTGCCGGTTTGCCAAAGATGATGAGTTATACGTGATCAATATGAATATTTCGGAATATGATTTCGGAAATATCAATAATCATGTGGCACGAAGAGACCGCAAGTTGTTACTTCACAAGAAGGAAATGACAAAGTTGCAACAAAAACTTAAAGAAAGCGGATTAACCATTATTCCATTGCGCATGTTTATTAATAACAGAGGGTTAGCTAAGTTGGAAATTGGTTTGGCTAAGGGAAAGAAGCTGCACGATAAACGCGAGTCGCTAAAGCAAAAGGACGCTAAACGCGATATGGATAGAGCCATGAGGTTCTAATTTCAATTAAATAGATTGCAATTGCTCAGGCGAGATAATAGGCTTTCCTTGATATCGTAAAAGTAAGTTAGCTACGGCCAACGTATCTTTCTCGCAATAAGTAACAATACGATCTAGTTGGTTTTCTTCATAGTACACTCGATAAACTTCACTACCGTCAATATCGTCTTTTGGCGTTGGAATGTTGAATATCTCGCATAATAGAGCCAATGAAGTAAAGTTTTTAAAGTCACCAAACTTCCACAATTGCATGGTGTCGATAAGTCTATCTTTGAGTTCCCATGGTTTTAACCCGGCAATGTTGAGCATAGTGGGTAATTTTAAACCTGCTATCAGCGTTCGGCGGGCAATGAATGGAATATCAAACTCATTACCATTATGGGCACATATGGTTCGTATTCCTCGGTGATAAAACATTTCTATATCATTGTTAAATGCTTGCAATAATTTTCGTTCATCATTATCGCAATATGATTTTACTTTGTAAATATATTCCCCTTTTTGTTGTACAACTCGTCCTACTGATATACAAATTATTCTTCCGAATTCAGCATATATACCGGCACAATTATACACATCTTTAGAATTAAGTTCATCGGTGATGTGTCTTACAGCCTTTCTATCCCAAAATTTTTGTAGGTTTTCCGGTGCATCATCATAAGTAGGGTATTGTGCGACGGTTTCAATATCTAGATACAGTAAGTCTTCCGGATTTATTTGATACAGCATGATTTTATAGTATTTGACGAATAAAATTAGTTAAAATATCGATGGCAACAGCATTATTTCCTCCTTCCGGAACGATAATGTCGGCAAACTGCTTTGTGGGTTCTATGAATTGAATATGACTAGGGCGAACCGTAGCCTCATATTTTTGTAGACTTTCTTCTGTATTTCTACCTCTCTCTATAACATCACGGCGAATAACACGCGATAAACGTAAATCAGATTCACAGTCTACAAAAACCTTAATATCTAATAAGTTGCGAATAGCCTTACTATAAAGCATCATAATACCCTCTACAATAATAACAGGACGAGGATAGACTGTTGTAGTATCATCTGAACGTGTGCAAGTAATATAAGAATAATTAGGTTCTTCAATAGATAAACCGGATTTTAGTTGTTCAATATGTTCGCGAAGAAGCAAAAATTCTATAGCATCCGGATGGTCGAAATTAAGTAATTTACGTTCCTCCATCGATAAATGTCCGCTGTCTTTGTAATAAGAATCTTGGGAAAGCACTGTCACTTCTCTCTCAGAAAAGCTTTCCACAATTTTTTTTACTACAGTCGTTTTTCCTGAACCGGTTCCTCCCGCAATACCAATAATAATCATATGTTATAAAGTTTTCCCGAAAGTACGATAAAAAATGTTTCTTTTGACAGTGGCCAGATGTGTTTTTGATAACTATTCTTGTTTCACGTAGTTTATAGCCGGCAAGTTGTAATTTATTTTGTCCTTCAATAATAGATATAAATACTTCTAATACCAAGATTTTTCCAGTTATTCGTCCTATTATTCTCGACTAACTCAGATGCACATAATCAAGCTCATTGACCGCTAATTGTAAACAATTATTGGTCTTTAGTTTTGTTTCTTTGCCAAATGAAGAATCATCTTGAATAATCTCAATAACATCTAAGATCAAAAGAAAAACGAGATGGGCTATATAAAAACAAAAGAGACCACTTTGAATAAGTGGTCTCCATTTATAATTTTCAGTGTTATATCTCTATGCTTCGGCTTCTTTTTCAGGACAAAGCCATTTATAAACTAATCCGGCAAGAATAGCACCAACAATCGGAGCTACCCAGAATAACCAAAGTTGACCTAATGCCCAACCTCCATCAGCAAAGAGTGCTTGGCTAGTGCTACGTGCAGGGTTAACCGATGTGTTGGTTACAGGAATTGATATCAAATGAATCAACGTAAGTGTTAAACCAATAGCTGCACCGGCAAAACCTTTAGGAGCTTTGGAATGAGTTACCCCAAGAATTACAATTAAGAAAATGAAGGTGAGCACAGTTTCTGTTATCAAAGCAGCCATCATGCCATAACCATTAGGTGAGTGTGCCCCATAACCGTTGGCAGCAAAGTCGCCTACTGATGAAAAATCAGACTTACCGCTGGCAATAAGATAAAGGACTCCGGCAGCAGCGATTGCTCCAAGTAATTGCGATACAATATAAGGGATTAGTTCTTTGGCTTCGAATCTACCGCCGGCCCAAAGTCCTATTGATACCGCCGGATTAAGGTGGCAGCCTGAAATATGTCCGATTGCATAAGCCATAGTAAATACGGTGAGACCAAATGCTAATGCCACACCTAAAAATCCTACATTATAACTGGCAAGAACAGCTGTTCCACAACCTCCTAAAACCAGCCAAAAAGTTCCGATAAATTCTGCAAAATACTTTTTCATAATTTGTCCAATGATTAAATTTATACTAAAAAATCAATGCAAATGTACACTAATATTTCATTTGACAATAAATTGGTGCTTGTTGCTTAAATGAGGTATGCTTTCAAAGCTCTCTGAACAACATTATCTGAATGTATAGAAAGAATCTTTAGAATTTTAAGATTACTTTTGGCTATCAAAACAAATGATTGGTGGATAAATATACGGAAATACTACGGAAATATTGGGGATATCCCAATTTTAGGGGCTTACAAAAAGAAATCATAGAATCGGTGGCATCCGGAAATGATACGCTTGGACTAATGCCGACCGGAGGAGGCAAATCAATTACTTTTCAAGTATATAGTTTGTCTATTCCGGGCATTTGTATTGTAGTTACCCCCTTGATTTCCTTAATGAAAGATCAGGTTGAAAATTTACAGCAGAGAGGTATAAAAGCATTGGCTATACATTCGGGAATGAGTAGAAAGGAAGTGGCAGAAGCTTTTAATGCAGCAGCTTGGGGGGATTACAAATTTTTGTATTTATCTCCGGAGCGTTTATCGAGCATGTATTTCAGAGAACGATTGCTGCAATTGCATGTGAATCTGGTAACTATTGACGAGGCACACTGTATTTCACAATGGGGGTATGATTTTCGTCCATCCTATTTAGCGGTCAAACAACTGCGCGAATTGTTACCTTATGTGCCGGTATTAGCTTTAACGGCCACGGCAACTCCGAATGTGGTTCAAGATATACAGCGACAATTGCAATTTAATAAGCCGAATGTCCTGCAAAAAAGTTTTGAACGAAAAAATTTAACCTATGTAGTACGTAATGTCAATGATAAGTTAGCTTATCTACTTCAATCTATTCAGAAAGTTAATGGTTCAGGTGTGGTTTACACCCAAAGTAGAAGCAAGACAAAACTTATTGCTGACTATCTAAATGCAGCAGGTATTTCAGCCGACTATTATCACGCCGGTTTATCTTCTTTGGTGCGTAGTAAACGGCAGGAGAATTGGATGAGTGGAAAAACCAGAGTTATTGTTGCTACCAATGCTTTTGGTATGGGTATTGACAAATCAGACGTACGCTTTGTTATGCATATTTCACCCCCTACTTCTTTAGAGGCCTATTTCCAAGAAGCAGGAAGAGCCGGACGAGATGGGAAAAGAGCTTACGCTTTGCTCATTGCATCAGATAGGGATAAAGGATACCTAAAAAGAAAGATTAATGAAGAGTTCCCTAAACTAGAGTTTGTGAAGCAAGTGTACGACTTGTTGGGCAGCTATTTTCAGATAGCCATAGGAACAGGAGAGGGAACAAAACGTAATTTTGATTTAAGAGATTTCTGTAAGATTTTTAAATTCTCGGAACAAATGGTGCTTGCCAGTTTAAAAATATTGCAGCGACAGGGAGTATTAGAATTTGCTTTGTCATCGATGTTGCTGCCAAGCTTGCGATTTAAAGTGGGGCGCGACAGTTTATATAGCTTTAATACACCGAACAAACAATTGGAAGAATTTATCCGGGAACTATTACGTTATGATGGGGGAATGTTTTCAGTATATGTACCTTTCGATGAAGAACGACTAGCCAACAAAGCAAACTTGACACCAAAACAAGTTACACAGTATCTTTCATACCTGTCGTCGATGAATATTATACACTATATACCGCGCAGGAAAACACCTTTCATAACCTATACTTTGCCGCGTTTAGAGAAATCTAAGCTCAAGATAGCCAAAGAAAATTATCAGGATAGAAAAGAGGAGTATTCACACCGTATAGAGGCTTGTTTAAACTATACTTTTACACACCATACATGTAGAAGCATACAATTGCTAGAATATTTTGGTGAACAGCATGCCCAACCTTGCGGACATTGTGATGTATGTAGAGAAAATAAGCCAAAAAAGCAGGAAAATAAGTTTTCAAAATCTCAGTTATATCAACAAATTATAAGTTTACTCAAAGATTCTCCCAAAGATTATTTTGAAATAAAGCAAAGTTTGAAAATAGATGATAAGCTACTTTCAGAAATATTGCGAGCACTTATGAGTGAGGGATATATAACTATAAATACTGTTCAAAAATTCCATCTTGTATAAATTATATTCAACTATTTGATTTCTAACTGTTTAGTTTTCGTTTGAATATCATGTGATACCTGAGATAACCTTAATCTGTTGCAAATATGTTTATAACTAGGTCTAGTTGTATCAATTATTAAGGATAAATGAATACACTTAGCTTTAATTGTATTCATTGACAATAAATATACACAGAAATTATTCCTAATGGCATCGTTCACTAAAAATGGATGGAGATAATTTGGTTTAATTGTTTCTATTATCAATGAATATGAGTAGAATTTTTTTTATAACAGAGAAATACTATTATTATATCGGCTAATAGATTAGCTGTTTTTGACTTAAATATTGTATTTTCGCTAGAGAATAAAAAAACAGTTAGATTATGAAAGAGCAAGTGTTAGCACGTTTTTTACGTTATGTAAAAGAATATACAGAATCAGACCCTAAAAGTAATAGTTTCCCCAGTACGGATCGTCAACTAATTTTTGCCGATAAATTAGTAGAAGAATTGCAAACGATAGGGTTCAGCGAAGTAGAAAAAGATGAATATGGTTATGTTATGGCAACTGTTCCGGCTACTTGTAACGCAATATGTCCTACGGTCGGATTTATTGCTCATATGGACACTAGTCCTGATTATTCCGGAAAAGATGTAAATCCGATTATTCGTAAGTATGGAGGAGAAGATATTCAGCTTAATGATGAGTTAGTTTTATCGCCGAGCCAATTTCCGGAAATACTGAATTATGTGGGTGAGGAAATTATTACAACCGATGGAAATACATTACTAGGTGCTGATGATAAAGCCGGAATTGCAGAAATTATAACAGCTATGGAATATCTGCTTAATCATCAGGAGATTGAACATGGCAGGATACGTGTCTGTTTTACGCCTGATGAAGAAGTAGGTAAAGGAGCCGATCATTTTAATGTAGAAAAATTTGGTGCAGATTTTGCCTACACCTTAGATGGTGGGATGATTGGAGAATTAGAATATGAAAACTTTAATGCAGCAGCAGCAGTGGTTACCGTGAAGGGGAGAAGTGTGCACCCGGGAGCAGCTAAAGATAAAATGATTAATGCCATTCAACTGGCCAAGCAATTCGACGATATGCTGCCGACACACCAACGTCCGGAACACACCACATGGTATGATGGCTTTTTTCACCTAATGAGCTTCGATGGAAAAGTTACGGAAACAAAACTTTCTTACATCATTCGCGACCATAATAAAGAACTCTATGAAAATAAAAAAGCTTTGATTAAACAGGTGTGCGATTTTATGAATGCAAAATATGGTGAACAATTGGTTTCTGTTGAGGTGGTAGATCAATATTTCAATATGCGCGAAATGGTAGAGCCGGTAAAATATATTGTAGATTTGGTAGAGGAAACGATGAAAGAAATTGATATCAAACCAATCCTTCGACCTATACGAGGGGGGACTGATGGTGCTCGATTGTCTTTTATGGGGTTGCCATGTCCGAATATCTTTGCCGGAGGATTAAATTTTCACGGACCTTATGAATACATTCCGGTGAGAGCCTTGGTTAAAGCAACGGAATTAGTTGTAAAACTTGTGCAAAAAATAACCGAGCTAGAAAAGTAATATGCTCCGAGAACTAAACAAATATATTGCCGATGAAAGTTTATTTGAAGAATCAGATAAACTTTTGTTGGCTGTGAGCGGTGGCGTAGATTCCATGGTTATGTTACATCTGTTTCAACAGCTGCCTTATGCATTTACGGTGGTGCATTGTAATTTTAACTTGAGGGGAGAGGAATCTGACGAAGAAGAAATTTTTTTAAGCAACTATTGCATAACAAATAACATCAGCTTAAAAATTAAGCATTTTGATACGAAAGCCTTTGCTCAACAAGAAGGAATATCTATTGAAATGGCAGCAAGAGAATTGCGATATGCTTGGTTCAAAGAAGTGAAGGAGAAAACACATAGTCAATATATACTAACTGCCCATCATAAAGATGATCTGATAGAGACTATACTCATTAACTTGACAAGAGGAACCGGTATCAAAGGATTGACAGGTATTCAAGCTAAGCAAACCGATCTAGTTCGTCCGCTATTGTTTGCATCGCGGAAAGATATCCTTGCCTTTGCCGAAGAAAACAGACTACCTTATCGCCATGATTCCAGTAACGATGAATTAGTGTATCAGCGGAATGTAATTAGACACCAAATTATTCCCTTATTTGAGAATTTGAATAGTGCTTTCCGAAATAATGTTGTAAGAACAGCCACTAATTTACAAGCGACAGCCAATTTGTATTTTAGTGAGATTAATAGAATCAAGACAGAGCTGTTTCAGTGTGGTAAATTAGATATAGCAAAATTGCAGTCTAACGCTTATTCATCGACAGTATTATTTGAAATACTTGCTACTTATGGCTTCAATGCAGCTCAAAGTACAGATGTTTATCGCTCGTTGGATAGCATTTCAGGAAAAGTTTTCACCTCAAAATCTCATCGTTTAATAAAAGATAGAACACACCTTATTATCTCAGAATTACCAAAGGAAGATGAGGGAAGAAGTATGAAATTATTCAAAAATCAAATAATAACGGAACCTATAAAATTAGGCTTACATGTGGAACCTATTGGATTGAATTTCTCATTTACAGTTGATTCTTGTGTGGCAGAGTTAGATGCTGATAAGTTAGTATTCCCGTTAACATTGAGAAAGTGGAAAGTGGGAGATAGTTTTATTCCATTGGGTATGAAAGGGACGAAGAAACTCAGCGATTTTTTTACCGACCAAAAAATGTCAATATCGGAGAAAGAGCTGCAATGGCTGCTGTGTAGCGAGGATGATATCGTCTGGATTGTAGGTAAGCGAATAGGTGATAAATTTAAAATAACAAACGATACAAAAACGATTTGTAAAATAATATTTACGCCAACTCTTTAATCATTTGAACCAAGGCTTCGGCCCAATCTTCATTGGAGTTTAAACTGTCTATCAATGTGAAGCTTTTCCCTCCATGCGCAAGAAATAAGTTACGATATTGTTCTCCAATTTCAATGGTTGTTTCTAAACAATCAGCAACAAATGAAGGCGAGCAAGCAATAATGTTTTCTTCTCCATCTTGTGCGAGCTTTGTAATAGTATCTGAAGTATAGGGCTGAATCCAAGGTTCTTTGCCCAATCGACTTTGGAAACAAGTAGTGTATTGCTCTCTGCTTAAATTCAGCCTTTCGGCTAATAGTTTGGATGTCTGGAAACACGCTGATTGATAATTGTAATCAATTGAATCAGCATGTTCACTTCCAAAGGAACTTTGTTTGCTGTATTCAACATGGCGTTGAGGTATTCCGTGATAACTGAATACTAAATGGAAATCTTTTTCTTTGCCGATATATTTCTCGATATGTTGACCATAACAATTAATGAATAGTGGATTTTTGTAAAAAGAACTGACCAAACGAATGCGAGGTATGACATGCCACGACAATATAAATTTCATCACTTGTTGATGTATAGAACCCACCGTTGCTGAGGCATATTGAGGAAATAATGGGAATACAATAATCTCATCAACGTGTTTTTCCCGTAATTTGAATAAGGCATTTTTTATCGATGGTGTTTGATATCGCATGGCTAATTCTACAACAAAATCACTCCCCAAGTGTTTCTTTATTATAGTACTTAGTTTATTCCCATGAGTTAATAAAGGCGAACCTTCGTGAGTAAATAGTTTTTGGTATTCTTTAATGACTTTGGGTGTGCGAGTAGGAACGATGATGCCATTAACGAGTAACCATCGTTTCCAAAGAGGGATGTCAATTACCCGCTCATCCATTAGGAACTCACGTAAATAATTTGCTAAGACTTTTTTATTACAGGTATCTATTGTTCCTGTGTTAACAATTAATATTCCTTTTTTCATTAAATTTGCCATCTATTATAGTATTCGCAAAGTTAAACAACTAAAAAATATAATCGTTGATATGAAGCAGATATTTAGAAAAGGTATAGTTGCGCTAGTCCTTTCAATTAGTTTGAATGTAGTCTCAGCTCAGCATAATTATACCCAAGTGTATATCCCAACCTCATTTCCAACAATAGGGAGTGGTGTTAATCCATACCAAATTAGTACATCGTTGCAGCAGGTATTTATATCGAAAGATATTAAAACGACATTTAATAAGAACTCGAACTCTGATAGTTATTGTGACGAACTTCAGGTGGGTATTATTAAAGAAAATTCTATGCTGCGATGCAAAGTTAAAGTTCAGTTAACAGATTGCAGAGGTGAAATTGTATGGGAAGAGGAAGGTGCCGGACGATCTAAAAATTTTGTCGATGGCTATGCTGAAGCTGTCGCTGATGCACTTAAAGATTTAGACAATTTACCATCAGTAGCAATTGATGAAGTAAATGCCTCGGAAACAAAAGCTCCTGTATCAAAGAACAAAGGAACTATTTACTACAACGATAAGTATCTTTTGGAGTTAAATAAAAAAGTAGATAGGTTGGATTTGATTGTATTAAATTCTGACAAATTAGATTATCAAAAGAAACAAATTATTGCGACTCTAAAAACTGCTGATTTAGAGGATTTATATGAAGTAAAATTCACAATGCCGAATGGAACCATCTGGTTGGGTGTAGCTATGATGAAAGGTGAAGAATTAAGCTTGTCAATTGCAAATGGAGAGAATAAACAGAAAATTGTTTTACACAAACAATAGAGTTATTAACCAAAAGAATATATATGATTTCTAAGAAATTATTTAAAATATTGATTGTAGCAGCAAGTATATTGCTAACTAATCAAGTGAGAGCCCAATACGCTACTAAAGAATTTGGAAGCGCACAAGAAGCTTATACAGACAGTCTTAAGCACATTCAATATGATCATGTTTTTCCAATACTGGGGCAAAAAGCTTATCATGCAGGAATTGACATCCCTTATTCAGCAGGAGTGATGGTCAATAATATGAACATGAAGCAACATATTATGATAACAGACTTTCAGTTAGGATTTCATCCTGTTTCAGGAAATGGAATCGCTCTGCAAGATGCTGATTTTATCAAGTTTGGAGAGAATACAAGTGTAGCTTCTACTGTAACCTTTCGCCCGGACATATGGGTATTGCCTTTTTTAAATGTTTACGGACTATTCGGGTTTGGGCATACAAAAACAGATATTAGCATTAGTCATTTGTCATTCCCTCAGTACAGTAGCATTCCGGATTTGCCTATTAATATGATTGCAAAAGTTAAACAGAATATTGCTGTAAATGGATTTGGTACTATGTTTGCCGGAGCTTTAGGCCCCTTATTCTTTACTGTTGATATCAATTGGACATGGAGTAAGCCGGAACTATTGGAGAATCCCCTAAGGACTCAAATTATAGGAACGCGTGTAGGTCATGTGTTTAGAAATAAAAGGCGTCCGGATAAAAACTTCGGTATTTGGGTCGGAGGAATGAGAGGAAGCATGGGAGGTGCATTGTCGCATGGTGAAATACCGCTGAATACGTTAATTCCTCCATCAATGGCAGAGAAACGTGATGAAATTGTAGCCAATTATCATAACTGGTACGATGGATTGGGAAAACTTCAACAAATGGCTATTAATAAAACACCAATACCTGAAGTAATGGATAAGCTAGAGAACTTTAATGCTGCAGGTATCATAGAGTATCAGTTTGATAAACAACTTAAAGCAGCTTGGAATGGCACAGTCGGTTGTCAATATCAATTTAATAAACGATGGATGTTTCGTTCAGAAGCCGGAGTTGTTGGAGATCGAAAATCATTTATGTTATCTCTTAATTACCGCTTTAATGTTTAGAAAAAAGACATCAAACAACAAAAAAGGTGAGCCATGGCTCACCTTTTTTGTATAAAGAATTAATATTCCTATTTATGAACACTGCAATTAGAAGCATATAAGATTTATATAGTCAAGCATTGCTACTAACTATATAATTTGAATTCAAATATTTATATTTGTACTTATGAGAAATACTTTAATTTTATGTAGTGCGTTAGCTATGTTTAGCGCATGTTCAAATCAAGATGGAATGAAAGAAGAAACAATCCAGGATGGATTTACGCCTAAGGAAGTAAAATTATCATCAGATGTAATGACTCCCGAGGTGCTTTGGTCATTCGGAAGACTTAGTAATGTTAGTTTATCTCCCGATGGACACACGGCATTATATGCTGTTACTTTTTATGATATAGCGGGCAATAAAGGCTATCGTGATTTATACACGGTAAAATTAAAAACAGGAGAATCGAAACGTCTCACAAATACGGCTAAAAATGAAGGTGGAGCCATGTGGAAACCCGATGGTAGCAAAATTGGCTATCTTATGAACGGGCAAGTTTGGGAAATGAATCCGGATGGAACCGAGGCTAAACAAGTTACGAATATTAATGAAGGAGTGACAGGATTTAAATACTCGCCGGATTCAAAGTCGATAGCTTATATTCAACAAGTGAAGCTAGATCAAACAGTTAATGATATTTTTCCGGATCTACCAAAAGCAAATGCGATGCTGACCAATGATTTAATGTATCGACATTGGGATGCTTGGCATGATTATACCTATAATCATGTATTTATAGCCGATATTGAATCAGAAGAGTTGATTACAAGAGGAAAAGATCTTTTAGAAGGAGAGCGATTTGATGCTCCCGATCGTCCGTTTGACGGTATAGAACAAGTAACTTGGAGTGCAGATTCCAAGAAACTAGTTTATTCATGCAAAAAGTTGAATGGGAAAGCTTATGCGGAAAGTACAAATACTGACCTTTATGAATACGACCGTACGACAGATAAAACTAGAAATCTGACTGAAAACAATAAAGGGTATGATAAAGACCCCGTTTTTTCACCTGATGGTAAATATTTAGCGTGGACAAGCATGGAGAGAGATGGATATGAATCAGATCAAACGCGTCTTTTCGTCATGAATATCAAAACCGGTGAGGTAAACAATCTCTCATCAGGATGGGAACAAAACGCTACACACTTAAGTTGGAGTCATGATAGCAATGCTATTTACTTTATTAGCGATTATCATGCCACCGATGAAATTTATTGCTTCAACCTGCAAACAAACAAACTCAAGAAATTTACCGAAGGAGTGCATAATTACCTTTCAGTAGAAGAAGCCGGAGGGAGTAAGATGCTTGCGCAGAAAGCATCGATGTCTCAACCTGCAGAGTTGTATCTGGTGGATATGAAAACAGGTAAAGATGAAGCACTCACGCATATTAATGATAAACTTCGAGCCCAACTAACGATGGGTAAGGTGGAAAAACGATGGGTAAAAACAGTCGATAATAAAGATATGTTAGTGTGGGTGATATATCCTCCACACTTTGACCCGACAAAAAAGTATCCGGCCATTTTATATTGCCAAGGTGGTCCCCAGGGAACAGTTAGCCAATTTTGGTCATATCGCTGGAACTTTCAGCAAATGGCAGCCGACGGTTATATTGTTGTTGCTCCTAACAGAAGAGGATTGCCCGGATTTGGCAAAGAATGGCTGGAGCAAATCAGTAAAGATTATGGAGGTTTAAATATTCAAGATTATTTCTCGGCAATAGATGCTGTGTCTAAGGAGTCTTACGTTGATGAAAACCGATTAGGTGCAGTTGGTGCCAGTTATGGTGGATTTTCCGTAAACTATTTAGCCGGTCATCATGAAGGACGCTTCAAAGCATTTATCTCACACTGCGGCATCTTTAACTTTGAACAAATGTATGTAACTACTGAAGAAATGTGGTTTGAGAATTGGGATATTGGTGGTGCTTATTGGGATAAAAATAATAAAGCTGCACAGCGTTCATATAGCTTCTCTCCACATAAATATGTTGGGAAGTGGGACACCCCAATTCTAGTTATAACAGGAGGTAAAGATTTTCGCATTCCTTACACTCAGGGTATGGGCGCGTTTAATGCAGCCGTTTTACGCGATATTCCGGCAGAATTTCTATTCTTCCCCGAAGAATCACATTGGGTAACACAAGCACAAAATAGTATATTATGGCAACGCGTATTCAAGAATTGGTTAGATAAATGGTTAAAACCAAAGAACGAAGAGAAATAGTAAATTAACACCATTCTTAGAATAAGAGCTTGCATTACGCTCATCTTGTAGCAAATAATAAGTGAGAATCTATTTGAAATTTTTTAAACCGGATATAGTCTAAAAGAATCTAAATTATTATTTGTAAAATATCATCATAACAAGATGAAAATAAAAATGCAATATTGCAACATCTCCTTTTTAGAAGAGTAGAATGGGATAAATTAGATGTAATTTGTTCAATACTCGAAAGAGAATAGGAGAGCAGTAAGATAATTTAGCCAGTAATTCAAGGAGTATAAGACCGCTTAGACATAATTTACCTAATACTCGATGATAATAAGAGGGCTTAGGTGTAATTTCCTTTTTAGCTTAGTGATAACTAGATGTTAAAATGAAGGAATACTACAAGACATTTTTGTAAGCTATTGTGTGTTAGGTAAATAAATTAATTGTTGGTTGGCTAACTAAGGTTAGGTTATCAATTTATTCGACAAGTTAGTTTGTAAAATTTTGAATTTGATAAATCAGAAAGGAGCTTTTTACAGCTCCTTTTTTTATCTTTGTATGGAATAATTATTAAATAAATTAAAATGAAACAGAATTGGAAAAAGGTTGGGCTGCTTCTATTTATGGCATCAGCTGTGGCATGTAGTACTCCAACAGAAAAGAAGCCGGATTTAGATCCTGCCGATATGGATACATCGGTTTCTCCGGGTGCAGATTTTGATGCATATGCAAATGGAGGTTGGAAAAAAAACAACCCGATTCCAGATGAAAAAAGTCGATACGGTTCTTTTGATAAATTGGCAGACCAAGCCGACTTGCAACTAAAAGAGATATTTACAGAATTAGCAGAGAAGAATTATCCTGCAGGTTCTATTGAAAAGAAAATTTCTGACTTTTATAAAGCGGGTATGGATACGACAGCAATTGAAGCTTCCGGTATGCAGCCCATACAAAAAGATTTAGCAGCAATTGATGCAATAGCTTCAAAATCAGATATGTTGAAGATGACGGGAGAATGGGCTACTACCTATGATAATCCATTTTTTTACGTAGATGCCAGTGCCGATTTGAAAAATTCAGACATGCAAATCTTGTGCATCGGGCAATCGGGAATTAGCATGCCTGATAGAGATTATTATTTGAAAGATGATGAAAAATCAAAAGAAATTCAAGCCAAGTATAAAGAATACGTAGCTAAAATTTTTGAACTTTCAGGTGAAGATGCAACTAAAGCTAAGGCTGATGCTGAAACGATATATAATTTGGAGCATCAAATTGCCGAAATACAAATGAGCTTGTTAGACCGTAGAGATCCATTTAAAACTTACAATAAGATGGACTTGAAGCAGCTTAAAGCATTAGCTCCAAATTTAGAGTGGGATACTTTCTTTGAAGAATCAGGTCTGGGAAATGTGGGTGACTTTGTTGTTGAACAACCGGACTTTTTTAAAGGAATTGATAAGCTGGTTCAAAAAATATCGCTCGACGAATGGAAAACCTATCTGAAATATAATAAACTTTCCGCATTAACCGGTTACGGTCCTAAAGCATGGGGAGAGTTAAGTTTCGATTTCTACGGAAAAACATTGAAAGGTCAGAAAGTACAACGCCCGAGATGGAAACGAATTCAAGGTGCTACAAGCAGTTATTTAGGAGAAGGTATAGGTCAAATCTATGTGAAAAAATTCTTCCCTGAAGAAGCTAAAAAACGAATGGTAGGTTTAGTAGAAAATCTTCGCACATCATTGGCTAATCGTATCAAAAAATTAGATTGGATGAGCGATGAAACGAAAGAAAAGGCACTCACAAAATTAAATGCCATTATCGTGAAAGTTGGTTATCCGGACAAATGGAAAGATTATTCTTCTATGGAAATTACAGCCGATTCATATGCCAATAACATGAAGAACGTATCTAAGTTCTATTATAATGACATGTTGAGCAAAATTAATAAGCCCGTTGATAAACAAGAATGGCATATGACACCTCAAACGGTGAATGCTTACTACAATCCAACGGTAAACGAAATTGTTTTTCCTGCCGGTATTCTCCAACCTCCATTCTTTTACATGGATGGTGATGATGCTATTAATTATGGTGGTATCGGGGTAGTTATAGGTCACGAAATTACACATGGATTCGACAACCGCGGACGTTTATATGATGCATCGGGTAACTTAAACGACTGGTGGACAAAAGACGATGCCGATAAGTTTGAAGCTAAAGCTAACGTGTTAGTGAAGGAATTCGATAACTTTGTAGTAACCGTACAAAATAATGACACCATTCATGCTAATGGAGAATTGACCTTAGGTGAAAATATTGCAGACCTTGGTGGCTTGTTGATTTCTTATGATGCATTGCAAATGGCACTTACCGGAAAAGAGCAAGCAATTGATGGACTCACACCCGCACAACGCTTTTATATTGCCTATGCCAGATTATGGGCTACAAATATTCGTGAGGCAGAGATGGTTCGTTTAACTAATTTAGATGAGCACTCTTTAGGTAGATATCGCATTTTAGGAGCCCTTCGTAACATTCCGTCATTCTATAATGCATTCGACATCAAAGAAGGCGATTATATGTGGCTTCCGGAAGATAAGCGAGCTGCAATCTGGTAGTCCTGATAAATAAATACATTAAAAGGCAGACCTTAGGGTTTGCCTTTACTATTCAAATATACATAAAAAAGACTTATGGTTAAAAAAATCAGTTTAATGGGCTTAACCCTATGCTTATTGTTTTTTCAAAATGCCTTGGCCTGCACAAACTTTCTGATAACTAAAGGAGCTTCTAAAGATGGATCAACTTTAATTACCTATGCGGCAGATTCGCACACATTATACGGCGAATTATATTTACAACCTGCAGCCGATCATGAAAAAGGCAGCATGCGCAAAATATATGAATGGGATACCGGTGAATATCTGGGCGAAATTCCGGAGATTTCGCATACCTATCATGTGGTGGGTAATATGAATGAACATCAGTTAGCCATAGCAGAAACAACTTTCGGAGGTAGAAAAGAATTAGGCTCGCAGAAAGGAGCCATTATGGACTATGGTAGTTTGATATACGTTACGCTTCAACGAGCAAAAACAGCTAGAGAAGCCATCCAAGTTATGACTAATCTCGTGAAAGAATACGGCTATTACAGCTCAGGAGAATCATTCTCGATATCTGATTCTGAAGAAGTGTGGATAATGGAAATGATTGGTAAAGGAGAAGGCGAAAAAGGAGCGGTATGGGTAGCCCGAAAAGTTCCCGATGGGTATATTTGCGGACATGCAAATCAAGCCCGTATTACCACCTTTCCTTTGAATGATTCAGAGAATTGTTTGTATGCGGATGATGTTATCGAATTTGCTAAAACAAAAGGATGGTATAAAGGAAGCAACAAAGATTTTAGCTTCTCGGATGTTTATGCTCCCGTTGATTTTGAATCTGCTCGATTTTGCGATGCCCGCGTTTATGCCGGATTTAATAAGGTAAAGGCAGGCATGGAAAAATATGAAAACTATGTAGAAGGAAAAGTAACCTATGACGAGCAAGGAGTTGCCACCAATCGTTTACCTTTATGGGTAAAACCGGATAAAAAATTAACCGTGAAAGATGTGATGGAAATGATGCGCGATCATTATGAGGGCACTCCTCTTGATATGACTAAAGACCTTGGTGCAGGCCCGTTTCATTTACCATATCGATGGAGAGACTTAACATGGAAAGTTAATGCCAAAGAATATTTCCATGAACGGGCTATCTCTACACAGCAAACCGGATTTTCTTTTGTGTCTCAGTCTCGCTCTTGGTTGCCTGATGCTATTGGTGGTATTTTATGGTTTGGTGTTGATGATACCTACAGTACATGCTACGCCCCGATGTATTCATCTATTACAAAAACCCCTGAATGTTTTCGGGTAGGTAATGGCGATATGCTTACCTTCTCTCCAACAGCTGCATTCTGGACATTCAATAAAGTTGCCAACTTTGCATATCTTCGCTACGATGATATGATTAAGGATATAAGGAAGAAACAGACTGAAATTGAAGGTAAATTCATGGATTACACTAATGCAATCGACGCAGCTGCAAAAAAATTGTATGATGAGCAAGGAGCCGATAAAGCACGCGACTTCCTTACAACTTATTCCGCTAACGAAGCCAATAATATGACTGCAAAATGGGAACAGCTATTCCAATATCTGCTAATCAAATACATGGATGGCAATGTGAAGAAAGAAAAAAATGGAAAGTTCCTTCGCTCAGAAACCGGGCATGCTGTTTATCCGGATTTTCCGGGCTATCCGGAATGGTGGCTTGAAGCAATTGTTAAAGCCACCGGCAATAAATTTGAAGTGATAGAAAAGTAGTTAAAGGTGATAAAGTGTGTTTATATAAGAAAAAACATTAAGTATGTACACGTGTGTTTTTCGTAGAAAGCATATAATTATTACTTTTGACAAGATAACGGATAATTAAATTAGAATTAGATATGACAAACATGAAAAAATTAATGTTAGCTTTAGCCCTATCGTTGGGTAGTGTAGCCGTTTTTGCTCAAGATGGCGGAATCGATTGTTACAACAAAGGTGTGGATGCCTTAAACAAAAAAGACTATGCAACAGCTTATCAAATGTTTGATAAAGCATTGACTAATCCTGGAGATATGGAAATTCAGGGTGATTATTATTACTATGCAGGTATGGCTGCAGAGCAATCTAAACATCTTGATGCTGCCGTTAAATATTATGATAAAGCGATAAAAGCAGGAGCTAATGTAAAAAACGCAACTGAAGGAAAAGCAAGATCATTAGTTGATTTGGGAAAATATGACGAGGCAATAGCTTCTGACGCTGCAGATGCCGGCAAGTGGACATATCAATCGGCTGCCGTTGCTTATAAAGCCGGTGACTATGCTAATGCAGCAAAATATTTTGCTAAAGCTGTAGAACTAGACCACAACGGCGAAACAGCAGCTTCATTCCAATATAATGCATTGGTAAAATTAGGAAAAGCAGATGAAGCAAAAACAGCATTGAAAGCTGCTGCTGCAAAATATCCGAATTCTAAAGCTAGTGCAAAATATGCTGCAATCATTTATAAAAATGGCGTGAAAATATACAAAAAAGCAGCAGGTATCTTAACTGATGCAAATAATGCAGTTAATGCAGGAACATACACTACAGAAGATGATGCTTATAAAACAGCTGTTGCTAAATCTTCTGCTAAAATGAAAGAAGCTTCTACTATCTTTGAAGAAGTTTTAGCAATTGACGCTACAAATGCTAATGCTAAAAAATATCTTAGTGCTTGTAAAGCTGCAATGTAATAAAGCTGCAACTAAAAAGAATTAAGAACAAGAAGACGAGTCAGCAAGACTCGTCTTTTTTGTGCAAAAATATTTTCGATAAAACCGCTGAAAAGAAGCAAAATTGAAAAATCTTGCTTTGCTCAAACTTTTACTGCAACAATGAAAAAAATAGGATTACTTTCAGATACACATGGCATGATGAGTCCAAGAGTTTTTCGCTTCTTCGAAGAGGTCGATGAAGTATGGCATGCCGGAGATATCGGCACGGCAGAATTGGCTGATGAACTAACTGCATTTAAACCTCTTCGAGCTGTGTATGGCAATATTGATGGTCATGTTTTGCGTCGCATGTATCCGGAATGTCTCCGGTTTGATTGCGAACAGGTTGATGTGCTAATTACACATATCGGAGGTTATCCGGGAAGATATGATTCCAGAATAAGAAAATATCTCTATGAGGCACCTCCCAAGTTGTTTATAAGCGGTCATTCTCATATACTGAAGGTTATGTATGATAAACGATTGAACTTACTGCATATCAATCCGGGAGCAGCCGGAAACAAAGGCTATCATAAAGTTTGTACGGCCATCAGATTCGAAATAGATGGAAAGGAAATAAAGAATCTTGAAGTATTAGAATTTGAACGTGCAAAATTTAATTCAATCGGATAGGGAATTGGAATTGAGTTAAGACATTTAACTAAAACCTATACCACTCATAACCGAGACCGTTAGAATACATTCAGTTGTTGCTACGTGCGTTATACTTATGCTAAAAGACAGAACTACGTCTAGCAGGTCGTTGGTATTATAATACAGAACAAATTTCGATATTTCAATAAAGTGTATTTACTTATTAAATACTTCTAATCCCGTGCTATATTTATACTTCACCATTGTGCGTAATTAAAGCCAACCAAAATGGATTAGCTGTATCATGTAGTCGATTGGCGACTGACCTGTTTTTTGTAGGAATACTAAGAAATAATGAGAAACCAACTTCATCTGCTAATAATATTTCAGATCGAGAGTAAGGCAAATTATATTAAGATAATTTATAGCATACCTCATCATTCCGAATATTGAACCCCCAAAACCAACCAACGGCTTATTCGATTTAACGAATAAGCCGTTGGTGTTAATTAATATATTCTGATGGCAGGTTTTAGTCAATACCCTTCATCATTTTAGATAGCCAAGGACCTAAGATGAATAAGAACACGGAAGCAACGGCAGTAATAATGGAAACAAACCAAAATACGTTAACATCAATGCCCCATGATTGGTCGATTGTTTCAGATAGCTTTTCCATTTGAGAAGCTCCGAAGTTTCCGGCTGCAAATGAGAACATCCACAATCCCATTAAAGTAGAAACAAGTTTCGGAGGTGATAATTTAGTTACCATAGATAAACCGATAGGAGAGATACAAAGCTCGCCGCAAGTGAAGATAACATATACGGCAGTTAGCCAAAGTGGTGATACCAATTGAGTCCCGCCATGAGTTAATCCGTCGGCAACGGCCATAACTGCAGCACCTATAGCCAACAGCAACATACCCCAACCAAATTTGAATGGCGTTTTAGGATTTAGCTTACCTAATTTAATCCAAAGCATAGAGAATAGCGGAGCCAGTACCAAAATAGCAACAGCATTGATAGATTGAAACCATGATGCCGGAATCTCAAAAGAACCAACCATACGATTAGTCATATCATTAGCAAACATATTGAATGTAGTTCCGGCTTGCTCAAATCCTACCCAGAAAAAGATATTGAAGAAAGCTAAAATGAATATAACGGCAATTCGCTCCCATTGATCTTTCCCTTTAGTACCTTTAACAATAGAACCGATAAGATAGGCGCCTCCGGCAATAGCCACGATACGAATAATCCATGTTGTAGCCACATTAGAAAGAGAGTTCCATCCTTTTAAAAATCCGATAACACCAAAAACAAGAGCTACCACATATAATGCAACTACGCTCCAATTCTTTGCGGTAAGGTTAGTTTCCCCTTCAGGAGATTTAGGAGGCATACCGATGTGTCCCAGTGTACGTTCTGAGCGGAATAAAAACCAAATTACACCTACCACCATACCTAGTCCGGCAGCAATATAACCATATTCCCAACTTACTTGTTCCCCGAGGTATCCGGCGATGAAAGGAGAGATAAACGCCCCTAAATTAATACCCATATAAAATACGGTGAAGCCCGAATCTTTACGAGGGTCATCATTGTCATATAAATCGCCAACCATAGTTGAAATATTAGGCTTGAAGAAACCATTACCCAGAATGAGCACTCCTAAACCGCAATAGAACCAAAATTCGCGATAAGCAGGAAGGTCTCCCGGTCCGTGATGAACGGCAGCCCATGCTAGCATAAATTGACCAATAGCCATGGTCAGACCACCAATATATATTGTCATGCGCTGACCGAGCACTTTATCGGCCAATACTCCCCCGATAAGAGGAGTAACATAAACTAATCCGGTGAAGATACCGTATATAGTATAAGCTGTTTGCTTATCGAAGCCAAATCCTCCTGCGGCTAATTCGGCAGTAAGGAAAAGCACGAGTAAAGCTCTCATTCCGTAGTAACTGAAACGCTCCCACATTTCAGTAGCAAATAAGGTGGCGAGACCACCCGGGTGTCCGAAGAATCCTTTGTCTTGTGAACTCATTTGTTGTTTGTTTTTTTGAATTTTTGCTAACAAAAATACCAATTAATATATAAGTACAATCATGTTAAAGATTGTTTTTTATCTTTTTGTTAAAATCGGGTAAATCATAAAAAAGCTGCCCATGATTTCATAAGCAGCTTTAATTAATTATTTAACCGGAATATGCTTCAGCACTTCTAGGAGAAAATCCCAGAATTTAGCTACCGTTTCAATGTTTACCTTCTCATCGGGTGAATGTGGGAACCGAATTGTAGGACCGAAGGAAATCATATCCCAATTCGGATAAGCACCACCCAGAATACCACATTCTAAACCGGCATGTACGGCTTTAATTTCAGGAGTCTTGCCATACTTATTATAATACACCTCTTGCATCGTTTTTAGTATCGGAGATTGCATATCGGGTTGCCAGCCCGGATAAGAGCCTGAAAACTTCACGTCAGCATCGACCAATTCAAACACCGAAGCAATGCGCTGACCCAAATACGTCTTGGCAGAGTCAACCGAGCTTCGCATCAGGAAGGAAATAGTCACGTTATTCCCTTTACCTTCAGAACTTACCATAGCCATGTTAACCGATGTTTCTACAAGCCCTTTCATCTCGTCAGACATTCTGATTACACCATTCGGGCAAGCTAAGATGGCAGCGGTGAGCTTGCGTTGCGTACTTTTATTAATCAAATGATTTAGCTTAGTTTCCGGAATCAATTCCATATGCATATTTGGTTCAGTAGCGGCATATTCTTTTTTGATAACAGTGTTCAGCTCTTCCACCAACTCAACCGCTGATTTCCAGCGTGTCTTTTTAATAGCAAGCAAGCCGAAAGCCTCACGAGGGATGGCATTTCTCAAACTTCCCCCTTGAATACTTGAAAGTCGAGCACCATAGTTATTAAATAGTTCATTTAACACACGGAAGAAGATTTTATTGGCATTGGCACGTTGCAACACAATATCCATGCCCGAATGTCCGCCTTTCAAACCGGTAACACAAAGTTTTCCGCCAACAAACTCGTTGGGGATTTCTCGTTTCTCATATTTGAAAGAAACCGTAATGTCTTCGCCGCCGGCACAACCCACATAAAGCTCGCCTTCATCTTCCGAATCCATATTTAACAGAATATCGCCCTTAAGAATGCCCGATGCTAAACCATTGGCTCCGCCCATACCTGTTTCTTCGGTGGCGGTAAATAAAGCTTCAACGGCTCCGTGTGCTATGTTGTTGGAAGCTAGAATTGCCATAGCTGCAGCTGCTCCGATACCGTTATCAGCACCTAAGGTAGTTCCTTGAGCAGTAACCCAATCACCATCAATGTAAGCCTCGATAGGATCGGTTTCGAAGTTGTGTTGCTTATCGCTGTTTTTTTGAGGAACCATGTCGAGGTGTGCTTGTAGAATAACACCTTTTCGATCTTCATATCCGGCAGTTGCGGGCTTTCTGATGATGATATTCCCAGCTTTATCTTTTAGCGTTTCTAAGCCTAAGTTTTTACCGAAGTCGAGAATGAATTTTTGTATCTTTTCCTCGTGATTAGATGGGCGAGGAATCTGTGTTAAGGAATAAAAGTTCTCCCAAACAGATTTTGGTTCTAAATTGTTGATTGTTTTGCTCATTTGTTCTTTATTTCTTATCGATAGCTAATGCTCTATTTCTTTTTACCGTCGGTGTTGAAAATTATTTGCTTACTTCCCATGATAGCTCCCGTTTCGGTGTTCATCTTTACTTCATACCTGCCGTCGAGCAGTTGATCGGGGATTGGCATGATTGTTCCGAATTGAGCCAGCTCTAACTGCGCACTTGCCAAAGTTTTTCCACCGTATGTTAAATTAATGACAGCTTTGCCCGGAATTCGGTAATATAAGGCACTTGGGCTTTCCGTTGAGCCAAAGCCATAGGCAGAATTGCTTTGCGATTTGGTGTTAATCATGACCGGAGCACCCGATAAGTCAGTGGCAGGAACAGCTCCGTGTTCTTCCGAAAACCGGAAAGCAACTTTGCCGTCGGTATCTGGATTAGTAGGAACGTAATCAAAACTGAAACTACAATTGCCCGAATAACTCACTCCGATGAACAACGATAGATATTTTTGCTCCATTTTATTCAACCTGTCGGCAGCAGCTTGGAGTGTTTGAGCATCTGAAAGCTCGTCGCTGTCTAAAGCTCCCGATAGCAGGTCGTAGCGTTGTTGGCGTAAGTCGATAATGGTGTTTGCTGCATCTTGAGCCATTTCTTCATCGGTTTTTGTAAAAACATGTGCACCTGTTGAATCGGTGATGGTATAAGTTCTGCCGTCCATGGTGAGATTCGTGAAATTGCTAATCGGCTTTTTCACCTTCGGAGCAATATAAGAAGAATAGCTTAACTCGTTGGTTTTTTGAGGAGCAACGGTATTGATGCCTGCAATCACACCGTTATTACACAAACTGACCAAAGAACCTCCCTTGCCTAATGATTGATATTGCTGAGCAGGGTCGGCTTCGGCAAAAGTATCGAATGTAATGTGGTTAATATGCCAACATTGCACATCGTGCATGGCAGCGTTCTTAATTCCTAAATAAGTTTCGGCATATTTAGCGTATGGACCCGCCACAATCTGTGTGTACTGTGTATTGACATTAATTTTGACTATCGTTCTCGGAAGGCTGTAAACTAATCCCGGAGCCGGTGTCTCTTCTTTTTTCTTTGCCGAAGCGTTGAATGCCGTTCCGAAGACTAAAGCGAATAGAATAAGTACTTGTGTTTTCATGTGTCTATTATTGGAAGTATTTCTTGACTCGTTCAAATGTAAAGTTTTTTTGCCTAAAACGAAGTCTAATTCGGCAAACTATGCATTTGTTGCTTATTGGTATCGGTATTTTTGTACATTTGAGCGGCAATTATGAAATGATATGTTTGAAAAATCCATCCTACTTAATGAAGTTGACTTATTAGAGTTCTACGGCGTGAACAATGCCAAGATAGACCTCATCGGTGAGTTTTTCCCTAAACTTCGAATCGTGAGCCGAGGAAATCTAATCATCGTTCGGGGAGATAAAGCCGAGATTGCAAGTTTCGAACTGAAATTGCAAGTATTACTCGACCACTATCACCAATTCAATGTGCTTAATGTTGATACCATCCGACAAGTGCTTACCGACAATCCGCTTGCCGATGAAGTTTTGCACCAATCGAAAGATGTGCTGTTGCATGGAAATAACGGGAAACCGATTAACGCCAAGACACCTAATCAGCGCATTTTGGTGAAGCAGGCACAGCAAAAAGATTTAATCTTTGCCATAGGTCCGGCAGGAACGGGCAAAACTTATGTGGCTATTGCCTTAGCCGTGCGGGCATTAAAGAACCGAGAGATACGCCGGATAATACTAAGCCGGCCGGCAGTAGAGGCAGGCGAAAACTTAGGCTTCTTGCCCGGAGATTTAAAAGATAAGATAGACCCTTATTTGCAACCGCTTTATGATGCCCTGCAAGACATGATACCGGCTAAGAAGCTGGAAGAATTTATGAAAGAGGGCGTTATTCAAATAGCCCCACTGGCTTTTATGCGCGGGCGTACGCTGAGCGACGCTTTTGTTATTCTCGACGAGGCACAGAACACAACTGCCAATCAAATGAAGATGTTTCTCACCCGCATGGGGAAAAACACCAAATTCATTATCACCGGCGATGAAAGTCAGATTGATTTACCGCACATGGGCATGTCGGGGCTGGTGCAGGCACAACGCATATTGAAGCATATTAAGGATATTTCGTTCGTGCGCTTTAACGCCGGCGATATTGTCCGCCATCGATTAGTGCAGCAAATTGTAGCGGCATATGATGTGGAAACACAAAAACAATTGGCAAAAAAAGAAGAGCTTAAACAAACTAAAGATAAAGAAAATGAGTAACGCACTTACAACAACAAACTTTCAGTTTCCCAAACAAAAAGCCGTTTATCACGGTAAAGTACGCGATGTTTACACCCTCGACAATGATTATTTGGTCATGGTAGTGAGCGATCGTATTTCGGCGTTCGATGTCGTTCTTCCCGAAGGAATACCTTATAAAGGACAAGTGTTAAACCAAATCGCGACAAAATTCCTCGACGCTACAAATCACATTGTGCCGAACTGGAAAATTGCCACGCCCGATCCGAATGTAACTATCGGTCATGCTTGCGAGCAATTCAAAGTAGAAATGGTTATTCGAGGATACCTTACCGGACATGCTTGGCGCGAGTATAAAAGCGGAAAACGAAGTCTTTGCGGTGTAGCATTGCCTGAGGGAATGGTTGAAAATCAGAAATTTGATCAACCAATCATCACCCCAACCACCAAAGAAGATGTGGGACATGATGAAGATATTTCTCGCGAAGATATCATTAAACACGGTTTGGTTTCGGAAGAAGACTACTCCGCTTTAGAAAAATACACCTATGCGTTGTTTGAGCAAGGCACGAAAATGGCTGCCGAAAAAGGATTAATCTTGGTTGATACCAAATATGAGTTCGGCAAGAAAGATGGTAAAATTTACCTGATTGATGAAATTCATACGCCCGATTCTTCGCGCTATTTCTACGCTGAAGGCTATGCCGAGCGTTTAGCTAAAGGAGAAGCACAAAAACAATTGTCGAAAGAGTTCGTGCGCGAATGGTTGATGGCAAACGAATTCCAAGGACAAGACGGACAACAAGTGCCTGCCATGGATGCCGATTTTGTAAACTCGGTTACCGAGCGATACATTGAACTTTATGAAAGCATTACCGGCGATAAATTCGAGAAATCGAACACGGCAGAGCTTAACGAAAGAATTGAGAAAAACGTAAATGATTTCTTAGCTACCCTATAAGCTAAAACTCTTTTTCTAAAAAAAGGCGAACTTTTAAAAGAAGTTCGCCTTTTTTGTGTAAGCCTTTGCTGTTTTGGCAGAGTTTGCTGCCTATTTTTATTTCAAATAATCGGCAAACTTAAATTCAGAACCTTTTGCCTCGATACTTACCGAAATTTCCGGCAAAAACTTACCCTTAGCCTTTATCGTTATCGTGCCTTCGCCGGTTGCCTGAATGTAAGCCTTCGTTTCTCCGCGATACAGTCTTTTTGCTGAACCTTTCATGCTCGTGTGGCATTCGATATCGCCATTATCAACACCGGCAATAATTCCCGGACCTTCCACCTCAAAATAAACCATAGCATCGGCAAGCGGATTGTGCACCCCCTGATCGTCAACCGCTTTAATCGTAATGGTAGCCACATCATCAGGATTTACGGCAAGGGTTTGCTTACTGCTCGTTGCCGTAAGTTTTTCCACATAACCTGCCGAAACAAACGATTGTGATGCCGCTTCTTTTCCACCGTTATATCCCACCACTTTAATTGTGCCCTTTTCATAAGCACATTGATAAGGAACAGAAGCTCCGTCTGCAGGAACCGGTTTTTTACCTAATGATTTCCCGTTTAAGAACAATTCTACTTCTTCGCAATTGCTATACACTTCCATCACCGCCACATCGTAGGTGTCGTAATCCTTCGGTGTCCAATCGCTCACCCAATTTCCACCGCCGGCGTTGGTTTCCCGGCGAGCCAAGTAAGCCACCGGTTTTTTCCCCCACCAACTTTCACGCTGATAGCTAACGGGACGACGAGTGCCTATGCGGGTGAAAATTCCGAATCCATGATCGATTTCCGGCCAATCGGCTTCGCCAATATAATCATAGCCTGTCCAAATGAATTGCCCCGACATGAAAGGATTATCTCTTAAAACTTGCATGGCAGCGCGCGAATGGCCATTCTCTGTGCCGATCACAATGCGTTCGGGTTTATCAAGATGAGCCCGAACCAATTCATTTTCGCGATAATTTTGCCCCACCACGTCCATCAATTCGGCAAATCCGTTGGTGTATGCCTGTGCCCATTCTGAATTTGGGCGGAACAATGCCACGGTATTCGGACGAGAAGGATCGAGCTCATGCGCAATATCTCGCATGCGGATGAAACGTTCTTGTCCGGATTTATCGGCTATACGGTCGCGAATTTCATTGCCTAGACTATAAATAAATACAGCCGGATGATTTCTACTTTTAAGGATGAGTGTTCGGGTATCTTTTTCCCAATTCTTTTCAAACAATGTTTGATAGCCGTAGCGCGAATGGTTTTTAGTGGCTGTCCATGTGTCTAATGATTCGTCCATCACCAACATGCCCATTCTGTCGCATAGATCATAGAACTCATCGGCAAAAGGATTATGCGCACAGCGAATGCCGTTCACCCCAATGCTTTTCAGCTTGGCTAAACGCTCCGCCCACACCGCTAAAGGAACCGCCGAGCCGAAAGCCCCGCCGTCGTGGTGCAAACAAACGCCTTGAATTTTTATATTTTCTCCGTTAAGGTAGAAACCTGTTTCCGGTTCAAACTGCATGGAGCGTATGCCGAAAGTATTCACGGCATCGTCAATAGTTGTGCCATTGGCAATAATTTGGCTCACGGCTTCGTAAACTTGCGGATGATTTAAATCCCAAATCTGCGGATTGGCAACATGAATATCTTGCTCAACCTTTAGGGTTGCACCCGGCGAAATGCCAATAGTGTTTATACTGCTGCCGGCTTTGGTGTTGTCGGGCGCGTAAAGTGTTGATTTCACTTTCACATGTTGTAGCTGCCCGGTATGATTGGTAATGGCAGTTTGAATACTCACGGTAGAATTTTCGGCACTTACATAAGGTGTGGTGATAAACACGCCCCAATTATCGATATTTACCCGATTGGTAACAATAAGCTGCACATGCCGATAAACTCCGCAACCGGTGTACCATCGCGAATTAGGTTGCAGGCTGTTATCGCAACGCACGGCAATAACGTTCTTTTTTCCCGGAGCAAGATATTTTGTAATGTCATATTGGAAAGCACTGTATCCGTAATCTCTCGAACCTACTTCTTTACCATTCACATAAACGGTGCTGTGACTCATTACGCCGTCGAAATGCACATAAATTTTTTTGTCGGCATATTCCTTCGGAATTTCCAATTGCTTCCGATACCAACCGATGCCGGTGGGCAAATAACCTCCGCCTCGTCCCGAAGGTTCATCGCGGTCGAATGTTCCCTCAATGCTCCAATCGTGCGGAACATCAAGTTTTTGCCAATGCTTATCTTTAAATTTTAAGGCTTCGGCACCCTTCACATCTTCTTGAATAAAAGACCAACCTTTATCGAGATTGATTGTTTTTCGGGCTTTGGTTTGGTGTGTTAATGGAATTTGTGCCATCGTGCTTCCGCTTGCCCAGATGCATGCCAGCAAAAAAAGAAGTTTTTTCATGTATGTTTTATTAATAGATAAATTTCTATGGTTGATTAAATGAGATACACCCTTTATAAGGAGCTTAAATATATGATTTATGCAACAACCGGATTTAACTTCCAACAGATAAAGTGGTGTAGTTGCCAAAATTTCCATTGTTTTGTCGGAAATTACCTGTTTCTCTCTTGTAATGTGCCGGTTCGTTTCATTTCGAATAGCTGTTTTTGCCAATGATTGCCTGTACTTTCTTCATTAGCTGTTGTTTAATTGTGAAGTGAACTGTAAAGATAACATTTGGCTAAACCTTAGATGACGTTTGGTGAAAACGCAAAAAAAAGATAGGCAACATTAGCCGGTTGCAGCCCGAAAAAACGAAAGCAAGGTGAACCCGTTAGTTGGCAGCCTGCAAAAAAAAGAATGCTAAACGATGTTCGGCGTTTAGCATTCTTCATTTTAATTTTGTCGATAAAGATTATTTTACCCTATTGGGATTATTCACATAGGTGTTAAAATATCCGCATTCTTGAATTACTTCCTGGTAATAATCGGTATGACTATATTTCTCATCCAACAATTGAAAGCCTTTCCACGCTTTGAAATCATCATATTCTTCCTCAGAGTAATAATAAGAATCAAAGCCGGCGTTGTAATAACAATCGGAATAATAGGCGTTTCGTTCGCATTTCGCCATCATGTAAGCACATTTCGCCCGTTGTTCATCGTTATCGGCCGCATTATAAGCCATTTGATAATACTTTTTAGCATTGCTGCAATCGATAATCATTTTTCGAACGTATGGGCGATAGTCGAAAGGCTCACAACTGTATCCGGTGAGTTTCGACAGCAATCGACAGTTGCCAAAATGCGTAATGCTGTAAAATGCATTGCCTAGTAGGAGTGCGTTGTTATATACGTCTTCTCCTTTTCCGATATGCTCTTGCATGGCCTGCATGTTTTCAATAGACTTTTTATAGCTGTATAATTTTCCTTTGCAGTGCTCGGCATCGTGGTCGTCTTTTATACTTCCGTTGAACGGATTAGCCGGGAAGTCAAAATCTGCCACATGCTGGATATCGGCTAGTTGATTATTGAAAATAGCTTGCACATTCCTAAAGTCATAGATGTCTTGTTCGGTTATTCGTCCTATTTTTATGGCGGTTGCTTCCATCGTATCGGGAGCTTTCTTTTGCAACAATTGCAAGAGTGAATCTAAGCTGCTTTTCTTATCGAGAGAAGAATCTTTATTATCATAAGCGTAGTAGCTCCACGAATTATATTGTTTGTATAATTCTGCCATCGCTTGCTTATGATCTTCTTTATACAACAGGTGGAGGTAGTTTCTAGTCCAAGATTCTGCTTTATTGATACGCTGATATAAAGCGCCGAGCTCTTTTCGTTGTTCATCCGACTTTGTTGTCAGCAACCATTGAATATCATCGGCAATGCCATCGAAACAACCGGGGGTTATTTTGCGAATCTGATTTAACCTATTCATGAGTTGCAACACGCGCACCTGATTTTTGGCTTCGGGGGTATTCGGAGCTGCATGAACTGCCAACGCGAAACTTTTTTCGGCATCGGTATTTTTGTGGTGCAACATTTCTAAATAACCGAGTGCCGAATACCAAACGAATTTGTTTTTAATGTCGGTTCTGCCGGAAATTTCTTTTACTTGCCGATATAGGCTGTCTGATTGGTCAACAAGATGATATTGAAACTCATTATTTACGGCGAGTGTGCTATCGGTGCGTAAATTGACTATGCTTTGCTCGGCAATGTTTATTGCTCGACTTAATAGGAGCGGAAGGTATTTGCTGTTAGGGTCGATGGCAAGAATCTTGTTTATGGCGAATTTTTCATCGGTATAATAACCTTGCAAAGCCCAAACGGCGCATTGTTCGTCGGTATTTTGGCATTGAGCAATGATTTTCTCTTCTACCTCATTGTTTTCCACCGGGTGATAGCTGAATATGGCACTTTTCTGTAATTCGGGGCAATTCAGAAACAGCTTGGTGTAAAGATAATTTGATGTGGTATAGTTTTCTTGACGATAGTTTATACCTGCCACATATCCCATCATTCGGTAGTAATTCATATCGTGCACGGTATTTTTTGCAGCTTCCCTACACACCTTCTCGAACTGACCTTGTTTATCCAACACCATATCCTCAGGAAAATATAAATCGTTGAAATAATAGAAATACATCTTTAAGATAAGCAATTGCGCTTTCTGTTTTTCAAATGCGGTAGTTGCTTTTTGGTATAGTTTGAATGCTGTTTGCTGCATCTGTTGCACATTAACCGGTTCTTTGTCGTCGGCTTGGCTTCCCCAGTAATAATATTCGTTTGAACTGTTTTGGTCGATGCATCGAGCCACATATAAATAATTGAGGAAGAATTTAAATTTAGCATCTTTAAGCGGAAGGTTCAGAGCCAGTTCCTTAGTATTTTCTCCTGAAGCCATGTTGGCAACCCACTTAAGGTTGAAAACTTTGTTGTCGAACAATAAACTTTTTATGGTTGCCGAATCGAGCAGTTGCTTTTTATACGGAGGATTTAAATAATTTATCCAATCGTTGGCAATAGCCGAATTGAAGCGTCTCACATAGCCGTAGTCATCGGTTTGGTAGAAATAACTGTCGCCGGTATAAAACATGGGCGATAAATTTTGGTCGGCAAATATTTCGGGTGCAAAACTTGAGCTTTCATAATCGAAATAGTCCCACCCGCAGGCTAAAGCCGACAGTCCCACGCCGATGATGATGCTAAAACCTAGCAGATACTTTTTGGAATGTATTTGTTTCATATTGTTGAATGCTTATAGAATCTAAGTCGTAAAAAATGATTTCGTTTTTGAATAAGTGTATGTTTTTTTTCAAGTCTTTAGCCATTTCCCGCAAATCTTTTTTCGATATGCCCTCATAGTATATTTCATCGCCTTTTCTGAAGTATTTTCCTTGTTGGTAGAACGATTTTATTACGCTGAACCTATTGGTATCAATAGCTTTCAGGTTTTTATCGCTCGTTAAATCTTGTCGTGTTTTTTTGTTCCATAAGCTCACCACTTTGCCGGCTCTGGTTTGTATTCCCCATGAAAATATGGGCAGGGCAACTTTCAATGGGAGCGGATAAGTTGATAAACTTTGAATGTATCGGTCGGCAATGTTTTTATCGTAAATTGAATTTTTGTTCAGTTCATCAATGTGTCCCATATTGTAATACATCAGCACGCCGTAGTTCACATCGGGAATACCGGTTTGCCTCAAATATTTCACCTGATGCAATCGGATTGTTACCGAAAGTTCGCCACCCCATGCCCGATGAAATAGTTTGACGAAGCGCAAAAAACGGTCGCGACTTTCAATCGTCCAATCGCAATCGATTTGAATTTCTTTCAGCTTGCTGTGAGTCTGTCGGTGTATATCTTTCACCAAATGGAGTGTTTTATCGATAAGCTCGTTCATATTCCATTGCTCATTCAGCATCACCCGATTTTTAATGTATATAACGGGAATAATTTCGCAGTCGGTGGTGTCGAGCATATCGATTTTAGCCCGCGGGAACACTTCGCCGTTTTTATTCAGGTCGATATCGAAATAACGCACATAAAGTTTCCGGCTTTTGTTCTCAAGGAGTGTGTTTCTCTCTGTTTTATTGAGTTGAAAGGCAGTACGCCAAAAGTAGAAAGAAGTTTGGGTTGCCGGCGAATCGGAACAAGCAGAAAAAAGCCATAATCCGCCCCACAATAGCAAGAAATAGTTGAGTTTCCGTATTATCATGCTCAAATATACCTTATACGCATATTATAAGCTTTCTTTTTACAATATTTAAGTTCCCGCTTTTTAAATATGCAGCAATAGCATATCTTTATTCCAGTCTTAAATGTCCCATCTTTAACCTTTTTAGTCGAAGAAAAAGAAAGCATTTAATTCTGTGAGAGAAAGCACAAAGGCTTTCTCTCTTTGCGAAGTGGAATGTAGCGAAACGAAGCAAAGAGAGAAATTTATTCCCTAAACGGGCATTTACTAATGGAATTTTTCAAAGTATTACTAAATCGGTGCGCTGATTTATTCCTCTTTCAGTTGTTGCACGAGTTGAGCATATTTCCCATTGAGTTGCAGCAGTTCATCATGATTTCCTCGTTCGATAATCTCTCCGCGGTCGAGCACCAATATTAAATCAGAGTTTCGAATTGTACTCAATCGATGCGCTACGGCAATCACTGTTTTTTGCTCGAATATGTTGGCAATTGCCTGTTGAATGTACTGTTCGGTAATGGAATCAACCGATGAGGTAGCTTCATCTAAAATAATGAGTTCGGAGTTGCCGGCAATGGCGCGAGCAAAAGAAATAAGTTGTGCTTGTCCTTTCGATAAGTTGCCTCCGTTGTCATGCACCCGATAATTATAAGTATCGGGCAGTTTTTCAATAAATTGATCGGCATATACAAATTCGGCAGCCTGTTTAACGTCAATGTCGGTTATCCCTTTTCGCCCCAGAGCAATGTTGAATCCTATGCTGTCGTTAAACATGAAAATATCTTGTTGCATGACCGAAATTGTTTTGCGCAGCTGATGAATGGAAATATCTCGCAGTTCGATGCCGTTTATCTTAATAGAACCTCGATATCCGGTGTAACTTTTGGCAAGCACCTTAATAATGGTTGATTTTCCGGAGCCTGTTGTTCCCACTAAGGCCAATCGGTCGCCTTTTCGAAGGGTGAAAGAAACATCGATTAACACATCATCGGCATCTTTGTTATATCGGAAATATACATGCTTAAATTCAATGGTTTCTAAGATGAATGGGCTAGTATCGCCTTCTTCTTCCACTTCAGTATCGAATAATTCGCTCACATGCTCAAGGCTCGATAAGGCTCGTTGAATGGTAGATATTTGTTGTGCAAACTGGCGTACGGGAATAAACAATCGCTCCAATGTAGTGATAAAAACGATGAGCACGCCCATGCTGAGGTTTCCTCCCCAAATCTGATAGGCTCCGAATCCTAAAACCAATGCCGTAGCCACCGTTGTTATACCATCGATAATGGAATATAGCACGGAGTCGTAAACATTCGAATGGTTTTGAGCATCGCAAAAATCTTTGTTCAATTGATCGTATTTGTGAAAAACTTCTTCTTCGGCGGCATAAAGCTGCACGGTTTTCATGCCGTTTAATGATTCTTGCAGATAAGCTGCCGATTTTGCCAATCCGGAGCGTGCCGTGAAGTAGGCTTTGCGCATTTTTTTGCGTAAAAATCGGATGACCATAATAATAACCGGCACAACAAGCATCAGAACCAAAGTGAGCTGCCAATTAATGTAAGACAGATACACCAAAAGCACAATCGTTTTGATGCTGTCGGCAAATAGCCCGAGTATGCCGGTGGCAAATGATTCGGCAATGGCATCCATGTCGCTGGTTAATCGAGACAGCGTAATACCAATGGGGTTCTTATCATAGTATTTTGAAGGGAATCGAATGGCTTTGGCAAACATCTTTTTGCGTACATCAACGATGGTTAATCCACCGGCTTTAACAAAAGAGTAGCTGTATATTCCATCGAAAAGAATATTCAAAACGAGCACAAAAAGTAGCATCAGAACCTGCCATTTTAGTCCGTCGGTGTTTCCGGGTATAATGTAATCATCAATAATCGACTGCACAAGATATAGGAAGGCTAAACTTGCTCCGGTAGTAATCGGAATAGACAGTAGACTAAAGGCAAGCCATTTCTTATGAGGCTTGAAGTATTTGGCAAACCGAGTAATCAGCTGCCAATCTCGGCTATTGAAAGTTTTCTTTTGGTTTGCCATTATTGTTCGCTTTGAAGTTTTGCCATCTCTTGATAAAAACTTGAAGTTAGGAGCAGTTCGTCGGTAGTACCTTGAGCTGTTATTTTCCCCTCTTCAAGCACGATGGTGTAATCTGTTTTCTGCAACACACTGATTCTATTGGAAATGATAAGCAGGCTTTGGGCAGTGTTGTTCTCTACGATTTGGCGAATTAAGAAACGCTCGGTATCGGTGTCAACAGCCGAGAATACATCATCTAAAATGAGTAATCGGCAAGGGGTGTATAACGCACGGGCTAAACTCAATCGTTGTTTCTGTCCTCCGGATAGCATGATGCCTTTTTCGCCTACTATCGTTTGTTCTCGCTCCCGAAAGCGTTCCAACTCATCTTTGAGAGCTGCTCGATAAACAACCTCTTCGAAATCATTGGTCAGTTCGCTTTCATTCGAGCCAAATAAAATGTTATTCTCAATGGTATCTGAAAATAGGAATACTTCCTGACTTACAGTTCTTACGGCGTTCCGAATTTCTTCGGCTTTAAGCTTTGCTGCATCTTGCTTGCCAAAATAAATCATATCTTGCTCCGGACGCAGATATCCGTTGAGACAATTCACAAGCGTGGTCTTTCCTGAACCTACAGCTCCTGTTATCCCAACAATAGCTCCCGGTTTAATATCAAATGAAATATGATGCAGGGCAGGGAACTTACCGTTGTGAAAGGTGTAGGAAAGATTTTTAATTTTTATCCCTTCCTCAAAAAGCTGATTTCGCTTTGTTTCGTCCAGATTAAGGCGTTTATCGTCATCTCCCTTGCGGTTCATAATTGTTTGTAAACTCTCGATGCCTACCATTCCTTGCTGAAATGCGGTGAGCACCCATCCTAAGCTCATAATCGGTTGGGCTAATAAGGCAGAATAAGCAATATAGGCAGTTAGTTCGCCAATAGTGAAGTTGCCTTGAATGGTGTATATGCCCCCCACAAACAATATGAGCACTTTCAGAATTTGGCTCATGTTGGTGAGCAAAGGAATAACAAACGAACGAATCCACGCAATTTTCATTTGATGCCCGAACAATGACAGGTTGTCGGTGTCTATTTCCTCTTCGACATAATCATAAATATTATAGCTTTTAATAACGCTGTTTCCCGATAAGAAAGAAATCGTTTTTCCGGATAAAGATTGCAGCGTGCTCATTTGCTTATGTGTGTATTTCACCATCACTTTCATTCCTGATCGTACGACAGCAAAAATGATTATCATCGGAATGATGCAGTATATCGTCAGGGTGGGCGAGAGCTTCCACATCATATATGGGGTGAGCGATAACGAGAGTAGAATGTTCATGAGTTGTAAGGCTCCGAATCCGGTAATCATTCTGATACCGTTAATATCGTTGTTTATCCTGGAAATGATAGAGCCGGTGGAATTCTCGTCGTAGTATTTTTTTCCAAAAGTGCTCAGCTTTAAAAACATTTCACCCTTCAGTTGTCGTTCGATTAATCGGGCAGGAACAAACAGAAGTATGCGAGATAGGGAACGAACCAAAATTAAGCTGAATGCCAATATTACGACGATAAAAATGTTGTGCTTTAACTGTTGTTCATTTTCTAATCGGCTGCCGCCTAATAAGTCGATGGTTTTTTGAATGTATTGCGGAATGGTAACTGAAGTCCAAACGGTGAATATTAATGATATGGCTCCACCTAAATACCACCATTTATATCGATTCGTATAATTGAGAATGAATTTAAGTTTATTAAACAAAGCATTGACTTTTATATAGTGAGTGTAAAAAACGATAATGTGAACGAAAAGTTCAGGTAAATGAAAAGGCTAACACTAATGCAAGTGCCAGCCTTTAAATATCGTCAAGTTAAGATTTACTTTTGTTCAGCGGGGGCTTGTTCTTCCGGAGTAGAAGTGCTTTTAGCTGCAGGAGTAGAAGGAAAGCTAGGTACTGCCGATGGATCAACTGCGTTTTCAATTTGCTTACTCATTTCAGTTCCAACAGCTGCTTTATTTTCTTTTGGAATGAAAGCACTTCCTGCAAGTGATAATATTAATAAGGCTCCGGCCAACCACCAAGTTGCTTTATCTAAAAAGTCGTTTGTTTTACGAACTCCCATCACTTGATTGTTAGATTGGAAGTTACTGGCTAAACCTCCACCTTTAGAGTTTTGCACCAAAACAATTAGCACCATAAATATGCTGGCGATAATTAATAATACTGTAATTAATGTGTACATTCTAGATTATTTCGTTAGTTCTTTTATTTCTTTAATTCGGGCTACAAAGTAAGCATTTTTTTCCGGAAATTTCAAACCCAATTTCTCATAAGATGCAATTGCTTGCTTGAATAGTCCTTGTTTAATATAAATTTTAGCCAAAGTTTCTGTTATAAAATCATTCTCAGGGGTGTTGTCCTGATTTTCGTTGCTTTCGCTTTCTTTTACTTTTGTACTTACCGTTTTTATCCGAAGAGATTCCGCCAAATTACTGAGTTCATCCATCTGCGCATATTCTTCTGTAATATGGTAAGATTCATGGGTAGTATATTCTTTACTGATTAATGACATTTCCAATTTGGCGAGTTTAGGCTCTATGTGCAAGAAATGATAGAGCCTTCTTTTGTCATTAATATGAAAAGAAGCTTTGCTCAGGTATGTTGCAAATTCGGAAGAATTTAAAAGCTTCAGATTTTTCAATAACAGTATCCAAGCAAGTTGAAATCCGGGATAATCGGCCACAATGGCTTTGAGTTCTTTAATACTTGATGCATCTAAGAGTTCCGGACTATGCATATATTTATGAAAAGCAATCTTATCCATTACCAATCTGCAATTGAGGCGTTGAAAATATCTTCTGTCAGTTGTTCAATTATTTCTTCAGCAAGCGTGTCTTCAACATCGGTTAGCATCTGATTTGAATCATAATCTGTATAAGCAGAGAATGATTTCTCCCAATCGGCATCATGATTCTTGTTGTTCGTGTATTTTATTTGTACCGTAACCGTTAATCTATTCTGCGCCGCATTGTCGCCTTCCGAGATATTGACAGGAGTAACTTTGTAGTCGGAAATAACACCTTCGTACTCCAAATCGCCGTTGTTCTCCATCATTTCTAAAGAGGTCTGTCTCGTTATTTTGTCAATCAGTCCATCGGTGAGTTGCTGACTTAAATTCGGGTTAATCAATTGAGCTCGGTTTTGCATATAATAAACCGTAAATGTCTTTATGGAAGGATCTAAGGATGATCCTGTAAATGAATATGACATTTTACATGCCGAGAATGGCAGTAAAATCATATACAGCATAATGGCTAGACAAAAGAGTCTATTCTTCGTTATTTTCAAGGAGATCATATTCTTTGAGTTTTCTATATAGTGTGCGAGCCGATATTCCTAATTTATCAGCAGTTTTTCTTCGGTTTCCGTTATACATTTCAAGTGCTTTCAAGATAGCAGCTTTTTCATATTCAACTAAGCTCATTACATTATCTTCGCTCAAACCTTCTTCGCGATAATCCTCAATATTATCTTCTGCAGACACCCTTGCATTGTCTTTATAAGGTATATGTGAAGAAGCACCATTCGAAGTTTGATGCGTAACTATGCCGGTAAATGATTCATTCGGATATAAGTCTTGGATGATTTGTTGGTTCTCTCTAGATATATTATGTGAGTCGTTCATCAAATCAAATACCAATTTTTTAAGCTCATTCATATCTTTTTTCATATCAAATAATACTTGATACAAAATTTCTCGCTCCGATGAAAAGCTTTTAGAATCTTCAGCTTCGTATAAAGCCGGTAGCTGAGCCTTGCCACCTTCCGGTAGGTATTTGCGTAGAATTTCTTCGCTAACTACTCGCTCTTGCTCAATAATGGATATTTGCTCCGTTATATTCTTTAGCTGACGAATATTACCCGGCCAATGATAACTTTCTAAGATATGGCGAGCTTCCGGTGTCATACGTAAAGAGGGCATATGATATTTCTCTGCAAAATCAGAGGCAAATTTCCTAAAAAGCAAATAAATATCACCGACTCTTTCACGTAGAGGAGACAGACGGACAGGTACCGTATTTAAACGATAGAATAAATCTTCTCGAAATTTATTTTCACTAATGGCATTGCTGAAATTAATATTTGTAGCGGCTACAATGCGTACATCAGTTTTCTGCACTTTAGATGAGCCTACTCGCATAAACTCGCCGGCTTCAAGCACCCGAAGCAAACGAGCCTGAGTAGACAAGGGGAGTTCTCCTATTTCATCTAGGAAAATTGTTCCGCCATCAGCTTCTTCAAAATATCCTTTACGATCGTTTGATGCTCCGGTAAATGCTCCCTTTTCATGACCAAATAGCTCAGAATCAATAGTTCCTTCCGGGATAGCACCGCAGTTTACGGCTATATACTTGTTATGCTTACGCGATGAGTATTGATGAATTATTTGAGGAATGTTTTCTTTACCTGAACCGCTCTCACCTGTAATTAAAACTGATAAATCAGTAGGAGCAACCTGAACAGCAATTTCGATAGCCCTATTAAGAGCATAATCATTCCCAATAATACCAAAGCGTTGCTTAATAACTTTTAGATCCATTCTTTTAAAGTTTTGGAGCAACAAAATTAAATAATTTAGTCGAATGAACTACTTTTATCTCCGGCAATACACCCAAGCACCTTTTATGTCAGGATAATTCTGACTCAAATTAAGATTGGCCTGATTTGCTACTTCTAAAGAAGAAAAGCTTCCACAACTGATAAAAGAAGCGTTATTCACAGGAACAATAACAGCGTCTATATTCCTGTCTTTTAGATCTTGAATAAAACGCTTTGCATTGCTATCGTTTTTAAAATTTCCAACAATAAGTTGATAGGGTAATGTAGAATCTATTGTAGTGGCATTAGGAGTATTGACAATGGATTCTTCATCGGTAGTATTGACGAGATTTTCTAACAGGTTATCTTCAGCTTTATCATCTACAACAATACTTTCCGACGAATGATCAGGTAGAGCAATTGTTTCTATTTTGTTCGATTCCGTATGCAGTTCTTTTACAGCTTTTGATTCTTTAGATGCAAATTCTGCAAATAATAGGAAACTTGCCAACAATACGAGTAAAGAAACAGAGGCAATAATACCTTTTTTCTTTGCTGTTACTTTTCTGCTATCATCCTGTCTATTTCCACCTAACCCGGTTCTAGTCATTTTCCCCCAGTTGCGTTTTCTTAACACAAAATAGTCCCAGTTCCCACGTAGAGCAGCATAAGTAATTAATGGATGATATAGAAATGGTTCAAGAGCTGCAGCTAAGAGCTGACGGGCGAGCGTATTAACTCTACGATACTTAAAATATACAAGATGATCGTAAAGTATACTCACACTACTCAATGTTAACGCAAAAGCATATACAAACGTCAATGTGGTAAAGAAGATAGCCCAATTAGCCTGTCCAATAAATACTAATATTACGAAGTAAAGAAGACCAATAAACTCAATAATAGGAGCGAACCATTCGAAGAAAGTCCAAAATGGATGAGACATCATACCCATGATTCCATACCTTGGGTTTAAGAACATACTCCAATGAGCAAACAAAGTTTCAATAGTTCCTCGAGTCCAACGATTTCGTTGCCTAGATAAAATCTTAGCACTAGCCGGAGCTTCGGTCCAACACAAAGGGTCGGGTAGGTAGTCAATTTTATAAGGACGTTTTGCAATTTCCGACATATAACGACGCATGCGAACAACCAACTCCATATCTTCACCCACGGTATATCGGGAATATCCTCCACATTCAACGACAATTTCTTTGTTGAACATTCCTAAAGCTCCTGAAATAATAAGCAGACCATTTAATTTACCCCAAGCTAAGCGTCCTAAAAGGAATGAACGATTATATTCTATAACTTGGAATAAAGGAAGAAGCTTTTTGGGTAACTGAATGTCAACAAGCAGCCCATCTTCAATAACACAAGAGTTGGCAATACGAATAACGCCACCAACTGCAATTGTTTCTTTCCCTTTTTGATCGGCAAGGAATGGTTTTACCAAAACCTGAAGGGCATGAGGATCCATTACGCAATCAGAATCAATGGCTACAAAGTATTTTCCTGATGAAACATTAATTCCCGCATTAAGTGCATCAGCCTTACCTCCATTAACCTTATCGATTAGAATTAAGTTATTTAAAGACGCCTTTCTAGAACGATAAATACCTCGAATTTCAGAACAATGAATACTGTTATCGATAAAGGTATCTACTTTCTCCATATCAAATTCATTAATAACTACATCCAATGTATTATCAGAACTTCCATCATTAATAACCACAACTTCATAATTGGCATAATAAAGAGAAAGTAGTGCTTTTACATTCTCATATATGTTAAGCTCTTCATTATAAGCGGGTGTCAATATAGATACCATAGGAGCATATGGCGAAGAGAGAACTTCACCGTAATTAGTTATCTTTGACTCTTTGCTGTAACGGGTTAAAACGAAAGCTGATATCACAGCCAATGTCGTATAAAGAATAATTATAGCAATGGCATACCAAAAAATATAATTTTCTATCCAAAAAGCAACTTCAATCCACACTCTACTCCAAATACTTTCCATGACTACGCGATGTGTTTTTTCCTATTTATAAAATCGATGTACTTAAGCACATCCTGATCTCTCTCCTCTGCATACTGTTTTAGAGCTTGTTCTCCGTTAGTCCCAAATCCTAATAATATCTTGCATATCAGAAGCCTATATTCAGTGCTACTTTCTTCGTCGAGTGCAAGTAATAAGAAATCAATGTTTTCAACAGAACCGATTGCTTCAAATACTTGTAGAATTAAATATCTGTTGTACGATATTTCATCAAAGTATCGACCTATTAAAACATTTTTGGCATCAATATACTCGAGTGTTTTTATAGCCTCATATACATGTTCTCGCACATGGCGGTTGGGATGATAAACCATACCGATTAAATGATCTGCATTTTCAATCTGCTGAAAATACTGGATCATGCAAATACAAAAAATTTGAACATCATTATTAGGAGAATCAATCCATTTCAGGAATGACGGCACTTTTTGCTCATGCAACTTTACGTAATTTAATATGTTCAACTGAGTCCATGTGGAGAATTCTTTATCTAAATCATCCAAGAAGTGATAAGAAGCCGTAGAATCAAGAGAAGCATAAGCTACTTGTGCCTCACTGCGAACTAAATGATTTTTATCATTTATATAGTGTTGAATCACATTAAGAGCTCCGGAAGGATATAAGTTAGAAAGTTCTCGAATGCCTTTTACACGTCGATCGATGCGCCTTGATTTGATTTTTTTAGCTGAAAAACGATGCAAACCGGTTAAACGATAAAGTGCGAGAACACGATTAGCGTATTCGCCCGATAGGTTACGTTCATAATTCATCAGGTTGTCAATCAAAAGGTCTTTTCCTAATCTAGATTTTACCGTACGCATGTTTTTTGCAACTTCTTTAGCAGAAAGGCTACCAAACAAATATTCCATCATTGTCTCTTCATACTGATTGTATAAATCACCAGCATATTGTATCTTATACTCTTTTCGAAAAGTTGCGATAAATAGAGATGTCACAATGAAAGGTATGCAAGTAATGAATATTAATGTGCACAACAACATTATTGCCAATAAAGGAATGCCAACAACACTTTCAATACCTGAAATTAATTTGGGAGACCAGTTCTCCGGAAAGTAGAATTCAACTAATCCGGTTAAAAAGTAACGAACAAAATGTCTAATTTTTAGGGCAGTCGGATGATTAGATGGTTGAAATGCTTTTACTTGATGTCCAAATGGCGAATTTTGCTGTCCAACCTGTTCGGTATCTAACTTAGTATCTAGTTCCGCTTGCTCTGTAGTTAACTTTTCAGGCGTAAAACTTTGTATTGCTCTAGTTAAACCAAATATAGCCGAAGATATAATGATTGTCCAAATAAGAAGCAATATCAACGTTGTTATTAAATGTTTCCTTTTCATTAGTAAAGTAAGCATGATAAGGCTATTCTAAAATTAATTTGTCCTCTATGTAATCCCGGTTCGTATTCTGCATTCTCATAAACAAAATAAGTATCGAGTAATAAAAACGAAGTAAGGCGGTATTTAAACTGAGCTTGTGCAGCATAGGTATTAAAAAACGGAATGTTACTTCCATAGCTGGAAAAAGAACTATTATCAGGAGAGGTAATGCCATATCCGAGTGTTAACCCAACGAAACTTTCAGGTCTATTCAAATATTTTCGTCCGATTAATTGATAGTTTGAATTCACTTTTTCAACATTACTGGCAAAAACAACATAGGGTCGGAATGACAACCAATAATTTCCAAAATATTTAGAAACAGAACCGGTAAGAATATTCACATTCACGGGAGTCTCGAGATCATTAGAAAAATTCATATACCGATAACCCAGTGAAAAATCAATGATATCAGGGAAGCTTCTATAATATTCAATACCTAATCGGTGGGTAGAGAATATAGAGCTTGGAGAATAAGCATATGAAAAGAAAAATGTGTTATTATCATCAATCTTTGGATAACACTCTAATTCAAATTGATAGCCTAAATCCTTTCCAAAAGATTCCCCGGGAAGAACTAAGTCTGCCATGAAAATATTAGCATAAAAGTCACCATATTTTTTTGTCCGTCTGCCATAGGAAAGTCCTGTCATATTCCACATTCGTTTCCAAGGCTCATTGAATGTTTCGTAATTATATTCAACTCGAATAATGTTTCGATAGGGCTGGTTAACGGCTATTTTTTTTTTTTCACCCTTGACTATTGTATTTTCAGGGTCTAACTCTTCTAAATATTTTAATGTTTTCTCTGCTCCGGCATTATCTTTTAGAGCAACCTGGACTTTAAACTTCTTAGATAGCAAGTGTATATCCTTGGGGTAGGTAATAAGTGCATCATCTATCGACTTGGAACATAAATCATATTTGTTATCCCAAAAATAGATGTCAGTCTGTAAATCTAAAGCATCATAGTTTTTATCATCTTCGCTTAAAACTTTGCCTAACTCCTTTTGAGCTAAATCATAGCGTTTGTCCCATGCATAAGTTCTAGCTACTAACAACTGAGCATCAGTGTAATCCGGGAAAAGCTCTAATATTTGATCAGCGGTTTGTCGAGCTACTACGTAATCACCATTTGCAGCCTTATTTCTGGCAACTACAAATAGAGAATCAGCATTGATTGGATTTTCATGCGTAGACTCTATCCGAACTCTATCGCTAAGCTTCTTTATATCCGAATTCTCAGGATCAAGTCCTAATAAAATATCAACGGTTTCTTGGGCTCCACTATAATTCTTTGAAGCCAATAATGCTTTTGTCTTTTTAATGAGTAGATTGACATCATCCTCAAATAAATACAATGCTTTATTAATGGTTACAACGCATTCTTCGTTTTGGTTATTCCAAAGGTAGATACTTGATAAAGCATCGTAAGCATCATAATTCTTGGGATCCTTTGTCAAAACCTCAGAAGCTATCTCTTTAGCCTTAGCATAATCACCTTTCCATGCAAACATTCTACATTGAAGAATTAATACGTCATAATAATCAGGATTTTGGGCTAAAATCTTCTCAGTGATGTGAAATGCTTTTTTATAATTATTATTGAAAGCGTATTGTCGAGCTACCAAAAATAAGGAATCAGCATTGATTTGAACCTTATCTTGAGCCACTGCTTCTTTCTTTCCCACAACAACGAGACTAAGAAAGAACAAAAAAGCAAAAGTGATTCTTTGAATGTTACTTTGTGTAAACAAGTTCATGAACTAGTAAATTAAATTATAGAGAATTTTTTAAGATTGAAAGCATTAACGAAGCATCTTTTTCAGACGAATAGTAAGCTCACTTAAACTAAAAGGTTTAATGACATAATCATCTGCTCCTAATTCAAAGGCTTTTAGAACAGAATCTTCAGCCCCATCAGCAGAAAGAACTAGAATCGGAATTTTTAAACCAAGTTCCTCTCTTACCATATTAATTATTTCGTGTCCATTTAAAAATGGCATATATAAATCTGTAATTAATAAGTCTATTTCTTCTTTGTGCGCAGCAATATACTCACTACATTCTCTACCATTAACTGTTTTGATAACTTCGTAGCCATCCTTAACAAGTTTATGACAAATAGTTTCTAAAATAAGTTTATTATCCTCAGCTACTAAGATTTTTTTTGACATAATGTACTTCAAATTAGTTAAGATTACGTATTCAATAAAACGTTCGTACGACAAAGAAACGTAAAATGATAAAAAATGTTCATTCCATCTATCTTATGCACAATATACGTAGATAGACGAAATATTGTTATTCTGCGAAAATATAAGAACTTTGTAGAAAATCACAATCTAAGATGAAAAAGCGATGTTAATATAACAAATCTATTTATTTATTAACAATAATTTTTTTAAGTTAAAGGACGCATTATCATAATGAGAACCCCCAAGAAAAACTATTAATAATTAGCAAAATATGAATTATTTAGCCATTATACCTGCTCGATATCAATCAACTCGATTTCCCGGGAAACCATTGAAGAAATTAGCAGGCAAATTTATTATTCACCATGTATATGAAAAAGCATCTCAATGTTTCGAAAATGTTTGGGTAGCTACCGATGATAATCGCATAGCTCAAGCCGTTGATAGTTTCGGCGGTAAAGTAGTGTTGACTTCACCTGAGCACCTGAGCGGAACGGATAGAGTAGCGGAAGCTGCTTTTATATTGAAGAAACAAATTAGCTTCGATGTAGTGGTTAATATTCAAGGTGATGAACCTTTTGTGTGCAAAGAACAACTGGAAGCACTAAAGCTCTGTTTTGACGATAAAAATACACAGATAGCTACTTTGATTAAATTAGTGGAAGATGATGATACATTATTCAACTCCAACAGACCAAAAGTGGTTTTTGATCAACAAAATTTTGCTATGCTTTTTAGTCGCTCAACTATTCCCTATTTAAGAGGTGTTGAGCCTAATGAATGGTTGAAAAATCATCATTTTTTTTATCATTTGGGAATGTATGCCTATCGGGAAAGCGTGCTTCAGGAGTTAACGTCGCTTCGACCTTCAGCTTTGGAATGTGCAGAATCTTTAGAGCAATTAAGATGGCTGGAAAATGGGTATAAGATTAAAATAGCAGAAACCAAACATGAAAGCATTGGAATAGACACGCCGGAAGATCTGTTAAAAGCGCAAGACTTTTGGCATAAAACGCATTAAACCCAAACTTAAAGTTTGCGAAACCATTCTTTGCATAAATTGCCCTTACTTTGTAATATAATTGCAGATTAGGATTGATTCATGGCTTACTCTTTATGCCAAAAAAGTATTTGAAATAACATGAAAATATACACAATATTAAAGAAATGGCTGAATAAACAAAACTGGTATGAGCCTTGGCGAAGATGGTTTTGGAGCAGTCCGGACAGGCAAAAAGCAATTAAAGTGACTTTCGTGATAGCTGCTATATGTGTGCCATTTATATGGAGAGGACATAATTATATAGCCAGTACGCTAGCTCTTGGCATCTTGGCAGATGCACTTTCAGAAACTGATGACCATCCTCGTGGACGCATTGCAGCTTTGTTGCTTAAAGTATTAGGTTTTGGTATTTCCGGTTTTGCAGTGATGTTACTTAAAGATAACATCATATTATTAGGGATTGGGCTAGCATTGTCGTCTGTGGTGTTTATTCTTATTGGTGGACTAAGTGAAAGGTTTCGAGGAATAACCTTTGGAGCTATTCTGGTAGGCATTTATGCTATGATGAGTGTTGATGCAAACCGAATATGGTATATGCCTGCTTTGCTACTGTCGGCAGGGGCACTTTTTCACGGACTCTTCTCTTTATTTCTATTGCATTTGAATCCTTATCGATTGTTGGAAGAACAATTGGCGAGGGGGTTTCGGGCATTGGCAACATATCAAAAAGAGAAGGCTCAATTGTTTATGAGCGATACAGCAGTGCAGCAAACTATTCGCAATAATTTAACTATTAAAAATGTCCGTTTAGTGGAGTCTCTTGACCAATGCAGAGCCCTTATGCGAAGTTATGCAGATATTGAGGGCGAGAATGTAAAATTACGTCGTTATTTACATTATTTCATGCAATTACAAGCTCTACATGAACGAGCAACGTCCACTCATGAACGTTATGATTTTATTAATCACACAGAAGAGGAAAAGGAGATGTTGGAAGGGCTTGGTCAAGTAATCTATATGCTTGGAGAAGCTTCTGAATTGTTTTCATATAGTTTGTTGGTGCATATTCCCTATAAGCCTCCAACGTTGATAGGTTGGTCAGTTAAATCTTTGGAAGAGAAACAAGAATATTATCATTTGGATACTGACCACCCTCTGCGTTATATCGTACAAAACCTTAAGCGGTCGAGTGAAATAACAGGTAGTTTGACCAAAGAAAATATAAGCTCTATTATGCCAAGACTGGCTAAAGACACTCGAACAATAAAGGAGCGATTTGTAGAACAATTGAGCTTTCAGCACCCCCGAATGCGCCATGCCATACGTCTGTCAATATGTTTAACGCTTAGTTATGTAGTTTCAGAATCATTTAACTTAGTTCAGGGAGATTGGGTGGTACTTACGGCTTTGGTAGTCTGTCAATCAACATTTAGTGAAACTCGACGACGTTTTTTTCAGCGTGTTTTTGGAACAATATTTGGGGTGGTGTTAGGTGTATCACTCACCCGATTACTGCCTACTATGGCGGGGCAGATCATCTTTTTATTGACATCAGCTTATCTATTTTTATATTGGCTTAGACGTAGATACAGCTACGCTGTTATCTTTATAACTACCTATGTGCTTTGTGTTTTCAATTTGGTATCTCAAGAGGGAGTAGGTGTTATGGAATCGAGATTGTTTGATACGATTATAGGTTCAGTCATAACTATTATTACCGTAAGGTTTTTGTGGCCTGATTTTCAAGGGAAACGAATACCTAGCCTGCTGAATGTTGCCTTTAGGGCGAATGCATCTTACCTTCAAAATATAATCAAAGCGCATGTGTATAAACTACCTGAAGAAGATTTTGATTATAGAGTGGCAAGGCGAGAAGCGCATCGTGCAGATAATGCCCTCGCTTTAGCTTGGCAAAATATGCGATTAGAGCCTAAACAAAACAAGAAGTTCCGAGAAAACTTATTAAAGTTAACTTATCATAATCATGCATTAATATCTTATTTATCGGCATTGGGTGTCCGTAGAGAAAATGGAGATATGTATAGAGCAGGTTTAGTTGAAGTTGCCGATGAAATATTGGCTGTTATGAAAACAATACAAATACCTATGGATTCGGATGTTAGTAATAGGGTGAAAGAGCAGAAAACTATAATCAATCGATTAAATGAATTGCAACAAAACAGTACCGATTCAGTGGTTGTTCAACAAGCACGAATTTTAGCTCATGTTGCAGAATTAAGCCTCAAGCTGCAAATGAAAGCATGTGCTTATTATAGTGAAATTGATTATCAATATATTATTCAAAACCAATCAATTTAGACTACTATTTTTATTGAAAATAGAAAGAATATTTGCAGAATTATTCCAGTTTGTATCAATTCTCAAAAACATATGAACGTAAGAAATAATTTTAGAGTCTATATTTCAAAAATATGGATACCCAAACTAATTTTTAATTCTATGTATTACCAAGAATTAGCCCAATTACTGTTTTTTTGAGTTTTCAGTGGAAAATATAACCAGCAAAAATGCTTTTTCATATCATAAATTGAGGAGCGTTTACCGCTAGAATCTTTTGCTTTGATGCCGAGGATGGAAACATGTGAAATGTTGGACTAATAACATAAATAGAGGATATCTCTATTCGTGTGAGATATCCTCTATTGTTGTTTAAGGCTTAAGTCAATGCGATTGATTATAAATCATTTTCTCCGGCTACATAACCAAAGTTAGCTAGAATACCACCATCAACATATAGCACTTGACCATTTACAAAATTGGCAGCTTTCGAGGCTAAGAAAATAGCGGCATTACCAACGTCTTCTGGTTCTCCCCAACGTCCGGCAGGAGTTCTCATCATTACAAGATCATTAAATGGATGTCCATTTTCACGAATAGGTCCGGTTTGAGAAGTAGCAATATATCCGGGTCCTATTCCATTAATCTGAACATTATATTTTGCCCATTCGCAACACATGTTGGCGGTTAAGAGTTTTAACCCTCCTTTGGCAGCAGCGTATGCTGAAACTGAATTCCTGCCATAAACGCTCATCATAGAACACATATTGATGATTTTACCCGAACGTTGTTTAATCATATTAGGAGCAACACGTTTGGCAAGTATGAGTGGGGCTACCAAATCAATATCAATAACTTGTTCGAAGTCTTTAATTGGCATATCCAAAATAGGGATGCGTTTAATGATACCTGCATTATTGACTAAAATATCAATTACGCCTATATTTTTCTCTATTTCGGAGATTCCGGCATCAACGGCAGCTTCATTAGTAACATCGAAGTTTAGCGTGTATACATCAATACCACATTTGGCGTATTCAGCTTTACATTCGGCAAGTTTCTCGTCATTAATATCATTGACGCATAATTTAGCACCGCTTTTTGCCAATGCTTTACCAACAGCCATACCAATACCGTGTGTGCCGCCGGTTACTAGGGCTACTTTGCCCGATAAATCAAATAATTCTTGCATATTTATTTTTGTTTAATTTTTTTACTATTTTAAATCTGTGGCTTTAAACCAATCTTGATCTGTATAATCTAGATTTTCGCCGGCCATACCCCAAATGAAAGTGTAGTTGCTAGTTCCTGCAGCAGAGTGAATAGACCATGCAGGCGAAATAACAGCTTGCTCATTATGCATCCAGATATTGCGCGTGTTTTTTGGTTCACCCATAAAGTGACAAACAGCTTGTTCTTCCGGAACTTCAAAATAGAAATAAACTTCATTACGACGAGAATGTAAATGCACCGGCATCGTGTTCCAAACAGATCCGGGATTCAATTCTGTCATACCCATTTGAAGTTGGCAAGTTTCAACAACTCCATTAATAATCATTTGATTGATGTCTCGTTCATTTGAAGTTTCAAGAGATCCCATATGAAGTACATTGGCATCGTTTTTGGTGACTAGCTTAGTAGGGTATTCCTTATGAGCCGGAGCTGAGTTGATATAATATTTAGCAGGATTTAAAGCATCGTTTGAAGCAAAAATAACTTCTTTAGAGCCCTTGCCAATGTACATAGCTTCTTTATTTCCTACATTGTAAACTTTACCATCCACAGAAATAGTCCCTGCTGCACCAATATTGATAATACCCACTTCGCGGCGTTCGCAGAAATATTCAGACTTTAGAGCATCAACTGGCTCTAATTTTAATGGTTTTGTTGTTGGAACAGCACCGGCAGTGATAAATCGTTCAATATGAGAATAAACCATATTGATATTACCGGCTTCCATCACCTTCTCCACTAAGAACTCTTTGCGGATACGTTCCGTTTCATACGACTTGAAATCCTCAGGGTTATAAGCGTAACGTTCTTCAAAATTAATTGTCATAATATGCGTATTTTGTATTGTAAATAAATCGTTAAGGTTAACTTCGCAGCTCGCGGATGCAATTTAAGGCAAATTTATAATATAATACGGAAAATAAGCAATCGATTGCGCATATTATTCTAATTTTGTGTTAAAGCATTCGTTAAACAACCCCCTAATTTTAATCATAGAAAAGATGAGTAAGGAAAATTCGATAACTATTCATGATATTGCTAAAGAACTAAAGATTTCAGCTTCTACAGTATCTAGAGCTTTAAATGATAATCCTCGAATAAGCGATAAGACTAAAGCCAGAATAAAAGCGAAAGCCCAAAGTTTAGGGTATCAGCCTAATGTTTTAGCTTCAAATTTACGTAATAGGAAATCAAATACTATTGGGATCGTGGTTCCGCTCATTAATCGACATTTTTTCTCTTCTTTTATTAGTGGGGTAGAAGATGTTGCTTTTAAATTGGGTTATAGTGTTATTATATCTCAATCAAAAGATTTACTAGCCAATGAAAAGCAAATTGTGCAATCTATGTTTTCTAATCGTGTAGATGGAATTATAGCTTCAATCAGTATGCAGACTAATGAATTTGAGCATTTTAATGTTTTTGAGGCTAGTAAGACACCTATTGTATTCTTTGATAGAGTAGTTCCTCAGCTCAAAGCGCATAAAATTGTAGTTGATGACTTTGGAATGGGAGTAAAGGCTACGCAACATCTAATAGATCAAGGTTACAAACTCATTGCACATCTAGCAGGACCAACAGTATTGCACACCTATAATGATCGAATGGCAGGTTATAAGGCAGCTCTGGAAGAGAATGGATTGCTTATTAATGAAGAATATATTATTCATAATCGATTAACACGCATTGATGGTCAAGATGCAATTAAACACCTTTTATCACTACCCACACCGCCCGATGCTTTGTTTTGTGGTAATGATACTTCTGCTTTGAGTGTGTTAAGCTATTTGAAAGAGATAAACATTCAAGTTCCTCAAGATTTTGGTGTGATTGGATTTAGCGATGAACCGGCTTCGGCACTGGTCACTCCATCAATATCGACACTTAAGCAACCAGCTTACGAGATGGGTGAAAATGCTGCAGAACTATTAATTAGTGAGATTGAAAGTAAGCAAATCACGACAGAGCATCAAACAATAGTGGTTCCAACAGAGCTCATTGTGAGAGAATCCTCTCGACGTAAGTGAAAAGTTTAAGGGGTTTGAAAATGACTTCTTTTCCCTTATGAGGTTTTGTTGAACGCTAGATTAAGAGAAGCTCTATCAAAAATAAGTATAGAGCTTCTCTTAATCCATTAAACCATCATCTATTTTTTGCTTTCTAGCTGTAGAGTTACAGTCGTCCTATCGCAAACTTCAGTTGGTCCCCAATATTGGATAGGACCGGGATACAAATATGAAGTTTCAATTGCCCATTTCTCGCGATTAGCTTCCAAATGTTTAAATGGAGCTCCATCTAATTCCACTAAAGCTTTTTGAATAACAGGTTTCATATGACCATGGCGTTTTTCCATGTTCATCATCATGGTAATCGGTACGCCACCGGCAATCCACTCTGCTGCAGGAGCTGTGGTATTACGAACCGAAGACATATAGCCTGTTTTTCCTGAGCCGATAAGAACCGATGCCGTATATCCTAATGAATAACAATAATCAGCATCAAAGTTTGATGGGGCAGCACAACGACCTTCGTAACCGAAGAAGTGAAATTGAGTTCCAAACTTGCCTGAGAATTTATCTTCAGATTTCATCTCGATCAATCGTGTTTTAACCATCTCTCCTAAAAGCTTTTCTGTTTCAATTAAAGAAACTTGTACGTTACCGTGAGGATCACGATCCAATGTTAATTGATCGGCGATAAGAGCAGGTAGCGACGTATATACTTTTGACGATTCTGCGGATAGAATACTAGCTACGTAAGCGCGACCTTCTGATTTATCAGTATATGATTTAAATTTTGCCTCTTTTTCAGAACCCTCAGCTAAAATATCATTTAATTCAGTAATCAAAGCTTTCATCTCAGGAACAAACTCAACCAAACCTTCAGGTATAAGAGCTACACCAAAGTTTTCTCCATTTTCTGAACGCTTAGCAATGATATTGGCCATATATTCTACAATCTCACTTAAGGTTTGTTTCTTTTCTGCAACCTCTTCTGAGATTAGAGTTATGTTAGGTTGTGTTTGCAAGGCTGCCTCTAAGCCGATATGCGATGCGGAACGACCCATTAGTTTGATAAAGTGCCAATATTTTTTAGCTGAGTTGGCATCGCGTTGGATATTGCCAATTAACTCTGAATATACTTTTACGGCAGTGTCAAAACCGAATGATGTTTCAATCATTTCATTCTTCAAGTCGCCATCGATAGTTTTAGGACAGCCAATCACTTGTACTCCGGCATTTTTGGCAGCATAATATTCTGCTAATACACAAGCATTTGTGTTTGAATCATCACCACCAATAATAACCAAAGCTTTGATGTCAAGCTGCTGTAAGATCTCTAACCCTTTGTCGAACTGAGCTGTCTCTTCTAACTTTGTACGACCTGATCCAATGATATCAAAACCGCCGGTGTTGCGAAAATCATTTAGATATTCGGTTGTAATCTCCCGATAATCATGATCGACTAATCCGCCGGGACCGCCAAGAAAGCCGTATAATTTACTGTTGGAGTTTAAATTTTTAATTCCGTCAAATATACCGGAAATAACATTATGACCACCGGGAGCTTGTCCGCCGGAAAGAATTACTCCTACGTTTACAGCAGGTAAATTTTCACTGGTAACAGCTTCCTCAAACTTAAGAAGAGGCATTCCATATGTGTTAGGGAATAAGTTCTTAATCTCTGCTTGATCGGCAATAGATTCAGTAGCGTTTCCTTCTACGATTTTTACGGATCCTTTTAATGATTTGGGAAGTTTTGGCTCGTAACTTGCGCGAGCTTTCTGTAATGCACTAATACTCATGGTTAGTGTGTTATTTTTATAAATTAATAAATTCTTTTCAGCTCAAAATTAAGGAAATATGGAAAATATTTGTCATTACACCGATTAAAAAGTAGATAATTTCACCATAAAATTTTGTGCAATCCATTGCATTTTGATTCAAACTACATTTCATCTTTTTTTACCTATAAAAAGGTGGGAGAGAGAGGTGTGTGATAAGTGTTGTTTATAAGATTAACTGTTCAGTTTAATTTTCTTGATACTTGGATTATCATTTTGCACAGAACGCGCATATTTCACAGCGGGCTTTCCGAATGATAATACGGCTGCAATGATGTGATCTTTAGGAATACCCAGTTTAATTTTTAAATCAGATGGTGTTCCTTCAAAAGCTGATTTGGCAAAACCATTCCACAATGTAGCAATACCATGACTATTAGCCAATAACTCAAAGTAAGAGGCAGCAATGCAACTGTCGACAATAGGTTGAGTGTTATCTTTTGGAGCTGAAAAAATTAACAAATGAGGTGCATTACGAAAGATGATATTCAAGCCTTTTGCTTCCCAAACTTTTGCAAAATTGGCTAAATAAGCTAACGATTCAGGTAGTTTGTTTTTTTCGACACTCTCTTTTATATGACTGTAGGTGGCCTTACTAAGTATGGCCATATCTTCCATGCTATCTACGACTGTAAATTGAACAGCATTCTCATTTTTAGCAGTCGGGGCATGAGAGGCAGTTACGATTAGTTCATCAATGAGTTCTGATTGAATATTCTCTTCTTTGAAACGACGGACAGAACGGCGTGTTTGGATAAGCTTTCCTAAATCGACCGATTCCGGATTTGGTTTGAAAGTGGGAATGCTGTTTTCAGGTTGTTTTCCCAATATGGAAATAGCTGCCGATGGGCAAATAGCTAAACAATGTTGACACTTTAGACAATTCTGTTCTTTCCCCGATTTTATTTCCGGGTACTCTGTTTTACCATCGATGATAAGCACCGGACAGTCTTTAACACACAACCCACATTGGGTGCAACGCTCTTGATTTACAATGAAGTTTAACATATTCTGAATATATGATGTTGTAAGTAATAGAAAAGACGTGCGCAACGGCACGTCTTAACTTTTTCACCTTTTATCGGTGAGATATGTTCTTGTTTATAAGCTACTTATTCCGCTTAGGTTTACACTTCGGTCAATCTTTATAATCATACCTTGAAGTGCTTTTCCCGGACCTACCTCTGTAAAATCAGTTGCACCATCAGCAATCATATTTTTAACGGTTTGAGTCCATCTTACAGGGGCAGTTAACTGAGCAATTAAGTTGGCTTTAATGTTATCAGGATTAGTTTCAGGCTTTGCATTTACATTTTGATATATTGGGCAGACAGGTGTATTAAAAGTAGTTGCTTTGATAGCTGCTGCCAGTTCTTCGCGAGCAGGTTCCATAAGAGGGGAGTGAAATGCTCCGCCAACCGGAAGAACTAAAGCTCTTTTAGCTCCTTTTTCTTTTAAAATCTCGCAAGCTTTATTTACTCCTTCAATAGAACCGGATATAACCAATTGTCCCGGGCAATTATAATTTGCAGCCACCACAACCTCATCGATAGTATTGCAAACCTCTTCAACAACAGTATCTTCTAATCCGATGATAGCAGCCATTGTTGACGCTTGTAGCTCGCAAGCTTTTTGCATAGCCATGGCACGTTGAGAAACCAATTTTAATCCATCCTCAAAAGTTAGGGCTCCGGAAGCAACTAACGCTGAAAATTCGCCTAAGGAGTGTCCTGCAACCATTTCCGGCTTAAAATTTTCAATTGTTTTAGCCAAAAGTACAGAATGCAAGAAAACAGCAGGCTGAGTAACTTTAGTCTGTTTTAAATCCTCGGCTGTTCCTTCAAACATAACTTTAGTAATGTCAAAGCCTAATATTTCGTTAGATTTATTAAACAATTCTTTAGCAACAGGTGAGTTGTCGTATAAGTCCTTTCCCATTCCCGGGAATTGTGCCCCTTGACCGGGGAATACATATGCTTTCATGATATTAATTTTTAAACAAATTATCCGCAAATATAATCAATTTAGTTTTATCTATTTTTTTGGGAAGACACGGAAGATATTATTTGAGTAAGCATACTCTTTTGCAGATGATACTAAAAATTGTTTTTAGTACCTATAATTGTCGATAGATAGCATAAAAAAATATTAGTTAGGCTTATTCTGTCATAAGAAAAGGGATGAAAAATGTTTTTAGCAGTCATATCTTCTACAGAATACCTGGCGAGAATACTTTTTATGCTCATATTTTTTTAGAAATAATGCAAAAAACGGCATAAAATGAAGAAATATATAGTCGTTGTATTCCTAATGCGTTGCAAATCAATGAAGAAATATAAAAAAAGGTCTGATGAAATAGCTACATTATTTCATCAGACCTTTTTTACTTGTGGCAAATATTTACCCTTCTATTATTATTTGCCTTGTAACTCTCGTTCTAAAAAATCAGTTACTCGGGTGTATAGATGAACACGCGTATTACCGCCTGATATGCTGTGATTCCTATTCGTATAAACAGCCATATCGAATTGGATACCGGCTTGAACAAGAGCCTCGCTCATTTCCATTGAATTTTGGAAGTGCACATTATCATCGGCAGAGCCATGAACTAATAACAGCCTTCCGGTTATGCCTTCCGGATGAAGAAGGGGAGAATTATCATCATAGCCATCCGGATTCATTTGAGGTGTACGCATATATCTTTCGGTATATACACTGTCATAAAACTTCCAATGAGTGACGGGAGCAATGGCTACTCCGGCTTTAAACACATCGCCTCCTTTTTCTAAACTTAACAAGGTCATAAAACCACCATAACTCCACCCCCAGATAGCAATATTTGCTTTGTCAATAAAAGGAAGACTTCCTAAATATTTTGCAGCTGATATTTGATCGTCAGATTCTAATTTACCCAGTTTTAAGTAAGTGCACTTTCTGAAATCTTCTCCGCGTGCTCCTGTTCCCCTAGGGTCAACACAAGCAACAACGAATCCTTCTTGGGCTAAATAATTATACCAATTTACGCTGAACACATCAAGCACTTGTTGTGAATCAGGACCACTATATTGAGTCATTAGCAACGGGTATTTTTTGTTAGAATCAAAGTTTTTAGGCTTAATCATCCAACCGTTTAATGTATCGCCATTTTCTGTTTTAAATTGGAAAAATTCTTTTGTTGAAATTTGATATTCAGATAACTTTTCTTTTAACTCAGCATTATCTTCTAATACTCGAATAAGTTTGCCTTTGCAGTTGTGTAATGTGGTAACTAAAGGCGTGTTTAAATTAGTGAATCGATTAATATAATAGGAATATCCGTTGCTGAATGTAGCTGAATTTGTTCCTGCATCAGAGCTTAATTTCCCTGATTTTTTACCGCTAAGACTCAAATAATAAATTTCACGCTGCATTGCATTTACTTTGGCAGCTTGATAATAAAATAATTCTCGTTTGGCATCATAGCCGTAAAATTGAGTTACATCGAATTTTCCTGAAGTAAGTTGACGTACAAGTTGTCCTTTTCGATTATAAAGATAAAGCTGTGAATAACCACTTCGTTCACTGGTTAAAACAAAATATTTATTTCCGGGTAGAACGTGGAAATCATCAAGGAATGAATCTGCAATGTATCTTTTATTCTGTTCTTTAATAAATGGACGACTTTCACCGGTGTAGGGATTTGTGGCTAAAATATCTAATTGATCTTGACCACGATTCATGCGCATAATCAATAAATCGGCAGCATCATCAGTCCAATATAGGCGAGGGATATATTGATCGCTTTCTTCTCCTACATCACATTTAATATTAGCTTTCGATTTGAGTTCATAGCTGTAAACGCTCACAATAGAGTTTTTTTCGCCTGCTTTAGGATACTTATAGCTGTAATTAGAAGGATAAAGTTCATTTTCTTTTAAATAGGGAGCTTTACCTTGAAATAGCTGCATGTTGAATGTTTTTACAGCTGATTCGTTAAATTTTATATAAGCGATAAATTTAGAATCGGGTGACCATGTGTAGGCTTTGTTCATGGAAAATTCTTCTTCATAAACCCAATCAGGTGCTCCATTGATGATTTTATTAAACTCTCCATCGGTAGTCACTTGATTTTCAGTATTGAATTTTAAACTCTTCACAAAAAGGTTATTGTCGCGCACAAAAGCAATACGTTCACCATTGGGCGAAAAGCTTGCCGCTTGTTGTTTTCCTTTTATAGAGAGAGGCGTTAGAGCTTTGGTAACTGTATTCCATATATAGTAATTGGCCTTAAATGTTCGACGATAAATATATTCGATATTACTTGCGAGCAATATTTTATCCTCATTAGGACTGAATTCATAAGATGAGAAATGATCGATTGGGGCATATTTAATCGAATCTAGATTGAAAATTACCCGAACTTCTTTTCCCGTTTTATAGCTGTATTCTACAATTTTATTACCTTCTTTTCGCGAGTAATTTTCATCATTATTTAAAGAATGAAATCCTCTAACCGATTTTTGGTGAAAGGTTTGTTTTGCACCTTGCACATCGTTAATCGTAATTTCTTTTTGCGCATAAACATTGACCTGAAACGCCAATAGAATGATGATGAGTTTAATTAATTTCTGCATCTTGTTTTTTTATTGTTATTACTTACGAAATTTCTTTAATATAAGGGAGTAAAACGTTGAATGTGCTTCCTTCATTAGGTTTAGACGATAAGCTGATTCTACCGCCTAATGATTCAACGTAAGCTCTAGTGATTGTTAGACCTAAACCTGACCCTTCATGTTTTCTGTTTAAATAATCTTTATCGGCTTGAGAAAACTGCTCAAAGATAAGCTTTTGTTTTTTCTCGCTAATACCTTGGCCGGTATCTGAGATGCTAATTTTATAAAAATCGCCATCTAAACAGCAAGAAAATTTAATTTCTCCTCTATTGGTGAACTTAATGGCATTTTTGATCAGATTAGTGCAAATGCCATCTAATATTTTTTTATCGGTTACGATTAAAGCATCTTCAGGAGAAATATTTATATCAAAATGAAAATCAACATTTTTTGCCTGGGCTTGAGGCTTAAGAAAATTATAATTAAACGCTAGGAAATCAATTAGGTTTATTTGTTCGTAACGAGGCTCCAATTTTCCTGATTCTATTCGAGAAACTTCAATGATATCATTAATTGTTGAAAGTAAGCGTCGGCCGCTTTGTGAGATAACATCAATGTAACTTTGACGTTCTTCACGAGAAATATCGTCATTCAGTAAATCAACAAAGCCTAATATGGCATTCATGGGAGTACGTATTTCATGTGACATATTCATTAAAAATATACTTTTTACGCGTTCGGCCTCTACTGCTTTTTGTCGAGCTTTAATCAGTTCTTGTTGTTTCTCAATTTCTTGAGTTGTTTCATTAAATGTGAGCAACACAAGCTTCTCATGTGGCAAACGAAGCAATGAACCATTCACATTGGCATACCTGCAGCTACCATCTTGTTGTAAAAAACGCTCTTTTTCTAAGTGATGAATCTTTTTTGTAGTAATTATTTTATGGAAAAGCTCTAAAGAGTTGCCCAAAGCTACATATATCTCAGAAATATGACAATGCTTAATTTCCTCTGAGCATACGTCAAGCAGCTTACAGAATGCATTGTTGAAGAATTCGATATATCCATCTCGATTAACGAGTAAAATACCTTCTGTAGATTGTTTTGAGAGTCCTTTAAAACGCAGTTGGTTTCTTTTTAGTTTGCTCTTGATTTTCTTTAAGGACTTAGCTTTTTTTACTTGCTTCTGAAGTGCATCAATAGTCTGTTGTTTATCATGAAGTTCAAGTATTAAATCTTCTTTGCTGCACTTTTCGTAATCAGTTGAGAGAGACATGATATATTTTGTTATAATGTGTGGTTGAGTGATGCAAAATCAGGCATGTTATATGTTGTAACCAGGCTTTTTAATATCTTTCATTACAATCGGTGGCATATGATACATTTTAATGCTTTCTAGTGTAATATCGCTAAAATGACGATAATAGGCTTGAACAAGTTTACCAACTTCTGTATCTGATTTCCGGGGAAATGAGCACTGTAAGTTCTCAGTAATTACTTTTTTGCAATATTTAAGAACATGATAACTAAACAGATAAAAAATATCAGCAAGTATATAAATTACGCTAAACGGAAGACGTGCAACGCTTTTTAAGCAAAGAACAATCAGCTTGTTTAGAAAATTTCTCATATGGTTTGTTTCTTCTTTTATTGAGGACGAGCAATCATGATACCGGTTCTATTTTTTAACCTGATTAAATAGTCAGCCAGTGGTTCTTCAGAAATTACTACTTTATGTTTTTCAGATGAAGCGTGAAGCAAGTGTGCTCTTCCGCATTCAAAAATAATAAAACCTACGTGAACGATATCGAGTCCGGCTATATTGGTTGTTATGCCCACAATATCTCCATTTCTAAATTCAGATTCACAATCGGCAATGTTAGATTTAGGAATAAAGAACTGCTTTCGAGAGCTTAATGCTTGCTCGGTAGCTTTAATCTCTGTTAGTAATGATTTGTTGTTTTTCAGAATCGGATAATTATTTTGATGATTGCTCATAAAATTTATTGGCTTGTAATAACTCTGTTGGAAACTAGAATCCAGCTTTACAAGTATTCCCATTTGTTCGTTATTATATAACCAATCGCTGAAGTAATGCAAACGAGAATTATAATCTGCAAGCTTGCCGTCTCGATACCTGATTTCTTGAAGCTCACGCCTGAATTCACTGAATGATGAATCTCCATAATGAACAGAGCGTGCTATGGCTAACACATATTCTACAAAAGTGGTGCAATCAACCCATGAAAGATTAATCACCAATTTTTCTCGTTTATTACCTTCCAAAGTATTTGAAACATATGGCGTATTCAAAAAACTTTTGCCTACTAGAATAACATCATCTCCAATACTGAGTTTAGAAGACTTGGAGCTTGCTATGCTCTGTTGAAAGATTAGGCTGTCGTTAACATTAATAGGTTGATTGGCATAGCCTAATGAAATGTAAATGCTTAATAGTATAGTGAGTATAAATTTCATGATGTAACTAAAAGATGCGCTAAGTTACTATTTGTTATTTCAATATAGGTTATCTAATTAAGATATTTATTGTTTATTTTAACGTATTATAACTTTTAAATAAACACTGATGGCATAATTGTTGTGATCATTTTTAAGAATTTATAAAAAGAAACGATATGAAAAGATTAATTTATTTGTTTGCGCTTATAGCTGCTTTAGGAATGACAAGTTGCAACGACGACGACGGTTATTCTCTAGATGATGTGGTTATTACAGCAGCAACCTATCATCAAACTGACGGATATTTCTACTTGGTTAATGATGACGGTCAGAGCCTGTGGCCGGCAGCAGGGATCGGTTATTATCCCGGTTTTGAAGATGGCGATAGGGTGACGGTGAACTATACTCCTCTTGGAAAAGACCCCGATGGTGTTTACGATTTATATGTGCGCTTAAATGCCATGGATGAAATGCTTACCAAAGATATGGTACAATTTGATGAAACTACAACGCAGAATGTTCGTGATTCTATTGGTTATGATCCTATTTATATCGATAATGCATGGATTGTTGATGATTATCTAACTGTTGTATTTGAATTTCCGGCAACCTATGCCATATCTATGGTGAACATAGTAGATGATAAGACTTTGGATAAAACCGAAGATGGGGCGACTATTTTAGAATTGAATCTGAATAGTTTTGATGCTCCATATATAGGATATACAGGTTGGGGTGTGGCATCATTCAATATATTAAAATTAAGAGACGAAGCTGATGGTGCCAGCTCTATAAATATTGCACTGCGCTCACGTGATGATAATGGTGAGTATGTAAATTATTCTTCAAATATTACTTACTATTTTGGAGATAAAGAGCCACGGAAAAATACGATAAGTTTAAATAAATTTGAAACTTCAAAAGAAGCAAATCTAAAATAAGAACAGAGCCGGTATATTAAGATTAGCCTCCGAGAGTATCGGAGGCTTTTGTTGTATGGAACTAATATAAAAATAAACTTATAGCATTGTTATTAGCTGAAATTAGATTTATTTTGTATATTGAAACAATAATTCTCAAAACAAAAAATGAAACTATGAAAAACTTAATGTATGGATTTATACTTCTATTGGCTGTATTTATAAGCTCGTGCAGCGGTAGTGATGAAGGCTCTTCAGTAATTTCGATCACGGCAACCTATCATCAATTAGATGGTGGTTTTTATTTAGTAAGCGATATAGGAGAAAAACTTTATCCTGAAGAAAATGGAATAAGTTATGATTTAACAGATGGAGATAGAGTGACTGTAAGTTATACTATCTTGGGAGAAGACCCCGACGGTATTTATGATTATTATATTCAAATAAATGCAATAAACAAGATGCTTATGCGGGATATGTTTATCTTCGATGAAGCTACAACTGATGAGGTTCGTGATTCTATAGGTAATAATCCGATCTACTTAATTAATGCATGGATTGTAGATGATTATTTGACAGTAGCATTTGAGATGCCGATATCAAACACAGCTCATATTGTTAATTTGGTTGAGGATTTAACTGAAGATAAAACGGATTTGGGAGCGACCATATTACACCTAAAACAAAATGGTAATGATATCCCGACAACTGAATATATGGGTTGGGGAGTAGCTTCATTTAATATATCGGCACTAAAAGACCAAGCTAACTCCGGAGAAACTTCAGCTGTTATTACAATTAGAGGAACTAACACTGATGGAACTGCCATAAGTTACAGTACAAATCTGATTTATTACTTTGCTGGAGAAACAAGCCTAAGAATAAGAAATATAGGCTTAGGAGATTTGGGAAAGCAGAGTGAAATAATCGAACTGAAATAGCTTACACGCATAGTGGTCGGTATATCATATTTGCTGTGAATTATTAATCCCCATATATTTTAGAGCTATTTCTAAAAATATATGGGGATTATATATGTAGATGAGTCAACTGTTGCAGATAAAGAGTATTATTCACATAAAGCTACAATAGCTTCATATTCCATACGACAGATGCGCCAGTTTTCTTCAAAATCAGCTCCTAATTGGGTGTAAAATTGTTTTCCTTTGTTGTTGTTTACAGAAACTTCCCAGTCTATGCGACGTGTATTTGTTTCGAGGGCAACTTGAGCCAAAGATTTAAATAGCTTGCTGCCTATTCCTTTTCCTCTAACTTTCTCGCTCACTATTAAATCTTCTAAATGCAATGTTTTACCAACCCAAGTTGATACACGATAATAATACATGGCAATACCTTGTATTCTCTCATCTTCTTCTGCTACTAAGGCAAACAGACAAGGGGTGTCTTCGAACATATATGCAGTAATATCACTTTGTTGAAGCTTTACTTTATCGGTGGCATTTTCATTTTTAGCCAAATCCATGATTAAAGACCAGATTTGATTTAGATCAGAAATTTGAGCTTGTCGAATCTTCATATTATAAGCTAGTTAAGTCGTTTTTTAATTCTGCAATGGCTAAATCGCATTGGCTACTGAATACCTCTAAGTAAATAGGATAAGACTCAGTATCTTCCAGCTGCTGAGTTTTTAGTTGTAGTTCTTTAAGTTTTATACCTAAATCGTTCATGCCAAAAGTGAGCACGGAAGATTTTGCCTTATGTGCTAGATCGCCTAATTCTTTCCAACGTTGAGCATCGTAATGCTCTTGAAGTTCATTTTTAAATTCTTCTATTTGCATGAAGAACATTTCAATCATTTCCCGAGTAAATTCGGGATCGCCTCCGGTCATTTCGTTGAGGTATTCTAAACTTGTAAGTCTCTCTTTGCTCATCGTATTTTAAGTTGAGTTTACACAAAAATGGAAAAAATTCTTTAACAAGAAACGAAATACTGCATTAATCTTTTAATTTCGGCAAAAGTTTAAACAATATAAAGTTATGAAGAAAACAGCTCTAAACGAAATGCACAAGAAACTGGGTGGTAAAATGGTTTCTTTTGCCGGATTTGAAATGCCGATTGAATTTGAGGGAATAAAAACCGAACACATGACTGTAAGAAATTCAGTAGGCGTGTTTGACGTATCTCACATGGGGGAATTTTGGGTTAAAGGTCCTAAAGCTTTCGAATTAGTACAATCAGTGACTAGTAATGATATTTCAACACTTAAATTAGGACAGGCGCAATATTCTTGTTTGCCTAATGGAAAAGGTGGAATTGTAGATGATTTATTAGTATATTTTTACGAAGAAGAAAAATATTTGTTAGTGGTAAATGCATCGAATATCGATAAAGATTGGGCATGGATAACCTCTAAGAATATAATGGGTGCCGACATGGAGAATGCTTCCGACAAAATCTCGCAATTGGCTATTCAAGGTCCTAAAGCTACCGAAGTGTTGCAAAAACTCACAGAAGTAGATTTATCGATTATTCCATATTATCATTTTACTACCGGAAAATTTGCCGGAGTTGAAGAAGTTATTATTTCGGCAACAGGTTATACCGGTTCGGGAGGTTTCGAATTATATTTCTATAATGAAAATGCAACGGTCATTTTTGATGCCATTTTTGAAGCAGGAGCAGAATTCAATATTAAGCCTATTGGTTTAGGAGCTCGTGACACACTTCGACTAGAAAAAGGATTTTGCCTATACGGGAATGATATTGATGATACAACATCACCCATTGAAGCCGGTTTAGGATGGATTACAAAGTTTAATGAACGCAATAAATTTATTGATAAAGATCGCCTACAGTTGCAGAAAGAAGAAGGTGTGACTAGAAAACTACGAGGATTTGAAATGATAGATCGCGGTATTCCTCGTCACGGCTACGAGTTGTTTGATGCCGATGGTAATAACATAGGTATTGTTACTTCGGGCACTCAATCACCTTGTTTAAATAAAGGAATTGGTATGGCTTATGTGGCATCAGAATATGCAACCTTTGGAACAGAAATATTTGTAGGAGTTAGAAACAAGCGTTTAAAAGCACAAATTGTAAAGCTTCCCTTCGTGAAGTAAGAAACAAAATTTGCATCTAAAATAAATAAGAAGTCTCATTAGCTTAAAGTTAATGAGACTTTTTTTGAAAAGATCTATTTGCTCGTTACAATTTGTTGCAAAGCTTGTTTGTTCAATATATAGACAGTTCGAGCTTTAATGTCGATAATACCGTCTTTATTCAAATCAGCAAATGCTTTAGTAAGAGGAGGACGAGCCACAGCAAAATATTCAGCTAATTTAGTTTGCGTCATGGGAAGCTCGAAGTTTTGTAATTTATCTTCGGCTAAATCTAATAGATATTTGGCTATTTTTTGTTTGATAGTGCGTAAGGAAAGCAATTGTATGCGTTTTGCCAGAAACTGAGCCCTAGAGCTAATGATATCTAGGTAATTGCTCATAATGTCTTTGTTCATTTGCATCAGTTTCATAAATTCACTTTTGGGCATACATAGAATCTCAGTATCAACATTAGCTATTACGTTCACAGGATACACATTTTCTTTACCAAAAAGAAAGCCGGGAGCCAATACCATCGGAGCGTGTAAATCGGCAACTTTTGTAATATGATCTCCGGTATCAATCTCACTTCTAACATGCCCACTAAGCACGATGCGAATTTCCTCCAATTGATTGCCTCGTTGCACAATAGTATCGTTTTTAGCATAATGCAATACTCGATAATGCAATTGTTCAAATTCTTGCTGGATAACATTAACCGGAACACCTTTAAATAAAGGAGATTTACTAATTGTTTGGAAGTTGATGTTCA
>JBKEDC010000045.1:0-13145 GCA_047975205.1 Mangrovibacterium sp. | reverse complement strand
TTCAAATCGACAACTGTAACTTGAATATGAGGACATTGTTGAGCAATAACCGCCATGGTTGGTCCGCCCACATATCCGGCACCAATACAGGCTATTTTAGTAATTTGAGTAGGAATCATCTATTTCGGATTCTAAATTAATGGGGACAAATATATACTTATCTGCCTGTTTAAACAAGCTCAGAAAAGCGGAAACAACAAAAATAACATTAGTTTTAACGCAATAGAAACGCAAAAATCAAGCATCAATATGCAAAGCAATACAATACACTAACTCACAGGTGATTACAACAAAAAACCTTCCAATATATCACAACAACTAAGCATTTTTCATGTCATCATCAAAAATATTTGGTATAAATATAAGCTTTTCCGGTCATTCGTTTATAAATATACACGCAACAATTGTTCTATGAGTTCATTCCTCGCCGAGAATGATTACCATTTACACATTGGGAAGTAATTCTCAGAAAATATCGGCAGAAAAACTATTTACGCTATGCTAATCATCAAAAAGTATGGACACAGCTAGCATTCAGAGGCTTGTTGCTCATCAAGAATTTATTTCAAAATAGTCACTAAGCGGAGTCGGAATACAATTATTATATTACGACATTCGGATTGTATTTTTCAGGAAATTCAATTCCTACATATTGTAGCCCTAGACCTGTTTTTTCAAAGATACAAATTTGAATGGGAGGCTTATAATCCAAGCACTGTGATTTTGAGGATTCGGATGGTAGCTGAAAATACCTGATAATAATTATACGAAATTAAAAAAAGAGTATATTTGTTGTAAACCAAAATATACAAAAATTATGATACCATCTTCTGAACTGATAATTAACCCCGACGGCAGCGTATTTCATCTGCACCTGTTGCCCGAACAACTGGCCGATAATGTAATATTAGTGGGCGACCCCGGCAGAGTAGAATTAATTACTTCCTTATTCGATTCCACAGAATATACAGTGAAAAACCGAGAGTTTGTAACCACCACGGGCAAATACAAAGGCACACGCATCACCGTATGTGCTACCGGAATCGGCACCGACAATATCGACATTGTGATTAATGAGCTTGACGCATTGGCAAATATTGATTTGAAAACTCGCGAAGTGAAAGCCCAAAAACGTCGGCTTAACTTCGTGCGCATCGGCACTTCCGGAGGTCTGCAAAGCTATCTTGATGTCAACTCTTTTGTCATTTCACGTAAAGCTATCGGCTTTGACGGTTTGCTGAATTTCTATGCCAATCGAGATAGCGTGTGCGAATTGCCTTTCGAAGAGCATCTGAAAAAGCATTTAGATTGGGGCAAGCAGCTTTGTTCACCTTATGTAGTGGAAGCCTCAACGGAACTATTTAATCAAATTCATGACGAAGATTTTACGGCAGGAGTAACGATTTCAGCTCCGGGGTTTTATGGTCCGCAAGGTCGTGTGTTGCGTCTGCCTTTGGCTAATCCGAATATCAACGATAAAATCGAATCATTCACCTATGAAGGAGAACGTATCACCAATTATGAGATGGAATGTTCTGCTATCTACGGACTTTCTAAGCTTCTCGGACATCATGCCACTACCGTCTGCCTAATCATTGCCAATCGGCGGAATAAAAACGTTAATGGTGAATATCACAGTCAAATGAAAAGGCTGATTATTAAAGTACTCGATGCTTACGCCGATTAAGGCGGTAGGCACATTCCTAGCGGCCATTGAGCGGAGCCGAAGTGCAGCAAACACAAATGCATACTCAGTAACCTGAAATACACGCCTCGACTCCGCTCAGCGACCCAAAAGCACACTCAGTAACCACAGAGTCGAAGTGCATTCCTACCGGTCATTGAGCGGAGCCGAAGTGCAGCAACCGATGGTACTTAGTGTTCAAATACCTCTTTCGGATATGCAATATCGGCTAAGAATAGTGCCTGAGGCGGAACCGATTTGCCGGCTCTTCCTCTATCTTTGGCTTCTATCACAGCCCGAAAATCATCAGGTGATAGTTTGCCCTCTCCCACCTCTACTAAAGTACCTACAATAGCACGAACCATATTTCGCAAAAACCGATTGGCACTAATGGTAAACTTTAAGCTATTGTTCTTTTCTTCCCAAAAGGCTTGATAGATCGTGCAATTATTTGTTTTTACATCCGTATGCAGCTTACTGAAGCTGGTAAAATCTTCGTATTCAAAAAGAATATCGCAGGCTTTGTTCATCAATTGCACATCCAGCTTTCGGTTGTAATACCACGAGCTCTCTTGAGTAAAGGGGTTCTTCTTGATGTTGATATGATAGTGATAGGTTCTTTGGCATGCATCGAATCGAGCATGTGTGTCATTGTTCACTTTCCGAATACTGAACAAGGCTATATCTTTGCTTAGAAAACTATTTAGTTTATGGGTAAAGTCGGGAGCGTCCAGCCCTTCTTTCGCTGAATTGAAATGGGCTACATAATAAGAGGCATGCACCCCGGCATCGGTTCTTCCACAACCGACTACAGCTATCTTTTCCCGGCAAATTGTGCTTAATGCATTTTCTAAATCGCCTTGCACAGTGCGCTCCTCGGGTTGCACCTGCCAACCACAATAGGAAGTGCCCTTATAGGCAAGTTCCATGAAATACCTGCAACTCAATTTCTCCATATTATTTCACTAGAAAATCAAACATTTTATGTTCTTCCAAATAACCCTCCAGCCGGTCGCCAACAGCCACTGCTCCTACTCCTGATGGAGTTCCGGTATAGATTAAATCGCCTATCTTAAGCGTATAGTATTTCGAAATATCGGCAATAAGTTCATCAATAGAAAACAACATATCGGCAGTAGTAGCTTGTTGCACAATCTCTCCGTTTTTTTCTAATCGGAATTTCAAATCAGACACACTGGGAAAATCTTCAACAGCCAGAAATTCTTTACTCAATACAGCAGATTTATCAAATGCCTTGGCTTTTTCCCAAGGTAATCCTTTTACTTTAAGCTCTCGTTGCACATCACGCGCCGTAAAATCAATACCTAAACTCAATTGGTCGTAATAACGATGTGCAAAGCGCGTTTCTACATTCTTTCCGATACGATGGATGCGCACGACCAACTCACATTCATAATGTACTTCTTGAGTGAATGATGGGATATAAAAAGCTTCGTTATTTCGCAAAAGCGCGGTGTCGGGTTTCATGAATATGACAGGCTCTTCCGGATAGTCATTTCCCAATTCGCTAGCATGGTCGGCATAGTTCCGCCCTACACAAATAATCTTCATAATTAATTATTTTCCTACCATTCTGAGTTTTATCTCGGTGAGTACTCGTTTAGTGTATAATGGGAAATCGGCATCCATCATCCAAGCATAATATCCCGGTTGCTTTTGAAATACTTCTTCAACGGGCACTCCTTTGTTTTTTCCGAAGTTGAACACTTCAACTCCTGCCTCATTCAGCACAATTCGACCTGCAAAATCAACATTTCGATTAAAAGTAGAGAACTCACTCAATGCTTGAATGTCATTCACGACAGGCTGGTTAACTACTCCGTTTTGGTCTTTAAAATCCACTCCTTGATAACGATCAAGCTGTGACTTCAACACCTCGTAGGTGGCTCTAGTATCTGCCATAGCTCCGTGTGCCCCCACCAGTTCTTCATTACAATAAAAACGATAGGCAGCCTCCAATGTTCGTTTTTCCATCTTGTGAAAGATGGTTTGCACATCAACAAACTTCCGTTTCATCAAATCTATATCTACATCGGCGCGCAAAAGTTCTTCTGCCAAAAGGGGGATGTCGAATCTGTTTGAATTAAAGCCACCCAGATCACAACCCTCCATAAAGCGTGCCAAGTTCTTAGCTACTTCTTTAAATGTAGGGCAATCTTGCACATCGGCATCATAAATACCATGAACAGCACTAGATTCTGCCGGAATCGGCATTTCCGGATTTATTCGAAGTTCTTTTGTTTCCTCCTCACCATTAGCATGCACTTTAATAAGGGCAATCTCAACAATACGATCTTTTGATATATCGATACCTGTTGTTTCGAGGTCGAAAAATATAATGGGATTCTTTAAGTTTAATTGCATAATCTCTGTTTTGTATATTTCTGCCTGACAGCAGAAAAGAATGAATGTCACAAAAGTACTACATATTTACACGATTATCGTAAAATGGAGTATTAAATAGCATATAACAAATTCTACAAAAGCATTTATCATGCTCCGTAGTTGTCGGCAACAAAAAAACCTATCCGAATTACTCCGAATAGGTTATGGGTTTATCTGAAAATGTATTCTTACACACCAATCATCATAGGCATCAATAACATTAAGATGTCTTCTTCATCAATAGTTTTCTCTGCCGGCAAGAATAGTCCTGCACGAGCTGCATCTGATAATTCTATTTTCACATCGGCTGAATCAATGTTAGAAAGTATTTCCAATAGGAAAGTAGATTTGAATCCGATTTCTATTTCATCTCCATCATATTGACAAGAAATGCGTTCAACTGCCGAACGTGCAAAATCAACATCTTGTGCCGAAACTACTAATTGATTACCTTCCACACTCAACTTAATTAAGTTCGACGATTCACTAGCAAACACCGACACTCGCTTCACTGTATTGTATAAGGCTTGACGATCAACAAGTAGTACGTTAGGGTTTTCAGTTGGGATAACTGAGTTATATGCCGGATATTTTCCTTCTACCAAACGACAAATCAGCGTGTGTTTGCTTAACTTAAAGATAGCATTCTTAGTATCAAAACTTAAGGTGATATCTAAATCTTCTTTGGGAAGTAAGTTCTTCAATAAGTTAGCGGGCTTTTTAGGCAATATAAACGATGAAGCATCATCTGTGCGGACATCGCTACGCTTATATCTAATCAATTTGTGTGCATCTGAAGCTACAAAAGTTAGGTCGTCAGTACCCAACTCCATAAATATACCGTTCATCACCGGACGAAGCTCGTCATCGGCAGTAGCAAAAACGGTTCTCAATATACCATTCAACAACACCTCTGCAGGAATATTCAATTCTTGCGCATCGGCTGCCACTTCCGGTAATTGGGGATATTCTTCGCCATCTTGACCAACAATATTGAACTTACCGTTCTCTGAGAATAGCTCAATAGCAAACTTATCCATGTCAATCTTAAAGGTCAATGGTTGCTCGGGAAACTCACGAAGCATATCATTGAGTAATTTTGCAGGTACGGCAATAGTTCCCGAGCCCTCCACATTATCCAAACTGATTGTAGTGATTAATGTGGTTTCCAAATCGGAAGCTGTAACTACCAACTTATCATCTTCCAATTGGAACAGGTAATTATCCAAGATTGGAAGCGTATTCTTTGAACTAATCACCTTGCTAATCGCATTGAGGTGGCTCAGCAATTCTGAACTTGAGACTACAAATTTCATGGGTTATTTAGTTTTTATTATTTACAAAACAAACTCACTAGATGTCTTAATAATCAAAAAGCATACAGCGAATTTACGAATGTACAACTTTTGATTCATAGAGAACTGGTTTTAGCTCATTTATTTGCGATATTTATTAACACGTATAAGCTGAAAAACAAGTCCGAACAGAGAAATCATTAACAATGGTAACAGCAAATTCAACAATTGCCAATACAAACGTTCTTCACGTAATCTGACTTTATCGAGCAAGCGTAACTTAAACACTCGAGAACGGAGCTGCATAACGCCGGAATCATCGGCCAAGTAGTGTATGGCATTCAACAAAAACTCTTTATTGCCGAAAGTCTGCTTAGAGTATTGATCATAACCTAAGGGTTGTGTTCTGAGTTTTCCGCTCGTATAATTCACTTTGTTTGCTATCAGGCTGCCATCAGCCAATACAATAAGTTTTGCAGGTTTCGATTCATGCAGTGGTGTTATGCCATGTGTGTTATATTCAGTTACCGGACGATGCTGAAAAACTGATGTAAAATTACCTTCCAACAAGACTCCCACCGGTATATTTGCCGTGTGAAATAATTCTCTAGCCGGAGGATTATTAATACTCTGTAAACTTATTTCGGCAGGGGTTTTTACTATTCTTGCATAAGGAGAGCTGTGCAATATGATGGTCTTATGTACTTTCGGATTCTCTCCTACAGTATCAATGGAACTTACAAACTCTGATTTCATTCGATTGATATTTCTACTAATGACATGATCTGGCGACGGAGTGAGCAAAGGAGAGTAATACCACGGAGCCGGAGTAAATTTAGGTTGCGAACCTACCGGCGAAGTATTAACAGGAATATACATACACTCTACATCTTGTATCAGCGTGGGATTCACTCGAACACCATATTTAAATAATTGATCTAATATGTTTAGATCCGTAGGGAAAGCAATAGTAGTTTCTCCTTGTGTTAAACTATCAAGGCTTACATTAACCGGATCAATGAGATACATCAGATTCACTCCACGCATCAACATTTGGTCTATTTGAAACTTGTCGTGTTCTGAAAATGGAATTCTCGGATTATCAATGAGCATCACATTTGGCAAATGAGTGGTGTCTGAAAATGTATCTAGATTAAAATCTACAACTTGATAGGTGCTTTTCAATGAATTTCTAATATCTAAAGTCTCATCAGCAGATAATTCTCCATGACCTTGCAGAAAAGCTATCGTTTTCTTTTCCCCATGCTGTTGCAACTGCTGCAAAGCATTTATGAACTCATACTCCAAGGTCTCCATGGAATTATTCAGATTTTCTTCTGCAGAAAGCGATGAATTATTTTTCAATAAGTTGACACCAATATATTTATCACCGTATTGAATAACAGCTCCGGGGAAAATAAGCTGTGTGGTAGTTCCCTCATCTGTATTTTTTCGAATATCGGTAGGCTGAATGCCTATGCTTACCAACTGCTCAAATAATTGATTGCGTTGTTTTGCATCTGTAATATCATAAGGGTTGTTCTCATAGATGTACACAGACATATTCCCCCAAGCGTCCATGTCTTGCACCTTTTCTTTAATGGCCTGCTTTAATTGTCGGAATCCGGCAGGCAAATCACCCGATAAATACAAGTCTATATAAATCGGATGCGAAAGATTACCTAACTTTTCTTTAGATATCTGCGACAAACTAAAACGCTTTTCCTTCGTTAAATCCAAACGAAAAAACCACTGATTGGCAAATAGCAATAACAAGATACCACCGACTAAATATTTAGTTAATTGCAGGATTTGTTTTTTCAGGCAATATCTTTTTCGGCGAAGTCTGATAGTAGTTACCAGCAATAAAACGAAAATAACAAGTAGGAAATAGGCAATATCGCGAGAATCTACTACCCCTCTACTTATAGATTCATAATGCCTGCTCAATCCAAAATCTATGAAGAAAGATTTTAAACCAAGTGGAATATTCATCGCCGATAAGAAATCAAAACCGGAATAAAATAAAAAACAAATGATTAATGAGCTTACAAATGCAAAAACAGGATTATCAGTGAGCGATGAGCTAAACACTCCTATGCCAACATAAGTAGCTGCCAAAAGAAACAAGCCGATAAAAGATCCCCAAGCTGCCCCAGAATCCCAATTTCCTATCGGGTTTCCTAATTGGTAAACCGAAAAAAAATATACTAGTGTAGGCAACAAACAAAGTAATACCAAAAACAAACCTGCCAAATATTTTGCCAACACTAATTGCCAAGAAGCGAAGGGACGAGTTAGCAGCAATTCAAATGTGCCCAAACGTTTTTCTTCGGCAAAGAGGCGCATTGTTAAAGCCGGTATTAAAAATAGGAATAGCCATGGAGCTAAACTGAAATAGGGGGTAAGGCTTGCATAACCACTTTCCAGAATGTTGAAATTTCCCGGAAACACCCACAAAAATAAACCATTACCAACGAGAAAGACTATGGTAATAAGGTATCCGGTCAGCGATCCGAAGAAATCGGTAATTTCTTTTTGAATTAAGCTATACATCAATCAATATTCAGCAGGTTCTACACCTTCTTCCAACACATGGAGATATTCTTTCACTTCTTGCAAAAGAACTGCTTTCTCTGCATTTACATTTAACAATGCATCAGTTATCTTTTGCTCTTCAACGGCCAATTGATCCTCTGTGATTTTGCCCCACATATTCGTTATAAGCGTATGTACCTCGAAAGCTGACATAAAATCGGCTGCAATCATAATATCAATGAGTACATCAATATACTTCACGTAACTCAACCCATTTTCCCAACATGCTATGAGCAGTTTTTCTCTAATATCATGAAAATTCTCATCAGCAATAGCCTCTATCAGGTAAGGCACTGCATCTTGTTGTTTAAGTTGTCTCAACATTGAGTTTACAGCTGTTATCACTTGCTCATCAATCGTGTTATGCAGCAAGTTGATAAGTGTAGGCAGGCAATCAGCTTGTCCTTCAGAAATTAAAACTTCAACGGCTTCAAGAATCTCTTTCTGATTACCTGATTCGATCTTGCTTGTTATGGATGGATGGATTACTGTCATTCTACACTATAGTTTAATTTAATCGGCTACAAAATTAATGTTTACATCGTTGATATGCAATTATGCATAAAAAAGAAGGCACTCTTTGTAAGGAGTGCCTATTTATTACTAAGTGAGAAACTTCACTTAGTTTTTCACATGTGTATCTAAATCTAATTGCATTTCAATGGCTGCCATAATAAATGGACCAACTCCTTTAGGGTCATTTGCACGGATAGGCTCTGACAGGTAATAAGCAAAGGTACCATCTCTACGGTTTCCTTTTCCACCTAAGCCCGCCACGGCACAACATTGATTTAAGTCTATAGTACCATCTTCATTCTCACTAATAAAGGTATCTAATATACCTTTAAATCCTTTCTTAGCAGCTTGCATATATTCATCGGAAACATAACCCATACGATTAGCCTTGGCAAAAGCGTAAACAAATTGAGTAGAAGCTGTAGCTTCTAAATAATTTCCTTCACGATCAGGAGTGTCCATTACCTGATACCAAACACCGGTTTTGGCATCTTGTGCTTTCAACACAGCGGCATATACTTGCTGCAAGTTTTTAATGAACGATTCACGTTTAGGATGATCAGCCGGAATATAATCTAAAATATCAACCATTGCCATACAATACCATCCCATAGCTCTACCCCACACGTGCTTAGAGAGCCCTGTTTCTTTATTTGCCCAGAATTGTTCTCGTTTCTCATCATAGCCATGAAAATTTAAACCGGTTCTTGCATCGTGTGTGTGTTGCTGAATCAGCTCTACCTGCAATATTGCATCATCAATGGCTTCCGGATGATTAAATACTGAACCGTATTGTGCCGAGAACGGATCTGCCATATATACGCCATCTAACCACATTTGCCAAGGATATACTTTCTTGTGCCAATATCCCCCGTCAGAATTACGGGGCTGTCCTTCTAATTGCGTATGTAATATATCCATAGCTTTTTTAAAGCGCTCATCACCCGTTTTTTTATAAATTTCAAAAAGTATTTTACCTGAGTTTACCAAGTCGAGATTATATTTCTCCATTTTGTATCCGCCCAAAATATGACCATCCGTTTCAATCATCTGGTCAGCATAATTATAGCCGTAATCCCAGTATCTTTGCTCTTTGGTATAGTCATACAGTTTTTGATTAGCCAACGTTACCAATCCTTGTGTATAACTCCATTTCGGAGCTTTACCCCAATCTAACATTGCAGCATCAGGAAAACGTTTTTGATCAGAATCAGCCATCAACTTTGCCCATCTGATCGGCTCTTTACCATTAAACTGTTCATGAGAAACATTTGATTTCTCTGTTTTTTTTGAATGCCCGCACGAAGCTAGCAGGCTCATTGTTAACACAACGAGTAAAATTGATTTGAATTGATTCATGTTTAAATGTTATTTCCAGTTATTGAGTTTTCGCAAAAATACAGAACACTTCGGAATATGCAAATTCGATTGCAATCGTTAACAACAAGTCGACAAGTTCTTCAAATATTTTGCATAAAAAAGCATTATAGCTTATGCCATAATGCTTTCTCTTTTTTCAGGACGAGACACAGTCTATTCTTGAAAATGCACCATTTCATCTAACTTTTCAACCATTAGTTTAGAGTAGCTGCGCATCCAACTTTTAATGCTTGATGGCTGAAGTGCATCTGATTGAACAGACCATACGTATTGATTAGCTTCTACATCATACATAACCGATTCAATAACATAGGTAGTTTCTTCAATAATTGTACCTTCATGATTCATTTCAGAGTTTCGATAAGAATAATAACTTTGGTAGTTATCATAGTATTTATAACTGAAATTAGGTGTACTGCCTTTACCTTTATTCCGAATATATTTTGATTCGCTTTTGGTGTCTAACAAGGACACAATAAACAAAGCATCACAATTTGAAGCTGTTAATACAGAATCAAGTACCTGCACCTTTATTGATTTCAATGAGGTTACCTTATTGGGCATGACATCAATGCTGCTTACTGCATTGGTGCCGTGATGCTTCATTGCTTTTACAACTTGCGTCTCAACTTTATACTTTAAATCTTCTTTGGGCAACAATGCCAACACACAAACTTTATTAAAAGCTTTATGATTTAAAGCAGCTTGATTAACATGCGCTCCCGTAATTTCTTGTGTGCTTTGACAGCTGGTTAGGCTCACTAATGCAAACAGTATAATCCAAATCTTCTTCATATTGATTATATTAGGTTACGTATAAATACGAAATTATTTTGCCGTTGAAGCTAAATTTCCCAACTTAAAAACTAAACCGCCGTTAAGCCCAATTTGAGTGAAAGGTGTTGAAGTTGATAATCCACCATCCGGACCACCTCCAATTGTCCACCATACATCGGCATTCACATCGGTAATCGGGAAATTGGCATTAGCCTGCACGAATAATCCAAACCGATCGTTAATCCAGAATTTAACTCCGGTTTTTAAACTAAAACCAAATTGTGTAGCTGATTCATATTCTCTCATGGTTGGATCGTAAACTGCAACTCCCATACCAAACCCTCCGAATACAGAGATTTTTTTAGCTACGGGTATATTCTTAACCAAACCCAACAAATAATAGTTTGAAGTCATGTCGAACTTTTCATTGTCATTTGCATAATAGCTTTCTGCTTCACCCTTTTGTCCGGTATAGGTAAACTCAATCGAGGCGAAGCGTTTAATCGGGTAAGCTACGGAAGCACCCCAAGACATGCCGTCTCCAATTCGTCCGGCATAAAACTTATCGCCAAACGTGTACCCCATAAATGGAGAAACCTCTATTTGCGCTTGCGACGTGGCAACTAGGGCAAAAAGCCCAATCATTAATGCTACTAACTTTTTCATTTTCATATTTTTTAGTAATTAATATTCTTTCTAAGAGCCAAAAATAACAAAAATAGCACGTCTTAGTCATAAAAAACACTAAAAGCAAAGTTCAAAGCAACAAAAAAGGTCGAAATTTTATTTTCGACCTTTTTTTCATCATGCTTACACATGATCTAAGGCTGCCCTTCTATTACTTGTCCGTTTTTATTTCCGGCAATAAGCACATTACCTGCATTACCTGCATCAACATAAATTTTACTGTTGTTATCTCCGTTTACAGTTACCTTACCGTTCGGACAATGAATATAGCCATTCTGATTATTACCATTAACAATCACTTCTCCTTCCAATGATGTTATAATTATCGTACCGTTTGCATCACCTTCCACTAATACCTTTCCATAGGCTTTGATAACACCATTATTTTGTCCATTTGTGGTAACATCTCCTCCCGTTGATATTATGGATCCATTAGCTATTGCGCTAACTATTACATTACCACTTGCTTCAATAGAGGCATTATTCATATTACCATTATTCAGCGTAAAGTCGCCGTCTATTGTTAATTGAGCACCGCAGTTCCCATTCCAAACAACAGCCCCTCCAATACTTAAAGCTCCATTATAGTTTTGGGCACTAAGAGTTACATTTCCGGAAACTTCTCCATCCAGCCGAGCATCTCCTTCTAACTGAAGATTACCACAAATATCCAAATGGGCATCTGCAGCTATTGCCTTTAGTTTAAGACTACCACTCCAAACTAACGTTCCATTTCCAATCTCTGAAATCGAAATATTTGGGTTGCCATTAGCTGTCATGTTATGTTGCTCTCCATTCAAGTCAGAAAAATTAAGGCTCGAATTGTAAATCTCAAACAATAAATCTTTATCATCGCAAAGTACAACATCTGAAGCTGAGGGTAAATCTCCGCCGGAATCCGGTTCATCATCAGCTACCCGAAGTAGATGCAATCCATCGTTTCCGGTAGCTACAGCAATAAAAAGATTATCTCCCATTTCAAACGGAGTAACCATATTTGCTGATTCTGCCACTCCCGAAGCTCCGTCTAAATCATACACACATTCATAAATTATTTCTCCCGAAGATGTGACCATTGCCTCTGACAAACCGGCTTCTCCGGTTGCCATTAATACATATTTCTCACCGGAACAATCAACTACAGTTGCTGAGTTTACAGCTATTTCATAGTCAATATTATCAAGATATCCTGAGGCAGGTTGTAAATGAAAAAGTTCTTCTCCGGTATGATGATCATAGGCAGACACACCATAAACTCCCAATGGAGCAACCACACAATCATCTGTAACCGACAAGATACGCTGAGCTCCTTGGTAGTCTCCATCTAAAATATCACCCCCATTTATAGCGTTATCGGGAAATTCAACTAAGTCACCCCGGAAATTTCCGTCCATGTCATACTTTTCAATACCTTTCCCCGATAAAACATAGGAAATATTGTTATGAACTTTAACAGAACGTGCATCTTGTATCGGACTATTCGCTTTAGATTCCATACTTACTGCATCAAATATTTCCAAATAACCATCATCACCGGTCACCGTGAATAGTTTTCCATTATTGCAGTCAACATCTTTTCCGACATAGCTTGTCAGTCCATTATAATTGTATGTGATAGCACCATCTGCTTGCTCAAACTTTCCATTATTAATATTAAACTCAAAAAGTATCGCAGGTGTCGATAAGTAGTCAGCAAAAGTTCCTTCATCAACATCTGCTGCTCCAACAGCATATAATTTATTCCCACTTACAGTCAGCATATTAATATCTGCATGAGTATTAAACCACTGATCAGTAATAAA
>JBKEDC010000028.1:0-63971 GCA_047975205.1 Mangrovibacterium sp. | reverse complement strand
TACCTACGGTATGGAAACGTGTGTATTCCAACCCGGTAGTTGCCAATTTATCAATATTTGGTGTCGGAATTGGTCCGCCAAAAGTACTTGGTTGACCAAAACCCACATCATCTAAAAGAATGAGCAGTACGTTTGGTGCTCCTTTAGGTGCGGTCACAGGTTGAGGAAAGTCTTCTTCAGAACCTTCAAATGTTTTAGCAATCTTCCCTTTAAAAGGAGTTGGAGCCTGTGGTAAAACATTTCCAGCAGAAGTGCTTTCACTCATGCTCGGCTTGTTTTCCACTCCCTTTGGCTGACATGCTACCATGAATATCAGCAAAGCGAACAAACTTAAAATCTTTGTTTTCATATTTTTGTTATTAAAGTTAAATAAATGAAACTTTTATTACGAATGAATCTCATTTCAAAGGTAACAATAAACACATTCAGCTGACAATAATTTACATTAATTCTAGTTTAAATTATTTAAATTTTCAGCAAATCAGACAAACAGATTAATCTTAACTCTCACTAAACTATACCATCATAAAAGCAAGAATCTAAAAATACTCCATATTTGCTTTAAGTTTTGCACAAAACATCACACTATTTTCGTGGCAAAGCACCCAGACCAAATTGTAATTCGTGTTTATCCCCCCAGAACACCATATTCTTTGCAAACTGTTTCCTAATTTACGCTATATCTTCAGCATAAATAAAGATTGCAACGCTAAAATGATTTATTTTTGCATAACAACACACATTAAGACACTTTACTACTCAAAACACACAAAAGATGGATATCACTATTGAAAACATATTGCTGATAGGATCGATACTGCTGCTAGTCAGTGTAATTCTTGCTAAGAGAGCCTTTAAATTTGGAGTTCCTACTCTGCTGTTATTCTTATTTATCGGCATGCTTGCCGGTTCTGAAGGTATCGGGGGAATACATTTCGATAACCCAAAGATAGCTCAATTTATTGGAATAGTCTCTTTCAACTTCATTATGTTTTCAGGAGGACTTGACACTGATTGGAACAAAATGAAGCCCATATTGAGAGAAGGAATTTCGTTATCTACTTTCGGCGTATTATTCACAGCATTGTCGCTAGGACTATTCGTTTGGTGGGTAAGCGATTTAAGTTTCTATGAAAGCATGCTCCTTGGCTCTATCGTTTCTTCCACCGATGCTGCAGCAGTTTTCTCTATTCTGAGATCAAAAAAACTAGCTTTGAAAGATAATCTACGTCCTACTCTTGAATTTGAGAGTGGGAGTAACGATCCTATGGCGTATGTATTGACTATTTCTTTCCTGAGTCTGGTAATACATCAAGATCAGGGCATAGCCTCCATTATTCCTATTTTCTTACAACAAATGATATTGGGAGGTATTGCCGGATTTATCTTCGGAAAAATAAGTACATTCTTCATTAATAAAATCAATCTAGATTTTGAAGGACTTTACCCCATATTAGTTATCGCTTTAATGTTTGCAACTTTTTCGGCAACTAATTTCATTGGCGGAAATGGCTTTCTCGCCATTTATATCTGTGCCGTTTATTTAGGAAACCAAAATCTCATACAAAAAGTAACCATACTCAAAATGTTCGACGGTATGGCTTGGCTCATGCAAATCATATTATTTCTTACTCTTGGTTTACTCGTTTTTCCAAGTCAGATTATGGCTGTAGCCGGAATAGGTTTACTCACCTCATGTGCTTTAATCTTTTTAGCCCGTCCAATAGGTGTTTTCCTTTGCCTACTCCCTTTTAAAATGGATATTAGACGACGCATTTATATTTCATGGGTAGGGCTGCGCGGTGCTGTTCCCATTGTATTTGCCACCTATCCGCTTTTAGCAGGTATAGATAAAGCAAATATGATTTTCAATATTGTTTTTTTCATATCAGTTACATCAGTTTTACTGCAAGGCACCACACTTTCTCTTGTTGCCAAATGGTTGGGAGTGGCTTTACCCGACGACGAAAAGACTTCGATCGGGAATGCCCCTTATACTTTAAACCTACCCAAATCAGCTATGAAAGAAATTGTAATTCCAATTGGAAGCTTTTCCGTTGATAAACGCATTGTTGACATTGGTTTTCCTGAGTCGGCATTTATAGTAATGATTAAACGGGAAGAACAATTCGTTCGTCCAAGCGGTGCTACAGTCATAAAAGCAAATGACGTTCTTGTTGTTTTATTGGAAAATGACAATAGTTTATCGGATGTTAATCAATCATTATTTCTAAACGAATCAAACAATCAAGAATAAACAATCAGTTAATTATCAGCAAATTAAAAATGCCAAACTAATTTCAGAGGCTAATTATCATTAAGGAAAGGATGTAAAAAACTATATTTATATAATTCTCAACATCATAAACAGGCTACATATATAATTCTAATATCAATCTAGTATGAGAAAACTTCCTAAAAATGCTATTTCATCCAATTCTTAAAAAATATTGTCGGTGAAAGTGCCAATATTATCCATTTCTCACGAATAATTTACGACAAAACATACAAAGTAATCTCCTAAATATGTGAAAGCACGCACAAATTTGGGCTAACTTCAATTTAATCCGTACTTTTGAAGCTTTAATTGTCATTATTATGAGAAAAATACTCTCCTTCATTTTCAGTTTATGCGTTCTTGCTGCTTGTGAAGAGGTGTACGATATTCCTCCGCAATCACAGATGCAAATAAATTTCTATAACTACGATACAGAAGAAGCTCAACAGGTTCTTCTCTCTGTTAAAGGAGTAGATAACGATAGCATTTGGACTTCAGGAACCACTACCTCAAGTTTCGTGCTTCCTCTTGGCAATTCAGGCTCAGATAATTTTGTCATGCTCATAGATTCGATTGCCGACACCCTACAAGTAAACTACACCACTGAACTAGATTATGAATCGATGGCAACAGGTTTTTACTACAACTATAACATACAGTCTGTTCGAGGCACTAAACACAAAACTGACTCCATCGCATTAATAGATACTGTTGTAATTGACTTAGCACATGAAAATATTCAAATATTTCTTAACGATAGCACTGGTTACACTAGTGATTAGCCTGCATGCTGAAGAGAAAAAGACAAAGCCACCCAAGGCTGAAAAATACTGGCATGAAACCGGACTCCGATTAGGATTCGATGTCACTCGTCCTTTACAGGGACTGTGGACTAAAGGCGATCGGTGGGGATTGGAATTCACATCTGACTTAGAAATTAGTCCCGATGTTTTCGTAGTCGCCGAAGGAGGATGGGAACAATTCGGCATAACTCAACCTCATGTCGATTATAGTAGCAATGGCGCATATCTTAGGCTTGGCGTAGATTACAATCTGCTTCATGTGTCCACAGAGAGCAACGACAAAAGCACACTATACATCGGAGCCCGCTATGGATTCGGACCTTCCGTGCAGACAGTTAACAGTTATTCTATCGATAATTACTGGGGAATATTTGAAGGAAGTTTTGGCAAGCAAAGTTATTTCTCTCATTGGGGCGAATTCGTTTTTGGTATGAAAACCGAGGTGCTCAAAAATTTCTACTTAGGATGGAGCGTTCGTTTAAAATTCTTATTCGGACAAAGTAAACTCGGCACCCCCCCGGCATACTTCTCTGCCGGATACGGAGCGAACGACAGCGGTGCCGTCTTTGATTTCAATTACACCCTAATGTATAGTTTACCTTTCAATATCGGCAAACGACATTCTGCCGAAGAAAAAGCAGAACTCAAAGAGGCCCAAAAGTAAAAATCTTATAAAGTAAATAACAAAATCTTGTTTATACACTAAGCAGTTCTAAACATTAAGCTCATGCAAACACTCATATACAATGCCATCATTGTCAACGAAGGAAAACAATTTAAAGGTGGGGTAATTATCGATAATGAATTAATAACTGCCGTTTTTGAGGGAAGCAGACCAGACGGAAGCTTCTCTAATATTATCGATGCCGACGGAAAATATTTAATACCCGGAGTAATTGACGATCAGGTGCATTTTCGCGATCCGGGGCTTACATACAAAGGTGATATTCAAACCGAATCAAGGGCAGCTCTCGCCGGAGGTATAACCTCATACATGGAGATGCCCAATACCAAACCTCAGGCTACTACCCTAGATGAACTGGGAAAAAAATACAATAGGGCTGCTGAAGTTTCAGCCGTAAACTATTCATTCTATCTCGGGGCAACCAACGACAATATCGGAGAGCTTGAACGTATGAATCCTCGTGAAATCTGCGGAGTTAAAGTATTCATGGGCTCATCAACAGGGAATATGCTCGTCGATAATGATGAAACACTCAGTAATATTTTTAAATATGCACCATCCATTATCACCACGCATTGTGAAGATGAAAGCATTATTCGCCAAAATATGAAATTATTTCGCCAAAAATATGGCGATAATATGCCGATTGCTATGCATCCTCAAATCCGCAATGCAGAGGCTTGCTACAAATCATCAGCTAAAGCCGTTGAACTAGCCACAAAATATAATGCTCATTTGCATGTGCTCCATCTATCTTCTGCTAAAGAAATGAGCCTATTTGAATCGGGTAAAATAACCGAAAAACGAATTACAAGCGAAGTTTGCGTACACCATCTATGGTTTGATGAATCGGATTACGAAAAATATGGCACTCGTATTAAATGGAATCCGGCTATCAAATCACTGAGTGATAAAAATGCTCTTTGGGAGGCTCTTTTAGATAATCGTATTGATGTCATTGCAACCGACCATGCTCCACACACCATTGAAGAGAAAAACAATAATTATTGGAATGCACCGTCTGGAGGCCCATTAGTACAACATTCATTGATAGCTATGCTTGAATGTGTTATGCAAGGCAAAATAAGCATAGAACGTGTGATAGAAAAAATGTGCCATGCTCCGGCAGAACTATATCGGGTAAGCAAACGAGGCTTTATTCGCCCCGGATACTTTGCCGACTTAGTTTTAGTAACTCCAAATGCCAATTGGCAAGTCAATCAGAAAAATATCGCATATAAATGCCAATGGTCGCCATTTGAAGACAGCAGCTTTACAAATAAAGTAGATACAGTATTCGTAAATGGTCAAATTGGCTATCACAAGGGGAAATTTATACCATCTCAAGGAAAACGCTTAACATTTGACTGGTAGTCCGGGAATAACTCGAATTTCAAAATTTTGCACGCCTTGCGTAAATCACATTTTAATAAGTCGATAAAATATGACGTATGTCGTTCGTTTTTTGTGTATATTATAAAAGGTAAACGAGCAAATACCAATTGATATTTGCTCGTTATGCTTAGTTGGTTTAAGTCTAGTTCTTCTTATTCAACTTAGATTCTGCCAATGCAATGATCACACTTTGAATTTCATTCTCCTTGATTTCTTGAATAACTTCATGACAAAATGCATTCATAAGCATGGTTCGAGCCTGACGCTCTCCCAAACCTCTGGCACGCATATAAAACAATGCATCTTCATCAATCTGCCCAACTGTTGCTCCATGGGAACATTTTACATCATCTGCATCAATAATTAATTGGGGCTTTGCATACATTTTAGCCTCTTTCGAGAGTAAAACATTATTGTTACGTTGAAATGCATTGGTCTTTTGCGCATCTTTTAATACATGTATTTTTCCTGCGAACACGCCTGACGATTCACCATTCAACACATTTTTATATAACTGATTGCTTAAACAGTTCGGAACATAATGTGAGATAGTAGTGAAATTATCTACATGCTGTTTTCCATCTAATATCGACATTCCATTAATAGTCATTTCAGCGTATTCTCCCAATAAATCTACTTTAAGATTATTTCTAATCACACCTGCATTCAATGAAAAGATTGTCTGATGCGCTTGGGCTTTCTCTCTCAAAGAATAGAACTGAGAATCAATAAAAACAGACTCTGCCGAAAAATCTTGAATGATATTAATATCCAATTCGGCTTCTTCTGCCAACATATACTCTGTAAGCTGGTTAAATACACCCGCATTACCGGCATCATTGTGCTCTTGCAGCAACATGGAAGCCTTAGCCCCTTTCTCCAAAATCACGAGGTTACGTTGCACACCCATTATGGCACTATCACCACACAGCCCTATTGAAATCCGGAGCATCTTATCCAGTCTAATTCCCTCAGGAATGTAAACCACCAAACCATCTTGGGTCAGAACAGTATTGTAGGCATCAAATGCATCTGTTGATTGACTTGCCGATGCGTTAAAATATTTCTTTATTATACTAGGATTTTCTTCCGCTACCTGCTTAAGGCTGCCAATCAACACACCCTCCGGCAGCTCCAATTGCCCTTCACAAGCACAATATTTTCCATTACAAAAACGAATATGATAAGCATCTAATTTAGGAGAATCTGACTGCGATAATTCACAGACAGTATCTGTCGATAGCAATTTCCATTTGTAATTCATAGCCTTATCTATTCTCGTGTACTTATAACTTTCATTTTTAAATGATGGCACTCCCAATTGAATAAATTTAGCCAAAGCATCTGCACGAAAGCTATTAAGAAGGCTACTTGACTGATTCAAAATATCCGACTTATTATCTTCGTAGAGTTTAACCATGCTTTCAGTTAACTCCTTATTGTATTTTGAACTATCTGTCATCTTATTTTATTAATTCATCTTTGATCCAGTCGTAGCCTTTATTCTCTAATTCCAAAGCTAGCTCCTTACTCCCACTCTTCACAATTTGTCCTTTATACAGCACATGAACAAAATCAGGCACAATATAATCAAGCAAACGCTGATAATGCGTAATTACAATAGCTGAACGTTCCGGACTCCGTAAGGCATTCACGCCCTCGGCAACTATGCGAAGAGCATCGATGTCTAAACCGGAATCTGTTTCATCGAGAATAGCTAAACGCGGCTCCAACATAGCCATTTGAAAGATTTCGTTTTTCTTCTTTTCTCCGCCTGAGAATCCTTCGTTTACCGCACGATTCGTAAGGGTCGAATCTAAATGAAGCAATTCTTTTTTTTGGCGCATCAAAGCCAAGAAATCTTTCCCACTAATAGGATCTTCTCCATAAAACTTACGTTTTTCATTCAGTGCCGTTTTTATAAAGTTAACCATCGGAACCCCCGGAATCTCCACGGGATACTGAAAACTCATAAACATGCCCATCCGAGCCCGGTCTTCCGGTGAAAGAACCAATAAATCTTCGCCGAGGAAATCTACTGATCCCCCATTCACTTCATAATCCTCACGACCGGTAAGTACATTACTCAATGTACTTTTCCCCGCGCCATTTGGCCCCATGATAGCATGTATCTCGCCCGGTTTGATTTCCAGATTCAATCCATTTAATATTTGATTGCCTTCAATCGAGGCTCTTAAATCTTTTATATTTAGCATTGTTTTATATTTATCCGTTTTCTATGTGAATGCTCTCGCTCATTAAATATTAGCCTACACTGCCTTCCAAGCTGATAGCAAGAAGTTTTTGTGCCTCAACAGCAAATTCCATAGGCAATTTATTTAGCACCTCTTTAGCATAACCATTTACAATCATTCCTATTGCTTCTTCGGTGTCAATACCACGCTGGTTACAATAAAAGATTTGGTCTTCTCCGATTTTTGAGGTCGTGGCTTCATGCTCCACCTGAGCCGAATTATTATTTACCTCGATATAAGGGAAAGTATGTGCTCCGCAAGTTGAACCGAGCAATAAGCTGTCGCATTGCGAAAAGTTACGAGCATTATCAGCATGTGGTAATACCTTTACCAATCCACGGTAAGAGTTGCTACTTTTTCCTGCCGAAATACCTTTCGATACAATCGTGCTCTTCGTGTTTTTCCCGATATGAATCATTTTTGTACCTGTATCTGCTTGCTGGTAATTGCTTGTCAAGGCTACCGAATTAAACTCGCCAATTGAATAATCGCCCAACAAAATACATGATGGATATTTCCATGTAATAGCAGAACCGGTCTCTACTTGAGTCCAACTAATTTTTGAGCGTTCTCCTTTACATATACCTCGTTTGGTAACAAAATTATACACCCCTCCTTTTCCGTTTTTATCTCCGGGATACCAGTTTTGTACGGTGGAATATTTCACCTCTGCTCTATCCATAGCTATGATTTCAACCACGGCAGCATGTAGCTGATTTTCATCTCGCATAGGAGCAGTACATCCTTCCAGATAGCTTACATAACTATCATCATCGGCTACGATTAACGTACGCTCAAACTGCCCGGTATTAGCTGCATTAATTCGAAAATAAGTAGATAACTCCATCGGGCAACGAACTCCTTTGGGAATATAGCAAAAAGATCCATCTGAAAATACGGCAGAATTTAATGCTGCAAAATAGTTATCTGTTTTAGGAACTGATTTACCAAGGTATTTTTCAACCAAATCAGGGTGATTCTGAACAGCTTCCGAGAAAGAACAAAAAATAATACCTTGCTCTGCCAAAGTTTCTTTAAACGTAGTCTTTACCGACACACTGTCAATCACGGCATCAACCGCTACTCCTGCCATAATCTTTTGTTCCTCAATCGGAACTCCTAATTTTTTAAATGTTTCCAATAACTCAGGATCAACTTCATCCAAACTTTCATACTGCACTTTCTTTTTTGGAGCAGCATAATATATTATATCTTGAAAATCGATTGACGGTATTTTTAGGTAAGCCCAATCAGGCATGGGCATTTCTAACCATTTACGATAGGCATCTAATCGAAAGTTTAACATGAATTCCGGCTCATTTTTCTTAGCTGAAATAGCACGCACAACATCTTCACTAAGCCCTTTTTCAAGCACATCCATCTCGATGTCGGTAACAAACCCGTGCTCATATTCTTTCGATGATACCTCGTGTAATATTTTATCTTGTTCTTTCATTTCTTCGCTTTAACCTGCCATCAGAAACAACCCAAAAGCAAGCAAGTTCAATAATTAATTGCAAAGATAAGGAACTAAGCCTATTTTTGAAGCCTAAAGAACAGAATTATGACAGATGTGAAAGGAACTCCTATATCCGGTCTCGGAGAATTCGGTTTAATCCGCAAGCTAACCGAACAAATTGAACTTAAAAATACAAGTACGATTAAGGGGGTGGGCGACGATGCCGCCATTCTAGATTATCAAGATAAACAACAAGTGGTAACCACCGATTTATTGGTCGAAGGCATACACTTCAATCTTATGTATGTGCCTCTTCGGCATTTGGGTTATAAAGCCGTAATGGTAAATCTTTCCGATGTATTCGCTATGAATGCCCGACCCAAACAGATTACAGTTTCTATTGCTATTTCAAACCGCTTTACCGTTGAAGCTGTTGAAGAGCTATATGCCGGCATACATCTGGCATGCGATAAATTTGATGTTGACTTGATAGGCGGCGACACTACCAGCTCGCTAACCGGACTAGTAATCAGCATTACCGCTTTAGGCGAGGTAGAAGCTCATAAAGCCGTAAAACGTGATGGTGCCCAAATAAACGATCTTATTTGTGTATCAGGCGACTTGGGTGGTGCTTATATGGGACTGCAATTATTAGAACGTGAAAATGAGGTATTTAAAGCAAATCCCAAGGAACAGCCCCAACTAGCGGGCTATGATTATATTCTGCAGCGCCAACTGCACCCCGAGGCCCGTGGAGATGTACAACAAGCACTGGAAACATTGGGAATCACCCCTACTGCCATGATTGATATTTCCGATGGACTTTCTTCGGAGTTAATGCATATTTGTACCCAATCGGGTGTAGGCTGTGCTGTATATGAAGATAAAATACCGATGGATAATCAAACAAAAGCTTTCGCTGAAGAGTTAAGCATTAACCCGCTTGTAGCAGCTCTTAATGGCGGCGAAGATTATGAATTGCTATTCACTGTGCCAATTGCTGATCATGATAAAATTAAAAATGATCCGGACATTACCATCATCGGGCACATTACCGATAAAAATGAGGGCTATAACCTAATAACCGGACTCGGCAGCGCCATTCCTCTCCAAGCTCAAGGTTGGAATCCGTTGAAAGATTAAAGCCATTCAGAAATACAGTAAACATCTATACAAATACATCTTACAACTATTATATAAAAAAGCCATACTATTAACAGTATGGCTTTAAATTTATTTGTGTTTATGCCTAGCTATCCACATTTTGAGGAACCGCAGTTCTTGCATGTAAGACATCCTTCCTGATAAACCAAATTCGTAGAGCCACACTCTTCACAAGTAGCCCCATTCGCTGTAGTTCCATCGGGAATATACTTCTTCAATGCCCGAGCAACACCCGATTTCCAGCTATTGATGGTTTCGTTATCTAGTTGCATAGAACTAACCACATCAACTACTTTATCAATAGACATACCATAACGCAAGATTCCGGAGATAAGCTTGGCATAATTCCAATATGCCGGATTAAACTTATGAGAAAGCCCTTCTATTGTTGTTTTATATCCACGTTTATTAGTAAATTGAAAATCGTAACGCGAATTTCCATTTTCATCAGTCGTATTTATAATTTTTCCTTCCGTTATTGTTCGAGGGAGCATAATTCCTTCATCCTCATCATGCAAACCTGTAAAGATCTCATAAGGGCGATCATCAATTAATCCGATAAAGGCTACCCATTTTTCTCTATTATTTTGGAATCTAACCACATCAGCATGCAATTCTTTGGGTCGGGTAGTCGGAAAATTACCAAGACGCTCGTCTTTCTTTTTATCTTCTTTTTTATTTGAAATCAAGACTCCGGAACGTGAACCATCTCGATAAACAGTTACTCCCTTACAGCCTGACTTCCATGCCTCAAAATATAATTTCCCCACAAGTTCTTCATCTACATCGGCAGGTAAGTTTATAGTTACCGATATGGAATGATCTACCCATTTCTGGATACGACCTTGCATGCGTACTTTATTCAGCCAATCCACATCATTTGATGTAGCATTATGGTAGGGCGATTTTTCCACAATAGCATCCAATTCCTCTTGTGTGTAATTCTTTGCTGTATCTATCCCGTTAACTTTCATCCAGTCTAAGAATTTATGATGAAATACAGTATATTCTTCCCAACTGTCGCCTACTTCATCAACAAAATCAACGCGAACATCTCTATCGTTAGGATTAACTTTACGGCGACGTTTATAAACCGGCATGAAGACCGGCTCAATACCCGAAGTAGTTTGAGTCATCAAGCTTGTAGTTCCCGTTGGTGCGATAGTCAACAGCGCAATGTTTCTTCGCCCATATTTACACATGTCTTGATATAGTTGCTCATCTTCCGCTTTTAAGCGTAACACCATCGGGTTATTTGCCTCCCGACTGCAATCATAGATTTTAAATGCACCTCGCTCTTTTGCCATATCTACCGATGAACGATAGGCTGCCAATGCCAGTGTTTTGTGAATCTCCACACTAAAATCAGTAGCATCAGTTTTTCCGTAACAGAACCCTAAAGCAGCAAGCATATCGCCCTCTGCAGTAATACCTACGCCGGTACGACGACCTTCTTTTGCTTTGGTACGTATTTTTAACCAAAGATTTCGTTCGGTTAGCTTTGTTTCATCATTTTCAGGATCGGCATCAATCTTAGCAATAATAGCATCAATTTTTTCTAGCTCTAAATCGATGATATCATCCATGATACGTTGCGCATAACCCACATGTTCTTTAAACAGCTTGAAGTTAAATTTAGCCTTTGCGGTAAATGGATTTTCAACATATGAGTATAAATTAACAGCCAATAATCGACAACTATCATATGGACAAAGCGGAATTTCACCACAAGGGTTTGTTGACACGGTTTCATAGCCTAAGTCAGCGTAGCAATCAGGTAATGATTCCTTAATAATAGTATCCCAAAATAGAATGCCCGGCTCGGCAGATTTCCATGCATTATGAACAATCTTCTCCCAAATAACATTCGCATTGGTTTCTTGCGTAAAAGTTGGATTAACGGCACGAATAGGATATTGCTGCATGTAAGGCATCTTACTTTCTACCGCCTGCATAAAATCATCATGAATTTTCACCGAAACGTTAGCCCCTGTTACTTTACCAGCTTCCATTTTTGCATCAATGAATTTCTCGGAATCAGGATGCTTAACAGAAACAGATAGCATTAAAGCCCCTCGACGACCATCTTGAGCTACTTCGCGCGTCGAGTTTGAATAACGTTCCATGAACGGCACAATACCCGTTGAGGTAAGTGCTGAGTTTTTTACCGGAGAACCTTTGGGGCGGATGTGCGATAAATCATGACCAACACCTCCTCTGCGCTTCATCAGCTGGACTTGTTCTTGATCGATTTTCATAATGCCGCCATAGGAGTCGGAAGCTCCTTCATTCCCGATGACAAAACAGTTTGACAAGGAAGCTATCTGAAATTCATTACCAATTCCGGTCATGGGTCCTCCTTGAGGAACAATATATTTAAAGTCTTTCAACAACCGATATATTTTTTCTTCACTCAGAGGGTTGGCATAAGAACCTTCAATACGAGCAATTTCTTTTGCCAAACGACGATGCATCTGGTCAGGATCACTTTCAAAAATATTACCGAAAGAGTCTTTCAGTGCATATTTATTTACCCAAACACGAGCTGCAAGATCATCACCATTAAAGAATTTCAATGACTCTTGGAAAGCTTCTTCCTGCGAGTAGCTTTTAGAAGCTGAATGTTGCACTTCGGATGGTGTGCATTCATCAATTGAAGACATATCTTAGATTGTTGAAATTTAATAAAACATATTTTCCCGTTAATTATCGGTTTTTTGTGCCAAACTTTGACACGAAACAAACTTACATTTAAATAACATTTATGGGATATTCTGTATATTAAATTTCACAGAAAGTTTTCAACAACTATTTATATCGCATTGATATACAACGAAGTGAAAAATAAAAATAGACGAAAAGTTCACCATTTATGTAATAATATTATGTATTTCCCATACTAATAGTTTCGAGAAATGAGTGTTTACAAGGGATTTCCTAGCTGTTGATAACTTTTTCGACATTTTTTTGTGTTGCACCAATATTCTCATTCATAAAGATTTGACACTTCTGAACAATTTTATCTCTTAATGAAGAATTTTGAAATAACATTTCTATTATTTGCCTCAATAGCATTTTGAATGGAAAAAGCTACCCCACGCTGCTGTAGTTCAACAGCTTCATTAGATTTCTTGAAACTAGGACCAAACAAAACCGGAACATTGAAGCTTCCAGCATGTTATGTATGCCAACGCCAAATCCGCCTCCAATATAAGCGACATCGGCATATCGATATATGCCCCATACAATTAGCACTTGAGCTTGCTCTAATTCATCATCAGTATGGTTAGTGTAGTAAACAGCTTTGTTTCCCAAACGCATTAAACGCTGAATATTGCCCGATTTCAGCTCGTGCGGAGCAAGAACTACCTTGACAGAGCTGTTATTCACAAATTCACTAAGCACCTCTTCATCGGCCTGCCAAGAGCTACCTACAACACATAAAATATTCGCAGTATTAAAAATACATAGTGAACAACGATAAATTTCATTTATTCGCTTTTATACAGTAGTTTTGTGGTATTAACAGACAGATGGTTTTTAAACCTTAGCGCATCATGAATTCAGAACTAGAAGCACTCGAACAAAAAGAACTTGTCGTATCCCTCACCTCTTTTCCGGCAGCTATTCCATTTGCCGTTCAAGCCATACAGTCTATCCTAAATGGTTCGATAATGCCAGCCAAGGTGATTTTATACCTCACTGCTTCGCAGTTTCTCGAGGAAATTATTCCAGATGAACTCAAGGAATTGGAAGAAAACAGCATTTTGCAAGTCAGATTCTACGAAGAGAATATCCGTTCTTATACCAAATTGATACCTGCCCTCAACGACTTTCCCGAAGCAGTCATTGTTACTATCGATGACGACATCTACTACGGTCAACACATGCTTCGAGATTTACTCCGCTTGCATGCCAAGCATCCGAATGCAATAATCGGTCATCGGGTTCGAGATTTAAAACTCGATGCACCTTACCGCCAATGGGAACGATATAAGTCTTGGCGCTACTTAACTAAAAACCTAAGTCCTAAATTTGGCAATGTGCAGACAGGTGTAGGCGGCGTGCTATATCCACCACATTCGTTGAACAAGAAGATGCTTGATTCTAAGATTTTCATGGAGATGGCTCCAACGGTAGACGACATCTGGTTTTGGGCAGCAGCTGTGGCGAATGGAACGAAGATTGCACCTGTTCCTCATGGCGACAATAAGCCCCGAGATCTACGAAAACCGAGCCAGATTAGCTTAAAGAAAACCAATATCGGGTCTAAAAAAGATGTAAACCGGATCGTGTTAGAGGCAATTTTAGAGCAATATCCCGTCATTAAACAACGAATAGGGCACGAAATAAACACAAAAGAGTGTCTTTTTTAATAACAAAATCACCATGTTGCAACAAAATAAAGTCATCGTATCTTTAACTTCCTTTCCTGCAGCCATAGTATATGTGGCAAAAGCGATTCGTTCCATCATGGAAGGTTCTCAATTGCCAGACAAAGTGGTTTTGTATCTCACTTTTGCCCAATTTGGTAAAGAAGGCATTCCGCAAGAATTGCAAAGCATGACAAAGGAATTTTCGATTTTAGAAATAAAAAACTACGATCAAGACATTCGCTCCTATCGAAAGTTAGTGCCTGCCTTGGAAGATTTTCCCGATGCGATCATCGTAACGATCGATGACGATGTGTGGTATAAAAAAAATATGCTTCGAGATTTGTTGCGTCTACACAAAGAGCATCCCCATGCAATACTTACTCACCGCGCTAAACGAATCAAACTGAATGCACCTTATCGCAAATGGACAAAATACAGATGGTATAGTTTTGTGGCGAAAAGAATCCAACCTAAGTTTACAAATATACAAACAGGCGTTGGCGGAGTTTTATATCCGCCTCATTCATTGAAAAAAGAAATGATCGACCCCAAGCTGTTTACCGAAATAGCACCCACCACAGACGACATTTGGTTTTGGGCAGCAGCAGTGGCTAGTGGCACAAAAATCATGCCCGTACCCTTTGGTCAAAATAAACCTCACGGTCTTGGAAAGCCCAAAACACTCTCTCTAAAAACTGTTAATTTCAAATCAGGAATAGATTTAAACTGCGCTGCACTCGAAAAAATTCTAGAAATTTACCCTGAGATAAAACAACGAATTGAAAATGAGAAATAACAAAATAGAAATCGATTTAGTGTACCTATGGGTAGATGGGGATGATCCGCAATGGTTAGAAAAACACAATGCCTTTATCGGCAATGTAGATGAAAAATCATCTATCAATTGCAAAGGACGCTATATAGATAACGACGAATTAAAATTCAGCTTGCGCTCTATTGAGAAATACGCTCCATGGATTCGAAAGATATTTATCGTTACCGACAATCAAACTCCAGAATGGCTCGACACGACGCATTCAAAGGTTAAGATTATTGACCACAAAGAAATTTTACCTTCAGAAAGTCTTCCTTGTTTCAATTCTGTTTTATTGGAGCACTTTTTACATAGAATACCCGGGCTTTCCGAACATTTTATCTTTGCTAATGACGATATGTTGATTAACAAGCCTGTTTCTCCTGAAATGTTTTTCACCGATGAAGGACTCCCTATTATTCGTCTTAAGCGAAAACCATTCCGAAGAGTACGTTGGTTCTGGAGGAAAAGAATCAGAAAAAAACCACTCCTTAATTATAGCAAAAAAATAAAGAATGCATCTGAGTTTGTCGAAAAAAAATATGGAACTTATTTTTTAGCAATGCCCCATCATAATATGGATGCATATCTCCGAAGTGATTGCCAACGGATTGCTGAACAGGTTCTCAAAGATAAGATTGAAGCCATGATTCTCAACCGCAAAAGAAACAACTCCGACATTCAGCGAGTAGTTTATTCATATATTGCATTGGTTGAAAGAAGAGGGAAACTGCATTATTCATCTCCAAAATATGCTCTCCATATCCAGATTCACCAAGACAAGCATTACAGCAAATTTGAGAAATTCAATCCTACACTCTTTTGCATGAACGACTCTGAATATGCTAATGATGATGACCGAATGAAATCTAAAGCATTTTTGGAGAAACTTTTCCCTGAGAAATCAGAGTTCGAAAAGTAAACCTCGATTCTTTGATATCGTTGAGGCTACGCATCTGGGAAAATAGCTCAAGGTGCGCTTTTCAACATCACTAGACTTGTCTCGTGCACTTTCTCAAGAATTCATCGTAGTATTTCACAAGCTATAAACAAGGGTAATGTCGGTTCAAATCAGAATTTGCTCAAGGATTTATCCGATAAATATCACGCCGTAATTCAGCAAAGGAAAGAACACAGAACGCAATCAAAAAGTCTCGCGCTGCCAGTCTTGGACAAACGGTAAGACTAAATATAGCAAAACCAACTTGCATCAGCAAATGTATATAGATCCACAATCTCATTTCTTTCGAATAACGATTCCTCGACTTGAAGCAGATTATCGAACTGAAAAACAGGCATGAAAAATAGCTTATAAGCCCCACAAATCCCTGCCCCGACAAGGTCTCGAAAAAATCATTATGCATGTGCACAAGACAATATTGATAGGTTTCAACACCTGCGGTTGCTTTTCGAGTGGAGTTCCGACACCGCTCGATCAACTCGCTACTTACATTGGAAGCTCCCACACCAAAAACTGGATAATCCTTCGCAATATCCAATGCGGTTTCCCACATCATCAGACGCAAACCTTGCGAAGTGGGATGAAATTCTTCCTCAGTGAAATAGCCTGTCACATCACTCACCGCTTGCTTTATCCTGTTTCTCGAAAAAGGAATACTCCAAAACACGCTAGCTGTTAGCAGAAGTGCAAGTGAAAATACAGTTAGTTGTTTGGCTAAATTTTTCTGATAATAGAAGTCAAAAACAATCCACAATAGTACGGGGTAGGCTACCCATGCTCCTTTAGCTCCCGACATTATCGATGCAAATGCGGCTAACACAAAAAACAGGATGCGCCAAATCAGTCGATTACATTTAGAACTGCCGAATTCTAATGCGCAAATTGTAGCAATAAAAGTCATCACCTCACCAAAGGTGATAGAAAAGACTCCGGCCCCTGCAAGGTGAACGCCAAGAAACAGTTTCTGATAGGAAGCCCAAAGAAGGCCTAAAACAGCTGCACTATAGAACCCCAGTTTGAGAATAGTTAAGTCAATCGTGCCACTTTTTCTCTTTAATAGCAAGAAAAAACAAATTGCACCAAGGGGATAGCGCATATATTTATCTACGACCTTCCACTCCCAATTTTGACAAACGAGCATGGATAGCACTGCCGACACGAGTGGGGAACAAAGAATTGCCACATAAATCCAATCCACTTTCTTCAGTTTCATTGAGCTGTCGTAGTTGGAGCATATAAACATTAAACTAGCAGCAAGCAATATAAACGTACTTGTAATTCCGCAAATAGCAAGTGCCGGAATTAGCGCTATAATAAGTGAGAGTAGATCAATTCTAGATTTTTGTAGTATTTTCATTTTAAGTAAGTTTCAGCGCAAAGATAGTTTTTTTAAAAGCCTCCAGCGAAATTCAAATTCCAACTCCCATTTTTCCCGATGAGTTCGCCTAAGCGAATCTGAGAAATTCAATCCGACATTTTTTTTGCACGAACATCTATAAACATTAGAATGATGACTCCTCGATGTCGTTGAGATCGTATTTAGCAAAATAGTCTAAGCTACGCTTTTCGAGGGTTCTAGCTCTACCTCGCGCACGCTTTCCAAGAAATTCATCGTAGGACTTCACAGCATAGTGGTTGATACGAATGACATCGTGTTGCGGCTCTCGATTGCGAAAATGCTTCTTAACGATTTGCCCGTTCGAATCGACTATTTTGCCCGAAATTCTCGCACCTTCGTGACACCCAATCATACAAAACACTTTGCGTGGATTGACAATACTTTTCACCGTGCGGTTGGGCGAGCAATTGGGTAACGAATGTCGCTTGAAGCGTTCCATTATCGTGCCCGATTCTTTCTCTTTCAAACCACTGCTACCATATATCAGCCAATTGACTTCCACTGCCGAATAAGCATCAAGCCGCTCTAGAAGCTCAGGGATTTTTTTATTTTGAATAGGAACGATAAATTCATCTAAATCGATGATGCCAATCCAACGGGCATCAAAACGATGTTTTTCCAAGCAATCGTCATAGGCAGGCAATTGCTGGTTTTTACCAGGGAAGAAGATATAATCTACCAAGCCCGATTCAATGTGGGGCTCCAAGATTTCTCGAGTGTTGTCATTGCTTTCGTTGTCGTAGATATAAAACTTTTCAACGCCCAAGTTGCGATGCCATTCAATCCACTCTTCGAAATAAGCACCTTCATTTTTAGCTATTGCACAAATAGCTAAGTAATGTTTCGGATTTGTTTTATTTCGCTTGATTTGAGTTTTGAGTTTCAGTGCGCGGAAAATTCCGTAGCGCAAAATGCCACGCCAGCGATTTCGCGCCATTTTGAATGGAATCAGTCCGGCAACAATTTCTGCCAACAGTTTATTAATGTAGAATGTTTTCATTGAAACTTGCGATAATTAAATTTCGAATGATGATTTTTCAGGTAAAATGTGATCAAAAGCATTCTTAATGTTTTCCAACACCTCATTGTAGTTGCGAATATTTACATTGTCATTCAAACAGATAAGCGAATATGATTGTTTGTAGATAGCACGAGCAGCCCGCTTTGGGCGCACCATGAGGGGAAACATTTTGGTATCGACGTAGGTGTTGTAGGGCTCGAAATTGCCTTTGCAAATCTGCCAAGTACGAAATAACTCGGGTGTGTAGTCGGTCAAGGCACGGAATCGGTTGGCAGATGTTTCTGTCAGTTCCTTTTCAGCAACAGCCCACACTTCCTCAAAGGTGCTTTTCAAAAAGGGCTGTGCGTTGTGAGGCGTGCGCAAAGTGATAAACTTACTATATGGCTTCAACAGGTAGTTCCAGCGAGCTTTCAAGCCATAGCTTTTGTTGAACCATTTGTCGTGAAAGCGGCTCATCACTTCTTTTTTATCGAAATGCTGATTGATGATTTTTATGTTATTTTTGATGCGCACGTACCATTGCGACCAAGATGGATTATACTGGAAAGCTGCAATATCGCAAGGCAAACCTTTTTTAAAGAAACGTTCAGGCTTGATGTTGTTAATCAGGTAGAAATCGTCATTGAAATAGACAAAATGCTCCGACAAGCCTTTAATCCTGTACATGTAACGCTCAATGACCACTGAATTGTAGCATGGCAAAAACTGTTCGGGAATAAAATCTCTATGATCCACCACTTCCACTTTCGGACTGGATGTATCCAGCCATTCCGGTTGCTGTCCAGCAGTTACAAAATAGATTTTTCGCACCCACGGTGCAAAGTTTTCCACGCCACGAAACCAATATTTCAGAAAGCCATAGTCGCGAAAGCGGGCTTCTGAGATTTCATTTTTCGAATTATCAATTTTTGGCGAGTATTGTGCGAATTGAGCTTTCCATTTTGAGTCGTTCATGTCTACCCAAGTGATTACAAAATCAATATCCATAACTATAAATCATTTTTTTGAGCGTGTTTGAAGCGGTTGTGCGTCCACAAATAGAGTTCTGGTTGAGAGAGGATATCTTGTTCCAATCGCTGATAATATAGATTGGTCAATTCAAAGTCCGGTAAAGATTTAGGGTTATTATACAACGGAGAGAACTCACATTCATAATATCCTCTTCTTATCCTTTTCATACTGAGAAATAGGGCTTTATAGTCATAGCGTTTTGTCACTTTCTCTGTTCCTGTCAAAACTGGCACCTTATGGTTTAGAAATTGAACGAAATGTTTCACCTCTCTTTTTTTTGGCGACTGGTCTGCTATGAATCCTATTATATGTGGTTTACTGTCTGTTTTTGCATGAGCTATAAATCGAACAGTTTCATACATTTCTACAGAGATATTTCCCATGCGTTCACGCAAGTTTCTCATGATTTTATCCATTGATTTATTGCGCAATTTGTGATAAATCTGTGCCCCTATAGCATCCTCATAAAGCCATAGGCCAATGGAAGATATCCATTCCCAATTGCCATAATGCCCTGAAAAAACAGAAATTGACTTTCCTTCGACGAGCATGTCATTTACCATCTTTATATTGGTAAATTTCATTCTTTTGCCAATCTCTTCGGGAGTAATCGAAAGCAGTTTGCAGGCCTCAAAAATCATATCAATAAAAAAACGGTAGAACTTTTTCTCCATTCGTATGATTTCATCTATGCTTTTATTTGGAAAAGATTCTGTGAGATTCTTCCGAACTATCTTTCGGCGATAGCGTATGACGAAATAGAAGGGATAGAACAGCACATCTGACAATGCATACAGCATTCGAAAAGGCATGTATGATATAATTTTGACAAGAGAAAGGATGACATAATATAGCATATTGGATGACATAAATGTTGCTGCACCACATAATTCTTAAAAATACAAATGTACAAAAATATTGCAGATCAAGATATTTCCCTGGCGAGAAATCCATTGGTTATATCCAAAAGCTCAATAGCTTCCCCTACATTACTCCTAGCAAGACGGTGTGTTCAAAACTATATTGCAATTTTCATGCTTAGTTTCCAATATATCCGGTATCTTCTTTTAAATTTTCACCGGTGGCAGCCTCAACAGCCAACTGGTCACAACGCTCATTCCCCGGTATATTGGCATGCCCTTTTACCCAAACAAATTTCACATCATGTGTTGGGTATATACGCAAAAAACGCTGCCAAAGGTCAGGATTCTTCTTGTCTTTGAAGCCCTTCTTCTGCCAAGCAAAAACCCACCTTTTTTCTACTGCGTCAACTACATATTTAGAATCGGAATATAGGGTAACCTGACATGGGAACTTTAGCGTTTCGAGAGCTACAATAACAGCTAGCAGTTCCATGCGGTTATTTGTGGTAAGTTTAAATCCATCCGATAATTCTTTACGATTAGCTCCCGATTGCAATACAATTCCATAACCGCCACGACCCGGGTTCCCTTTTGCGGCACCATCAGTATAAATAATTACTTGTGTTTTATTCATAATTTTACTTACCCATGAGATAAAAAAAGGGAGAACGCAAGCTCTCCCTCTACAATATTATTAGTGTTTAATTGCTTACTTTTTCACAAGCAACCAGCAATCGGCATACTCCGGAAATTCTGAACGAATCTGACTGATACGAACGCGAGCTGATTGTTCTGTTGCATATGAATTTACACACACCCGGTAATAACCAGTATCGCTATGCAATACAATTGCACTGAATCCTTTAGGTGCTAGCTCGGCTTTGTAACGATTTGCATTAGCTAATGAGCTGAAACTACCTACAATTACAAAATAAGAATTGTCTGAATTTAAGTTTGCATCGCTTGTAGAATCAAATGCGAACTCTTCTGATTGCGTACGTACGTTAGTACTCGGCTCGTAAGTTGATGTATTTGTAGTTGATGTTGCTTCTGTAGGTGTTACAGCGGTAGCCGGAGCTGCAGGCTCTGTTACTTCGAATGTTGCGGTATCTTCAGCGGCCGGAGCTTCAGCAGCAACTGTGGTAGCATTAGTCAAATCTTTGTTTGATTTACAGGCTGCAAAAAGAGCCATAGCTGCAAAAGATGCAAAAATTAATTTTTTCATTTTTGTTCTGATTGGTTTACATTTTCAAAATGTGTGTGTTTACTTTCGAATACATAATCTTTAATGTTGAAATGCATTCTCTTTGGGTACAAACTTATAAAAAATATAAATTACACCATACTTTTAACGATAATTAAATACTAACAATATGCAATGTCTTCTAACAACACTGCAGCTATGTGCTGAGCCTGTTTTTCTTCTTCTTGTGCCAACTCTTGCAGAAAAACAATACAACTGGACTTCATGTTTTCATTTCTTCCGGCTAATGCCGAAATCATGTTATAAAAAGCTTGATGCAAACGTTCATCTTTAGCCAAAGCAAATAGCTTGTCGAAAAACACTTCAAACATTTCATTAATGGCTTTATCGTCAACCCGTGCAAGACGAGTAATAAGTTGCAATCCGGCATAATTTACCAAAAATGTCTTACCGCAGCAATATTCCATAGCTTTCACAAAAGCAAATTTGCTATATACATATAAGTTAAAAACAGCCTGATCTATTAACTCCGCGGTTTGGATACTTTTTATCCAATAATCCATTTGATTCTCATCAATTTTTTGAGGTTCTTCCAACATGGTAGCTAAGATGAGCGTTTCACGCCACCCTTTATTCCATAGCTTCAGTGCAAGCAAATGATCTTTCTCATAGCTTTGAGCTAATTGGCGAAGTTGAATGATAGACACCCCCCAATTCTTTTTATATGTCACACCCTTTTCTGTCATTGAATCAGATGTAACACCATTTTTCATCCGCTTAATTTGTTTCAGTATATTTTGAAAGATTTCCTCTGTTTGAGGATTGTCTAAGATAAATTCCATATTAAATAACTAAATATATTGCAAAGGTATATTATTTCTATCTAACGTATCATTAATAATCATAACACGCTGGTTTAAATGCCATTGCAATAATAAAACTCATAAAAACACTTCATTTTTTTGTTTTTTTCTCGGAATAATCTCCGCGAGATACACAGGCCTAGAGTATTTTCAGCCTATTCTCGACAAGGATTAAGCTTAATTAGCGATTTTCCACTCCATTCTTTGCAAAGAATGGAACCGATTAGCACTTTTCCACTCAATTCTCAAAAAATATTGACATAAAAAGGAGTCGGTCGCTTCATTTATAAAAAAATATGAGCATCTCGACCTCTAATTGGCTTTTGCCTAAATCTCCAATCTAAATCCGAAATATAAAAACAATTAATTAGACCATATAAAAAGATAATAGTTTACATTGACAATTGTTTTTAACAATTATTTTTGTTTATTTTGAAATATTCATTTACTGCTGAAGGTCTGAAATATTTATCCTTTATGCATAAAAACTATAATTTGATTTCTTGATACATTATGAAGCGACTGTTGTTACTATTAATAAATTTGTGTTTAACGATTCCTCTGTGGGCTCAAAATAAATCGATCGATGATAAAATCACGCCTTACGATTTGATGAGCGAATACTATCAAAAAGATTTTTCGCCATTCAAAAAAGGAAATGTTTATACCGGTTTTGCTTTTTCTCTCACTACAAAATCTTCTGAAAATGTCGATTATTTGGTTTATCAAATAGGCGATGGCAAAGAAAAAAAATATGACTTAACGTTTAAAACAGGTTATTTCATGAGTGATTGCAATTCAATTGGATTAGAAGGGGTTTATGCTCGCGATGAGTTTGTAGGGAATGTAGCCTTAGATGGAGAAAGTATGCGAAGAGAGCGGATTAGTAGTGGAGGAACTATTCGCCCGGTATTAACTACCTATTTTCCATTGACAAAAAATAATCGTTTATCTTTTTACAATAAGGTAGGTCTTGGTTTTAGTTTTGGAAGTGCCTTAACTAGAAACACAAGCGAGGAGGGGCAGATAAGCAAAAGCTATGAAAATAACTTCGGGTTCTCGGCCGGTATTAGTCCGGGGGTTACATTCTTCCTAATGGAAAACTTTGCCCTTGAGATAGAACTGCAAAATTTATTGGGCTACAACTATGAGCTCACAGAAACCACTACGAATGGAGAAGAAGTTGCCCGTCAGCATATGAGTAACGTGGCTTTCGATATTGATTTATTTTCGCTGCGTTTGGGTATTGCCTACTATATTAATGTTTCTAAAAAAGCTAAAAAACACCGCAAACGATGAAAAATATATTTCTTTTTACTCTTACTATAGCTTTCTTAAATTCTTGTGTAAAAGAGGATTATTTCGGATTATCTGATTCTGCAGATATTTTGAACATTCAGGTGTCTAATCAAGCCGATCAAGCTCAAATCAACAGCGAAACGCATATCATAATTTTGAATATGACTCCCGGTGTAGATATTTCAAAGTCAGTAATTCAAGAATTGGAGCTTTCTTCCTTTGCAACAACGAGTAAACAAGTGGGAGATACACTAAATCTAACGCATGATAACGTATTGGAAATTATCGCTGAAAATGGGAATATCGTGAGCTGGAAACTCGAAGCTCAATATGCTTCAGCAGAACTGCAGCTTTCAAATACTGATTTTAATATGTGGTATCAAACAGCTAAAGGATATTACGAGCCTGGTGCAGCTGCCGATAATACTGTTTGGTGTACAGGGAATGCCGGAACTTCTTTACTTGGCCTATATGCTACAACTCCTTATGATAAAGATAATGATGATTATGCCGTAAAAATGGAGACATTGGATAATGGTAGGCTGTCAGCTGCTTTTGGTGCCCCTATTTCAGCAGGGTCAATCATGACCGGCGTGTTTAATGCCGATAATATAGATCCGGCAAATCCGCGGGCTGCCATCGATTTTGGAACTTTATTTACAGGTCGCCCATCAGCTCTTCGCATCAGCTACAGCTACACCCCCGGCAAAGTGAATAAGGATAAAGATGGCAATAAACTTGACTATGGAGATATGTGCGATATCTACGCCATTCTTGAGGTTCGCCAAGATGACGAGGCAAGACGGCTGGCAACAGCGTGGTTCCGCTCGGGCGACGAGCAACAAGATTCTAAGGATTTAGAATTAGTGTTCTCATATGGCAAGCTCGATGATTCATTTCCGGATTATATGAAGCCGACAAACGGACTTTACGTGAATTCTGATATAATAGATTATGTATTGCCCACGCATATCATCTTTGTTGCCTCCTCCAGCTATAATGGAGATCATTTTGCAGGAGCTGTCGGTAGCACACTTTACATCGACAATCTTTGGTTGGAATATTAATCTAGTTTGCAAACTGTCAAGAAAATAGGGGGAGGGTAATGCCCTAGTAAGACATCACCCCCTATTTTCGTCGGTTGTCGATTGGCATTTACTACAGATACAGCTCATTTTCTAATCTGTATTTTTCATATTGTTCATCTGCTTTTATCTCGCTGTATTTCTCTGCATATGACATCTCGACCAATGCTCGTAAAACAGGATCTTCTCCCATTGGAGTATTTGTTTGTGCTGGTCGGTTATAATAAAAAGTCAGCGATGGCATTATACCCGTACCGGCGCATATAGAGACTGCAAACTCAATTCTGTCTAAACATGAAAATTTTTAATTTTGCAGTTATGACGGAAGATAAGAAAGACAGTGCGGAATACATTTCTTTGCGAGACTTAGCGCTATCTCAATTAAAGAACAGTCAAAGCTTGACTGGCGAGGGTAAAGCTTTTGCACCGATTATCAAAGGGTTTTTAGAGAACGCTCTTTCAGCAGAGATGGAGTCTCATTTGGGTGCATAAGAACGGTTAGGAAAATTAGAAGAATTTGGGATAAAATACCCAATTGTTATCCGTTCATGGCACAGCAATTGGGATGAACTGAGCTTGTATTTTGATTATGATGAGCATATTCGAAAAATTATCTGCGCCACTGATACAGTGGAAGGATTCCATCGTCAAGTTCATAAAGTTACAAAGACAAAAGGAGCTTTTCCTGGCGACATGGCTTTGCTAAAACTTATATTAACAATAGAAAATATTTCAAAGGAGCAGACGCAACCGGTACAAAATTGAGGCTTAGCTGCTCAACTGTTGGCTATAAAGCTTGAAGGTAGATTTGAATTAGAACTACAAGGACTAATATTCTAAATCAGCTTTTAGAAATTAGTTCAAAAAAATGTATACTTGAATAATAGAAAAAGCTAGACAAAGTTTTTCTTCTATATTTGCATCGATATGGGTCGTAAACTCTTAAATAGTAACCAACCAGCCGGATTATTCACCCGATGGACGTGCAAAAGATATGCCGTGTTTTGTTCGTTAGGTAATGTGGTGAATATCGGACACCTGTCAGTGCAGACTGTACAGTGGATTGGAGAGATTATCCAGAGCATAGAGACAGAACTTACTTATACTCTTAAGATTGTTGAGGAAGATTCAGAAATTGAAGAAGAAAATGCGAAACTGTTGGTCTTAGCATCAGATTTTGAAGACTGTGCTGGACAGACAGAGTGTGTAATATTTAATATTAATAATCGTCAATGAGCGTTTGCTTGTTGGCATTTTTTGTTTTGAATGGTATGATACAAGAAATTAAGGATAGAATCCTGAATGGTAATCAGATTACAAATGAAGAAGCATTGTCGCTAATCAAGCTTGATAAAAAAGAGGAGCTATACGCTGCTGCTGATGAAATCAGGCTCCATTATCGCGGTAATTTTATGGAGATGTGTGCAATCGTGAGTGCAAAATCAGGAAGATGTTCTCAGAATTGCAAATGGTGTTCACAATCGGTGTTCCATAATACGAATGTTGAAGAATACGAGCTCATAGACCAAGCAGAAGCAGAGAGAATTGCCCAAGAGAATGCCAAGCAGGGAGTCTATCGATTCTCGTTAGTCACGAGCGGACGAGCAATTTCTAATTCGAACCTCAATCAGCTTTGCAATGTGTATGAAAACATCGGAAAGAAGACTCCGATTCATCTGTGTGCTTCGATGGGATTGCTCAGTAAGGCTCAGCTGGGGAGATTAAAGCAAGCCGGAGTTGAGCACTATCATTGTAATATCGAAACTGCTCCGTCATTCTTTCCTGAAGTCTGCACCTCGCACACCATAGAGGAAAAAATCGCAACGATCAAGTCGGCTCAGGAATTGGGAATGAAGATTTGTTCAGGCGGAATACTCGGAATGGGCGAATCTATGGAACAACGAGTGGAAATGGCTTTTGCCTTGAAAGCCCTTAACATTGATTCAATACCATTAAACATCCTCATGCCGGTTGAGGGCACAAAACTTCAGAACGCGCAGCCGCTCAGCGATGAGGATATTCTTACAACATTCGCTATATTTCGATTTATAAATCCTCAAGCTGATATCCGATTGGCAGGTGGTCGCAGTCGGATAAGTCATATTCAGAATCAGGCGTTGAGGACGGGAGTCAGTGCGGCTTTGGTTGGAGATTACCTCACAACGGTAGGGACTAATGTCAGTCAAGACAAAAAGATATTCTCTGAAGCAGGGTTTTCTTTGGATCATGAGTTGATAGAACAACAAAAACGATAAAAATGGAAAAATCAGACCTACTACCATCTTTTCAACATCTCATTTTTGAATATCTTTAAAAGACATTTAACTTTTCTCTGCTCTTAATTTGCGCTAAGAAATCATCATCTAATAAATCGTCTTTCTTCATTGCTGTGTAATTTTAGAATTTCAATTAAACAAAAAAAATACCGAGAGTTGAAACCCCGGTATTTTTAACTTATACACTTTATGAAACTGTGTCTTATTATTCTACAAACTTGTATCCCACTCCTTTTAACGTTTTGATATGGTGGTTTCCTATTTTCTCGCGAAGCTTGCGAATATGTACATCAATGGTTCTATCTCCTACTACCACATTTTCACCCCAGACAGTACCATAAATTTCCTCACGAGTAAATACCTTGCCCGGTTTTGACACTAGCAAAGACAGCAATTCAAATTCTTTACGAGGCAATACCATTTCTTCACCATCAACAACAATGAGGTATCGTTCTTTATCGATGATGATATTACTAACTGTAATCATGCTTGAGTTAACTGAGGTAGATTCTTCTGATGCACCAATTCGTACCCCAAAACGTTTCAACAATGCATGCACACGACTCACCAATACTTTCGGACGGATAGGTTTCGTAATGTAATCATCGGCTCCGGCTTCAAATCCGGCTATTTGAGAATAATCTTCTCCACGAGCCGTGAGGAATGCAATAATACATCCTTCTAATTCCGGAATCTTACGTAGCTCTTCACATGTAGTAATACCATCCATGTCAGGCATCATTACATCAAGAATGATTAGGTGAGGTGCTTTCTCTTGAGCTATCTTAATAGCTTCAATACCATTGCTGGCCGTATAAACTGTTAGTCCTTCTTTCTCTAAGTTGTAGCTAATGAACTCTAAAATATCTACTTCGTCATCAACTAGCAACACGCGATAACTTTCTTCTGCCATTTTATATTTTTTCTAGTTCTTAATATTTATTGGTTGTAAATCTAATACTTTATTTTGATTTCTCAACTGTAAATGTAAAAGTTGTCCCCACGTTTAGCTCCGACTTTACATTGATGGTTTGGTTGTGTGCTTCCATAATATGCTTTACAATAGATAAACCCAGACCGGTTCCTCCTTGCTTTCTGCTTCTTGATTTATCAGCTCGGAAGAAACGCTCAAATACGCGGGGTACATCCTCACCGGAAATACCCAAACCATTATCGATTACTTCTACCATCCAATACTCTTTCATATCGTAGAACGTTACTTGCACAAAACCGTTTTCTCTACCGTATTTAATGGCATTTGATATAAGGTTTGTCAACACTTGTGACATACGATGACGATCAGCATTTACCATCACTTGTTTATCGGGACGCTTAAATATAAGTTTAATATTGCGTTCTTCCGCAATCATTTGTTCCATTTCGAATGTTTCTTTAACCAATTGAGCCATATCAAAATCTTGATAACGCAAACGAAGCACTCCGGATTCAAATTTATTAATTGCTTCTAAATCTTCTACAATGGCGATCATACGGTCAATACTCTGCTCTGTTCTTTTCAAATAGGGGATATTGATTTTTGGGTCTTCAATACCTCCTTCTAATAATGTCAGTATGTAGCCTTGTATATTAAATATGGGAGTTTTTAACTCATGAGAAACATTACCTACAAATTCTTTACGATATCTTTCCAAATCTTTCAACCTTGTAATTTCAGTTGTTTTATCTTTTGCCCATTGTTCAACTTCTCTATGCACATCAGCAATATCGTTAGATGGTTCTCCTGTTTTTCCATAATCTTTGGCTCGATAATGCTTAGAGCGGATAACTTTGTATATAGGCTCTATTTTTGCATTTATATGTTCCCTGATAAGATATTGTGCAAAAAAGAAAACTCCGGTGAGCATAACTGCATACAGCAATAATTCCACAACTAAACTCAAATGCTGAAACTTCATGATAAACGTTGCTATAAACCAAAATACAGCTACCATAAACGTAAAAATTCCAGCCAACACCGGGATGGAATATATTTTCATATTTTTAATTCTGTGTTCCATGATTAATCAAATTGTCTTTTTTTTCGAAAGTGTAATAGTTTTGTAATATTAAATCCCTTAATTGCAGCCGAATTTAAGAATCACAAATAACAATACAAAATTAATATACTTTGGTTACAAAAAAATGGAAAGCTTTTATTTAATCCTCGTAGTTGTTTTATTTGCATTAGCTATATCTGATTTGATAGTTGGTGTTAGTAATGATGCCGTAAACTTCTTAAATTCTGCCATCGGGTCGAAAGCGGCTCCTAAATGGGTCATATTTGGAGTAGCTAGTTTGGGCGTTTTGATTGGATCCACATTCTCAAGCGGAATGATGGAAGTAGCTCGAAAGGGAATTTTTCATCCGGAAATGTTCATGTTCAATGAAATCATGATTATTTTCTTGGCTGTTATGATTACCGATGTTATCCTACTCGAAATGTTTAACACTTTCGGGATGCCCACATCTACCACTGTTTCAATTGTTTTTGAACTTCTTGGTGCTGCTGTAGCGGTATCTTTGGTTAAGTTAGACAGAATTGGTAATCATTTAATTACTCTTGCCGATGGGTCAACAGCTGTTCCTAAGCTCGGTTTATTCATTAATAATGAGAAGGCATTGGCTATCATCTCCGGAATTTTAATATCTGTTGTAATTTCATTTATAGTAGGAGTAACTATCCAATATATTGCTCGTCTGATTTTCTCTTTTCGCCAAAAGAGAACTCTCAAAATGTTTGGTTCATTGTTTGGTGGCTTTGCTATTGCCTCAATGACTTACTTCATGATTATTAAGGGAGCTTCCGGAGCTACCTTTATTACTCCTGAAGCTCATGCCTTTTTAAGCAACAATATTTCTCAGATATTATTATTCAGCTTTATTGGATGGACAATTGTATTGCAAATTCTCACTTGGCTATTTAAGATTGATATACCCGGTATCATTGTTGTTGTCGGGACTTTCGGTTTAGCCATGGCATTTGCCGGAAACGATTTAGTGAACTTTATTGGAGTTCCTCTTGCCGGGTTTCAGGCTTTCAAAGCATGGATTGCCAGTGGAGGTTTAGCCCCGGATCAGTTTAATATGGCTATGTTGAGCAGCAAGCAGCAGGCTCCCACCTTATTCCTATTGATTGCCGGCTTAGTCATGATTATAACGTTGATTACATCGAAAAAAGCAAAAAACGTAGTGGCTACTTCTGTTGATTTAGCTCGCCAGAGTGAAGGTGATGAACGATTTGGTTCAAATCCACTTTCCAGATTGATTGTAAGAGGAGCTGTTAAAAGCAGTGAAGCTTTTGATAGAGTGTTGCCTAATAGGGTGAAAAAGTTTATTGATTCTCGATTTGAACAACCCAAAGATGAGCCCGTTCTTACTCTTGAAGATGGAGCTGCTTTCGATAAGATTCGCGCTGCCATAAATCTTATCGTTTCAGGTATTCTGATATCAATTGGTACATCATACAAACTACCGCTATCAACAACCTATGTTACATTCATGGTGGCAATGGGTACTTCATTGGCAGATAGAGCTTGGGGAAGAGATAGTGCCGTTTATCGTATATCCGGTGTATTTACAGTTATTGGAGGATGGTTTCTTACAGCATTAATTGCATTCACAGCTTCTCTAATCGTAGCTACTTTAATATCGGTGACACATATCTATGCTGTATTCATTTTCATTGCGATTGCCTTGATAACAGTATTCAGAACCCAGCTTTCTTTACGTAAGAAAAAAGAGTTTATGTTTGAAGACGAAGAGGTGTCATTCGAAGATGAACTAGCCGGAAAAGTTTTTGACAAAACGAAAAAGCAAACCGAAGGTGCCGTAAATGTCATTAGCTCAACTTACAGCCATATTATCAACGGCTTTATTCTCCAAGAGCGCAAATACATTCACGATGCAATGGAGGGAACTAAAGAGTTTAACAAGAAGACAAAGAAGCGTAAAGCTAAGATTGCAGAGGTGGTAAATATCATCCAGCGAAGCAATTTCCAAGAGATTGGTTACAGCTACGTGCACTTAATCAGTTATATGCGTGAAACTTCATTAGCTCTTTCTCACCTTGTACAGCCGCTATATGAACACTACGAGAATAATCACAAACCGTTTACAATTGACCAAACTAACGAGTTGAATCAACTTCTAACACTGGTAAATGGTTTTTCAAGAACATCGAAAGAAATTGTAGAAACTAGTGACTTTGGTAAACTTGCTTTGTTGAATAGAGAAAAAACAAATTGTATTGATAAGATTGCCGAATTAGAAAAAATACAAATTAAACGTATCAAAGCTAAGGAAGTAAACACACGAAACTCTATACTGTTCTTCAATGTGCTTACTGAATCGAAAAACTTAATTTTAGCTGAAGTAAAAATGCTCGAAGCTAAACGTGATTTTTTCTCTAGTTCGAAACTGTAATATAAATTCACGATAAAAGATTGAGAATGCCCAAAAAGTTTTGGGCATTCTCTTTTTACTTTTAATTTATAAGCAACTGCTGTTATTGCCTGAAAGGCAAAACTGTGATAGACGCAGTAAAATTTTTGCAAGCGTGTGAAATCAAAATCTCACTTCTTGGACACCTTCTTTTATTTCTCGATAAAATTAACTCAAACTTCATTAATTTTAATTACGAAGCCTGTATCAATCGATTATATTTTTTGGAGATAACAGGAATGAATAGTTATTTTCAGAAAGTTGAGGACAAGAAGTTAGAACTGCGCATCATACAAGAAACAATTTTTAGATACATTTATTACTTCCTTATTTAATTAGCTAAAAATATTATTACAAAAAGTTATTTATACCTTAATGCATCAAAAATACAAGGATTAAAAAAATGAAACATATTCTTTTGTTTTATATTTGTCCCGAAAATTCTGTTTAGCGGAATATTGCATCACAAAAAATAATTTTATCAATGAATAAACTTTTCACAATTCTTTTGTTGCTGGTATGGGCTTCTTCGGCCTTTGCTCAACAAGAAAAACAGCTGACCCCTGCTGAAAGCAATATATTAGCTGAAAACACGCAGTCTGTTTCCGCAACGGCAGCTGACCCTATAATAAAGAAACACGTTGAGCCTACTGACAGCGCGCAAACAGCGAAATCAGAAGAGCATAGGAAGCCTGAATTCTCGTTAATGCCTTATGTGAGCTACAATCGTACAATGGGTGGCATGTTTGGGGCTATCCCGATGATGATGTATCATTCAAGTCGCAACGATACGATATCTCCCAAATCATTACTATTGGGAAGTGCTGTTTGGACAACCAATAAATCTTGGTTTACGAGCATTATGAATCGTAATTACTTCGGTCATGGTAAATGGCGTAGCGTTTTTGTATTGCTAAATGGTAAGAAAAATGCTTCAACATCATTTAACTCAACTGCAAATGGAGGAAATCCATTTGAAGCTGATTTCTCCAATCGTTTAATCTTTGTTCTCGGTAGTATTCAATATCAAGTGATTCCTCACTTATTCGCAGGTGTTTCTACATCGTTCTCTAATAGTAGAACCGACTATAGCGACGAAGCTGAGACAGGTTTCGACTCTAATGGAAACCCGATACAAGATGCTTCAATTAATATTGCATCGCTAGCTTTTATTGCAAATTACGACACGAGAAATAATCAATACTATCCAACATCGGGTATCAATTCAAAGATTCTTTGGATTACCAATCCTGAGTTTATGAATGATTTTACGGCAAACCGTTTGAATACGGAGTTTAACACCTACCATGCTATGCGTGGGGGCAAAGACGTTTTAGCTGCTCGCTATTTTGGAGCATTCGGTTTGGGTGATATTGCATTCCAGCAACAAAGAACAATTGGCGGTAGAGATATGCGCGGCTACAGCTCGGGTAAATATCGTGGAAATGGTGTTATGGACGTTCAAGCTGAATATCGTTTTAACCCATTTGAAAAGGTTGGTTTTGTTGGCTTTGCCGGACTTGCCACGCTATATGGTTCTAGTATCGAATCTTACAACTGGAAAGCTTATCCGGGTGGAGGTGTTGGAGTTCGCTATCGTGCATTTAAGAACACGCGATTCAACATTGGTTTAGATGCTGCAGTAGGTAAAGAAGATTGGGGAGTGTATTTCCGCATTGGTGAAGCATTCTAACATTACCGACTTACAAAGACTTTTTAGTCTAAAAAATAGAGGACACGATTCAATATCTCGTGTCCTCTATTTTTTAATGCCATAATGTTTCTCACATTCTTCTACATTTGAGAAAAAAACTATTCGGAGTAAATTTTGGCACCCCATACCTAATTGAGGATAGCTTATCAAAGATTCTTTTACTATTCATATTTCCCGAATATAGCTGTAAAAAGCTAAAATTAGCCCCATTCCTATGTGAGAAATGAAGTAAAAACTGCTGTAGCCTTCCATTCGATCCAAAGATAGGCTCTCCGAATCCTTTGTGCTCTCAATACTGTTTTGAGGATAAGCCCAAATAGAAGAATAAAAAATACTTAATAATTGATTGTCAGCACAGTATCTTTGATTAATGATGAGCATTAAGTGAAAAAATCTTCCGTTCTACCTTTTTAACGATATTAAGCGTATCGTTTGACTGCTGATTCTTTTTCCCTTCCAATAAAGAAAGGTTTTGATTAAAATCGGTTTTCTGTATTTTTCGAGATGAGGCTTTGGTTGCTTCAAAAGCAAACGTCGAATCTTTGTCACTATTCACCCCCGATAAAATAAGAACAACAGCAATTGCCAAGCAATAAGTGAATACGCCAAGATAATGTTTCATGATTTTGGTTTGTTAGTTGTGTGAAATACCCACGTAAGATACAATAAGATTACAGATATTGTTCTCCTATTTAAGTTAATAAAATATTATTTACAACTAACTCTATATTAACACAATATCAATAAAATATCATACGCAAACATTACTCCTTATTTACATGGTTGCAGATTTACTTCCGAGCAAAAGAATTGCATTAAAATTGTTCTGATAAAATTCAAAACAATTACAAAAATGCATATCAGATTTATTTCCATGAAAAATTTCTCCACAATCCTTCTTTAGTCGCTTTGTAAAATTTTCTATCATCAATGCAAAAAAATATCAATTATTAAGAGAATTGTGATTTATTAAGTTATAATTGTGATTCGTAAATTAAACAATATAGGATCATCAACCTTATCGATATAAGCCTAATGATATACTATAATAAGATATGACTAAGTTACACAGATATTAACACTTCGTTTGCGTACTTATTTGTAGATTAGCCGAACTAAATTATTACAGTTCAGCTGGCATATAAATGAGTTCTGCAGGCGATTAATAATCAAACAATGCCAAGAACGCTAAAGATTTTAGTTGCTGAAGATGTAGAATCAAATTTTTTATATCTCCGAGCCGTTTTGAAAAAGATTAAAGCCAGTGTATTATGGGCTGAGAACGGAAAGGAAGCTATAAATATGGTGAATAAAAACCCCGACATTGATTTAGTTCTCATGGACTTGTTAATGCCGGAAATAAACGGGTTTGAAGCGGCTACGGCTATTAAGTCTTCTCATCCCAATATTAAAATTATTGCACAAACGGCATTTGCTATGCAGGATGATCGCGGTAAGGCTATTTTAAGTGGCTGTGATGAATATATAGCAAAGCCTATACATGCTAACGATTTGTTAAGCTTGATAGACGAGCTTATGAACAACTAAGGATAATAAACAATGAGCAAACAGTTGCTTTTAGACAAGCGATACTTGCGCATGGCTAAAGTATGGGCAGAAAATTCTTATTGCACCCGCCGACAGGTAGGTGCTTTATTAGTTAAAGACAAAATGATTATTTCTGATGGTTACAACGGTACTCCATCAGGGTTTGAAAACTGTTGTGAGGACGGAGAAACAGGGCACACAAAACCTTATGTGTTGCATGCTGAAGCAAATACAATTAGTAAGGTAGCCAAATCAAACAACAGCAGCGAAGGGGCAACCATGTATGTAACTTGCTCCCCTTGCTTAGAGTGTGCCAAACTAATTATTCAAGCAGGAATTGCTCGGGTAGTGTTCTTAGATAACTATCGAATAGAAGATGGGTTAGCATTACTTGAACGCGCTCAAATAGAAATTGTACAAGTAGATATTGACGATTAAATAAAACATGATGAATAAAAAAACCTCCATTATCTTACCCTTAATTATAGCCGGTTCGGTAGTGCTCGGCATGTTTATCGGCAAAGCTTTAACACCAAACTTTAGTAATATTAATTTCGACGAACTGCGGAAGTTTAGCAAAGCAAACAAGATTGACGCTGTATTCCAACTCATCAATAATTCATACGTCGATACAATAAACACAAAACAACTGCAAGAAGACGTTATCCCGGTTGTTTTAGAAAAACTCGATCCGCATTCCGCATATATTCCTGCGAAGGATATGCAAGAGGTTTCGCAAGAAATGTCGGGGAATTTTGGAGGTATTGGTGTGCAATTCTCTATTCAACAAGATACCGTGCAGGTAATCGATGTTATATCCGGTGGACCATCACAAAAGTTGGGCATATTGCCTGGTGATCGAATTACTATGGTTGGAGATTCTCTTATTGCCGGCGTTAAGGTGAAAAATGAAACCGTGATGAACCTTTTACGTGGAAAGAAAGGAACTAAAGTAAAAGTCGGAATCGAACGAAAAGGCATTCACGACACAATTTGGTTTGATATTATCCGCGGAGAAATTCCATTATATAGTGTTGATGCCAACTTCATGGTTAACGACAGCACCGGCTATATTAAAGTAAGCAGATTTGCCGAAAAAACATATCAGGAATTCATGGTTGCTTGCAAAAATGTAATTGATCAAGGAGCTAATCAACTTATTATCGACCTTAGAGGAAACCCCGGTGGCTATTTATCTTCGGTTATCCAGATGGTTAATGAATTCTTACCGGAGGATGCTATGATTGTTTATACCGAAGGACGGGCAAGAGCTCGAAGGGAAAGCAGAGCCGACGGTTCCGGTTTACTCCAAAAACAGAAAGTAATTGTACTTATCGATGAATACTCGGCATCTGCCAGCGAAATCTTTTCCGGAGCACTTCAAGATAATGATCGTGCCGTTATAGTTGGTCGCCGTTCATTCGGGAAAGGACTTGTGCAAGAGCAAGTGCCATTTACCGACGGATCAGCATTGCGCTTGACAGTAGCTCGTTACTACATTCCTAGCGGTCGCTGCATTCAAAAACCTTACAGCAAAGGAGCTGAAGAATACAGTCACGATATTTTCAACCGCATAGAACATGGTGAACTTTCACAAGCCGACAGTATTCATTTCTCTGATTCTCTTCGCTATGAAACCGTTCGCGGACGAACTGTTTATGGTGGCGGAGGAGTAATGCCTGATGAATTTGTTCCTATTGATACTACCGGATACAGCCTCTACTTTTCCAAAATAGTGCAAAAAGGATTAACCTACCGTTTTGCGCTCAATTATGTAGATGAGAACAGGGAAACGCTACACCAATTCAGCACCGTTGAAGCTCTAGAAGCTTACCTGACTAAAGAACACATCATGAGTCAATTCATACGTTTTGCCGACAAAGAGGGAGTGGCTAAAGATAAACAAGGATTGAAAGCTTCGGGAGATATTATCGAGACACAAGTTAAGGCATACATTGCACGCAATATGTTGGGCGAAGCAGGGTTCTACCCCATTATTCAAGAAATTGACAATACAATGCAAAAAGCCGTTGACCTATCAGAAAATAGTGAGGCATATCACAAATATCTAGCTGTTAGAAAAGATAAGTCAGAGTTATCGGAAAAAGAAGCATCGGGAAAAGAATGATGATATATCTTATTAAGATAGTAAGGCAAAAAACCTTATTTGCAACAAAATTGTTTTATTATCGTACTTAAAAGAAAACACACGATGAAACTCTTTACGGCAACTTTTATTTTAGTATTAACCTTATGCATAACCTACGGGGTTCGAGCCCAAAACATAATCATTACAGATATATCCGGTTCTGATTCAACCTATGTGAAATGTGACACTACAACTATTAGGGTGGGAAGTTTGTCTGTGCAAATTGGGCAAAACATGAGAAAAAAAGAGGCTTATTCCAATAACTCCTCTATAATAGAAATTTCTCCTCGCACTTGGGTTAAAGTGAATAGGTTTGATCAGTCAAACAAGTTTAACGGGCATTGGGCATCTTTGCAGTTCGGAGTAAATGGATTTGCGAATAGCGATTATAGTATGTATGAGCCTACCTCTGATGTACCCTCTGATTTTATGGACTTACGTCAGGCAGCTTCTTGGGAAATAAATTGGAACATCTTAGAGTGGAACATTGCTCTTAACCGCCGAAATAACTTTGGCTTGGTTACCGGTATGGGTTTGAGTTGGAATAATTACAAGTTTGATAATAAAGTTACTATTGATAAAGGAGATAATGGGATTATTTATCCATCTGCCGTTGAAGATACAAACTTTAAGAAGTCGAAGCTCATGCTCTGCTATCTTACCGTTCCTTTAATGATGGAATATCAGTTTCCCATTAACCAAGGCAGGAGCAAGATGTTTGTAAGTGCGGGCGTTGTAGGAGGTTTAAATATCAAGTCATTAGCTAAGGTGAAGGCCAATGACTCAAAAAATAAAGATCGAGGCAGCCTGTCAATAGCTCCATTTAAGGCTTCCGGCATATTCCAAGTAGGTGGAAATAATTTATCGTTATATGCCACCTACAGTTTCACCGAACTATTTAAAGATGGAAAGGGACCGAAACTCACTCCTTTCAGTGTGGGAATCAGCTTCTTTAATCTATGGTAATAACCCGGTCTTGTTCTATAAAAAATAGTTCAATAATCGAATAAATCAACAGTTGACTGTCTATAACTTGAAAAAAAGCATGATTTATTCGGTTATACTTTCTTGTTTTGTGGAAATTTTATAGTTTTGCAAAACTTTTTTGGCACAATGAGTGGAATATCTGCATATAATATTGCGTTCAAAGGGTTAGCCCTCGGGAAAACTGAATTTGAATACACAATAAACAAATCTTTCTTCGATTATTTCGACGGAGGCATTGTTGAAGATGGTGATATTTTGGTAAAAACGGCGCTCGACAAGCAGAGCAATTTACTTACGCTAAGTTTTGAAATTAAAGGAACGGCGTTTGTGGCTTGCGATCGTTGTCTAGATATATATCCTGAGCCGGTGAGAAACGAGGCAAAGGTTTATGTAAAATATGGTGAAGACAACTTCGAAGAAGGCGATGATGTGATTTGGATTGATGTGAATGAAGGCCAAATCAATATTGCACAAATGATATATGATTATATTGTTTTGGCTCTGCCTATAAGAACCGTTCATTCGGAAGACACACAAGGCAGAAGTTTGTGTAATCCGGCAATGATTGAAAAGATAGAGAGTTTAAGTTATTCTCAAAAAGAGGAAGATGCAGAAGCAATTGACTCTAGGTGGGACGAATTGAAAAAATTATTAGAAACAGATAAAAATTAGAGTAAGATGGCACATCCTAAGCACAAAACATCAAAAGCTAGAAGAGATCAAAGACGTTCTCATCACAAAGCTGCTGTTCCAACTTTGGCTACATGTTCAAATTGTGGAGCAACTGTAAAATATCACACAGTTTGTGGTGAATGCGGTTACTACCGTGGAAAATTAGCAATCGAGAAAGATGTAGCAGTTTAATTTCTGCAATACTCCCTCTGATATAGGGGACAAAATACAAAACCGGAGATTTTCTTCGGTTTTTTTATGCCATTCTACGATACAATAAGTTTACAATTAAGCTCTATTCACTTCAAAATATCGTTTGTTTTAAAAAAATCAGATAAATTCATCGGATAAATGAAGATGTTAAGTATTGTATCCCATATATTATTATATTTACAAGAGCATAAACACAAACTACAACCTTATGGAGCCCGTTATTATTAAAAGTCACGAAGAATTTGCTGAGTTTCTGGGGGAAAAAATAGGTCATTCGAAATGGCATCAAGTCACTCAAGAGCAGATTAACCTCTTTGCTGACGCTACACTAGATTATCAATGGATACACACAGATCCTGAAAGAGCCAAAACCGAAGGCGGATTTGGAGCAACTATAGCCCATGGATACCTTACACTCTCTTTGCTCCCCAAAATGTGGAACGAAATTGCAACTGTTGAAAACATAATCATGTTAGTAAATTACGGCATTGATAATTTCAAGTTTGGAGCTCCGGTATTGGTGAACAGTAATGTTCGCACCCATGTATGGCTTAAAGATATTAAAGACCTTAGAGGCATTAGCCGGGTGCAGTTAAAAATTCAAATGGAAATAGAAGGAAATAAAAAACCCGCATTCGACGGTGTTGTTACCTTTCTCTATCACTTCAAAAAATAGAATGATACGTTGTGTGCTGATAAAATAACAGTCCGAATCAGATTAAGCTAACTCGGACTGTTATTTTGTATATATGTAGTTTACGTCCTCCTCTCAAATACATTGTTGCTTTCCCAAAAATAATCCTGTAAAAAAGCTGCTATAATTACGGAAAGTAAAAATAGCAGCTCGGTGTGTAGAACTCTATTTTCGTAGAAACGAAAAATCAAGATTTAGAATATTATCGTTTAAACGAGAATGAAGCTGTACCAATATTATCACCATCAGCAAAGATATCTACTGTATAGTTGCCTTCCATAAAAGGATCGAATCCATCGTTATCCCAATAAATACTCATCGGCAATTCATTTCCCTCGTAGGTAATTTCTCGAGAGGCAGAATAAGGAATGTTCAAATCTTCATAAGGAAAAGTTCCTCCTTCTGTTGGAACTAACAACACTTGATCCGGACGAAGAATACGCACATACACATCTTTAGCTCCTCGTTTAGCTGTTAAATTTCTACTTAATGTAAGCTGTATTTGAAGTTGTACGGCACGTGAACTGTTTGCTGTTTCTTTCCCCCGATGATTCAGACCATAGACGTGAATATCTCGAGCTTCCAGTTTTGCAGCTTGTTTTACCACTTGCGATAATTGTTCTTTTTGCTGCTGTAATTCTTCGTTTGTACTTTGCACTTTTGCATATTCTTGCTTTACTTGTTCATTTTCTGCCATCAAAGCTTTGTTTCGTTGGTTCAAAGAATCAACTTGCACTACATAATTACGCATAATATCTCGTAAAGATTTTATTTCTTTCTGATACTTCGATATTTGGGCATAATTGGTTTTTTTCACGCGATTCATCTCTTCCAATAAATCTTTCACCTGACTTTGAGCAGAATGTAATCGCAAATTCAAGGTATCATTGCTCGTTTTCAGTGTGTCATAATTGGCTACCATATCTGTTAGTTCAGCTTGAAGGTTTTCTTTCTGCAAACTTAAAGCCTCATTCAATTCATTGGCATTCTTGCGCTGCATAAAGAACAGCACCAGAACTACGGCTAAACCGATAGCTAAAAAGATAACGACTAGGTTCAGCTTTTTACTTTTCTCTTGAACTTTCTGAAGTTCTCTTCGATTATTATTCGGTGTAGGACTTAATTCTTCCATAGCTTTCTTGTTGTTTATTACTAAATATTCAAGTGTAAAAGTAACAATGTTTTAGTTTTATCAAATTTATGCACTATAAATTTATATTAAAGTTGATATTTTAATCTAGCTTGTACATCACAAGTCTTAATCGAGTATCTACGTATCATTAGATTTCCGTTCTTTTCATTTTGCTTTTCAAGTAAGTGGGTTACTTTTGTAAAGCGTAGGCTGATGCCTCATTTTAATCTAAAGTTTAAAATTGATTTACTATGAATAAACCCATTGTTGTTAGCGGCATTCGCCCTACCGGAAATTTGCACTTAGGCAACTATTTTGGTGCCGTGCAGAATTTCTTAAAAATGCAAGAAGATTTTAATTGTTATTATTTCATTGCCGACATACACTCTTTAACTACCCACCCCACACCCGGCGACCTCCAACATAAAGTTAAACAGGTATTGGCCGAATATTTGGCTTGCGGCGTTGACCCTGAGAAAGCTACTATTTTTGTGCAAAGTGACGTGCCTGAAATCACAGAGCTTTACACATATATGAACATGAATTCTTATCTAGGAGAATTAGAACGCACGACTTCCTTTAAAGATAAAGCTCGCAAAAATCCCGACAATGTAAATGCCGGGTTATTGACTTACCCGGTGCTGATGGCTGTAGATATTCTTATTCATAAGGCCCAATTTGTGCCTGTGGGTAAAGACCAAGAACAAAACTTAGAGATGGCACGAACTTTTGCACGCAGATTTAACCGCATGTATAAAAGCGAAGTATTTCCTATTCCTCGTCCTTTTGTTGCTGATGGTGAAAAAATGATTAAAATCCCGGGATTAGACGGTAGTGGTAAAATGGGTAAATCGGAAGGAAATGCTATTGCACTTTTTGAAGATCCTAAATCTATTCAAAAAAAGGTAATGCGAGCCGTAACTGATTCGGGTCCTACTGAACCCAATTCCGAAAAGCCGGAAGCTATACGCAACTTATTCACCTTATTAGAAATTATGAGCACACCCGACACGGTAAAACATTTCAATGATGCATACAACGATTGTAGTATCCGCTACGGTGATTTGAAGAAACAATTAGCAGAGGATATTATTAGCTTCACATCTCCCATTAGAGAACGCATCAATGATATCTTAGCTGATGATGCATATTTAGCACGAGTGGCTAAATTAGGTGCTGATAAAGCACGCGAGTCTGCTTCCTCAACCTTAAAGGAAGTACGCGAGCTTATCGGTTTTAAGAAATTGTATTAGGCTGCTATCTATTATTAATCAAATAAAATGCCAAGGCAATCTTGCTTTGGCATTTTATTTTTCAGATTTATTTAACCGATAAAAAAGGCAAGTCATCTCTGATTTGCCTTTTCCTTTTTATGAGAATTAGTCAGACTAAACAACGCCTTGAGCTAGCATAGCATCTGCCACTTTTACGAAGCCACCAATGTTTGCACCCTTCACATAGTTTATCTTATCACCTTCTTTACCATACTTAACACATGTTTCATGGATACTTTTCATAATCTGATGCAGTTTTGCGTCGACTTCTTCGTTAGTCCAATTTAAACGATAGCTATTTTGAGTCATTTCTAAACCAGACACAGCAACACCTCCTGCATTTACAGCCTTTCCGGGTGCATAGATACAATTCTCTGATAAGTATTCCATAGCCTCTGCTGTACAACCCATGTTAGATACTTCTGCCAACATTAAGCTGCCATTAGCCACTATTTGTTTTGCATCGTCAAGATTAACCTCGTTCTGAGTAGCACAAGGAAGGGCAATATCTACTTTCTGCTCCCAAGGTTTCTTATTTGGGAAGAATTGCGCACCAAACTCTGCAGCGTAAGGAGCCACAATGTCATTATTACTATCGCGAAGCTCTAATAAATAATCTATCTTATCACCTGAGATACCGTTTTCATCATAAATATAACCATCAGGACCTGAAATGGTAAGCACTTTTCCTCCTAACTCATTAATTTTAGTGATAGCTCCCCAAGCCACATTACCAAAGCCTGAAACAGCAAAAGTTTTCCCTTTTATATCTTGCCCCAACCTTTCAAGCATATGATGAACAAAATAAACAGCACCAAAGCCGGTTGCCTCCGGACGAAGATTACTACCTCCCCATGATAAACCTTTGCCGGTAAGTACTCCGGTAAACTCGTTTCTAATACGTTTATACTGACCATACAAGTAGCCGATTTCTCTACCACCAACACCAATATCTCCTGCCGGAACATCTGTATTCGGACCTATATGGCGTTGGAGCTCAGTCATGAAACTCTGACAGAAGCGCATAATCTCATTGTTTGACTTCCCTTTAGGATCAAAATCAGATCCTCCTTTACCTCCTCCCATAGGAAGAGTAGTCAAACTGTTCTTGAAGGTTTGCTCAAAACCTAAAAACTTCAAAATAGATAGTGTTACTGTCGGGTGAAAACGCAAGCCCCCCTTGTAAGGACCTATTGCTGAGTTAAACTCTACACGATAACCTCTATTCACTTGAACATCGCCATTATCGTCTAGCCATGGTACTCTAAAAATAACCGTACGCTCTGGTTCACACATGCGTTCTAAGATTTTAGCCTTTTGGTAACGCGGATTTTTTTTGTATAAATCCCAGATTGTACCTATAACTTCTTCTACCGCTTGATGAAATTCTACTTCACCCGGCGTGCGAGCTTTTAAGCTCTGAATAAATTCGTTCATGTTTGTATGCATAGCATCCACTTTGTGTTTTGAACATTAGTTTATAGTTTGCCCCGGCAATTTCGGAAAGCTAAATGGAAAAACAAAGCAAAATACAATTTATTCTTTTACTTTTGTTTGCAACGATTATAAAACGAATTTTCAAAAAATGAGAAAAGCAGAGATTTATACAGAAAAAGGTTTGATGAAAGTGGAGTTTTACGAGAATGATGCTCCCGGAACAGTGGAAAACTTTTGCAAATTGGCAAATGAAAAATTTTACGACGGATTAACTTTCCATCGTGTAATTCCTGATTTCGTAATCCAGGGAGGCTGCCCCGACGGAACCGGAGCCGGAGGTCCGGGATACAGTATCAATTGTGAGCTTGATGGCAATAATCAATATCATGATCGCGGTGTACTTTCTATGGCACATGCAGGCAGAAATACAGGAGGGTCACAATTCTTTATTTGTCATAATCGCGCAAACACGCAACATTTAGATCGTAATCACACATGTTTTGGGAAAGTTTACGAAGGTCTTGATGTAATTGACGACATTAGACCCGGCGATAAAATAGAGAAAATTATTATTATTGAAGAATAGATTCAGAATGCGAATATACATTGAAATATATTCGCATTTTACTTAAACAAATATGAAAAAAACTCACATCAGTATTATTGTAATCGGCTTTATTGTATTAATAGCTGCAATAACCAACCCGAATCAAAAACGACATCAAGAGGTCTTAAAAGAAAAGCTCACCATACACATGCAGGAAGCTATGAAAGATCAGCCGTCATCTAGTAGCAATACACTCGGACAAGCTGGACAAGCTTTAGGTTCTATGCTGGGAGGTACACTTATTAGCGGAATAATTAACAATGTAATCAGTACAGACAATTATGTGCTATTTTCCACTACTAAAGCTACATGGGAAGGAAAAACAAGAGTAATCGGATTCGGGGCTTTCGGAAATGTTTTCCTAACAAAACAAATAGACAAAGTTATTGAAGAGCAATTTTCATCCAACAATCAATAGAAGCTTCTATTTTAAACAATTAGCATCTGATGATGAGATTACTCATCATCAGATGTCGCATCATCTTTAATCCACTCCGGGTCGTAAAGAAAGTCGTTATATGGAAATCGACTCACATGAACATCGTGTACTTGCTTATAAAGCACCTGTTTGAACTCATCAATATTCCGACGCTTAGTGGCAGATATAAATAAACAATCTGCATCCGTTTTATTCATCCAAGTTTGTTTCCAATCTTCCAAAGAAAAATTCTCTTTCTTCCGTTCCGATAAATCATCTTCATCTTTTGCCACATGCCGGAAAGCATCTATTTTGTTGAATACATAGATATTTGACTTTGCATTTGAATCAATTTCAACCAATGTTTGATTCACCGTACTAATCTGATCTTCAAAGGCCGGATTCGATATGTCAACTACATGCACTAAAATATCGGCTTCTCTCACCTCATCTAATGTTGATTTAAACGACTCTACCAAGTCATGCGGTAACTTGCGGATGAAGCCCACCGTATCAGATAACAAAAAAGGTATGTTACCTATAACCACTTTACGGACGGTAGTATCAAGTGTGGCAAATAGTTTATTTTCGGCAAATACTTCCGACTTTGAGAGCATGTTCATGATCGTTGATTTGCCCACATTGGTATAACCCACCAAAGCTACACGTGTAAGTTTTCCTCTATTCTTGCGCTGTGTTGCCATTTGCTTATCTATCTTTTTCAGTTTCTCTTTTAAAAGCGAGATCTTATCAAGAATAATACGTCGATCAGTTTCGATTTGGCTTTCTCCCGGACCCCGAGAACCGATTCCTCCTTGTTGACGCTCAAGATGCGTCCACATTCGGGTTAAGCGTGGCAATAAATATTGATACTGTGCCAACTCTACTTGCACTTTGGCATGAGCTGTTTGCGCACGAGTAGCAAAGATGTCAAGAATCAAATTTGTACGGTCAAGCACCTTGCACTTAAGTTCTTTCTCTATATTACGCAATTGGCTAGGAGAAAGTTCATCATCAAAAATTACGGTATCAATTTCGTAAATCTTTACATAATTCTGAATCTCTTCCAACTTTCCCGATCCTACAAATGTAGCGGGATTTGGATTTTCTAATCGCTGCACGAAGCGTTTATGTACAACAGCCCCTGCAGTATCAGCTAAAAACTCTAATTCATCAAGATATTCTTTTACCTGATTTTCATCTTGCTGTTGGTTAATAAGCCCTACAAGTACGGCTGTTTCCTTTCTATCTAATATTTTCTTTACTTCAATCATGTTTAGGTATTTAGATAAGAAATCCTGATTTCGAACAAACGAAATCAGGATTATATACTGCGTATTTATATAACGTTTTTATTGAAGCTTAAAGCTAATAGGCACTTGATAAGACACACGCACAGCTTTACCACCTTGTTTACCCGGCTTCCATTTAGGCATTGATTGTACTACTCGTACAGCCTCTTTATCTAAAGAAGCATCAACACCTCGAAGAATTTTCACATCAACAATACTACCATCTTGATTAACAACGAATGAAACATAAATAGTTCCTTGCACACCGTTTTCAAGAGCTACCACTGGATACTTTACGTTTTTAGCTAAGTAAGCACGCATTGCATTAACACCTCCGGGGAATTCCGGCATTTGCTCTACCACAACGAATACTTCACTTTCTGTAGTAGCTTCTGCCTCTTGTTGAATAATTGGAGCCACTTCAATAGGTTCATCACTATCATCAATAGCCTCCAAATCTAATTCCTCCTCTAGTTCCGTATCATCATCTACGATGTTCAATACTTCTACTACTTTCGGAGGTGGAGGGGGGGGCGGTTTTTGAACTTCCATACGAGTGATTGGGATAATCTCCTCCTCTACAGCCTGCTCTTGCACCTCTCCTAAAGAAGACACTTGTTCTGCTTTCGTCTTATATTCAAAAGCAAACAAAATAACTCCTAAAGTTAGAATAAGCCCGATCTGCATAAAGATGCTTCTCTTACCTTCCAGATCGGCTTTATTAGACTTTTTTAATTCCATAATTGAGCTTTAAATAACCGGGTTATTTTTCTAATTCTTTAAATCATTCCATTTTTCAGACCATAAAGATAGGAAATAATTTCTTTCAGACACAAAACTATATGAAAACATATACTATTTAGTAGCTTTTTTTTATTCTAAAGTCATTTACAGAAAAAGCCCCGAGCAAAACTCGGGGCTTTTTTATATGCGGATACATAAACTCTGACGAATTAAGCATTCAAAGTAAAACGAACAAATCCGGTTGCTTCCAACCCTGCTTGAGCAGAAGACAAATATTGAGCAACTGTTTGTTTATTATCTTTAATAAATGCTTGTTCTACCAATGTATTCTCTTTGTAGAATTTATTAAGAGCCCCTTGAGCAATTTTATCAAGCATAGCTTCCGGCTTTCCTTCTTGACGGAATTTCTCTTTAGCAATTTCCAATTCTTTCTCTGCTACTTCGGCAGGAACTGAATTTTTATCAAGAGCTACCGGAGCCATAGCTGCAGCTTGCATAGCCACATCCTTAGCTACCTGGACATCAAATCCGGCTTTATTAAAAGCAACTAATGTTGATAATTTATTTCCCGGATGGATATATGAAACAACCGACTCACCTTCTATTTTGCCATAGAATGAAAGTTCTAGTTTTTCACCCATAACACCTGATTGCTCTGCAATTTGCTCTGCAAGAGGACGACCATCTAAGTTCAAGGCCAAAAGAGCTTCTACATCAGCAGGCTTATTTGTAATAGCTAAATCAAGAATTGTTTGAACAAAAGCTACATACTTTTCATTGATAGCTACAAAGTCTGTTTCACAGTTCAATGCTACAACAGCACCAAATTTACCATCTGCGCTAACACCTGCAAGGGTTGCACCTTCAGAAGTTTCGCGGTCTGAACGTTTGTTAGCAATAGCTTTACCTCGCTCACGGATAATTTCCACCGCACGCTCGTAATCTCCATTAGCTTCAGTAAGCGCATTTTTACAATCCATCATACCGGCACCTGTGGCGGTACGAAGTTTCTTAACATCTGCAGCAGTTACAGCCATATCTGTTCCTTTTTTTATTGTTGGTAAATTATTCTTGTTCTTCTTTTGCCGGAGCAGCTACTTCAACCTTCTCAGCCTTTGCATCATCGTTTTTCTCGCGTTCTGCTTTGCGTTCTGACAAACCTTCAGCAATAGCATCACACATTAAGCGAGTGATCAAACGTACAGATTGAGAGGCATCATCATTTGCAGGGATAACAAAATCCAAACCTTCAGGATTTGAGTTAGTATCACATACTGCAAATACAGGAATACCTAATTTTTGAGCTTCTCTAACAGCAATTTTTTCTTTCAATACGTCAATTACAAAAAGTGCAGCAGGAAGACGAGAAAGGTCTGCAATAGAACCGAACACTTTTTCCAGTTTCGCACGTTGACGATTAATTTGAAGTTTTTCACGTTTTGAAAGACTTCCCCACTGACCGTTATCTTTCATCATTTTGTCGATAGCGTTCATTTTCTTCACTGTCTTGCGAATAGTTGGGAAGTTAGTCAACATACCACCAGGCCAACGCTCAACTACATAAGGCATATTCACATTGCCTACAGCTTCTGATACGATATCTTTAGCTTGTTTTTTAGTAGCTACGAAAAGAATTTTGCGTCCCGATTTGGCTATTTGTTTAAGGGCGGCAGCCGACTCGTCGATTTTCACGACTGTTTTTTGCAAGTCGATAATATGGATTCCGTTTTTCTCCATGAAGATGTATGGAGCCATGTTTGGATTCCACTTACGTTTTAGGTGACCAAAATGTACACCTGCGTCCAATAGTTCTTGGAAATTTGTTCTTGGCATCTTTTTAACTTTTTGATTGTGTAAAAGCAATCTTTGAGTAGTTTCTCTAGGTGGAAAGTCTCAAAAATTTCAGATCCACAGTAGTTTTTTGAATAAAAAATAAAATACTAACGTTTTGAGAATTGGAAACGTTTGCGTGCTTTTGGTTGACCCGGTTTTTTACGTTCAACTTCACGTGGATCGCGAGTCATGAAACCTGCATGACGAAGAGCCGGCTTGTTTTCTGCATCGATTTCCACTAAGGCACGAGAAATTGCCAAACGAAGAGCTTCTGCCTGACCTTTAATACCGCCGCCATCAAGATTTACTTTGATATCATATTGATCGGCAACACCTAAAAGATTAAGAGGTTGCAAAACGATATACTGTAAAGTTCCTGTTGGGAAATACTCGGTTAATTCTCTTTTGTTAATGGTAATTTTACCGCTACCTGCACTTAAGTAAATACGCGCAACGGCTTCTTTTCTACGACCAATTGTGTTTATTACGTCCATGGCTTACAGTTTAATGGTGTTTAAGTCAATAACTTTTGGAGATTGCGCTTCATGTTTGTGCTCTGCTCCAACATAAACTTTTAAGTTACCTAAGATTTTTCGTCCAAGACGATTTTTAGGCAACATACCTTTCACAGCTTTTTCCACCAAACGCTCAGGATATTTTTTCAAAATCTCTGATGGAGTTTGTGTGCGCTGTCCTCCGGGATAACCGGTGTAACGTAGGTAAATTTTGTCGTTTAATTTGTTACCTGTAAGCTTTACTTGCTCTGCATTGATAACAATAACATTATCTCCACAATCAACGTGAGGAGTATAATTCGGCTTGTGCTTACCACGCAACATTTTTGCGATAAGGCTTGAAGCACGCCCTAGTGTCATTCCGGCTACATCTACCAGAACCCACTCTTTGTTTACCGTAGCCGGATTCGCCGATACGGTTTTGTAAGATAAACTATCCACTTGCTTAAAATTTTAAATTAATACCTAAATAATGGTCTTTCTCGCCTCGGCTTGCTGTTCATCATACTCACGTTATTAACATCGGGCCGTTAATACATTTTCTTATACACAACATTATCAACCTATTACAACATTTACCACCTAAGGATAACAATCGGAGATGCAAAAGTATTTCTTTTTTCGAGATATGCAAAGCTATCAAGCTACTAATTAACACGATTGGCTTTTGTTACTGTTTTTATCTTGACAATGAAAATAATAGCTATTTTTTCTGAAGGTACATAAAATGCACCATCTCAAAATTGAAATCATAAATAAAAAGTTAGTGTAATTTATCAAACTAAATCGACACCTCTGTCTTGATATCAATAAACTGAGATCATTACCTAAAAGGCATCAACACTTTTAATAATAGTGAACTACTTACACACGTAAATATTACGATAGCTCGATAGACAAAACAAAAAGAGCGAGCACCTGATATCAGATGTTCCCAAAAAGAAGAAGACATTGTTTTGATTTTTCTTACATTCGTAACAAAAACATATGCGTAAAGCTCTACTCTCCATATTATCAGTCATTATATGTATGCCCTTATGGGCACAAACCATTGAAGGCAATATTCAAGATTCACAAGGAGAAGCCATCCCCTATGCAAATATATTTGTGCCCAAGCTCGGCACCGGAACAACATCGAACGCAGAAGGAAACTATGAACTGAAATTGCCCGATGGAACATGGAAAATTATGTATCGATACATGGGCTTTCAAACCATTACCAAAACGATTACCACCGATGGCAGCAAACAAACAATTAATATTACCCTCCGCCCGCAGGCTGTGCAATTACAAGAAATAACCATATTGGCATCTGGAGAAGACCCCGCCTATTATGTCATGCGTCACGCTATTGCCTTAGCTCCGTTTTACAGCAAGCAAGTGGAAAGCTACAATTGTAAGGTATATTTAAAAGGATCCGGGCATATGAACAAAATGCCCGGTTTGCTGAAAAAGCAAATCGAGAAAGAAGGGCTTAAGTTGAACAAAACCTATATTTCAGAATCTATCAGCAAGGTGCATTTTGAGTTGCCCGATAAACTGACCCAAGAAACGCAAGCCGTTCGTACCTCAGTAATCAGCGACATGTTCAGTTCCATTACTATGCCTATGGTCAACCTCAGCTTATACGACAATTGGGAAAACCTGCGATTCAGTGATTACAGCACCAGCATTGTTTCCCCCATGAACCGCAATGCACTTCGCACCTATAATTTTAAACTCATCGGTACTTTTTACGACCAAGACCGACTAATCAATCAAATACAAGTTACTCCAAAAGTAAAAGGCAAAAATAAATTCTCGGGCACTATTAACATTGTTGATAAGTATTGGAATATCCACTCCGTAGATTTGAGCTTCTCCGTTCCTTTTGCCCACATCAAAATGAAACAGATATATTCTGTCATTGAAGAAAATGTATGGCTACCCACCAGTACCCAATTTCAAATTGACGGCAATGCTATGGGATTCGCCGGACATGCCGATTATATCGCGTCGGTATCCGACTATCAAATCGAATTAAACAACAAGCTCGACCACTCCTTTTTAGCCAGACTCGACGCCGAAAGGCTTAATCAAATTGCCATACTTGATTCGATAAACGAAGCGAAGAAACAGGCTAATATCCAACAAAACATCACAAATGTTGAAATAAAGAAAACCAAGACAACACAAAAAATAGAGGAATTCCAACAGAAAGAAACATTGAGCAATCGCGATATGTATAAAATGCAGCGACTGATGAATAGACAGGCTGAAGAAGCAAACCCATCACAGACCTTAGAACTAAGCAGTCCGCTGAATATTGTAGTAAAAGACGTTAGAAACGATTCTGCCTATTGGAATAGCCTCCGTCCGGTGCCACTCACCCAAAACGAACAAGAAGGATTTTCCGAAAAAGATTCTCTGGTAACGAAGCACGGAGAAATATACGGCAACGACTCTGTTCAACATGCTGAAAACAAATACAACTTCGCCGATCTTATATCCGGAAAGACTATCTTCTACGGCAATAAGCACACCCGTTCACGCGGTTACTATACACTGGCAGGACTATTAAGCATGAAAGAAATGAATTTCAACACCGTTGACGGATTCATTTACGGATTGCCGTTTGAATATGTTTCGCTCGATACTTTAGGTAAAAGTATCAATGCCGAAGCCCACTTAGCTTACGGATTTTGCAGCCACAATCTTTATGGCTCAGCAAGGGTGAACTACAAATGGAACGGACTCAAACGTCAAGGGATAATTATAGAGGGAGGTAGAACAAACACCGATTATAAAGGGAAAACCGGCATAAGCCGATTCGAAAATACAGTTTACACACTCTTATTTGAAAATAATGCGCAAAAGTTCTATGATAATCGATACGTTAAAGCAACATTCTATTCCGACATTGCAGCCGGATTAAGCATTAAGACCGGACTGCAGTATAGCAATCGAGTAAATATGGCAAATGAATCCGATTGGAAAATATTTAATTGGAAAAACAGAAGCTTTACCGATAATAAACCAAACTTACCCGACACCGAATCTTGGCAATACCACGGCAATACAAGCACTCAAGTTTCAGCTGCCATAAGCTATACTCCCAAACAATATTATCGCGTTTATAAAAAACAGAAAATTATCGACCACAGCAAATATCCCACCTTTGGTCTAAGTTATATCAAAGGCATTAAATCTTTCTTGGGTAGTAACAGCGATTTCGATCTACTTAAGTTCAACTACAAACATAAAATAGGAATCGGACTCAACGATATACTTACCTATCAGTTGACAGCAGGAAAATATTTAAACCGAACGAAGCTATACGCTCCTGATTTCAGTTATGTAAAATCAAATGATGAATATCTCGGATTAAGTACTTCTTTCAATCAATTTAACACGCCTGCCTATTATGGGTTATATAGCCAAAAGCAATACATAGAGATACATGCTCAATTGAACTCCGACCGCATACTCCTCAAATGGTTGCCGCTATTGAATCAAAGCCTACTCACCGAAACCATTCGCCTGCATTATTACAACAGCGAATCTGTACCACCTTATTTTGAAATAGGCTATGGACTGAATAATATCTTTATGTTGCTCGATCTATCAATTAATTATGGTATATCCGATTGGCAAAATAATTTTTGGAGCATTCGTTTAGGCATTCAGTTCTAGTTTAATTACTTTTGCTATGCAACCATATTATTACCACGATGCAAAAACTTGTTTTCAGCTTAATAGGCTTGCTATTAGCCAATGTAGCCATAGCTCAACCGGCAGCTCGACTTACAGCTGAGCCCGACACCTCATACAACACACCTTCCGACTATCGGAAGACCGTTAAGTATTTCCCAAACATACGTATCGTTCCCGACAGCATAAACAAAAAACAGGTTAAAGAAATACGAAACATCATATACACCCAAGTTGACGGCAAAGACTTGCATCTTAGTGCCTTTGTTCCGAAAAAAGCAAAAAAACCTACTCCGGCAATTATCATCATACACGGTGGCGGATGGCGGTCGGGAAACTACAAACAACACATTCCATTGGCACAGCATTTAGCAGCTAAAGGCTATGCTTGTTTTACAATAGAATATCGGCTATCAACCGAAGCGCTATATCCGGCTGCTCTTTGTGATATCAGTGCTGCCGTGCGATACGTGCGTGCCAACGCAAAAGAATTCAAAGTCAACCCCAATCATATTGCTACCTTAGGATTTTCTGCCGGAGGTCATTTAGCAGCTTTATTTGGTGCAGCAAGTCAGCTACCGGCGTTTAACAACGTATCAAGCTACAAAAACACATCAAGTAAAGTAAATGCCGTAATCGATATCGACGGCACGCTATCATTCATGCACCCCGAGTCTTCAGAAACTCAAAATCCAAACAAAGAAGGAGCTTCAGCATGGTGGATTGGCTATCCTCGAACAAAACGCTTAGACTTATGGAAAGAAGCCAGCCCCCTAACCTATGCAGAAAGCAATCAAGCTCCTTTCCTATTTTTGAACAGCTCCATAAACAGAATGCATGCCGGACGCGATGATTTTAGAAAAGCATTGACTAAAAATAATGTTTACTCCAAAGTTTACACCTTCCCCGACACACCTCACAGTTTTTGCTTATACTATCCTTGGTTCCCTATCGTAGTGGAACAAATCGATTTATTCTTGGTTAAGGTTTTCAACTAATTTTCAAAATAACATACTTTTTTTCGTGCTACACTTTGTAGGAAAAAAGAAAACACATATATTTGCATCGCTTTAGTGATAAAACAAGAGCGGAGTTCATTACATATTCATATTGCGAGAGTAGCTCAGTTGGTAGAGCACAACCTTGCCAAGGTTGGGGTCGCGGGTTCGAATCCCGTCTCTCGCTCAAATATTAGGATGCCCGGATGGTGGAATTGGTAGACACGTTGGACTTAAAATCCACTGACCATTACGGTCGTGCGGGTTCAGGTCCCGCTCCGGGTACTCGGTGCGAGAGTAGCTCAGGTGGTAGAGCACAACCTAGCCATGGTTGGGGTCGCGGGGTCGAATCCCGTCTCTCGCTCTCGCAGAGCATAAAGCCGTTCAAAATGAACGGCTTTTTTTGGCTCTAAACTTTCCGAAATAGCTGACTTATACTGCTTTCCTCGAGTCGGTTCATAATTTTGATGGATTTAAGTTTTTCACCTACACTACAGCTCCGATTATTTGTGTTGTTGACAAGAAGGATGTTTACGACAATAAATATATCGACAGATACACCGACAAGATAGTAGAACCTAGTTCCGGAATAAAAAAACTTCTTGATATTGCATTGGGCATTCACATTGGGATAATTGCAGGAATTCCGGGAACTATATTCGTATTACTATGCAGTATCGGTTTTATTGTTTTGTCAATAACAGGCATAATGCTTGCGAAAAAACAGATAAAGAATATTCTGCTGCTTCGATTCAAAAAACTCAAAAACAAACACAGATACTTACACTACACTTTTGGTGCATGGACAATCATTTTCAACTTTATTATGGGATGGAGCGGCTTATATCTCACTATTCCAATTCTTGCAGGAGAAGTTACCAACAGAGCACCGGACACTACTGTTTCTGATAAAAACAATCACGAGATTACCATATCTCTCGATAAATATTATGCTAAAGCATTAGCGCAATTTCCCAACTTTAAGCTCAGGTATTTAAAGCTCCCACGTGGGCAGAATGATTCAACAGTATGCTATTAGGGCAATTTACCCGACAATTGGCATATGGGAATATCTAGCACTGCATATAATGTGAATATGTTCTCGGGGGCTATAGAAACAAAAAAGGAAGGAGATACCGCTCTCGGTTATCAAATTATTGCTTGCACTTCATACTTTGCATGTAGCTCAATACGGAGGGATAATCATAAAGATTATATACACCATACTCACCTTAGCACTCAGCGTATTATACATTACCGGTTATGTATTATATGCGCAAAGAGAGACAAGAAGACGAAAGAAGATGCGCCCTGCTCTTAATACCAAAGCATCAAGGTGCTGAATTTAGCCATAACATTCAACCTATGAAACTAAAAATCTTACTACTTGTGTTGTTTATTGCAATAAGCGGAACTCTCATGAAGGCACAAGATGTTATTACAATAAGCGGAAGGGTTATCCGTGATCATAAACAAACACCATTACCATATTGCACCGTTACGATTGCCAATACAGGGACAAGAAGTGATGAAGCCGGAAACTTTATTTTGAAAGTCAATGCGAACGATGCCGATACTTTGATAATCAGATCTGTGGGGTATAAAACAAAACGCATTGCCGTTTCAAGCAGCGATGCAAAACTGGGAGACATCGTTCTGCAAGGAGATAAGCAATCAATAAATGAAGTAACTGTTGTTGGAGAAAAACATACGTCGAAACTTATAGACAAAGCAATTCCGGTATCAGCAATAGATGTAACAAAACTGAAAAGCAGGACAATAACATCTATTGAAATATTGGCTCAATTACCCGGCGTAAGGATACGCCAAAACGGAGGATTGGGAAGCAACAACGAAATTTCAATAATGGGAATGAAGGGAAAAGCTGTTAAACAGTTTATTGACGGTATTCCGATAGAGTTTTTAGGACAGGGGTTCGATATTACTCATCAGTCTTTGGAAAATGTTAGTGCAATAGAAGTTTATAAAGGAGTAACACCGGTATCACTTGGTACAGACGCATTAGGTGGGGCCGTAAATATTGTAACTAATCAGAATCACAAAAACAAGCTGTCGGCTTCAGTTGAGTATGGGTCATTCAATACTCAAAAAGTTAATGTGCAAGGTACCATAGCATCAGAAACTAAGAAGCTGTATTTCAGCCCGAATATCAGTTATATGTATTCCGATAATAACTATACTGTTGATGACATTGATATTGTAGATGCCAACACCGGAAAATCAACTGTCGGATCAGCAAAAAAATTTCATGATGCTTACAAAAATATAGCGGCAGGAGCTAAACTCGGCATAACAAATACCAAGTTTGCCAATGATTTATTCTTAAATATTGCTTATTCAGATATTGACAAGGAGGTACAACAAGGATACACATTTGTCCTGCAATATGCCTATGGCGAAGTTGAATATTGGGTGAATACAACAAGCTATTTCTTACATTCCAACAAACACTTTCTGAATGATAAACTGTACATATCGGCAGATTTTGGCTATAATGTTTCCAACACCGAGTTATTAGATGTAAGTAGTAACAGATACAACTGGCAGGGGGAAGTGTCATATGTAACTGATGATGATACCGGAGAATTAGGAGGATATAAATCTCATGCATTCCAACGAAGAGCAAGCACGATAGGAAAACAAACGATCACTTATGATAGCAAAATCGGCGAAATTCAATTGTCGTCAACGCAAAGCTTTTTCAATCGAACAGGACGCGATGATAGCGTGAAGGCAATAATCGGATACAATCCTTTTGAGGTGAAATCGACAGTAGATAAAGTAGTGACCGGTTTGGGCTTGGAATCTAAATTCGCCAACAATCGGCTATCGTCTGTCATTTCGCTTAAACATTATTACAATAAAGTATTCGGAGCACCATACCAACAAGCAGAATCAGAAGAAACCTACACGGTAACTAATTCCGATTTCGGAGGAAATATCACACTAAAGTATAACATATCTGAAAACCTGTCGGCAAGAGTATCCTATGAGCAAGCACTACGCCTACCCGATGAAATGGAATTATTGGGAGATGGGGTGTACATCGGAAGTAATCTAAAATTAAAACCGGAACAGAGTCATAACGTCTCCGTCGGAATGATATATCTCCGCCGGAATGACGATTCAAGATACCGAGTAGAACTGAATGGATTTTATCGTAGAATCCGTGATTTAATTATTCTGAGACAATTAGGTATATTGCCGATTTACAACAATTGGAACCAAGCAAAAGGATTCGGATTAGATGCCGACATAGCTATTCAGCCAAAAAAATGGTTTAAACTCGGCGGAAATCTCACGTTCGTTGATATGCGGAAAAGGGGTTATAATTCATATGGTGAACAGTATCTGGATGGGATGCGCATACCCAACACTCCATATTTCTTCTACAACCTTAATATGGAATTATCAAAGGAAGGTTTGCTTAACCGAAATGACAATAAGATTTCTATGTTTATGGATTATCAGTATGTCTATGAGTTTAACCTATATTATGCCGGAAATATTAATAACGAATTCAAAGAAATAATACCTACCCAAAACATTCTAAACACAGGGATTAACTATTCAATCTGCAATGGTAGGTATTCCGTTTCTTTAGAAAGCAATAATATACTCAACAATAAACTTTACGATAATTATAAAATTCAAAAACCGGGCAGAAATTATCGCATTAAGCTGATGCTTTCGTTGTAGCATTTTAACACCCTGCCAAGCAGAGAAAGATTATTGCCCGACCTATCGTTCAAGATCAGATAAGCCGACCTCTACTTCTGTATTTATATACGATTCCAACTATCCTTTAAAATGTTCGGAATACACTTAAATATAACCTGACAACACATTATAACCTGACAATCACCATATTAAATATTAATCACCCTATTTCTTCAAAAAACATACAATCAGATTGTCATCTTTTGAGCTTGTCTCACCAAGGATTCGTTGAATTAGCTTTTTTAGCACCAATTCTCCATAAAGAAAACAGCCTCAAACTATAATTAGATACTTTTCTCTAGAAAGAATAAGAGCAATTAGCGTAAATTTTCTCCATCATTGATTGAGAAAAAAGCAAAAATACACATGCACACTTTATTTATTATTCAATTGAGAAATAAAGATGCAATGTTTCATAAACTTAAAATAACAAACTAAACGTTAATTTATTTTTAATACATTTCCTATCTTAGCAGCATGTATTTCATTGTAATGATGAGTCAATAATGTGTCACATTAATAAAATCATAGGAAGTATTTTACTCATCAGTCTTTCTTTAGGAGGAAAAGCTCAAGATGTAAACAACTATTCCACGGGAGCAATAGCCTTAGGACTGGCTGTTGCAGGATTAGAGCAGGCTGAATTCAGCACGATAAATCCGGCTGCAGCTTCAAGCAGTACGCTTACTTTAGGACTAAATTACAACAACCGCTTCCTACTTGCAGAGCTCTCAACCATAAGCTGTTTCACGATAATACCCATAAAAAAAGCTCGACTTATCGGATATTTCCATCAATTTGGAAACACAAACTATCGAGAATCACTTTTTGAGTTAGGTGCAACTCGAAAATTTAGCCCATACTTCAGTATGGGACTCACTTTTAGGTATTATATGCTGACATCTCCCGAATTATTCCAAAACCCGCAGTATATCACCTTTAATTGGGGTATACAGTATCAAAAGGAGCATTGGGGATTTGGGTTAACTGTTTCCGACCCCTTTGGTGAGTCATTAAACAAGCAATACACATTGATGATTCCTCCGCCCTGCATAATCAGGTTTGGAGCACGCCAATCTTTTCGCAACTTACTCTTAAGTGCACAGATCAGTTTAAGTGATTATCGCACAGTTTCCTTACAACTCGGGACTCAATACAGCATCAAACAAGAATTACTATTGCGCTTAGGATTTCAGAGCGAGAACCAAGGTCTTAGCATGGGCTTATCTTGGGTTAAACGCAAGTTCCAACTCGATTATGCATTTGCCTATCATCAATATTTGGGTTTCTCCCCTTCTTTTGCTTTATTACTTAGACCCTTACAATGAATAGATTTGTAAAATATCTGATTATCGGTTTAGTCTATGGAATTTTGTTCCCCTTCAGCGGAACAATATGGGCACAAAGCACTCCGGCAAATGACATTGCACAACTACAGCTGCTACTGGAGGGAATGAACGACGATGAGAAACCCGAAGATACTCAGCAGCTCCTCGATGAACTCATGCCTTTGCTGGAACGTAAAATTCCAATCAATAATGCCTCTCTTGCCGACTTGGAACCTTTATTCTTCCTCTCTCCCACACAGCAAAATGCACTAATTGACTACCGAAAGAAATATGGTGATATTTTATCTGTTTATGAACTTCCTCTCATTGAAGGATTCGACGAATATACAGCGCAACTGGCCGCATTATTCTTTAACTTCTCGCCAACCGGCACACATATAGGCTCTATGCGCAATCATCATGATTTTATCATGCGCACATCAAGTGTAATACAACAGCAAGCAGCCTATTCAAGCGGAAAATTTGAGGGAGATGCTCATCGATTGTATTTCCGCTATCAAGGAAACCTGCAAAAATTGGAGTTCGGCTTTACCGGCGAAAAGGATCCGGGAGAATCGTTCTTTCGCAAAACGAATTTGCAGGGCTTCGATTATCAAAGTGCTTTTGTTGCCTTGAAATTAAAACAAACTCAGTCTAAAATCATTGTGGGAGATTATATTGTGCAATGGGGGCAAGGCTTAGGAGTTTGGCAAGGTTTCTCGGTAGGTAAATCTGCCGACACGCAACAAATAGTTCGCCTCAACGAAGGTATAAAGCCCTACTCTTCCACCGATGAAAACAACTTTATGCGGGGAATTGCTGCTCAGCTCCGTTTGGGTAAACACTGGGAAATTATGCCCTACTTCTCCTATAAATCAGTCGATGCCAATATCGACACGATCCAAAATCAACCGATCATTACTTCTTTGCAAAGTTCAGGACTGCATCGAACAGCCAGTGAGGTTAAAAATAAACATAATGTAAAGTTAATAAGCTCCGGTGCAAAGCTTAATTACCGATTAAATAGTCTGAAACTCGGAATTGCTTATAATCAAATCCGGATCAGCCTACCAATCATTCCGGTTAATCAAGCCTACAATAAATATTTATTTCAAGGAAACAAACAGGAGCTTTTATCGGGAACTTACCAATATAATTTCAATCGATTGTTCTTATTTGGCGAAACAACGACTGATGGCAGCGGATTTGCGACACTTAACGGAATGCAAATACAACCCAGTAGCATATTCAACCTTGTTTTACAATATCGAAAGATTAGTAAAAACTATAATGCACTCTATGCCTCTGCCCAAACGGAAAGCTCACGCACAAATGATGAAGAAGGTTGGTACATTGGGGTCAAAGTTTCTCCGATTGCCAAGCTCACTATAAATGCATATGCTGATTTTTTCCAATTTTCATGGTTAAAATATACTACTGCAGCCCCAAGCAAAGGAAGAGAATTTTTATTGCGCGGAGTTTACTCGTTAAACCCTGATTGGGAACTCAACGGCAGATATTTTTATGAATGCAAACCTCAGAAAACCCAAACCGACAAAATAACTCACAATAGCGAAAGAATACGGCAGTCGTTAAGACTGCAATTAAGCGGACAAAGTAGTAAGCATCTCTTATTTCGTTCTCGGTTAGAATTTAACAAATATAATCATCAGGAAAATTCCTCCGGTTTATTTCTTGCACAAGATATTGGTTTCGTTAGCAAAAAAGGAAGCTTTAAATCATGGTTTCGATTGGCATATTTTAACACCGACGATTATAATTCACGTATTTACGCCTATGAGAACGATGTGCGCTATCAGTTTTATATTCCATCGTTTTATGGCGAAGGCATACGGAGCTATTTTACATTAAATTATCGCATTCAACGCCGATGGCAATTCGAATTTAAGCTTGCCTCGACGCTATATCTTAATGATGAATCGATAGGCAGCGGATTGACAGCCATAGACGGCAAACAGCGAAGTGAATGGAAAGTTCAGGTACGGTATTCTATGTAGTTTAATCGAGAAATCAGCTTCAATATCCGTTTAAATAATATATTTGCAGTAAATACGAGCATCATGAGGAACATTACATCTACATTACTCATCGTTTTGACTTTTTGTTTTATAGCATCTCCATACACAAGTCTGGCGCAAAAAAATTCAAGCAAAAACGAACCTGGCAAAGAAGAAAAACAAGCAGCACGAGCCATTCGGAAACAAAAAAAGCTAGATAGCGGCAAACTAATGGTTAGTCCGTTGGCAGGTCCGGGATACACACCTGAATTAGGCTTTTTAATTGGCGGAGGTGCACTATTCAGTTGGCGAACCGATAAAAACGATTTGAGTTTAACTCGCTCTAACATGCCCGTAATGCTTTCCTTCACCTCAACAGGAGCAATTACATTGAATATGCGTCCTACCACTTTTTGGAATAATGACAATTTACGCATTAACGGTAATTTTTGGTTCAAAAAGATGCCCGATAACTATTGGGGAGTAGGTTTCAACACAAACCAAGCCATCGATGAGGATAAAGATGTAACAGCCTTTGAAAGAACTTGGCTCGATATTGCAGTTGAGGCTCTTTTTAAGATAAAAGACGATTTATATTTCGGTCCTAATTACAGTTTAAACTACACCGAAGGCAGCAATTTATCGGATTGGGTAGCCCACGATAATTATTTCGCTTACTACAATGATCATCCATTTAATATGGGTATCGGGGCTACGTTCCGTTATGATAGTCGGGATCTTCCTGCCAATGCTTGGGAAGGAAAATACTTCGATGTAGAGTTTACCCAGTACGGACACTACCTCGGAGGGAATAACAACTACAATATGCTCCTTGTTGACTATCGTCAATATACACGCATTAATCATAAGGACGGCAGAATACTTGCTTGGCAAGTCTGTTCACGCAATACTTTCGGTGATGTGCCCTATAATGAGCTTTCGCAATTGGGCAATCCATTTGATTTACGCGGATATCCTTGGGGCAAGTATCGCAACAAAGGGAAAGCCTATGCCGTAGTGGAATATCGACATACTTTTAAAAAGAAAAGTGGCGATTTGAGTAAATATGGTGCCGTGGCTTGGGTGGGCGGAGGAACTGTGTATGACACTGACAACGACCCACTTATTACCGACAAAGGAACCGGATTTTTACCCAACGGAGGCATAGGATTCCGTTATGAATTGCAACCGCGCATGAATCTTCGATTAGATTATGGTATTGGTAGAAATGGCTTACATGGTTTCTACTTCAACATTAACGAAACATTCTAGTTTTTCCAATCATCTTTTTCCGAAATCATTCGAAAAGTGCAAACGAGGAACCAGCAGAAAACTAGGTATGGTGCAAATCATTACCCAAACAAAAAATCCTTGGTAACCAAGCAGAGATTGTATCCATCCGCTTAGCATGCCCGGAAGCATCATGCCCAATGCCATAAATCCGGTGCAAATGGCATAGTGAGCAGTCTTAAATTCACCTTCAGAAATTTGTATCATATAAAGCATGTAGGCAGTGAAACCAAAACCATAACCAAATTGCTCCAGCACCACACAACTTGTAATAACAGGCAAACTTGCTGACTGTGTAAACGATAGAAAAACATAAACAACATTCGGAACATTCATAGCGATGACCATCGTCCATACCCAACGCCTCAACCCGTGGCGAGATACCAATACTCCGCCTAAAACACCCCCGATAACAAGGGCAATCACTCCTGCCGTTCCATATATAGACCCCACACTTGTCGTGGTTAAGCCTAATCCTCCGTTGACAGTGCTATCTAACATAAACGGGCTTGCTATTTTAACCAACTGCGCTTCGCCTAGCCTAAAAACGAGCAAGAAAAGCAAGGCTGTAGCCATATTTGGTTTGGCAAAAAAGCTCACCAAACTATTCTTCATGTTTCGAAGAATATGTTGCTCTCCGCCGGCATTTGTTCGCAACATATCGGCATCTGTTTTAGGAAGAAAGAACCAATGGTAAACGAATAGCAGTAAGAATAAGCCTGATGCGGCATAAAAAGTCATACTCCAAGCCCGAGCCACTGTTCCGGAATGCTTTTCTAAGTAGCCGGCAAAGATGATGAGCGGTCCTTGACCGAAAAGCATAGCTAATCGATAAGCTGTGGAGCGAATACCCACAAAATACGCTTGCTGCGGCTTCGTTAATGCCAACATATAAAAACCGTCGATAGCAATATCTTGTGAAGCTGACGCTAAAGCCATAAACCACAAAAAGATAAGACTATAAAACAAGGCATGATGTATTGGAATGCACAAAGCAATGCCCACAAGTGATGCCGTAATAATGAGCTGCATGCTTATCATCCAAAAGCGTTTGGTGCGAAAGCTATCAACCAATGGACTCCAAAAAGGCTTAACCACCCAAGGCAAATAAAGTAAACTCGTGTAAAGAGCATTCTGTGTGTTTGATATGCCTAAGCGTTGAAACATGATAACTGATACGGTCATAACGATAACATAGGGCAAACCCTCTACAAAATACAATGACGGCACCCATTGCCACGGACTTTTTTTGGTGTTCAAAATAGATTATTCTTAAGTTGCTCGGCTAAATTAAAATTTTGTTTCAAGCAAAAAAAGTTTCAATCGTAAGATCTGCCGGTTTGAAGTAATTAATATAAATAGGCGTTAATCTGCCGAAAAGATGAAATACCCAAATGATTTTTATAGCTTTTCATTCCAACATAAAGAATGAATTTTATCTAATGCACCTCATTTGTTGGTAAGTATAGCGTGAATTAGCGTTTTTCGAACCCATTCTTATCAGCATATGACAGCTAAAAGATATTTTTATGTCCACACTAACAAGAGAAAAAGAGTAAAAAGCATTTTTATACGGATTTATAAATAAATATGCATAAAATTGCTTGTATATCGAAACTAGAATGAATAATCATGCAATCTTAGATTAATTAGGTGAGCAGCATTATCATTCAATATATTTCGTTGATGACTTAAGTATTGTCCTTATTCTTTTATATTTGGTAATTATTATTTTTCCCAAAATATAAGTGGATTTAGGGCATGTAAACCTTCAGCATGAAGTTTACCGATTTCAAGTTCTTTTATCAGGGGGTAATCAATATGATTATTAACTTTAGAATTTTAAACGGTATGGCAACAAGAAGGAAAAACAATTCTAGTTCAAAACCAATCAAAGAGGTTAGACGTTGCACTCGCAAAGTGTATAGTGCAGAAGAGAAAATCCAGATTGTTATGGAAGGCATTCGGGGTGAACTTAGTTCTGCTGAAATATGCTGAAAATACGGCATCCACGACAAAATGGACA
>JBKEDC010000015.1:0-5367 GCA_047975205.1 Mangrovibacterium sp. | reverse complement strand
ATCTTTCGGAAGACGATTCGGTTCTACTCTCTTTTTATAAGTAGAGGTTTGCATAGTCAAGCCGGCAGTACTTGCCGACGGCGTAGGAGGGAATGGCAGTATCTCTTGTGCCGACACTTGTTCTGAACCACAGAACAGCACTGCCAACATTAGCATTAACCGCGATAAACTTTTCATTTTCATTGTTTTAATTTTTTTATTAACTTAATTTAATTCCTTATTATTTATCTCATGCAGAAACTACTGAATTATTGACTAAAGTTACAATTTTGTAGAAATAAAACAAAAATAAAATTGTTTTAATTAACCATACCATCTTAACTTTAGGAGAAATAAATTTTTATTACGATACTTATCTGCCAATTAGGTTCATAAGCCATAGCATGTATCTTTCATACTTCCCACCTCTCAGAAGAATATCTGTTTACTTATCTTTCTGACTAGCTGTAACAAAAAAAGCATTTCCGAAGAAATGCTTTTTTTGTTAATGAACCGGAAGCTACTGCTTCCTCTTATGTTTTTTTGACTTATTTAAGATACTCAACGTGAGTATTATCTATCTCACCATTGAACCTAAACGGTGCATCGTCGTAATAATCAGGCGACACCGGTGAGCCTAAGTCACTACCTAAATCAAGGCAATCGTTAGCCGTGAAACCAAGCGCTATCGTGATTGGCACTTGATCTTCAGCTACAACTTCTCCGTTCACTTTCAATGCAATATTCATTGCGCCCCTTGCTTTAGATGAAGCTCTTTTTGATTCTACTTCTATATTAACTTTTCCTGTCGGCAACTTTGTTTTCGATCTGATCTGAGTACGGCTAATTTCAAATAAGTTATACTCATAGCAGAGGTAGCCATTCTTCACATAACAAGTCAAACCACCGCCAAATCCGCCTAATGAATATAAAACCCCCTCTGCTTTCTTCGGAACAACAACTTCCATACTCACTTTATTGCTGAAGGTACCTAATTTTGGAGCTGTAAACTCAGGCATACGTTCGATTCTACCAATAAAATTCCATTCTTTATATGGTGTTCTCGGAGCATCCTCAGTATGCAAAATTGACACCCACAAGCCTCCCCCTATCGGCAAGTTTTTATATTTAGCAGATTCTACTAAAAACATATTCTTCATTTCTTGCAATTTCTTTGGGTTCGATTTAGCCAGATCATTAGCCTGACTCCAATCCTCATCAATGTTATACAGCTCCCATGTGTCATTTTCCGGATTCCAATCCGCTGCCCCTGCCGGAAGTCCCGGAACCCACGGTTTTTTAATACCAAAGGCTGATGCAAACCAGCCGTCATAATAGAGCCCACGACTTCCCATAATGTCAAAAAACTGTATTTTGCGCCTACCTTTGATTTTAGGGTTGTCAAAGGTATACACCATGCTGATACCATCAATAGGATCTTGATCAAAACCATTCACAACTTTTGGAGGTGTAATACCTATTACATCATAAATAGTTGGTACAATATCTATGACATGGTGGAATTGTGGACGCGGAGTGCCATCGTGCGTGATACCTTTAGGCCAAGATACTGCCATTGGTTGACGAGTTCCCCCGAAATGCGCTGCAATCAATTTTGTCGATTTATAGGGTGTAGATCCTGCCCATGCCCATCCCGCATTATACATATTGTCGGTTTTGGGTGAACCCAAAACGTCTAATCCGCCTAATTTATCCAAAGCATCAATATGTTGCTGTATAGTCGATGGAATCTTGTTTTGAGCTAACAACTCGCTTATTGTTCCGTTTTGCCCTTCAGCAGACGAACCATTATCCCCCCAAATGTAAAATACAAGAGTGTTGTCTAATCTGCCCTCTTTTTCTATCTCGTCGAGAAGTAAACCTACATTATAATCGGTGTGTTCGGCATAGCCGGCAAAAACCTCCATCAATCTACTTTGAAATGCCTTTTCCGATTCCGGAATCTCATTCCAAGCTTTCATATCGCCATCACGTTTCGTTAATTGAGCATCTCGTGGAATCCAACCCAATTCTTTTTGCTTTTTGAAGGCTGTTTTGCGATACTCATCCCAACCGGCGTCAAATTTACCCTTGTATTTATCTGCCCATTCCTTGGCTACATGATGCGGACCATGAACTGCTCCCGGTGCCCAATACATAAAAAACGGTTTATCAGGAGTAAATGCTAATTGCTCGCGCAGCCATTTTATGGCATCTTCGGTTATATCTTCAGTAAGATGGTAGTAGTTGTGTCCTTGTGTTGTTTTCGGATGTTCTACTACAGTGGTATTGCGAACCATATGCGGGTCGTATTGAGATGCCTCTCCGGCAAGAAAACCATAAAAATACTCGAAACCATAACCTGTTGGCCAATAATCAAACGGTCCTTTTGAAGTGGTTAATTCAGCAGGTGTATTGTGCCATTTTCCAAAAGCAGCTGTTGAATAACCATAATCTTTCAGAACTTCGGCAACTGTTGCAGATGTTTTTGGGATTTTCCCACTAAAACCATCCCAGTCATTGGCCAATTCAGCTATCTGTCCATTACTTACGGAAGTATGATTTCTACCGGTTAATAAGGCTGCTCGAGTGGGAGAACACATCGCTGTAGAATGAAATCTATTATACGAAATCCCCATATTAGCAACTCTACTCAAATTCGGAGTGTTAATAGCACCTCCATAGGTAGAAGGCGTTGCAGGTCCGGCGTCGTCAATAAGTATTATTAAAATGTTCGGAGCATCTTTCGGAAGACGATTCGGTTCTACTCTTTTCTTGTAAGAAGAGGTTTGCATGGTCAACCCAGCCGTAGATGCCGACGGTGTGGGCGGAAAAGGGAGTATTTCTTGTGCCAAGAGTTGCCCTGAGCCTCCAAACAATGCTGCCAACATTAAAATTAACCGCAATAAACTTCTCTTTTTCATGATTCTAATTTTTTATTAATTTAATTCCTTATCATTTATCTCACATATGGAATTACTGAATTATTGACTAAAGTTACATTCTTGTAAAAATAAAACAGAAATAAAATCGTTTTAATTAATCACATCGTCCTAACTTTAGAATAAATAAATATTTATTACGACACTTACCTGCGTTTAGAATCATACGCTGTAACATACATTCTCTACACTTCTCAGGAAAATATCTGTTTACTTATCTTTCTGATCGACTGCAACAAAAAAAGCATTTCCGAAGAAATGCTTTTTTTGTTAATAGACTGGAAGCTATTGCTCCCTCTTGTTTTTTCGACTTATTTAAGATACTCAATCTTCGTTTTATTTACCTCACCGTTGAATCTGAACGGCGCATCGTCGTAATAATCAGGCGACACAGGCGAGCCTAAGTCACTACCTAAATCAAGACAATCGTTACACGTGAAATTAAATACTATCGTAGATGGCACTTGTTCTTCGGCAACAACTTCTCCGTTCACTTTAAGTGTTACATCCATTGCTGACATAGGTCCCCCTTGCATTTTGGACACAACTTCCAGATTAACCTTTCCGGTAGGTAGTTTTGTTTTAGATTTTATGTTAGTTCGGCTTATCTCAAACATGTTATATTCATAACAAAGATAACCATCTTTCACATAACAAGACAAACCACCAGAGAAACCACCTAATGAGTATAAAACTCCTTCGGCTTTCTTCGGAACTTCAATTTCCATACTCACTTTAGTGCTTCGTGTGCCCAATTTTGGTGCTGCATACTCAGGCATGCGCCCTATTCTACCTATAAAATTCCATTCTGTGTATGGTGTCTTTGGAGCATCCTCCGGATGCAAAAATGCAGCCCAGAAACCACCACCTACAGGTAAGTTTTTATATTTAGCAGACTCTACCAAAAACATATCCTTCATTTCTTGCAACTTCTTAGGATTAGATTTGGCTAAATCATTAGCTTGACTCCAATCTTCGTCAATGTTATACAATTCCCATGTATCATCTTCCGGACTCCAAGTTGCTGCTCCCGGTGGAAGACCCGGAACCCAAGGTTTTCTAGGTCCAAATGCTGATGCAAACCAGCCGTCGTAATAAAGTCCGCGACTGCCGAGTATGTCAAAGAACTGTATTTTACGTCTCCCCTCTGCTTTAGGGTCATCAAAAGTATATGCCATACTGACACCGTCTATTGGATCTTGAGCAAAACCATTCACAATTTTTGGAGGTGTAATACCTATTACATCATAAATAGTTGGTACGATATCTATTACATGGTGAAACTGTGGCCGTGGTGTACCATCGTGCTTGATACCTTTAGGCCAAGATACGGCCATAGGTTGACGAGTTCCCCCAAAATGTGCTGCAATCAATTTGGTTGATTTATAAGGCGTAGAGCCTGCCCATGCCCATCCCGCATTATACATATTGGCTGTTTTTGCTGTACCTAAAACGTCTAATCCACCCAATTTATTCAAAGCATCAATATGCTGTTGTGTGGTTGAAGGGATACTTTGTTCTGCCAAGAACTCACTTATACTTCCGTTTTGTCCTTCGGCAGAAGAACCATTATCTCCCCAGATATAGAAGATGAGAGTATTATCCAACCTTCCTTCCTTTTTCAATTCATCAAGAAGTAAGCCCACATTGTAGTCGGTATGCTCAGCAAATCCCGCAAATATTTCCATTAACCTACTTTGAAAAGGTTTTTCCGATTCCGGAATTTCATCCCAACCCTTCATCGTTTTGTCGCGTTTTGTCAGTATCGTATTCTCCGGAATCCAGCCCAACTCTTTTTGCTTTTTGAAGGCTGTTTTACGATACTCATCCCAACCGGCATCAAATTTACCTTTATACTTATCTGCCCACTCTTTAGCTACTTGGTGTGGTCCGTGAACCGCTCCCGGAGCCCAATACATAAAGAAAGGCTTATCCGGTGCAAAAGCTTGTTGTTCGCGCAACCATTTTATAGCATCTTCGGTAATATCTTCAGTAAGATGATAATAATTGTGCCCTTGTGTTGTTTTCGGATGCTCTACTACAGTAGTGTTACGAATCATACGCGGGTTATATTCTGATGATTCTGCAGCTAGAAAGCCGTAAAAATATTCAAAACCATAACCTGCAGGCCAGTAGTCAAACGGTCCTTTTGAAGTAGTTAATTCAGCTGGCGTATTATGCCACTTACCAAACGCACTGGTGTTATAACCATAATCTTTCAATACCTCAGCAACGGTGGCGGCAGTTTTCGGAATCTTTCCGCTAAAACCATCCCAATCATTGGCAGCTTCAGATATTATCCCATTCCCTACTGAAGTGTGGTTTCTACCGGTTAATAAGGCTGCTCGAGTGGGAGAACACATCGCTGTGGAATGAAACCTATTATACGAAATCCCCATATTGGCAACTCTACTTAAGTTCGGGGTGTTAATAGCACCTCCATAGG
>JBKEDC010000048.1:0-53650 GCA_047975205.1 Mangrovibacterium sp. | reverse complement strand
AGCGATAATGGAAGCGAATTTGCCAGACATAAACTTATCTCTCAAAAGCTTGATTGTGAGTTCTATTTTGCTCATCCTTATTCTTCATGGGAAAGAGGATTGAGTGAATATACAAATAAGCTTGTCAGGCAATATATACTTAAGAAATCAACTTTTAATCCATACGATAACGAGTTTGTAAAACAAGTTCAATATAAAATAAACAGAAGATCTGAAAAAATTTTAAACTTTGAGACACCTAAAGATTTATTCTTTAGATTTGTCGCTTAATCAAAAATGGGCATTTGGTTCTAGAATTTAAGATTGAACCGAAATGGGATTGAACCTGGAAAAGTTCCGAGTATATTATTATTTATATAAATAATGTACATTTGTTGAAAATAAAAAGAGGTAAGTCATGTCTTTAGCTCTTACCGTTGATACAAAAAGTTTAAAATTGGGAACCATTGGAACGAGTCAAGAAAATTCATTCGATTTGATATAAAAAACCTTTAATAGAAATAAAAACCTAAAACTAAATTATCATTTATGACGAAGCTAATATCGTTTATGACTATTTGTCTGAGTTTAATTTGTTTAAACACATATGCTCAAAACCAACAGGAAAGAAAATATTTATCGGGGAACTGGGGAGGTGCAAGAGATAAAATCGAATCGAAAGGATTATATATTAATCCCCGTGTAACTGTTTTTAATCAGAACTTTGTTGCCGGAAATGGAGATAATAAATCTGCATTCGATGGTAAAGCACAATTAGATGTTATGTTTAACGGTGGCAGTATCGGACTTTCTCATTGGACATTGGTAACCAAAGCTGAATATAACTTTGGTAATCCACTGAGTAGCCTTACCGGTCAGGTAATGGTTCCCCAAAACACGGCAGGTTCTTATCCCGGATTCACACATGGAAATCGTTTTGACATTAGTTCGGCTTTTTTAATATATAATTGGGGAGCAGGCAACAGTATTTTAGCCGGGAAGTTGAATATGATAGATATGGCTGCTGCTACTAAATATAGTGGGGGAGCAGGTTTAGATGCCTTTTGGAATATCGGTTTTACAGCACCCATAAATGGCATTACGCCTCCATATGTTTTTGGAACGATAGCCAGTATAGCCGGCAAAAAGCTGAATTGGACTTTTATGCTCTATGATCCGATAAGCACTGTGGGTAAAACTGGTTTTGAATCTCCGTTTAGCGATGGAGTGGTGCTTGCTGTTACCCCCGGATGGAAAGTGCGAATAGGTAACTCGGTGGGTAATCATTCCGTTTGTTTTACATACAGCACGCAGAATGGCAACAGCCTTTATGACTTAGGCAATATCAATCCGCCCGTAGATTTCCCAGCCTCCGACAAAAATGGGAGATTCTACATCAGTTATAGTTTTAGTCAGCCATTAAAGATGATTGATGAGAACAGAAGCTGGGGATTATTCGGGCAGCTTACCGCTTCCGATGGAAATCCTACTCCTGTTGATTTTAGTCTGTTGTTAGGTTTAGGAGGAAATAGCTTTGTTAAAAACAGAGCCCAAGATAAATGGGGGATAGCATTTTCTAATTATTCATTGAGTGGCATTATTGATGATAAAGCCGGTGCATTAGGAATGTCGCTCCGCAATGAATTGTGTGTAGAAACCTTTTATGACTTTTGGCTGAATAATTGGTTTTCCATAGGTGCAGATGTGCAGGTAACCAATCCTGTTGTGAAGAGTAGTTCAACAGCCGTTTTCCTCGGATTTAGATCTTCAGTTAAGTTCTAGAAATATATTCCCGAGAGGTGTATTTTTGCAGTTTTCTTAAAATATCCGTATCGGACTAACATTATGGCACATTACTCAGCAGTAATCCAAAACAAAACAGCGATTCAGTTTTAAACTACCTAGAAAGAAGATACAAACGACTGCAAAATGCCAACGGAATAAAAAGAACCTATTGCAACCCATTGGGAGATTTAAATATGTTCTGATTGAACTCTGCCAATGGGTACTTTGTATACCAGCTCAAAAATTCCTAACCAAAGAAAGAAAATAACAAAAATACGCTACATATTAATCTTTTTATTTTTACTGTTGCTAAGCGCATATCTTTTAATCTACTCTTCGAGCATAAACGATTACTTCTGCAATATTATCTATAAGTAAGGAGCACCAGGCCCTAGGAGTACTACACGCTTTGCAATGTTTTACTTGTAAAAACGTTGCAAATAATTGTCTTTGTATTCTTATGAATGCAACAGATACAATTACAACAGAGATAAAAAGATTTGAAGAAGGATATGTCTTTTCTTACAAAAACCTCGATTCGAATTCCATATCAGAGAATAACTTAAAGAGCATTCTTTCTAGACTTGTTTTTTCTGGCAAGATTGTAAAACCCTCCAAGGGCAGATTCTACAAAAAAACCGCAGGGTATATCACTGGCTATACTGTCTTCAATCAACTAAAACTGACAACGCAAGTTTCAAACATCATTCAAATTGGTGTAAGTTTCGACCGTAAGGAATTAAAAAGGTTGGATTACAGAATAAAGTTTGTTCGCCAATGGAATGTTGTCACTAAAAAGAACATTCCTTTGCTTCAGCTTTTAGATTGCTTTCGATTTATAAAAGATATTCCCGACACAACGGTAGATGCTTCTCTATTAAGGCTAAAAATATTGATAGAGGAGCTTTCAGAAGAATAACGGAAGCAATTAACTAATCTTTCGATAGAATACCCCCATCAACGAAAGCGTTGCTAGGAGCATTGCTGGAGGCTACTGGATATAACGAATATTCGGAGAAGATTTATAAAAGTCTAAATCCTGTTAGTACATATGTTTTCAATGCGTCTAACGAGATACTATTCAACCAAGAGAAATGGAAAATAAGATGATACTACATACCAATAGTAAGCTGTTCAAGCTTGCTATTAAGGAGGTTTCAGAGGCGAAATCCTTCCTTTGTAGAAAAAGATTATTGGATAAGTCTTGCTTTACAAAACCTATTAACTAGTAAACATTCTAGATTTCGTAAGTCTGTTTATAGCTATCCAACAGTTGAGCAAAATAGCCTAATGGGAATTAACTCAATTATTGTCGTGTCGAGATAAATTCCTTTGCCAATCCTTTTCCATACGCTTTGCAGTCAATTCAGAGTTTTATTGGAGAATATCTACAAGAGCAAAATCAAGAATGCTTTGGTTGAGCAATATGGATTAGCTAGTTTTAAGGTGAATGTACTCGATATAAAGCAAACGCTTATAGAGAAGCTAGTTTCGTTAATTCGCTTTTCCTTTTCAGAAAGTCCTATTGAAGGTATTTTTAGTAAAATAAGACACTTCTATGATTTGTATTACATACTTCGAAATAATAATTGTCAAGAATATGTAAGGACTAGTGAGTTTAAAAAGAACTTCCATACAGTATGCGCTCACGATAAGGAATTGTTTGATAATCCTAAGGATTGGAATATAAAAGAACTTGAAGATTCTCCACTTATTACAAACTTTGTTGGACTTTGGAGTGAACTGAAGAAACGATACACAAAAGAATTGTCGGCTTTAGCATTTGCAGAAATAAGCTTAGCTGTAAAACCACTCCTAAATAGCCTTTTATAACCAAAATAGTTTGTGCTTTTGTTTGTGCTCTTTAAAAACAAAAGAGCTGCAGCCTCACTGCAACTCTTTCATTTTCAAAGTGGAGAATATCGGAATCGAACCGATGACCTTTTGACTGCCAGTCAAACGCTCTAGCCAACTGAGCTAATCCCCCATCGGGAGCAAATATAGAAAAAATATGGGGAACTAATTTTCTTAATTTAAAAAATCTTCTTCGTATCTTGAGCTTTTAATCAAAAAAGTGTGACTTTGAAAAAATCTACATTGACATATGAACAGCGTCGGCGTCTTAATGAGAGTAAGGTTTATGCGCTTATCAAACATCTGAAACAATATCTTGATGATTATTACATTGATGGAATAATGGGAGTTGCAGCTCCTTTTGTAGGCGACATGTTGGGGGCACTTATTTCGATGCCTTTTGTGTATGTTGCAGCATGTAAAATTCGTTCTCTTCCGCTAAGCTTAGCCATATTATTTAATATTGTTGTCGATTTGGTTCTAGGTTCTATTCCGATTTTGGGAATGCTGATAGATTTCTTTTACCGATCGAATACAAAAAATCTACATCTTATTATGGGTTATGTGGAACAAGATGAGCAAATGATAAAAGAAGTAAGAACAAAGGCTTGGGGATTTGGTGTCGGATTATTGCTCTTAATCGCAATTTTCGTGCTTTGCTTCCATTTAATTCTTAGCGGTATTCATTGGTTTATAGGATTGTTCTAGCAGGAAGTTTATTCACTTTGTTTTTTTATATTTGGCAGATGAAAGAATCGAAAGATATGAGCTTTATAGAACACCTTGAGGTGTTGAGGTGGCATTTAGTTCGTGCATCGGCAGCTATTGTGTTGGCTGTGTTTATTGCCTTTGTAAATAAAGATTTTATCTTCAATAAACTTATTTTGGCTCCTAAATCGGCCGATTTCTTTACCAACAAATTATTATCGCAGCTGGCAGATATAAGCGGAATGCCATTCTTTCAAATAAACAATAAGCCGTTTGAATTAATAAATATTACCATGTCGGGGCAGTTTTTGTCGCACATTTGGATTTCATTTGTTGTGGGACTAATATTAGCTTCGCCATATGTGATTTGGGAAATATGGCAATTCATAAAACCGGCATTACACGATAAAGAACGACGTTCTGCCCGGGGAGCAGTTTGGATTATCAGCCTTTTGTTTTTTGTGGGAGTATTGTTCGGCTATTACTTGATTGTGCCACTCTCGATTAATTTCTTATCCGGTTACACGCTGAGTTCAGATATATTAAACCAGATTAAGTTATCGTCTTACGTCAGCCTAGTGAGTTCCATTGTATTGGCATCAGGAATTGTGTTTGAATTACCTATGATTGTATTCTTTTTTAGTAATCTGGGCGTACTAACTCCTACAGATATGAAAAAGTATCGTCGGCATGCTTATGTGGTATTGCTTATTATATCTGCTATCATAACTCCGCCGGATGTTTTTAGTCAGATCTTAATATGTGTTCCGTTGGTACTATTATATGAGTTTGGCATACTAATATCGAAAAGAGTGTATAAAAGACGCCTAAATTCGTAGATTGTATTTATTTTTGAAATCTGATATAAGATTATATATGAAATTAAGAGCCGATAATGTAGTAAAAAAATATGGGAAACGAACCGTTGTGAAGGGGGTTTCCTTTGAAGTTAATCAAGGAGAAATCGTGGGCTTATTGGGCCCGAACGGAGCCGGTAAAACCACCTCATTCTACATGTGTGTAGGCTTGGTTAATCCGTATAGCGGACATATTTATTTAGATGACTTAGATATTACAAAGATGCCTGTTTATAAAAGGGCTCAACATGGTGTTGGTTATTTGGCTCAAGAAGCATCGGTATTTAGAAAGCTAAGTATTGAAGATAATTTACGTGCAGTGCTTGAAATGACGAATTTATCTAAAGGAGAGCAAAAAGATAAGGTAGATTCTCTAATTGATGAGTTTCGATTGAACCATATTAGAAAGAGTAAGGGATATCAACTGTCGGGTGGTGAGCGTAGGCGGTGTGAGATAGCTCGCTGTTTAGCTATTAATCCAAACTTCGTATTGCTAGATGAACCATTTGCCGGAGTCGATCCGATTGCAGTAGAAGATATTCAAGAAATTGTAATGCATCTTATTGAGAAGAATATTGGTGTTTTAATTACCGACCACAATGTGCACGAAACATTATCGATTACCGACCGCTCTTATTTACTTTTTGAAGGGTCTATTCTGAAAGCCGGTTCTGCCGAAGATCTTGCCGGCGATGAAACAGTTCGAAAAGTATATTTAGGTAAAGATTTTGAACTTAAGAAGAAACGATAATTTGCTTACACCTAACAGATCTAAGATAGCCCCAAGTCATACTAATTATTTTTGACTTGGGGCTATTGTGTGTTATTAAAATCCCGGAGTAGGTTCAACCAGTTTATTGCGTTGAGTTTCAACAAGAGGAATAGGGAAGAAGCTGTATTTGCTTTCAAAGTTTCGGGCAAATGGTTGCTTTGCAGTTGTTAGTTGGTCAGTAACAATACCCCAACGTACTAAATCGTAAAAGCGAGAATCTTCACCGACTAACTCAATCATACGTTGTTTCCTGATTTCATCTCTTAGTTCTGTTCCCGATAAAATAATTTCACTTAAACCGGCACGTGAGCGTATCTCATTCAATCTTTTATTAGCCTCAGTCACGTTGTTAAGCTCGTAGTTTGCTTCGGCCTCCATTAACAAAACATCAGCATACCGCATTAATATAATGTCAACCACGCTACGATTTGAACTTATTGCATCGAGTGATTCAACATATTTGATACTCATCTTGAAGTTTGGATTATCGAAAGTGATTGTTTGTCCGTCGAATGTTTCCCCATTTTGTAGAACTGTTGCAGATTTTCTGATATCGCCTGATTCCAGCTGACTCATGTAATAGTCGGAAATGCTGGCCATTTCCCAACCTCCATTTAAGCTAGCCGGAGCTAGTGCAACACCTAATTGGTGATAAAGTTCCAATATTTCTTGCTGTTCAGCGGTATATCCTCTAGTAAAAATAACCTCACTATTACTTTCTGCTGTACCATCAAACATAGAACGATACCTACTTCCATCCACAAGAGACCTATCCGTAATATGGCTGAATGCATCCAAGGCGTCTTGATACTTAGCTGCATATAGGCATGATTTCCCTAGAAAAGCATAGGCCGCATCTGCACCGGCTCTTCCCCAACTGTCAGTCATACTTTTTGCAGGTAAATGTTCAGCTGCAAAAGTAAAATCAGATATAATCTGAGTATAAACATCTTCCTTGTTGGAAGCAGGAATTTGTAAATCATCAGGAGATGTAGCCACTTTAGTAGGCATGATAATAGAGTGGAAATTCATTTGTAGATTTAGAAAATAGAATGCTCGCAAGAATCTAGCTTCTGCAATAAGTTGATCTCTGTCATCTTGTGTTATCATGCTCATGTTCGGAACATTCTCGATAACATCGTTAGCCAGTTTTACCCCTTCATACCAATTTGTCCACATGTACGTAGGAACACTAGACGATGCTGTATTGTTGAAGCCTACGATTTGAGCAAGGTATCCCCATGCATTTGTTCCATTCTCAGGAAACATATCATCGCCTCTAAAATTTTGAGGAAGATAAAAATACTCATGATACTGCCAACCTGTCGGCTGAACAAATGAATATGCAGATATGAGATAGCTTTCGGCAGCATCGTAACTGTTCCATACTTGATCGGTAGTTATTTTATCTTTAGATTCTTGGTCGAGATAATTTTCACAAGATGCGAGTGCAGATAAACAAATAAGCAGTACGCCTAAATTTCTTCTGATACTTATATTTTTCATGATGTTTTTAGATTAGAATGTTAATTGTATTCCGGCAGTAAAGGTTTTATACATTGGATAGCTTCCGTAGTCAACTCCTTGAGTCAGGGCATTTTCCGGTATGAGTTCCGGATCATATCCGGAATACTTTGTGATGGTAAATAGATTGTCAGCATTCACATATATGCGAAGCTTTTCTATACGCAATCTTTTAATTACATTCTCTGGAAGTGTATATCCAAATTGAATATTCTTCAACCTGAAGTAAGATCCATTTTCCAGAAATCGGTCAGACATTTGATAATTGTTATTATTATCAATAATGAGATTTCTTGGAGTATCGGTATCTTTATTATCGCTAGTCCATGCATTGCCGAGTGTGTTCATTACATTATAACCGGAATTTGCAGCTTCTAATTCATATCTGTTTGCATTTAGAATCTTGTTTCCGCCAACTCCTTGAAAGAATAAAGACATATCAAAATTGCTGTAAGTCAGGTTTACATTGATTCCATATTCGATTGTTGGAAGTGGTGAACCGACATCAGTTATATCTTTGGAATCAATGATTCCATCGTCGTTGATATCTATATAGATAACATCTCCAGCTTTGGCATCGGGTTGAATAATCGTACCTGCTGAGTTTTTATAATTGTCAACTTGTTGCTGAGATTGGAATAATCCATTTGTTTTAAGCATTCTAAACTGAGAAGTGGGTTCGCCAACTTGAGAATAAGTGTAAGAACCTGCATAAGCAATATCATCACCGGGAAGAAAGCCCTCTCTACCTCCCAATGATTTAACTTTATTCTTAATCGTTGTAAGGTTTCCGGAGATATCATATTTAAACTTTCCTAACTCTCCTCTGTATCCTAATTCAAGTTCAATACCGTTGTTTGAAATAGATCCTAAGTTGACAATAGGCGCAGATACTCCACTGGAAGGGGGTGTATTGGGTTCCTCAAGGAGAAGTGACTCTGAATTATTTTGATAGTAGTTGAATGTTCCATACAGTTTGTAATCGAATAGACTGAAATCCATTCCAATGTTTGTGGTTTTCGACTTTTCCCAAGCTAAATCATCGTTTGCCATTTCGAATGAAGCATTGCCCCCCATCGGAACATTATTTTGAACATACCAGTAACCACTGTTTACCAAAGCTTGACGAGAATAAGCTCCGAGAGATGTCTCTCTACCTAGAATACCATATGAGGCACGTAGTTTAAGTTCTGAGAATATGTTTCTTACCCCCTCGAAAAAAGATTCGTTATGAATTTTCCAAGCTGCTGATACTGATGGAAATGTTCCCCACCTATTATCTTGTCCAAATTTTGATGAACCATCAGTTCTCACTGTTGCCTGAAACAAGTACTTATCATCATAGCTGTAATTAGCGCGAGCCATATAGCTGAATCTGGTTATGGCACTAAAACTTCCGGTGCCAATGAAATCGCCGGATGCCATACCATCGAATGAAGGAATTAATCCGCCAAAATCGGGAAACATTGCACCACCGGTAACATTTGTTGTTATGTTTTGATAATCATATTTATATCCCACGATACCGGCCATTGCAGAAAAGTTGTTTTTACCGAAACTCTTGGTGTAATTAATGGTGAAATCATAATTCAAAGTAGTCCAGTCAGCTCGATATTCACTTAGGTAAGGTTCATCTTTTTGAGTATCTGACGCTAGCGTATATGCCGGATAGCTATACCTTTGTTTATAAAATACTCTGGTATATCCGAAGTTTCCTGAAATAAACAAATGAGGATTGAATTGATAATTAAGCCCCAAGTTTGCTTGTATATTATCTTGTTTAGCCTCAGAATTTATAATCTCAGATTGTCCTACAGGGTTTGCTCCACTTCTAATACCAAATTCATTGAGGTAGCCATAGCCGGACTCTTTTGTATCATCATAAACAGATACCAATGGATTCGATTTCTGCATATTAGATATGCTCATCGTATTGTTATCAGTAATTGTTTGCGTGTACATGATGTTGGGCATTATCTTGAGCTTTCCTTTCTCAAACATCGATTTAAATCGGAAGTTATATCGCTCAGTGCCGGTATTAATAATTACACCCTCTTGGTTAAAGTAGTTTGCCGATAGATTATAGTTTGATGATTCTCCGCCCCCACTGATACCTAAAGAATAATTCTGAATAGCTCCTGTTTGGAGCGTTTCATCTTGCCAGTCGGTGTTGGCATAGTTGTCTAATGAGAATCCGGAATCCGGTTGGAGATACCCGGGCTTATCCGATTCGTTCATACTCCCATCGGCAACAGAATGGTCATATGCCTGATTCATGATAGCGTACCACTCCTGAGCATTTGCCATTGGCAGTTTTTTTGTTGATTTCTGAATTCCGGCATACATATTGAAATCGATTTTTGCATCTTGATTCTTTTTCCCCGATTTGGTAGTTACCAGAATGACACCATTGGCAGCTAATGAACCATAAATAGCAGCTGCGGCACCATCTTTCAGAATCTCGAATGATTCAATATCGTCAGGATTAACCATAGAGATATCTCCTCCCGGGATTCCGTCGATTACGTATAAAGGTTGAACATCTCCGAAAGAAGACATTCCTCGAATTTTGATATATGGGCTAGAACCCGGAGCTCCTCCATTAATAACGCTGACTCCTGATGTCCTACCTTGAATCATTTGGGCAGGCGATGATGCCGCAATCTTATTTGCATCATCTGCATTTACAGTGGATACAGCACTAGATAAATCGCTTTTCTTTTGTATTCCATAGCCTACAACAACAACATCGTCAAGCATCTCATTTTTAAGCTGAAGACTAACATTATACTCATTGTTGGTGGCAGTGATATCAAGTTCTTGTTTATCATAACCAATGAAGCTGAATTCAAGCTGATCTCCGGTTGATGCACTGATTGAAAACTTCCCATTCACATCGGTAACGGTACCATTTATTGTCCCTTTAATAACTACGGTTACGCCGGGAATACCAACACTTGTTTCATCAGTTACACAACCTGAGATATCTCTTTTGTTTTGTGCAAAAGATAGGGCAGGAGTCAATAGTAATAAAGTAAGGAGAACGAGAGGAACTGCCCCCATTCTCACAGGATGTTTAGTTTTATTATCCATGATTATTAGGTTTTATGGGTTTAAAATAATTTGTTACAATATTAGAGGGATTAGTATGGGTACAAGAATTGTGAGTATAATTCCGCTGAATAGAGATACAACAACATAATCTTTTCCGGAATATTGGCTGATAATGGGTAAGGTAGTATCCATGGAGGTTGCACCTGCGCTTGCAATGGGAGATAACTTACCGAATAGTTTTACCAAAATTGGCGCTGCTACAAGTGAAAATAGTTCCCTGATAATATTCGATAGTAAAGCGATAACACCGAGTATTGGGTCGTAATTATTCGATATAATAATGCTCGATAGGCTGTAATATCCGAAACCGGCCCCTACAGCCATTCCTTCCCTAAAGGGTTCAGAAATGATGCAGTATGCAATTCCTGCTCCTATGACACTGCCAATGGCAATGGAAACGGGAACAAGCAACAAACCGATATTTACTTTCTTCAAAATATTTAGAGCAGATTTATCCATTCCTAAGCTGATGCCAACCAATGTCATTAATACGTATAGGGCATAACTTGATAAATCATTTTCTAGAAAAAAATCGTGTACAATCCCATTAATGGATACGAGTATTCCACAAATAAAGAATGCTAGTGTTATTAAAGCTCCCTTCATGATTTGAAAAATTTTAGATAAACGAAGTAAGAGCAGATAATACTGCCAATAATACTTCCTCCCGATAAAATAAGAGCTTTCCATCCGATAGTGTGAATGTTATTTAGCACCTCATTGTTACTCCCTATTGCTATACCTAAGGAGAATAATAAAATCCAAATCATCACAGTAATGCTTTTATCTATATATGGTCGCCAACTTTGTCTTTTCTGAATGATTATGCCGATTATAATTCCTCCGGCTAAGAATAAAAGGGTTTCCATCGTTTTAATATTTATATTTTATCTTACGCATGATTTCATTTCCACTAATTGGAGACAGTCTGAACTTGAAAGTATAGTCTTGAGCAGGGACTCTAAACTCAGGGTGAGTCTGAGCTCTCCACCCCCAAGTTGTATCTCCTCCTACTCCCATGTGTTTGTAATCAATACACACAGATATCGTATCTGTTGGCTTTATATCTGAACCATGAGGCATTTGTCGCTGCCCTTTGTGCTCAAGCTTCGAGAAATCGAATTGTTGGGCATTGAATGCCAGGGTTGAGTCGGCAACGACCAGTATGCCATCTCCTGAATCATTGGTTAGGCTGAACCATGAAACATCTTGCTTTAAGCCTGTCTCTTGAGGACGAACATAAGGATAGTATTGCTCCCATACAGTACTTTTATATACCCCGAGCTTCATGCCCGACTTTCTATCTGCATAACTTTCTAAAGGACCTTTCCCATACCATTCCAGCCTATTGTAATCGGATGGTATTTTAAATGCCATTCCGACGCGAGGAAGTTCGGGGAGTGAATCGTTAAGTTGATATTTGCATTCGATTGCGATATCTCCATTTTCAAAAATATGATACGTAGTTGTAATATAGGAATCGTCTTGGTTTAATGCTTGTTGTATGATTACACTTACTTTATTTTCAGATTTATCAATATCGATGCTTGTTGCTTTGTGTTGAATATTTTTCCAAATGGCACACTTTATATTCATTCCCCATGCTAAATCATTTTCGGTTGGAGCTCGCCAAAAGTTAGGTTTTAATGGAGCATCTAGTAGCGGTTTTCCATTGTATTTCCATTGAGTAAGCTCTCCTGATTCCTTGTTGAAAACTAAGTTTGTTTTTGCATTTGACACAGTTATACTTTTGTCGCAACCGTTAATGTTATAGTTGGTCTTGTTGGTTGAAACTAGTTCTTTTGGGAATGACTTTACCACGAACTGATCCCAAGCTACCTCATAGCCTTTATTAATTAACTCTGTTGCTTCTTCTTTACAGATAGATAAGGTAAGAATATATTCTCCTCCAATTCTGTCTTTCAAAGTTTTGTAATTGACTGAAAACGGAACAGTATCTTGGGCAACTACCCTGGGCATTGGAATGTTTCCCGAGTCGATGATCTCATCATAATATGATATTTTGTAGTTGAGTTTATAACCTTTTGTACTTACGAAATTAAATCTATTCCAAAGTTTGAATTTGCCCTTTGAGGCATCAACCTCAAGAACTTTGAATGGTTGATATACTTTTTTTACTTCATTGATATGAGGGTTCAGCTTTCTGTCGCTTGTAACCAGTCCGTTTGCACAAAACGATGAATCATTGCTGATTCCTACATAACCCATATCCCCACCATAGGCATGATACATTGAACCGTCGTAATCTTTCTTTAGGAATGTTTGGTCAACCCAATCCCAAATAAACCCACCTTGTAAGCTCGGTTCGCTATATATCAAATCCCAATATCCTTGTAAATTTCCAACAGAATTACCCATTGCGTGAGCGTATTCGCATAAAATATATGGTTTGGTATAATTCCCTTCAATATATTCACGCATCCAGTCAATTGTGGCATACATAGGAGCTGTAATGTCGGTATGGGCATTCGATCTTGCTTGCTCATATTGGACCGGCCGAGAATCATCATGCGATTTAATCCATGCGTAAGTTTTTTCAAAGTTAATTCCATCGCCTGCCTCATTACCTAAAGACCAAATGATAACGCAAGGATTATTTTTAGTGCGTTCCAGCATTCTTTGAGTTCTGTTCAAGTGGGCAGCAAGCCATGTTGTATCTTTTGCTAATGATTTCTCGCCATATCCCATACCGTGCGATTCAATATTTGCTTCATCCACCACATACATACCGTATTTGTCGCATAACTCATACCAAATGGAGTGATTAGGATAGTGAGAAGCTCGAACCGCATTTATATTGTGTAGTTGCATTAATCGGATATCTTCAATCATCTCCTTTTTGGTAATGATTTTTCCATTGTATGGAGAATGCTCATGGCGATTTACTCCACGTATTGTTACCGGCCTGCCGTTAATCAGTAATTGCCTATTTTTTATTTCTGAAGTTCGGAAACCTATTTTTCGAACAGTCGATTCTAATAACTCTCCTTTTGTGTTAAGTAGGCTGATTCGTAAATCATATAGGTTTGGAGTTTCGGCAGTCCACTTCCTCACATTATTGATGGTTCGGAGAGCAATGTTTGTTGTATTTTGTTCAGATTTTAGCTTGCAAGATTCTTTAGCAATAGTATTACTGTTGTCTATCAGCTCAACTTCAACAGATAGCTTTTCTTTCGTAGTCCGATTCAATGTCAGATCTATATTCAGCGTGCCATCAGTATAGTTATTAATGAGCGAAGGGTGTACAAAAAAATCATTAATGTAGTTTGGCGCGCGTGCAACGAGGTAAACATCTCGCTCGATTCCACTCATCTTCCACATGTCTTGGTCTTCAAGATATGAGCTATCCGAGAAACGATAAAGTTCCACCGCTAAATCATTCTTTCCATCTTGTAAAAATGATGTTATGTTGAATTCCATTGGTGTTTTAGAGCCTTCACCATAGCCTACTTTCTTGCCGTTAATCCATAAATACATAGCAGAATTAACTGCTCCGAAATGAATTATAATTTGTTTGTTATTCCAAGTATTCGGAATGGTAAATTTTCTCTTATAAGAGCCTACCGGATTATGGTCGATGGGAACAAAAGGAGGATTTGCTTTGAAGGGGTAAGGAACGTCGGTATAAATTGGAGCCGAATATCCTTGCAGCTCAATATTTGAAGGAACTTTTATATTATCCCAATTACTAACATTATAGTTTGGCAAATAAAAGTCTTTAGGTCGTTTAGAGGGAGCCACTGCCCAATTGAATTTCCACATCCCATTGAGCGATTGATATAAGTTAGACCCTTTCCGCTCTTTCATTAGAGCATCCTCTTTATTGTCGAACACGTAGAATATGGCATGAGGAGCAAGCATATTCACTGAAAATACATTGGGGTTCTCCCAGTCTTCGGTTTGTGCATTTAGATGAAGAGAAAGAAAACAGGTGGCAATTAGTAATGCCGATAGGTATCGTAACATATTATTCGTTTATATCGGTTAGTTTGATTCAAAAAGCATGAGTATGTGTGCTGCACTCCAGCTAAAGTTGTATGCATTCAGCCCTTGTTTAGAAATAGGATGGTAGTTTTCGCGTATCGGAGCTTGTGAATTTGACAATCCTTCGGCATTATCAATGAGTTTCTTCGCCATTTGAACGGCCTCTTCCCGAAAACCGTAATTATACATTCCAACGATTGCAAAATAAGCCTGATCAAGCCAAACCGGACCCCTCCAATATCCTTTTTGCGGATTAAATTCTTTTCGTGCAGCACTCAACGTAGGGAAAGGTAATGAAGTGTTAAATTTAGCGGTATCCATTATTGATTCCACAACCTTAGATACCTGCTCGTTAGTTGCCAGATGGTTATATAATGGAGCCCAACCTTCTGCTCCTTGTATCCTAATTTTCCGATGTGTTTTCAGCTCGATATCATAAAAGAACCCATCATCAGGGCAATACATAAGTGAGCAAACCTTTTCTTTCAACATCTTAGCCTGCTGTTCATATTTTTTTGCATCATCGGTGTAGCCCAATTCGTTCGCAATCTTCTCTAAATAGATTTTCTCCTGATATAAATAGGAATTTAAATCGACAGATTCTTGATTTAAGGAATATGCTCCATCGTGATTTTTTATTATGACAGCATTATCGAAACGAACAGCATTATCCATTCCACTTTCCCATGCTGCAGCTATTCGGGTGCCATCGGTTGAACCATATTCGCAGATGCCGTTGTTGTCGTTGTCTCTATTTTTATACCACCATTCATGATACTTAACTAATTTCGGATACATTTCTTTCAAGAAATCGATATCTTTTGTAATCTCATATACTTTGTATATACTCCATCCCGATAAAGGGGCTTTTGTATTTCTTCGATTTATTCCCTCAATAGATAGATCTCTGAAAAAGCAATCTACAATCATTCCCTCTTTGTCCTGATAGTCATACATAGCCCGAATCTGGTCTTTTGCTAATTCCCCTTCGAATGGAGCTATTGCTACAGCATGCTTCCACGAATCCCAAGCCCAAAAACCTTGGAAATAATTTGCGGAATATGACGGAATAATTCCTTGATGAAAAATCTGCCCGGCCTTGCTTCTCCAATTGTTGATTAGAGTTACCAAAGATTTCACGGCAAGTAAATCGTATTCCTTCGCATCTAATAGCGATTTGTTATCGCATTTAAATAGTTCATTGATATATCTATTCCACCGCTTTTCATTATCAGCAAATAATGAGGTTGATTCCTTTATTGCTTTTAAAGCCAAATTACCATATGTAAGTTTCTCTGTCTTGTTGAACGTATATGTGAAAGCAATAGATGTTGTCGTTTGTGCATCGCTTTTTAGTGATATAGGAGAACTGAAGTAGGAATAGCAACTGTCTGAAACATTTAGTGAACCGGACTTATCTTCAAAAATAACTTGTGCAGATTCTTCGTCATTTAGGTTTACCGATATACCCTTATCTTCTTTCTTAAACACTTTATCGAGATTAGTAAATATTTCTCCTTTCCAACCTAATTGCAAATTACGACAAGAACCTTTGTTTTCTAGCGCGGCTGTAATAAGCGTGGTGCGTTCATTGCAATTAAATAGATGCAGAACAATATGTAAATCATCAATTACGAATGTTTGTTGAAGCATGCCGGGATAAAATACATTCTCTACATGTTCAGCCTCCGATAAGTCTATTGCTTTTCCGGTGTATTCATCTTTAATCTGCAAGCAAGCAATAGAGGGACTTAGCCAAAAGCTTTTTTGCTGACGCATGAGATACGGGCCAATGAAGCCCCCAATATTTTTTTTGTCGTCTTTTTTGTGGAGACTAAAAGAATGCCAAGTACCCATATCAGACATTGAACCTAATGATTCTTGTTGAGGAGAATGTACCTTATCACTCATATCCAATATATCAGGGTAGTCGTATCTTGTAAGGTTTGTGTCTTTTGCTTTTTGTTCAGATGAACAAAAGCAAAAGAGTGATACCACCATACAGTATATTATTACATTTTTAATCATAAAAGTAGCTTTTTCGATTGTGTAAAATTATTCATAGCACGAACATAAATGCTTATATCTATGAAATGAAGTAAAGCGCCTATACCTAACCTATACATTTTAAGTTGTATTTTCTAACTTACTTGTAAATAGTCTGATAGGTTCTTGCTTTTGTTTCTGCCTGTATCGTTGAGTAGAGGTGAAACTCTACATAAATTAAGGATATTCATAGATCAATTTTGCTGATATGATGCCTTATGCATAACTGATAATAAGAAGAGCTTGTGTAAATCAGAACTTTACTGAATGATAATAGACTGAATTTGATGTATTTTATCTAATTCTTCGACTAGAATAGACTGAATTTGGTATAAGCGGATCAATAAACAATAAATAAAATGCATAAATATACAATTCTATATGCTTTTTTTAATTGTAAAAGGTAGTTTGTAGTGAGTGATGCCCTTTTTTTCATCCTGCTAATGAACTAAACAGGAATTCAACTGCATGCTGGTGTATTGATGAAATACAATGATGAGTTTCGTGCTACGATTATAGAAAAGAGGGCAACCCACTCAGCTATATTCTTGCAATAAACTCCCGAAGAGAATCGCCCTTTTCTAGATGTAGCTTTTTTCGTAAGCGATAACGGCTCATTTCTATCGATTTTACTTCAACATGATATTTATCAGCAAGCTCTTTGGAGCTAAAATTGGAGCGAATATCAATTAAAAGCTGAATGTCTTTATCTGTAAGTTCCAAATAGTTTTTTTGTAATTTAAATCGAAAATCTTTCAAGAGCTCATCGGATAATATGGTGGAGTTTTGGTGCTTATTTAAAGTCTGTTCAAAAGTATTCCATGCTATTTTTAAGTCATTAGAACTGTGCTTTCCAATATTATTTCCGAGCTCTTTTACTAATTCATTTCTTTTAGATATAGTAAAAGCAAGTGTTTCTATAACTTCATCCTTGTATTGCAGTTTATTATTCAGAAGTGTTTCCTGCTTTTCTTTTTCTTCCAATTCTTGGGTAAGCTTCTGTTGACGCAGCAAAACTTTTTTAGATTTGGAATGAAAGATGTAATATAATACTGCCACACAAGATAAGGCTATCGCAATGATGATTATGATGAGGAGACTACGATTGGTGTTTATCTTCTTAGCCTGTTTAATAATTAATTTATCCTGTGTTATTTTCTCTTTCTGGATGTCTAATAAATAATTCATGACTTCTTGTTTGTCGGTATTATTTATCTTGTTGAGTAATTTGACATATTTATCTTGATATCGATAAGCTTCCCGAAAGTTTCCGCGTATTTGCTCGAATTCAGAACGTACCTTATAGTACTCAATCAGGCTAAAGCTATAATGCGTATAATAACTCAGAGAATCTGCAATGTCCAGATATTTTTTGCATTTATCGAATTTTCGGGTTTGTAGATAGACATTAGACAATGCAGCATATGTTTCTACTAATGAGGTTGCAGTGTGTGGGGCATTATCAATCGACTTTAATAAATATGATTGAGCTTTATTCCAATCTTCATATTTGGAGTAAATGACCCCAATATTGCACTGAATGGTAGAAAGCAGAGATTTCTCTAACGGAAGATTGTTTTTTAGCAGAAGTATTCCTTTTTGGAAATAACTTAAGGCTTTAGTGTAATACAAAGAATTTAGGGCATTCAAACCGAGGGCGTTGATATATAAGACCTCACCATACAAATCTTTTCGTAACTGAGCCGTTTCTAGTGCTTTCTGATGATATGGTAAGGCATGTTGGTAATTTCCGATATCAAAATATACCCACCCGATTGTTGCCAAAATATCTTGATAGATTAAAGAAGTATCTTTATCGCCAAACATCTCTTTAGCCTTAACTGCATAAAAGAGCGCAGCATGGTATTTATGTTTGTATAGGTTTGCCTGAGCGATATTCCAATAAGCATAGGCTTTTTCTCCCTTCTGACCATTGGGTATAGAAGTAATTGCTTGTTGGGAGATTAAGATAGAACTATCGGGGTCTAGTTCTTGTAATTGCTCTGATCGACGAAGTTGCTCCGTAATGTTCTGTGATCTTGCAGATACAACAGATGAAATTAAGAGTATTAGTGATAGAATAAACTTCATGTCAGAGAATGTAAATAATAACTTTATGAAGTTACATTAATTCGATGCCTAAAAGAGTACTTTCTAGGGAGAATAAACTTGTTCTCCCTAGAAAGGTTTTATTATTTCGTTATTGGAAAATGCTTTCGTCAATATTACCATTGATCTCGGCAGATGTAACCTTAAGCGGAACGGGTTGAGAACCTGCACTCTGTTCCATAGATGTGGGTATTAACACTCCACTAAACTCTTTGTAATCGCCGAATGTAATGGCAATAGTTGCTCCCATAGCAGAAGATACTTCTTTGAGTTTTAGGCCTGTCGTTTGATCGAAGTAATAGGTTTTTTGCTCTGATTTTACTACATAGACATTAGTGCCATTTACTTTATCAACACCGGAAAGAGTTGCTCCCGGATTATTTAATAAATCAAGCTCGGGGAAGATAACAGCTTGTTCTCTCATGCTGGCAGCAACTTGATCGGGCAGTTCATGCTTCTGACCTCGAGTATAAATAAAAGCAGTTTTGCCGTCATATACTTGTTTGCCGGCAGAATTTCCGTTTACTCTGGTTTCTGAGCAGTATTTATCTCCGGTTTGTGTGCTGTTTGATGTAATATTCATCCCTTGTACTGTTCCTTCAACTGTGTATGCTAAGGATTTTACCGATTTTAATTTCTCACTACCTCCAATAGCGTCAATGTATTTCTGAATTACTTGGTTGACTGTAAGATTAGCAGGAACAGCAGAACGTTCTACCTTATTTACATAGTAATCGTATTCATTGACTTCTGCACCCTGAGCCAATTTCTCAATTAATGGACGAGTAACAGAAATGTCGCCAACGGCAATATAAAGAGCCGTGTTAGGTGTTAAGTATTTTTTAGCCACACGTTGAACATCGGCTGCTGAAACGGCTTCTAAACGTTCCATATAGGTTTCGTAGTAATCGGCAGGTAAGCCATATTTATCGATACTGTAAGCGTAAGAAGCAATGGTTGATGAGTTTTCCAAGCTTCTGCCAAATGCTCCGGCTAATTTGTTTTTAACGAGCTGTAATTGTTCTGCATCAACATTTGTGTTTGCCATGTTCATCATTTCTTTCTGAATTTCGGCAAAAGCACTGTCGGTAACTGCAACCCGCACATTGGCAGAGGCAGCGAACCCGCCGTAATATCTGCCCGGAGAAGTAGATGAGTATGCTCCGTATGTCCACGCTTTATCTTCACGAAGATTCTTAAAGAGATTGCCGTTAGAACCACCTCCAAGAATCTGATTCATCACGGTTACTGCCATTATATCGCTGTCGCCATAAGTAAGATTAATCGGATATGACACACTAATAACTGATTGTGTCGATGCATCTTTATTAGCTAAAGCAAATACAGGAGATTCTCTCTTTATCGGCGTGGGTATCTTATGAGAAGGGATATCGGCAGCTTCCCACTTGCCAAATCGGCTCTTTGCAATCTTTTTTGCCTCTTTTACGGTGATATCTCCCACGATGATAAGATAAGCAGCATTAGGTCGGATGTAATCATGGTGATACTTTACCAAATCATCGCGTGTAATATTGTTTATTGTTTCTTCAGTCAGGAGTTCGCCCCAAGCGGTTTTCTTTCCATAAAGTAATGCGCTTTGAATATTTGATTCAATGGCACTCATATCATCTTTATTTGCTTTTAATCCTTGTAGAGATTGCTTCTTGGCTTTCTCAATCTCATCTTCCGGATAGTTAGGATTAAAAGTAACATCGCAAATCAAATCGAGTAACTCTTCGTTATGTTTTTTTAATGCACTACCGCCGATACTATGTGCCTTAGTTCGCAATCCTCCGGCAATAAAGTCTATTTCATCGTCAATCTGGGCTTTAGTGCGTGAGGTAGTTCCTGCTCTCATCAATTCGCCTGCCATTTGCGTATATCCTGCCTTATCGCCTTCATATATCGGGTCGCTGTCGAAGCGCAAAGTATATGAAATAGTGGGGAATTTGTGATTTTCTACCACAATGACCTTTAAACCGTTCTTAAGTTCGAACTTAGTTGATTTACCGAAATCAAGTTTCGTGGCAGGACCGGGGCCTGGCACAATAGAGCGATCAAGTTGAGCATGAGCACTAAAGCTAACTATCAACATTAGTGCGAGTATATTAAATATTTTCTTCATTTTGTATTCTGAATTCGTTATTCTGCTGCTGTGGGATTCATTGATTTTGGAAGATAGTATAGCACTATGCGGTTATTGGGAGTGAGATACTTTCTAGCTACGCGTTGAATATCTTCGCGGGTAACAGATAATAATTCATCTTCTTCCTCATTAATGCGATTCGTATTATGGTAGTAGGTATAGCAATCGCCTAATTTATCGGCAATTGTCGATACTTTACGATAACCGTTTACGGTGCTGCTTTCAATCTGGTTACGGAGCTTTTCAAATTCATGCTCTGAGATTAGATTTTCCTGCACATTTTTAATCTGAGCATCAATGGCATTATTTAGTGTTTTGGGGTCAACATTAACTGAGGTTAGTCCTAATATAGCGAGTACTGAAGGATCTTGATAACCGAAATTACCCGCTGAGATTTGCAGTGCCAATTGATTCTCATCAACAAGTTTGCGATGTAAACGAGAACTGTTTCCTGCTGAAAGTAGCTGGTTGAGCATGGTTAAGGCATAAGTATCACTATTTGAATCTTCGGGAACACGATAGGCCTGAATAACCGCCGGGATTTGTACATCTCGATATACCGTGTCGCATATTTCCTGAGTTAAAGGAGGCTCAATTTCTGTTGGACGATGCATGTGTTTCGTGCCGCGAGGAATGTCGTCAAAATATTTTTCAACCATAGCTTTAACCTTATCTTTATTGATATCTCCGGCAATAATCAAACAAGCATTGTTAGGCACATAATAGGTTTCATAAAAATCAACAAAGTTTGAATCCTTGGCCTCCATCAATTTATCTACATCGCCAATAGTTGGCCAACTGTAGGGGTGCACATGGAAAGCTCGTTCCATGATTAGTTTCTGCCAATCACCATAAGGCTGACTGTCATAGCGTTGTTTCTTTTCTTCGGCAACCACTCGTTTTTGTGTGGCAATGCCTATTGAATCTACCTTGGCATGGAACATACGTTCCGATTCCATCCATAAAGCCAGCTCTAATTGGTTTGAAGGAATGGTTTCATAATAATATGTTTTATCTACATTGGTATATGCATTTAGCGTACCTCCGGCATTTTCTATCATTTTCATATATTCACCCCGACCAATATACTCGGTGCCTTCAAACATAAGATGCTCGAAGAAGTGGGCAAAACCGGTGAGTTTTGGATCTTCGTTCTTAGACCCTACATTATAGTGTACACCTACGGTAACATTCGGCGAAGAGTTGTCAGTATATAAAATGACGTGCAGCCCATTTTCTAAATCGAATTCTGAAAATTCAATATTTTGAGCCTGAGCTAACTGCATGGAGCTAAGTAAGAGCAACATGGCAGAAAGAAGATGAAATTTCTTCATATTTTATTAGGATTACATTATTTTACGAGTTTAGTGTCAAAAGTAATTAAAAAATAACAAAGGATAAACAGTGATTATGTGATAAAATACGATTTTGATGCTGTTTTCTTACCGAAGAATAGACTTGAAAAACATTTTGCGACCTTATACCTCTTTCATAATAGCAACTTCGAGCATTTTTTGGACTTATTCTTCGGTGAGAAATGACATAAAAAGTATTGAGTGCTCTCATATTTGATGAGAATTGTAGACTAAAAATGATTTTGGCACTTATATTTTCTGAGAAAGAGATGAAAAATATAGTGCAATGACGACTACTGATGAAATTTTTCGTGTTGTAATTCATTTGAAATCAATATATTGCAATCTTTCTTTGATTTTTTTTCATAGAATAAATTTGAGCTTTATAATTGCTATGATTATGTCATCATAGTACGCAGTGTGTGATTTAATTGTTTCACCGAATTAAAAAAAACATTTACCGATAATGCTTAAGATGCAATGAATTAAAAGACTTAGGTTTGCCAATTAAAGAACAAATAGATATGAATACATACCATGATATTCCAGAGATGGATGCTATTAGAGCTGAAAAATTGCTCGAACGTAGAAATAAAGGCATGCTGTATGGCATTACGCTTATTGCTATTGGTATCGTTTGGATTATTATAGAGCTGAGCGGAAGCAGTTTAACACCCGTAATGAAGAGTATTGCTGATTGGATAATACAATTTTCCATGTTGATTCGAGAGTTAATCGGGCAGATTGTATTTCCGATTATATTGCTTTTAGTGGGAATAGCAATCCTTGCGGGAGCCGGGGTGCGTAAACTCCGAAAACGAACCATATTGTTTACTTTCTTATCGGCATTTCTTTTGCCGTTTGCTGTTGCTGTTTTAGTTATGACAGCCATAGGTTGGTTTATCGACAGTATGCAACTTTTTATGGAGCCTTACGTAAGCCTGTCTTTTTTGCTGCCTTTTATGCTGGTAGGCTTTGTGAACTATTTAGCTAAGAAATTTATTCCCTTGTTTATTAATTCTCATTCATCATCTCATGAATAATCCGGAAGTAGATAAAAAATATTATAGCATCGGCATCGGATTTATCGTGCTGGGTGCTATCCTAATTGTTAATCGACTAGATATCATTCCGTGGCATATTGATTTGTCGGATATTATATTCTCGTGGCAGATGGTGCTTATCGTCATAGGAGCTCTGTTATACCGTCGGGGAAATAAAAACAGTTCCTTAGTGCTAATTGGAATGGGAGTATTCTTTTTGGTGCCCGATGTGTTCAACTTACCATTTACTTTGCGAGCAGTATATTGGCCAAGTTTCCTGATATTTATCGGCGTCTTTCTTTTATTGCAACATAAAAAGAGAACCCGACAACCGGAAGCGAATGCCGATACATATGCAGAATCAAACCTATTCGATAAAACAGATGATTTTGTGATTCTGGGTTCAAAAGATGTAAATGTGGATACTAAAAATTTTGATGGCGGGCAAACAACCGTTATTTTCGGTGGCGTTGAATATGATATGCGACATGCAGATATTAACCGAGTGGCTGCAGTTGAATGCACATGTATTTTCGGAGGTATTGGTTTTAAAGTTCCTGTGGGATGGAAGGTGAAGAATGAAGTTAAAACACTGTTAGGCGGAGTTTCTGATGAGCGCATGAAACTGCCTGATAATGGGTGTTCTGCTGAATCGAAAGTTATTGTGCTTAAAGGGGTGTGTATTTTTGGAGGAATAGAAATTAAGTATTGATTAATGAAGCACCCGTTTGTACATAATAAGCTTTTATTGGTATATTATTCCGGTTTCTGGTTGTTTATTGCCCTCGCTAATTTTCTGCTTTTGCGATATGTGCAATTATATTCTTTTTCCTTTTCCATATCTGATTCCATATCTAATTTTTTGCTTTATCCCCTATTGGGAACAAGCATTTGGTTTGTTATTCGATATCATAGAATAGCTGAAGGAAGTTGGGATAAATACTTTTTATATCATATGTTAGTAGCTACGATGTACAATATCATTTGGCTTTCCCTAACCTTAGGTCTATATAAAAGTTTTCATATCGTTGATAATATAAGCTTTTGGCAAGAAATGGCTAAAAAGGCTTTGATTGGCTATATTTTGTATGGTATCCATGTATTATTCTTTTATACACAGAGTTATTATGCCGCTTTACGCAAAAAGAACAAAAGAGAACACGAACTGCAAATACACATAAGAGAAGCCGAGCTAAATGCATTGAAATCGCAAATTAACCCGCATTTTTTGTTCAACAGTTTAAACAGCATTTCATCATTAACAATGAGCAAACCTGAAAAAGCACAAGAAATGGTGGTGAAACTTTCGGAATTTATGCGTTATTCGCTCCGCTCTACTCCTAATGATTTAAGCTTATTAAGTGATGAAATAGCAAACGCAAAGCTTTATTTAGATATTGAAAAAGTGCGCTTCGGAAATAAACTACAAATAGATTTTCAGGTGCCCGATGCATGTTTACGAACACGTCTACCTAACCTTATTTTGCAACCGGTGTTGGAAAATGCAGTTAAATATGGTGTTTATGAAGCTACTCAGCCTGTAGCTATTGTCATTAAGTGTATGCTAACCAGTAATTTCCTGCAAGTAGAGGTGGAGAATGAATATGATGCACAAACTCCTAAAAATAAAGGAGAGGGTATCGGTTTGAATAATATTCGTCGGAGAATGAATCTCTTGTATCAGAATCCTTATTTGCTTAAAATTGACAATAACGGTAGGCTGTTTCGTGTGTCATTTACTTTTCCTCAACATAATACGAATTTATGAAACTAAGAACATTAATTATTGATGATGAATATTTAGCTCGCGATTTACTCCGAAGCTTTTTAAGGAATCATCCCCAGATTGAAATTATAGGCGAGTGTGAGAATGGTTTCGAAGGTATCGCAGAAATTAATGAACTAAAACCCGATTTGGTATTGCTCGATATTCAGATGCCGAGATTAACCGGGTTAGAAATGTTGGATATGTTAGCATATAAACCGCACATTATTTTCACCACCGCCTACGATCAGTATGCATTGAAAGCCTTTGAGCTTTGTGCTGTTGATTATTTATTGAAACCTTTTTCAAAACAGCGTTTGCTCGATGCTATGGCCAAAGTAATTGATAGAATAGACAGCAAAGGAAATATTCTTGAAATTGATAAGCTCCAAGCAGCTTGTTCGGAAAGCTTAAAACGTGTAGTAGTAAAAGATAAACAACGCATTGTGGTTATTCCTGTGGAAGATATCTTTCACATAGAAGCTATGGATGATTATGTGTTGTTCTATACTAAACAAAAGCGATATGTAAAGCAATGCACGATGAAATCTTTAGAAAAAGCTCTAGATGAAGCACAGTTTGTGCGTATTCACCGCTCGCATATTGTACAGTTAACCCATATTGAACGAATAGAAGTTGGCGAAAATGATGCACACTTTGTTCAGTTGAAGAGTGGCAAGCACGTGAAAGTAAGCAAAAGTGGCTACAAAAGGCTTAAGTCTGTGCTAGGGTTGTAAGAATGAATCTAAAGGCTCGATAGTGGTGCATCAATATCTTTAATCGTGAGTTGTAGATTTTTACGTCCGCGATATTCGTTTTCTGCAATGGTGTATAGAATATCAAAGGGTATTCCTTGTTCAACCACCTGAAACTTATCTGCTTGGTTAAACGCAATAGCAGGAATGCAGCTTGCGTTTTCGCTAGGTTCGGTGATGTCTAGTTTGAGATGCTCATTTCCCTTACCTACACAACGACCACGCCCGTTGTCAACAATATTGGTACTAATGAATACCGGTCGGGGATTGCTTGGGCCGAAAGGTTCGAATTGCCTGAGTATTCTGAAAAACTTGTCGTTAATATCAGAAAGAAGTAATTTGGAGTCGGCTTTTAACACTTCTACCTTTTGCTCTTCCGTAAGACTTTGAGCCACGATTTCTTCAAAACGACGCGTAAACTCAGGAATCTTATCTATTTTCAAGGTTAAACCCGCTGCATACGTATGCCCTCCATACGATTCGAGCAAGTCGCTACATTGTCCGATGGCTTCATATAAATCAAAGCCATGTACAGATCGAGCAGAACCTGTTGCCATACCATTTGATTCTGTAAGAATAATAGTAGGACGATAATAATGTTCAGTTAGTCGAGAAGCTACAATACCTACCACACCCTTGTGCCAATCACGGTTGTACAACACGGTTGACATTCGGTCAGCATGTATAGGGTCGTGCTTTATCATATCTAGAGCCTCTTGGGTAATATCACGGTCGAGTTTTTTCCGAATTTCATTAAAAGAATCAATTTCTTTGCCTAATTCAGAAGATTCAGTAGCATCACTCATAACTAATAAATCAACAGAGCTTTTGCCATGTTCAATCCTACCCGAAGCATTCAATCGAGGACCTATTTTAAACACGACATCACTTAGGGTGAGTTTGCTACTTCCCACGTTCGACAGGTTCATAATCGTTTTCAAACCTATGCTCGGATTCTCATTTAGTTTTTTTAGTCCATAATAGGCAAGCACTCTGTTTTCTCCATTTACAGGGACAATATCAGCGGCAATACTTACTGCAACTAAGTCGAGTAAATCATAAAGTTCGATGATTGGAATATCGTTACGCTGAGAATAAGCCTGAATGAGTTTAAATCCTACGCCACAACCCGAGAGTTCTTTGTAGGGGTAGTTACAATCGATTCGTTTGGGATCGAGTACAGCTACGGCTTGTGGAATTTCTTCATCAGGTGTATGATGGTCGCAAATGATGAAGTCAATACCTAAGTTTTTTGCTTTCTCGATTTTGTTAATAGCCTTAATTCCGCAATCAAGTGCTATAATCAATGATATATTTTGATTTTTGGCATAGTCAATACTTTGATTTGAAATGCCGTATCCCTCTGAATATCGGTCGGGAATGTAATAATCAAGGTGTTCAACACGATTACGTAAGAATTGATAAATCAAGGCTACTGAAGTAGTACCATCTACGTCGTAATCGCCATATATCAATACATGCTCTTTATTTTTAATGGCTTGTTCTAAGCGAGTGACAGCTTTATCCATATCCTGCATTAGGAAGGGATCGTGCAGGTGTTCCAGCTTTGGGCGAAAAAAAGTTCTGGCTTCTTCAAATGTAGTAACTCCTCGTTGTGCTAATAGATTTGCAATAACCATATTAACATTTAGGGCAGCAGATAAATGTTTAACTACATTACTGTCGGCAGGTTCTTTTATATTCCAGATTTTACTCATTTCAAAGTGTGAAAGTGAGCTTATGACTGTGGCTCACCTAATACACAAAGATAGCTTAAGTAAATGGCATATAAAAGTAACAATGTGTATTATTTTGAATGATTAAAATTAAAATCCCTTACATCAGGAGGTTAGATGTTAGATTTATCTTTCTGTTACGGCGAAGTACTTCTAGTCTTGATATTTCTTATGTGTTCTCTGAATTTGCTCATCGCTGCGCCTAATTGAATTGGCTAGCACTTGAAAAAGTAGAAAGCCATTTCTGTTGAAATGGCTTTCCGAAAGCTTTAATCTTGTGAAGAAGTAAGCAAGGTTAAAACTTTTATTCGTTACATCTTATGAAATATTGGATAAGCTCTTTAAACGCATTAAGAATTTGATTTATAAATCCATGAACCGCTAAATCCATCATTGTTTTTAGAAAAATCCAGATTAGCTTTTTGGGCTTCCTCAATGGTTTGGTAGGCTCCTGCTGAAACATAGTTCAGTCCTTTGATAACGCCAATATTAGCAGCATCAAATCCTTCTTGGCGCAGTTTCTTTACTAAAGAGTTTGCATTAGCTTCGTTTCTAAAACTTCCTGCAATTAAGAAATAAGAATTGTATTTTGCAGTTGTTGTCGGATCCGTTTTTGTGCTATCTTGTGTATCGGTTGCAACCTCTATTTTAGGGTTCTCTGCTTGAATAGTTTTAGTACTGTTTTCAATTGCTGAATTTTCAACCGGATTAGTATCTGCAACTACAACATCATGCTTTTGTGAAGTTGTTGTAGATTCCACAGCCTCATTTAATTGAATTACATTTGATTCTTGTAAATGATGAATTTCATTGTGAAATGGAATAGCCAATAAAGCAATAAGCACAGGAGTAGCCCATAGCGTTCTGCGAAGTGCTTTCGATTTTACAACAGCCGGACGAATGGCTTTGCCGTCAACTCGCTCAACCATAGTAGATTTTAGCTTTTCACTAAGAAGGCTTTGGTAAGAGAATGGACTTAATCCATAAGCGTTAATATTCAGATTTACATCTTTTGCAGGGGAAAATATCAGCTGACGCTGGTCATCATACTGTAAAGAACCAACAGCCGGAATCGTTATACTCTCGCCTTCAATGAGGCGATAATTTATTTCAGCTACCATAGACTCTACGCGACGTTTTGCTGAAAGGTAAGGAATGCTTTCTTCTGTGGAAACTTGGTTAATCAATAAACCGTCATTAAAATTGAGCTTACTGTTGAAACTCACCGAACTGCTTGGCGGGGCAAAAGAGTTTCCGGCAACAGTTGCAGGCTCATAATTGGCAACAAAACCACCGAATTGAGGAATGATTACACAATCATTCAGCAATAATAATTCTTGTATGTAGGTTAAGATTTCCACTTAGTTCATTTCTTTGATATGCAAACTTACAACTTTTACTTATCATTAGCAATTCGCATGTAAAATTATCTTTGGGTGTCTGTTCTACTCATTTTTTATAAATTAGCCGACTATATAGAAAATAAAAATTATGAAAGTATTGGTAACAGGGGGAACCGGCTATATAGGTTCCCACACGGTAGTTGAGCTTCAGCAAGCCGGCTATGAAGTAATTATTGTTGATGATTTGTCGAATTCTGACATTTCTGTTTTAGATAATATCAAAGAGATAACAGGTGTTATGCCTGCTTTTGAACAATTTGATTTATCTATTGCGGAGAAGACGAACGACTTCTTTAAACGCAATCAAGATATTAAGGCAATCATCCATTTTGCGGCTTCGAAGGCAGTTGGAGAGTCAGTGGTAAAGCCTTTGTTGTATTATCGCAACAACTTGCAGTCATTGATTAATATCTTGCAATGTCAGGTTGAATATCATATTCCGAATATTGTATTCTCGTCATCATGTACTGTATATGGTCAGCCGGATGTGCTTCCGGTTACTGAACAAACACCTCGTAAAGAGGCAGAATCTCCTTATGGAAATACAAAAAGTGTAAATGAAGATATATTAAGCGATACAATTGCCGCTTATCCGGAGATTAAAGGTATTGCTTTGCGTTACTTCAATCCGATTGGTGCGCATCCTTCAACTCTTATCGGGGAACTTCCGATAGGAGTGCCTCAAAACCTAGTGCCTTACATTACGCAAACAGCTGCAGGCTTGCGTGAGAAGATTAGTGTGTTTGGCGATGACTATAATACACCTGATGGTTCAGCTATCCGCGATTATATCAATGTGGTTGATCTAGCTCAGGCGCATGTGGTAGCTATAGCTCGTTTGTTGGAAAATAAAAATAAATCAGCCTACGAAATTTTTAATCTTGGAACAGGGAATGGTTATTCAGTTCTTGAATTGGTGAAAGGTTTTGAGAAAGCAACAGGCATTAAGTTGAACTATGAGATTGTTGGTCGTCGTGCCGGTGATATCGAGAAAATTTGGGCCGATACTTCTTATGCTACCAATGAATTAGGTTGGGTAGCTAAAAAAGGTTTGGAAGAAACTTTAGCCAGTGCATGGGCTTGGGAAAAGAAAGTAAGAGGACTGTAGCTTGATACGCAGCACATGAATAGATAAAGGCAGCTCAATACTTACTGAGCTGCCTTTGTTGCTAACAATTACGTCGGAAGATTTATGTTAGTCGATAAAGATTGCCATTATTGGAGATGTTCCCACCTCTTGCGTACTATCTAATTTTCCGTCGGTATAAATCTGCATTTTTCCGTTATCAACAGTACCATTCGATATAAACACGTATAAATCACCATTATTTGGGTTGACGGTCAGACCATTAATTCCGGTAATGTTAGAAACAATAGGTTCGCTGTCAAAAGTTTCACTACTTACATCGAATGCTTGCACACCACCCACCAAATTCCAAGCCTCATCATAATTGGCAGCTGTAACATAAACTTTACTGCCATCTTTACTCATATCGATGGTTTTGACGTAGTTTGCACTGATTCCGGGTAGCTCGTAAATTTTTAGTTTATCGGTGGTAGTATTAATATATCCTAAACCTTCTTTATCGGCAGGTAAAGAATAAGAATCAATCAGAGCAACATATAAGTTATTGTCGGCATCTTTAGTAAAATATGTACTTGCAGCTGTTGTTTCAATATAGCTTATTTCTTGATTAGATAGGTTCATCACAGCGATTTCTTTTTTATAATTTAAGGCTGCATAGAGTTTACCATTAGCAATTTCTAATCCTTCAGGACCTCCTGCCAATGTTATTTTTTCCGTTGTCTTTGTCAAAGTATTATATTTTAGGATATAACTATCTGCCATAGCACTATAGTCAGGATTTGCACCCCAACAAGAGATGTATAGATTATCGCCGTCGGCAATACATGTTCTGGGTTTAGCCACATTTTCTGATATCGTGTCGATAACTGTGAAGCTCTCATCGGTTACAAGCACTTGGTCAGGATTGTTTCCGGTTAAATATACTTTGCTATCGTAATGATATGCCCATTGAACCGGTCCTCCAATTTGTTTACCATTCTGTGTTTCGTAGTAAAACTTAGTAGTTTCATTGTTTTCAGTGTCATACTTTGTGATCGAGGCATTGGCTTGATCATAACCACCATAGTTGATAATATAAGCTCCTTTGTTATCGATGTTTTTACTTCCGTTGTCATTGCCGTCGCCAGTACTACAAGCAGTGAATCCTGCAAAGAAGAGTAGTGCAGGAATTAATTTAATCCATTTTTTCATGTCTATTATTTATTTGTGAAATTTAAATCAGTTGAAAGTGAGAGGCGAAAGCTTCTTCCGGGCATGGCATAGCCTACTTGGTTGATATAGCCTTTATCGAGCAGATTGTTGCAAGTGAAAGATAACAACAAACTGTGCTTTTTTAAAATAATGTTTTTAGATATTCCGCTATCCATTAAGAAATAACCGGATAATATGTTGCCATCAGGATACTGCGCACTTCCGCTATAATCAACTTGTCGTTCGCCGGTATAAGCACTGCTCATAAAGAATAACCAGTTTCTGTGTTTTGCCGAGAAATAGGCATTTGCGTTATGTTTTGGCGTGTATAGCAGAGGTTTCCCTATTCTGCTTGTAATCTCATCATCTTTAACTTCGGTTGGATTTAAAGAATAGTTCAGCAAGAAAGATAAATCCCATGTGTTTAGCTTTAAGTTATTCCTAGATTGAATTTCAATACCCTTACTTACTACATTCGTTCTGTTTTCGGCAATGTACACTCCGGAGTCTCCGGGTCGCCATTCAATCCAATCGTCAATATTCATATAAAAAGCATTGATATTGAGTATAGAACTGAAGTTTTGATTGTTGTAGCTGTAATTCATGCTTAATTCGTAGTTCATGCCTTGTTCCGGTTTTAAGTCAGGATTTCCTTGATCTCCCCAATAACGATCGTTAAACGTGGGCACTCGATAACTGTGTGCAATATTTCCCAATAATTTTAAGGTTGAATGGTTCGAGCTAAATAATCTATATTCAGCTCCTAAAGTTGGAGTGAATGGCGCATTGAAGTTCGTAACGAACTCTTGACGCATGTTTAGTGTGAGTTTAAGCTTATTCCATGCTGAATAAAAAAACATGGCATATAAGTTTGCTCGTTGTTCATAATCAATAATTTCATCAGAATAGGCGTAAACATCAGGATCGATGTATTTATATTTCACACCTACTTTGTAGCCGAAGTTGGTATTTATATCTTGATTGGCTTCGGCTTCAACAATAAATCGATTGGTACTTATTATCTGATCTAGATTTTCATCCGGAATTTGTTTATCTTTAACATATCCAAGTCCGGTCTTGAAGTGAACGGCTCCCTTATTATTTTGATATTCCGACCAGATTCTGATAAACCCTTCATCGGTATTGTCAGTATCTTCAGCACCTGAAGCATGATCGCCCATGCCCATGGCATTTTCGTGAAAATCGCTTTGCAGCCAAATCGCTGTTTTTATCCACTCTTGAGCATTGAATTTATAGTTTAACTCTTGCAATAATCCATAATGTTCTAATGCGGCATTTTTTTGATCGTATTCTTTGCCTTCATATTCAAAAGGAAAATTATTCTTCAATGAATAGTAATAGGTGCGTGTAACTGATTCGAATTTACCATTCCCGACAAAGATTTTAGTACCGTATAGCTGCTCGCCGAATGAGCCTCCCGATAGGGTTGCTTTTACTTTAACTCCGTCAGTCCAATTGCCATTTAGGCCTAAAAATACAGCTCCGCCTATTGCTCCTGAACCATTTACGGCTGCCGATGAACCATACTGCAAATCGACACCGTCAAAAAGATACATCGGAATATTAGATGCATTGGAATATCCCAAGGTGAGCGAGTTAACATTAATACCCCCGAAGTTTACGGTTGTGTGATCGGGAGAAGTACCTCGGATGCGGATACTTGATAAGCCTCCGGCATCAGATTTTACATATACCGGCGAAAAGCGAGCCAATAATTTGTCGAGACCCTCTGATTGAGAGATTTCGAGCTGTTCTTTGGGAATACTTTCAATCTTAGCACCTGCCTGATATTTTTTGTAGGGTGCAATAGACTGAATTTCCTCTACCTGAATAGTATCCGATAGGGATACATTTTGGGAGATAGCGTTTTTGCTCCATAAAGATGCAAATAAAAATACGCTGATAAAAAAATACCTCATTCCTTAATTAAAAGATATGAGCTAAGGAGAAATAAAAATGTGAATCCTAACAAGTAGAATATCATCACCAGCTTTAACCCCGAAGCTTTGATTAAAAAATATTGATTTTGGCAGGTCTTCTGGCTCGTCTCTTTTCTGATGCCTTCCCACCCAAACAACGGGCAGTGGCTGTAGTTTCAGAAAAACAATAGAGACTTACAGCTGCGGGTACAGCCTCGGATTTACACCGAGTTCCCTCTTTATTCGGATTGATTGCTCGACACCGAAACCAAATCGCCAACAAATATACAAAATAATACACTTATCAAGCTTTATTTTGGAAGTTTTGATTGATAAATTGTCTTAGCTTTTTTTCCTCGCCTAAATAAAGGTGTAAATAAGAAGCCCAACAATTTCGGTATCGGAAGATTGGAGTATTAACCGCTGCTCCCTTTGCATTGCTCACTTTAATATCGCTTGCTTGGCAATCGTTTAAACAAAGTTTGGAATAATGAAACTCGTGCCCTCTCAATTCGAGTTCGTCGAGCTGAATTTTTCGATAGCCTAAGCAAGGCCTACTATCTTCAAAACTTGTGGAAAAACTGAAAATGCTGCACATCTCTTCTGTATGTTTATTTTTATCAATAATTTCTTTGCCTAGATACATCATTCCACCACACTCGGCTATTACCATTTTGTTGCTTTCCACGAAATCGACAATAGATTTCCGCATTGCACTATTATTGGCTAATTGAGGTGCAAAAAGTTCCGGATAGCCGCCCGGCAGCCATAATAAATCGGCATCGGGTATTTGCTTGTCATGTAGCGGACTAAAAAAACGGATATTTCCCAAGGATTGTAGAGCATCAATATTGGCCTGATAGTAAAAGTTGAATGCTTCGTCGTGTGCTAAGGCAATATTCATTTTCGAGCTTTTGATTCGAAAGCTTTCCTTGGCGATAGCTCTACGGTTTTGAGTTAGCTCTAACAGATAATCAATATCAACATATTGCTCTATTAATTCGGCTGCCAATTTTATGTTTTGTTTGCTCTCGTGAGGAAGGTGCAAGCCTAAATGTCTGGATTCTATTCTCAGATGTTTGTCATTAGGAATATAGCCTAATGATACTATGCCGGCATCAAAGGCAGCATCTTGTAGAAAACGATAATGCGATTCACTTCCCACTTTATTGAAAATGACCCCGGCGAATGAAACTCTTTTATCGAAATTTCGATAGCCATACAGCAGAGGAGCAGCAGAATAAGCCATACTTTGAGCATCGACAACCAATACGACGGGAATTTTTAGCTGCTTGGCAATGTCAGCCGAACTTCCGACAGACTTGTTTGCGCCATCGAATAATCCCATTGCCCCCTCAATCATGGCAACACCTAAATGAGGTATATTCCGATTGAAAATAGAATGAATGTGTTGTTTTGAGGACATCCAGCAGTCTAGATTATGTGAGTTGCGGCCGGCAACTTGACTATGATGCATGGTATCTATATAATCAGGACCACATTTGAACGGTTGCACAAAAATACCACGATCGACCAAAGCTTGCATCAAGGCAAGCGAAACCAGAGTCTTTCCTGAGTTACTTTGAGGAGCAGCAATTAGAAATGCAGAAGATTTATTTAGCATCTTTATTTCTTTGAGAAGGGAAGAGCATAAACTTTTCTATTTTCACTTTGCTTTGTTTTAGTTCTGCAACCGATAGCAAATAAAATAAGTCACTCATACGATTAAAATAGGAGAGGATATATGTTGCAATAGGTTCTGTTTGATTTAGTTCTGTCAGCTCTCGTTCACATGTTCGAATTCCGGTTCGCACAAAATGACAAAGCGATGAAACTTTGTTTCCTCCCGGTAGAACGAAGGCAAGTTTCTCATCTCTCAAGAAATCATTTAACTCTTCAATCCAAATTTCGCAACAAACGAGACCACTGTCGGCATGTTTTTTTGTATTTGCCTTTAGGGAATTGGGCGGTGTTGCAATGTGAGACATCATAAGCATAATGTCTCGTTGAATTCGGATTAAATCTTTTTGCCATAAGTGATTGTCGGGTAGCTCAGCAAGTAATATGCCAATCCGAACATTCACTTCATCAATTAATCCGTTGCATCTTATGCGAATATTATTCTTACTAACCCGAACGCCGCCAAAGAGGGATGTTTGTCCACTATCGCCTGTTTTTGTTGTTATGCTCATGTGCTTTATTTTAATTTTAATGGCAGTCCTGAAACCATTAGTGTAACTTCGTCGGCAATTCCGGCAATGAATTGATTGGTCCAACCTTGCAAATCCGTAAACTTACGCGCCAATTCATTTTCGGCATGTCCACCCAACCCGATTTCATTCGAAATGATTATCAATTCACTGTTTTTAGTAAATAGTTGATGCAGTTCTATTTTAGCCAAGTGGAGTATTTCATCGATACTTGACCCCTGATGATCGAAATATAGATTAGTGAGCCAAAGTGTTATACAATCGAGCACTACCACGCGACTTTCAATCTCTGCTCGGGAAATTTGAACCGGTATTTCCAATGTTGTCCAATTATCGCCCCGATCGCTTTGATGACGTCGTACGCGTTCTTTAAAATCATCATCCCAAATTCGAGATGTGGCAAGATAAATAGGCTCTTTACTTTTTTTCAGAGCGAGTTCTTGGGCAAAGCGGCTCTTCCCGGAGCGTTGTCCGCCTGTTATAAAGTGAATACTTGATTTTTTCATAAGAAACGAACTTTGTAGTAATTTTCGTTGAACCATTTAATTTGAATGACGTCGGCATAATCAACTTCAATGGCGAATATCTTTTGTGTCGAGGCATCGAGCAGATAAGCTAATAACGCCCTGATTACCCCGGCATGAGTAACCAATAATGTTTCTTTGTGCAGTTGAGGTGTGAGTTGTTCCCAGAATCGGACAACTCGTTTTTGCACATCAATAAAGTTTTCTCCACCATGTATTTTATTATTTATGAAATCTTTACCCCATGCTTGTTGCTCCTTATCGGGAATTTTGTTCCAAGGCATCATTTCCCACGCTGCAAAATCAATTTCTCGCAATAATTCATCTTTTGTAATCAAATGGGAATCAACAAGTTTCTCTGCAAGTAAGAAACAGCGTGATAACGGACTAGAATAACAAGCATTAATAACAGTATTTTTCAACTTTGATTTTACTTTTATTGCTGCCTCCGTTAAATCTTGTGCACATAATGATATATCAGAGATGCCATAGCAAATTCCATCAGGTACTTTTACTTTCGGATGACGAACAAGATAAATATTTTTATAATCACTTTTCATAGCTGTCAGATTAATATGCCCGAATGGTTTAGGGCACAGAAAAACAAAAGAATTGTGATTTCATTAAGTTGTTGAGTTGCGCCTAAACAATCGCCAGAGTATCCTCCAATATGTTTCTTGAAATAACAACCTGATAATAAGCTGACTACAATTAAAATCGGAACGAGAAGAAAGCTGATGCGTGGCAAGAAAAGTAAAGGTAGGAATGCTAGAGCAAAAGCTATCATGATGCGACCCCATGAAAGCGGATTAGAAGAATCACGAGATTTAGATTCTCCGGTTTGACGAGCATTTTTCTGGAACTTAGTCAGCAATAAAATAGGACAACGACTTAATGCTTGCGTAGCAATGAGTATGATGGGTATTTTTGTAGAATTGATGGCAAAGAGCGTAATAATCTTTAGTGCAAATAACATGATTAAGCCAATCACAGCATAGGCTCCAACGCAAGAATCTTTCATGATACGGAGAATATGATCTTTCCCATATCCTCCTCCGAAACCATCACATACATCAGCCCAACCGTCTTCGTGCAGTGCTCCGGTTGTTAAAATCATGACTCCGATAGCCAATAGAATAGAAACCGAATGGGGTAAAATCATTGCCGATAACCAATATGCCAATGCTCCGATAGAGCCTACTATTATTCCGATAAAAGGAAACCACGTTAACACGAATTGTTGATTCTCCTTTTTGTAGTTGAGTTTAAATGGGAGCGGAATACGTGTGAAATACAAAATGGCTGAGAAGATAATATTTAGTTCTCGTTTCAACATTTGAAAGTTCTTTTTATTTAGTGATGTTGTAAACCTTAGCTTCTGAAAAAGAAGTCATTTGATTAAGCATTTCCACACTTGCTTGTACAATCGGATAAGCCAATGCAGCACCGGTTCCTTCACCTAAACGGAGCCGTAAATCTAGAATCGGATTGCCACCCACAGAATCAAGCATTAATTGATGGGCGGGCTCATGCGAGCAGTGGGAAAAGATAGCATAATCTTTTATGGCGGGGTTGATAGCATAAGCTGCTAAAAAACCGGAAGTGGTAATGAAACCATCAACAATAATCAGCATCCTTCGAGCAGCAGCTTCCAACATTCCTCCGGCAATTGTGGCTATTTCCAATCCTCCAAAACGGGCTAAGTTCTCTTCGGGAGTATTTGCAATACCCAAGTTATTGATAGCTTGCTCAAGTACTTCCGATTTGTGGCGAACGCCTTCGGGCAACAGTCCGCAACCGGGGCCGGTGCAATCCTTAACGGCTGCTTGTGCATAAACTGACAATAGAGCCGTTGCCGGAGATGAATTTCCTATCCCCATTTCGCCAAACCCGATAACATTACTTCCCTTTTGGGCAAAATCGGCAACCACCTCACGCCCATTTTGTATTGCTTGATTGCATTCAGCTAAAGTCATGGCAGGTTCATGCAAGAAATTGCGGCTCGCTTTCCGCACTTTTTTGTCTATCAGTTTTGGGTGGGGCATAAAGTCGTAATCCACACCGGCATCAACAACATATAGGTCAAAACCGAATTGTTTGCACAAGAACCCGATTCCACCTCCACCATTCATAAAGTTTAAGCATTGTTGCCAAGTTATTTCAGTGGGCACCGGACTAACCCCCTCAGCCGTAATTTCATGATCGGCGGCAATGGTCAACATAACAGGCTTGTTGAGCAATGGCTGTGTGCTTTCCTGAACCAACCCAATTTGCATTGCCAATTCTTCTAATCTTCCTAAAGAACCAACAGGTTTTGTTTTTTGGTCAATATTGTGTTGAAGTAGTTGTTGAAGCTCTATATTTTTGATAGGCTTAATGTTTAAATCTTGCAGTGCTTTCATATGTTCTAAATTGAAATATTAGAAGAGTAAAACGGAGGATATTACAGTTAAGATTAAAAGAAATAGTAATTCCGTTCTTCTCATTATTTGTATTGTTTTATTTAAATCTGACTGATTAAAATCTCGCTTTGTTTCCCCGATGACGGGCTTGAAAACTGATTTTCCGAAGTAAGAATGCGTTCCCCCGAAGCTTACATTTAAAATCCCGGCTAAAGCTGCCTCCGGATATCCGGCATTAGGACTGCTATGTGCATTCCCAAATTTCTGTATAAACCTGAAAGCTCGTTGTTCACCATTGCAAACACCCATCAGAATAGCTGTAATTCGAGCCGGAATAAAATTACTTATATCATCAATTCGAGCGGCAACCTTCCCAAATAAATGATATTCTTCATTCTTGTAGCCAATCATGGAATCTAAGGTATTAACCATTTTATAGGTCATCATTCCCGGAGCTCCGAGAAGAGCAAGCCAAAAAAGCGGAGCAATAACACCATCACTCAGGTTTTCTGCCAAAGTTTCGAGCGTGGCAGCCTTAACTTCATTTGCCGATAACCGACTTGTATCTCTTCCTACAATTCGTCCTACTCGTGTTCTGCCGGAAGATAAATCTTTGCTTAAAGCTTCAAAAACGGCTTTACCTTCTTTTATTAGCGTAGTGCCTGCCAACCCGAAAAAGATAACGATTGATTCGATGATAAGACCGAGTATAGGCGATGTATAATAAGCATAAGTGATTAAGAACACAAAGAATGAGAAAGTGATACCAATTAAAATCAGGGCGCTTACAGCTCCTTTCAGCATACGATATTTCCCCTTATTTAATTTACGGGTGAGAAAGGAAATACTTTTGCCAAACAACACAATTGGGTGAGGGAGACATAAAGGGTCGCCTAACAGTTTGTCGAGTAGAAAACCTATCCATAGCGCAAGAACATGATAGCCTAAAAATTCCATGTTTTCAAAATAGTTATAAGTTTATTATTGGCACCTGCCGATTGCGTAGATAATCGGAAATGATAAGGAGATAATCCCCTAAAATTAGAGGCATCACGGATGAGGATTCCATGATGCTTAATTAATTCAGTTTTTATGGTGGTAGCAGGTATATTGCTTTCAACCAAAAAAAAGGAGCTTGGTGAAGGAATTACTTCAAAATTGTTCAGTTGATTAATTTCATACTGAAAACGCTGAGATTCGAGTAAAAACTCAGCGAGCGAAAAACTATCTACATATTTTTCAGAGAAACAATATAAGCCGGCCTCTATGGCTAACTCGTTTATTCTCCAAGGCATGAGCATTTGTTTTACTTTACCCATTATTTTCGGAGCACATACTAAATAGCCTAAACGGAGAGCCGGAATAGCAAAGCGTTTGGTTAACGAACGGATTACAACTAAATTCGGAAGTTGGGTAGCCTCTTTTATTAAAGAAATATCATCGTTAATGAAATCGGCATATGCCTCATCAATGATAAACAATGTATTTGAATGCTGTGTTATTTGTTCTTTGAGTATCTCTTTATTGAATACACTCCCATCCGGATTATTAGGGTTGCATATCCAGACAATGTCTATATCGCTGCCTATTTTTTTAGGAAATTGCAAGTTTGAGCAAAAAATAATGTCATGATTATACATGCGGCAAGCATCTTCATATTCTGAAAATGAAGGTGTGTAAATCAATGATTTTTTCTTTTGGAATAGGGAAGCCAATAAATAAATAGCTTCAACGGCTCCGTTGGTAATTAATACGCTCCCCATTGATAGCTCTTTTTGCTGTTCAATAGTGCGAGCCAAACAATTAGCTAGCGGTTCCGGATAACTGCCCAACCTATTTAAGCATGAATTTAAATGGGCTTTTAAACCCTCGTTTATTCCCAACGGGTTCACATTTGAACTGAAATTGATGTGAATATCATCGAAATTATAGCTGTCGTCTCCGTGACCGTAAATCATTGTGAAGCGTATTAATGAATTAAATCATCTTATTCGGGTAAGTTAACCTCTAATGTAAGTGAGGTGTTATAACTCTCCCATAGAGCATCATTTATTTTATGATGAATGGTAACAAACAATAAAACAAGTCCCGTTTTTTTTGGCGTAAAAGTAAATATGCCATTATGGTCGGTATGAATGTTACTCGATCTGATATTCTCCACATCATAAAGGTCGCCTATTCTATTATACTCGTAACGCTCACCATCATAAACCACTACTACACGGGCATTAGTAGCCGGTTTTCCATTTTCATATACTTGAAATTGTTTTTTGCAGTCAGGTGTCATGTTATTGGGTGATGATAACGGGATAATTTCAACACCATCACTCATAGGCTTAGCTCGAAAACTGGTATCTCCCTTACAAATGTAAGTATCGGCACTGCTGAAATATTGCATATGAGTCATCTTCCCTTGTTTAGTCTTAATATCATCAGCAAAATAGAGCTTGCCGTCGGCAGTTTCTATTGCCCTATACTTTGGTCCTTTGCGCACGCCGGCATGAATACGATAAATTCCGTCATTTCCAAGTTTCGGTTCAAGATACTCGGCCGCACAAGTTCTGGCAGTAGGCGAAATGGTGCTCTGTTTACCTTATGGGTCGATAATAGAAAAACAAGGAGAGCTCATAGCAAAATCAGCTTGAAAAGGGAACTCCGTGAATGAAGATTCAATTTGCAGTCGATTGTTTGATACGATGAATTGATTGGGTTTTAAAAATGGCACATGGGCATAACTTCCCAAAGAACTAAAAATTAAAACCGATAGCGCAATACTTTTAAATGCTTTCATTGTGAATAGTTTTAAAAAAGTGCATTAAAAACACTTTGAGTGAATAAATGAAAAGCTTGAGTTACCTGATACAAGTATTTGAATCGTTGCCTTATCTGATGAGGAGATAAGCCAAATGATATTTGCAATAAAAGATACCTCATGCCTTAATTAAAAGATATGAGCTAAGGAGAAATAAAAATGTGAATCCTAACAAGTAGAATATCATCATCAGCTTTAACCCCGAAGCTTTGATTAAAAAATATTGATTTTGGCAGGTCTTCTGGCTTATCTCTTTTCTGATGCCTTCCCACCCAAACAATGGGCAGTGGCTGTAGTTTCAGAAAAACAATAGAGACTTACAGCTGCGGGTACAGCCCCGGAATTACACCGAGTTCCCTTTTTCATTCGGATTGATTTGTGTCAATGCCGAAACCAAATACTTCGGTAAAGGTATGAATTAATGGTATATTGGGTAACTATAGCACGATAAATTATAAAAAATTAAACTATGCAAAAACGAGATAGAAATGAGTGTGAATTCTTATCGCTCTGATTATCATAAACTTGTTTGTTATTCTCCTTTCGAAACTATCTTCTTTTGTACAATTTATCAGAAAATATGAACGTTCAGAATTGTTTTGGCAGACTATACTCAGAGAGTATGGATACAAAGAATGCTTTTTATGCCTATCCTTATTACGTATTAAACAAAAAGAATACAAGTTAGGCCTATCCTTTGATGAGAATGAGCATAAAAAACATTTGTACATGCTATCAATAGAAGAGAATTAGATGATCCAAGCAACTATTATCGAAAGATTTAGCTTTTCTTAAAGCGACGGATGTATTCAGATGGAGAACAACCAAATTCTTCTTTGAAACACTTTCGGAAGTACTCATGACTGCTCATGCCAATTTTGAATGCTACTTCTGTAATCATAAAATTACCCTCCTTGAGCAACTCCGCACTATGGTTTAGTTTAACTTTCCGGATGTATTCGTTGATGGTTGAGTTTGTCAGTGCTTTAACTTTACGATATAAAGTGGAATGGCTCATGCTCATGTAATCGGTAAGGTATTTCACGTCAACAATATTATCGGGTAGATTTTCAATAACAGCATCCGATATTTTGTGAAGGAATTTTTGATCTAACTCGCTTAACTTGATCTCCGATATATCGCTTGTTTTTTCCGCATCTAAAGAAAGTGTTTTCCCGATCTGTTGGGCAGCCGAAAGTTTTGAAGCTAATATAGCTCGTTGGAATAAAATGTTTTTTAATCGTGTTTTAAGCAAACTGGAGCTGAAGGGCTTTGTAAGATAAGAGTCGGCTCCGGCATCATAGCCTTCTTCTTTGTTTAACATGGAGTTTTTCGCTGTGAGCAGCACAATCGGAATATGTGAAGTGTTAATGTTGTTTTTTAATTCTTTGCACAGTTGCAGGCCGTCCACTTCGGGCATCATAATATCACTGACAATAATATCAGGCATGCTCGCCATCGCTTTTTCTATCCCTTCTCGTCCATTTAAGGCAACTTCTACTTCGTATGTCCCTGAAAGTTCATCTTCAATATATTCGCAGATATCTATATTGTCTTCTACTATTAATACTAAAGAGCGATTTAGTTTTTTATCCTTGTCGATATCTTCCGCTCTTGTTTCTTGTTTCTTCTCTTCATTATCCATATGCATTGCATTCGGATAATTGTTATCCTGCAAGAATCGAATAGTAATGGCAGTACCAAAATTAGGCTTGCTGTGAGCTGTTATTTCTCCTTCATGCAATTGAACTAAGCTTTTCACTAGGGCTAGGCCGATGCCTGTTCCATTTTGTTTATTCTTTCCTTCTGTCTGAAAATATCGGTCAAATATTTGTGCTAAATCACTTTCGGTAATTCCGCATCCGGTGTCAACCACTTTAAACTCTACATATCGTTCATTGTGAATTGTAACCTGTTCAACCGATAAGATAACACTTCCTGAATCGGTGTTCTTAATGGCATTCGACATTAAATTGTCGAGTATAACGGTTAGGGTTTCTTTATCGAAGAACAACGAAATATTACTTGAGCGAGATGTGAATACGATATTTACATTCTCTTTGCGGTTAAGCTCCTTATACTTGAGTCCGAGCTCTTGAATAACTTTTACAACATTGCCTTTGGCCACACATAGTCTTTTATTGTTGGTTTCTGTTTTTCTGAAATCCAGCAAGCGGTTAACTAAGTTGAAAAGTCGGAATGTATTTTTATGAATTAGCGATAACTTATTCAAATCTTTTTCTTGCAAGGTAGGACTGTTGAGTAGGTCTTCAATAGGACCTAATATGAGTGTTAGTGGAGTGCGGAGTTCGTGTGTAATATTGGTGTAAAATTGTAAATGCTCGTTATTTAACTTTATGTCTTGTTCATGCACTATTCGCTCACTTTCATATAAGTATTCGGCTTTTATCCTTTTTTCGCGGATATATACGAATAGTAAAACGACTAATATAAGCAAGAGAATGTAAAGACAGATTGCCCACCAAGTCATCCAAACCGGTGGATGAATATGTAATTTGAGTTGTGTGTAATCAGTCGACCACTTTTGGTTGATTATTCGGGTTCTGACTTGAATGGTGTAATCACCCGGCGATAAGTTCCGGAGTGTGATAATATTGTTGCCGGGTATCGGATACCATAAATCATCTTTATTATTTAGTCGATAGGAATAATTTACATACCCATCGTAAGCATAATTCTTAACAGCAAAGAGAATATCCAGATTATTGTAGTCGTAACTTATATTCAATTTTTTGCCAATATCAGCCCCTGTTAATACAATATTATTATTATCGCGTTTCCCGATAGGCTCGAAAATATGCACTTGAGTAAACTCAACTTTGGGTGATTTTTTGAAATTAAGAATATACTCCGGGTTGAAATAGTAAACGCCGTTCGTTGAACCGAAATAAATTGTTTGACCACAATTCTCAACACATCCGCTATTGAAACTCCCCATTAAGGAAGACAAATGATGATCGTAATTCAAAACGGAATTATCAGACTTACGAATACAACTGATACTTCTGTTGGTACTGAACCAAATATTTCCCGACAAATCTTCAGTAATAGCTCTGATATGCGTATTTGACAAATGATTTGACTTGTTGAAAACCGTATAAAAGCTATTCACTTCGCTCGAACGCAATTGGAATTTCACTAATCCGTTACCACTGGCAATCCAAATGTTATTTTCAGAACCACGGAATATATAATTGATGGTGTTTGAAGGAAATCCGCTACTTGTGTCAAAATGCTCTTTAAGTTTCATTGAATGATCATAAACATATAAGCCACTGCCAAAACTACCCAGCCAAATGTTTCCGTAAGAATCTAATGTCACGCAGCGCACATCATTATCTTTCAATCGATTAAAATAATGGAGTAATTTCTTTGTTTTACTGTCGAATACAAATAATCCGGAGGTAGTACCAACCCAGAGATGTCCGGAGTTGTCTTCATAAATGGATCTAACATCAACATGGGCATTTTTAGTATTGAAAACCTGAACAAATGTATCCTTAGAGCAATCATGATATATCAATCCCCCGAGAAACAAGCCGAACCATTGATTTCCGTATTTATCGGTGTGAATTACCTGCACTGAGGAAGCACTTCCTCTCTTTGCCTGAAGCTGATAATGCTTGTTTTGTCTGTTATCATCAATTGAATAGATGCCTTCTCCGTCAGTGCCAATCCAAAAATCTTTCTTTCCGGTATCATAATTGATAGAAAGTACTGCCGGTTTCTGATGTTGAGTTTTGTGTTCGTCAAGCTTAAGTCGAACACTATTGAAAAGAGGGGCAATACGGCTAATAAAGTTAACTCCGCCTCCCCAAGTACCCATCCAGATGTTACGATTAGAATCCTCAAACAAAGTTCGAACAGTAGATGAGGATAAGTTATTATCAGTATTGTTCGTATCGATATCTTCAGTAACAAACGTCGATCTGCCTGAGAATGAACGCTGAGATACATCGATAGCAACTGCACCACCAAATTCAGTAGATACCCAAAGCTTATTATCAGAAAATTGCCTAATATCGAATATACGTAAAGCCAACTTCGGATTAAATTTAGCTAAAGATTCAAATTGATGAGTTGCAGTATTAAATAGAGCTAATCCCTTATCAGTACCAACCCATATCGAACCCATTTTATCTTGAAATATGCTCAGCACTTCATTTCCGGGAAGCGAATTCTTATCCTTTGGGTCATGTTGGTAATTAACAGCGGTTTTATCTTTAATAGAAATAATACTCAAACCGGAATCAGGGTGGCCAACATATAGCTTCCCATTATTATCGTCAAAGCAAGTCCAAACTTTATTGCTAACTAAGCCATTGATATTGTTAACTTGATAATGGGTAAAGCTCATTCCTTCCTTGTCCAATAAATCTATCCCATTACTATACGTGGTAATCCAGATTTTGCCATCCCCCGATTTCTTAAGGTCTGTAATGTCATTGGTAACTAAGTCTGAATTTTGAGAACTGAAACTTTTAATGGAATTGTTTTTGTAATCAATGGCATTTAATCCTGATCGCTGAGTTGCCACCCACATAATGCAGGAATCCGGATCATCGAGTAAAGCATTAAGTTCATTGGCTGCTAGATTTAGAGAGGATCCATCTCTATTGCTATAAAAACTACTGATAAATTTTCCGTCAAAACGATTGAGTCCTTCTTCTGTGGCAAACCATATGTAACCCTCCTTATCCTCAGTAATGTCAACAACGTATTCATTAGAAAGACCATCGTTTATTCCGATATATTTTATTGCATACTCTTTTGCTAAAGCTGTATAATGCAGCAAGAGGACTAGTACAATATTTAATATAGGTTTCATAAAAGTAAATTTAATATTACAACTTAAGTTTCCAACGATAAAATGGAATAAAAACTAGATTCGACCGATTTAGAACTGCAATATGACGAAAAAATATCTGGTTAATGAATAATTATGAAGGGGTGTGTGTTAAAAGTGATTTATACTTTAGCACCACTATTAACAATTATCTAATCTTTTATTTAGCATTAATATAAAAGTGATAAAAGACAACTCATTAATTCTGTACGTATGAGGTTCAACTACTCAAAATTTAAGACGAAGCTAAATCAAATTACAGTGCTGTTCGGTTTGGTATTTTCTACGGTAAACTTCGCATTTGCGCAAAACCCAAAGTCGATTAGCGGGAATGTGACGGATGATAGCGGAGCCCCTTTGCCCGGGGTTACTGTTGTCGTTAAAGGAACAACTAACGGAGCCCTTTCCGATGTTGACGGGAATTATACATTGGGAGGCGTATTACCAACCGATCAAGTATCATTCTCGTTTATTGGTTTCGCAACTCAGGAGGTTTTGGTGGGAGAGCAAGCAAAGATTGACATAAAAATGAGACCTGACAATTTGAAGCTTGATGAGATTGTAACCGTTGGTTATGGTACTCAATCAAAGAAAAAGGTAACCACCGCCGTAAGCAGCGTTAAGTCGGAAGATATTACGAGGTCATCATCAACCACAACGGCGGGTGCTTTAACCGGAAAAGTTGCCGGAGTTTCTACTCGGGCATTCGATTCACGTCCGGGTAGGGGTATTGATATCGAAATCCGAAATATGGGAACCCCCTTGTATGTAATTGACGGTATCCCTTATGGTGGTAGCGACTCACGCAACTGGGTTGGAAAATCTGATGTAGGTGGTGCCGATGCATTTAACGCCTTGAATCTGGAAGATATTGAAAGTATTACAGTACTTAAGGATGCAGCAGCAGCTGTATATGGCTTGCGTGCAGCCAATGGAGTAGTACTTGTAACAACTAAGAAAGGGAAAAAAGGAGAAAAAGTACGCGTGAATTTGAATGGATACTACGGCTGGCAGAACCTAACTCGTTTCCCTAAAATGGCAAATGCAGCCGAATATGTGCGTGGTCAATTGGAAGCTGCCCAAAATACTGGTGGAGATCCAAGTTCATTATATACCCCTGAAGAATATGCCAAATGGCAGGCAGGAACGGAGCCTGGATATCAAGGTTATGATTATTACGATATGATTATGCGAAAGAATGTCCCTCAATATAACTTGAATGCCAGTGTAAGTGGTGGTGGTGAGCGCTCAAATTATTATTTCTCTATTGGAAAGGTTGGTCAACAAGGAATGATGAAAGATTTCGACTATGGTAGAAATAACATGCAAGTAAATGTAGAAACGAACATTACGGATAAGCTTAAAATCGGAACACAAACAAGTGCAAGAATGGAGAAGACTCAGGATGTCGGACTTCCTGGAGGTGATGGTTACTACTCCTCAATGCTTGCCATTTATAGCAACATACCTACCGTAGGACCATATGCTAATGATAATCCTAATTACATTAATAACACACCTAATCGTCCGGATTTAAACCCTGCACTTTTTAGTAGAGACATTGCAGGATACAAAGATAACTATACAAAGACTCTGAACACAAACTGGTTTGCCGAATATACTACCGATTTCGGTTTAACAGCCAAAGCTACATTCTCATATAATTACACTCACCTTGATTTTAGTGGTTTCCAATACTCGTATGATCAATATACTTACGATCCTACAAATGATGTGTATAATCAAACAGGTGGGCAATCAACAAGATGGAGATTGGAAGAGCAAAGTAACACACAATCGTTATACGGACAGTTCAGCCTAAATTATAAAAAGCAAATTAATGATCACTCCATCGAGGCTACAGCAGCTTTTGAGTTATCAAACTATGAAAATTCAGGCTACTCAGCTACCGGAGATCCAACGAATAACTACATACTTCTACAAAATCTTGCAGATCTTGTGGGCTATGGAGAGAATTGGTCTTATCAAGCTCGTGCAGGCTATATCGGGCGTATTAACTACAGCTATAAAAACAAATATTTACTCGAACTACTTGGTCGTATTGATGGTTCATATCTTTATGATTCTGATAGTCGCTGGGGTTTCTTTCCCGGTATTTCAGCCGGTTGGCGAATTGCTGATGAAGACTGGTTCAGCGGAATTAAAAACGTGATAAGCGATTTGAAATTGCGTGCATCTGTAGGACAAACAGGTAGCGAGTCGGGGGTTTCTATGTTTGGATATTTAAATGGATATGATTACAACAGTGGAAATGCCATATTAGATGGAACTAATGTCATCGGAATTGTACCACGAGGATTGCCAGTAACTGATTTGTCATGGGTGACGAACACAACCTATAACGTAGGTATCGATTACGGACTTTTCGATGGAAAATTATCCGGTTCGTTAGATGCTTTTGCTAAGGTAATATCAGGAGTGCCTGCTGCAAGATATGACGTGTTGCTTCCTAGTGAAGTAGGATATACACTACCTAATGAGAACTTAAATAAACAAGCTTATCGAGGTGCTGAAGGTATGATTCGGTACACCGATCAGAAAGGAGACTTTAAATATAGCATCGGAGGTAATTTTACCTTCTCCAGATTTAGAAATGTATCATCATATAAACCTCGGTTCTCTAATTCATGGGATGAATACCGAAACTCATCAGAAGATAGAGTGGGCGGAGTGTATTGGGGATATCAATGTATAGGCCAGTTCCAGTCGGAAGATGAGATTCAAAACTATAAAATCGACAATGACGGACAGGGAAATACTACACAGCTTCCGGGTGACTTAAAATACAAAGATGTAAATAAGGATGGTGTAATCAATGGGCTTGATGAAAGACCTATCGGATATCCTACCGGTTGGGCTCCGATAATAAGCTTTGGTGCAAACATTAATATGCAGTGGAAAGGTTTTGATATGAACATGGATTTTGCCGGAGGTGGCATGCAATCATGGATGCAAAACTATGAAGCCAGAAATCCATTCCATGCCGGAGGAAACTCACCTGAATATTTGCTCAACGACAGATGGCACCGAGCCGATCCATACGATCCGGACAGTGAATGGATATCCGGTAAATATCCGGCCATCCGACAAGGAACAAGCGGAAACAATGGAAAAAATAGTGACTTCTGGTTGCATGATGTAAGATACCTTCGTTTGAAAAACTTGGAGATAGGTTATACTCTCCCAAAAAGTCTTACTGAAAAAGCAAACATTAGTAAAGCACGCATCTACTTTAGTGGAACTAATTTATTCTCTTTCGATTCGCTTAAAGACTATGGCATCGATCCTGAAATTGATGCTTCAGCCGGGGTAGCTTATCCTCCACAAAGAACACTAATGGTAGGATTTAACTTAACATTCTAAAACACGACACAATGAAAAACAAGATATTATTATTTACACTCTTATTCACGCTCTCCGGAGGGTTTCTAACAAGTTGTATTGGTGATGGTTGGTTTGAAAAAGACCCTCCCGATTTGATAACTGATGGAGAACTGTGGAAAGATCCCGATTTGATATTGGGCTTATTAGCCAATTTCTATAACCGCTTGCCTCAATTAGCAGGTGATTTCAATACGGCTACCATGTCAGAATTTGATGATGCCATGTGGTCCGGACACCAAGATGGAGACTATCATAACAATTTTGCATTTGATGATAACTTATGGTATGGTACCTATTGGGATTACACCTTTATTCGAGATATTAATTTGGCTCTTGAAAATTTGGAAACCTACGGTGGTGATTTATCTGTAGAGTATCAGAAACAATTTAATGCAGAATTCAGATTTGTCCGTGCCTTTGTGTATTTTGAATTAGTAAAACGTATGGGAGGTGTACCTATCATTACGCATCAACTAATTTATAATGGAGACGGAGATGTGGCAGATCTCCAAGTAGCTCGCTCTACAGAGGCTGAAACCTATGACTTTATATACGATGAGTTAGAAGATATAAAAGATAATTTCGCTCAAACAGGAGATAGCCGGACTCGAGCTAATAAGTATACAGCATTAGCCTTAGAAAGTAGGGCCATGTTGTATGCAGGTTCGGTTGCAAAATATAATAACCTTATGAGCAATCCGATTAAAACAGATGGTGGAGAAGTAGGTATAGATGCAAGTCTAGCCGATGATTACTACCAAAAATCGTTGGCTGCCTCAAAAGAAATTATCGAAAACTCGGGCTTTGAATTGTATGGTCCATCGGGTATTGATGCCTCTCAGAACTATTATGATTTATTTATGAGTGAAAGTGATAATGAAATCATCTTCGCCAAAGACTACGCCACAGGAAAGTTACACGGATTTACATATGACAATATTATCAGAAGTTTCCGTACAGATTTAGAAGGTTCATCTATTCTTTCTCCATCATTAAGTTTGGTGGAAAGTTTTGATAAATTAGACGGAAGCTCCGGCAAAATCGACTATAAAGATGCAGACGGTAATTATATTGTTTATGATAATTTGCACCAGATATTTGAAGGTAGAGATGCTCGTTTAGAAGGAACAATAATTGTTCCCGGATCGAAATTCCGCTCATCAAGCGTGCATTTACAAGCCGGAGTAGCTATTTGGAACGACGATACAAATTCTTACCAGTTTCAAACCGGAGGATATGGTTCTCAATACAGCGATGGAGGAGTGCTCACTGGTTTGGATGGTCCTGTAGATGATGCACAAAACGTATCGAATACCGGATTCAACCTTCGAAAATTTGTGACTGAAGTGGCTGAGAATTCAGCTCGCGGACAATCAGAGAATTGGTGGCCTTGGTTCCGTTTAGGCGAAATGTATCTGAATGCTGCCGAAGCTTCTTTTGAACTCGGACAAACCGGACCGGCTACTGATTACATCAATAAGATTAGAGAAGTACACGGAGGCTTCCCTGCCAATAGCATTACAACACTTACCATGGATATTATTCGCAATGAGCGTCGTATTGAATTAGCATTCGAGGATCAAAGATATTTCGATTTGAAACGTTGGAGAATAGCCGATAAGGTTTGGAATGGCGATGAATCTGATGGTAGTTCTGCAGTGGTGTATGGTCTGTTCCCCTATCGTGTAGTGCATCCCGGAAGCCCTGATGACGGGAAATACATTTTCAATAAAGTTAGGCCAACTCGCTTTTTCCGAGCCAGATACTTTACTGAAAGAAATTACTATTCTGCCATTGATAATTCGGTGTTGAATAATAATCCGAAGATTGTGCCGAATCCTTTCCAATAATTTAAAAAGCAATTAAACATGAAAAAGCATATATTACCCGTATTAGCCTTATTGGCTCTATCTAGTTGCGGATATGATAACTATGATGAACCAAGCTCATTCCTCACTGGCTCTGTAACCTATAACGATAAAGCTATAAAAGTAGGAGCAAACGAAAATGAATTGGAATTGTGGCAAGACGGATATGAACTAGGCGACAAAATTGATGTATATATCAATCAAGACGGCACCTATTCTGCCAACCTTTTCGATGGAGAGTATAAACTTACTCGATTAAGTGGAGCTCCATGGGAAGACAATACCGACACCATTAAAATTACGGTAAAAGGAAACACCGTAGTTGATGTTCCCGTAGCCCCATATTTCCTAATCGATGATGCTAATTTTACTGTGTCAGACAATAAAATAACAGCTACATTTACGGTAAATCAAGTTTCCGCTTCGGCTGCATTAGGCAATGTATCTCTATTTTTAGGTGCAAATTACCTAACTGATAGTAACAATCATGCCGCAGAAATTACGATGAATACTGCTGATGTCACTTTAGGCAGCTCGGTAACCATAAGTATTGATATCCCTGAGGATTTGAGCAGCTTAGGCTCTTTCTTTGCCCGAGTAGGTGTAAGCTCCGACAAATCATCAAGATACGCCTATTCTACCTCAGAGAAGATTACACTGTAATACAATTTAGAAGTTTAATTAAATAGGCACAATCTTCTTAGTTTGTGCCTATTTAATTGCAAATCTTCAGCATAAAGTTTAGAAAACTTATTAGTAAACGTCCGTTTGGAAGATCCGCCGTAATGGCAGTTATACATTGTTAGGTGACGTTATTTTCCATTTTTAATCAGTTTCATTTTCAATCAGAAACTCGTTGTCAATAATTTCAAATATTCTGCCGTTTTCAAATTCGTTTTCTTTTGTTTTTAATTTCATTAGGTCAGTTCGTTTTGAGCAAAAAGTCAATAAATCAGATAATTATATCTCTACATAGCTAAAATAACTCCGTAATTAGGTCCGCCCATTACTTGCTCAGAATGCTGATTATCTTGCCCCTCATCTTCCCACCAACACACTTTACACATTTCATAATTTCCACGTCCTCCAATTGTTCTATGTCTGTAACAAGGGCAAGATTCCAATTTAATAGATTCTCTCATAATTTCGTCAATATTCAGTTTTTCTCACATTCGTTGATCACAGATTGTCCAATTCAGGATTTTTAATTTCTTCTCTATATTCAAATTCAGTCCTGATTGATTTTGGAAAAGAATTTCAATCTTGAGCATTGCTACAGTTTTCCAAAGTCATAATTTCTAATTGTTCAGCTCTTTCTGTTTTCGAGAGTTCTGTCAACTTGATTTTTGAATATTGTTCCATTGCTTGTTGTTTTTTCAAAAGTTGCTTTTAATGTTGCCTAGCGGTCGAGGTTACACGTAGTGCGGAATTTGGAGGCTGAAAGTTTCAACTTTACCAATATGTTTGTTAATAGTTCATAGGTTCAAATTTAGCACTACCGCCCACATTACGTTTCAGGTATTGCCAAAGGCGAGGATTTTAGCACAAAAGTTCAATTGAAGAACGAACGTTGAACCTTGTACAAATGTCCAATTGAAGCCGTTCAGCCCAGCTTTTGGCAATACCTTGTTATAGGCTGCCTCGTTTATCTTGTTAGTAATTCAGTCATTTTTTCGTTGTGTTCTTTTATTTCATTATGATTGTTTGAGCCGTTTATTCATTCCGCACTGATGGTAATGAGCGTAGGTACGGAAAGGATAAGCATAGCATAACTACACAACAATACTCAAACTGTAGAAGTCGCAATAATGGTATCCTAATTGGCAGTTTACTGTTGGCTGAATTGTTACTCCTAGATTCTCTTTGAAATTTTCAGAACTTTTCCTCCGTGATAGTATCGTGTCCAACTCATCCTCATCTTTTGGCACTAACATCTCACACCTTGTTAGCTGCTCTAACTCTATTAATTATACTTGTTGACATCAATACAATCTCTCCTGTTCTAGTGGAATAGAATAGAGTTTTTGTTGCATCGTTAGGCATCTCTTGAGTTATTAGATATCTTGATAATGTGAACATTTTATGGCTTTTAATTATTAATGCGCAGTTTCTCTTTAGAATTATCAATATCCACCGGATTTGACTTCACTTTTCTTCCCGATTGGAAGTTGTATCTAACTGATAATCCAATATTCCTCATGTTGAAATCACTATGCTTGAATGATTCAAAACCATCGTAGTTTCCGGACATATCATAGTAGAAAGTATTGAAAACATCTCTAGCTCTTACTGACAAGTCAACTCTGTCATTGAACAACTTAGTGCTAAATCTTATATCGGTTTTTATACCCTGTTTTATTTTGTAATAATCTGATAATTGTGGCGATG
>JBKEDC010000021.1:0-75950 GCA_047975205.1 Mangrovibacterium sp. | reverse complement strand
ATTCTTCCATCTGACGCTTTGGGTATTCATAATACATCAAACGGAACAAAAGTAGATAGCAGTTTCGGAACATCAGATTCTCATCAAACGGCCGATGGTTTAATGGCTCGTGCGTTTTATTCATACGATGATCGATATATGTTTACGGCAACTATTCGTCGTGATGGTTATTCGGCTTTCGGAGCATCAAACCCATATGCTTACTTTCCATCGTTTGCTTTTGGTTGGAATTTTAAAGAAGAGAGTTTTGTGAATTGGGATGCACTAAGTACCGGTAAACTTCGCTTATCGTGGGGTAAGAATGGTAACCGAGCTTTATCTGATCCCTATATCTCTATTGCTAACTTAGGTTCCGGAACCGGGGCAACAATGGGGTATATTGACCCATCAACAGGTGAAATGGTTGAAATGAAATACTTGGGAATTGACCGCTTGGAGAATCCTAACTTACAATGGGAAAAAACATCATCGTTGAACATGGGTGTTGATTACGGATTCTTGAATGACCGTATAACCGGTGCACTTGATGTTTATTTTACACAAACTCATGATATGATTATGAGTCAACGCTTACCCGGTTTCTCAGGTTTCAGTTCTATTGCAACAAACTTGGGGGAAGTAGATAACCGTGGTTTTGAATTGAGCATTAACACTGTAAATATCACTAACCGCCATTTTGAGTGGACAACAAACTTTGCATTCTCATACAATAAAAATGAAATAAAGTCGTTGTATGGCGACATGGAAGATGTTGTGAACGATAAAGGAGAAGTAATCGGGCAGAAAGAAGCCGATGATATTAGTAACGGTTGGTTTATCGGTCATCCGATTGGTGAAATTTGGAACTATCAAACTGTAGGGATTTGGCAAAAAGATGAGGTGGAGGAAGCAGCTCGTTACGGTCAACAACCGGGAGACCCCAAAATAGCCAACCGCTACACACAAGATGATAAAGTGAACAGTGACGGAACAGTTACACCGGTGTATAATGACAACGATAAAGTTTTTATGGGGCAAACAAGCCCTCCAATCAACTGGTCTATCCGAAACGATTTCAAATATAAAAACTGGGAAGCTTCAATCAATATTTATTCATACATGGGGCATAAGTCGCTTAATGGAGAATTTATGAACGGCTTCGATTCGGGTAGCTTGTATAAAAATAACTATAATCCTTTTGTGTCGAAATACTGGACTGTTGATAATCCTACAAATGAGTACGCCCGCTTGAATGCACAAGCTCCGGCAGGTGCAAGTGCATATAAGCTAATTAATCGCAACTTTATTCGTTTAGATAATATTTCTATTGCCTACACCTTGCCTAAAGCTATTACCAGCAGATGGAATATGGATCGAGTGAAGTTTTCGGCTTCTATCAGAAATGTGGGAACATGGGCTAAGGAATGGGAATATGGTGATCCTGAAACAGGTGGTTTAGCAACACGTACATTTAACTTTGGTGTTGATGTAACTTTATAAAAATAAGAAAGATGAATATACAAAATAGAAATAATACAATGACCGCTTGTATTAAAAATAAATTGTCGAAACTTACATTACTTGCTGCAGTTGTAGTGATGACCTCAGCTTGTTCCAGAAGTTTTTTAGACCCTGATCCGTTATCATTTTATGATCCGGAAACAACCTTTACCACAGAATCTGGTTTGCAAGCTACTATGGCAATGGCAGATAGAGGTCTTAAAGGGTTTTGGACACATTGGAGTAATCCTTACAATAGTGTGCCGATAGGAACAGAATATGTATTCTCGGATATGGCTAGATATTCCAAGCTGGATATGAGTAACAATATCTGTGATTTTGCCGCAACTGTAGTGCCAACCATGAGTTATAAGAATGGTGCCAATGATGATTTTTACTTCGGCACGTATTGGGATGAAGCTTATAATGGTATTAAGATTGCCAATACCGTACTCACATTCATCGATGGTGTTGATGGTTTAGACGAGGCCACCGTGAATAAGTATAAAGGACAAGCTTATTTTCACAGAGCCTTCCGATATTTAAATTTGGTATTTCAATATGGCAACGTTCCTTTGGTAACTAAAATCTTGGAAGTTCCGAAACAAAATTATTATTCTACCAAAAAGGAAGCTATCATTGAAATGATTACCGAAGATATGGAAAAAGCGGTAGAGTGGGTGCCCGATCAAAGCGATATACAATATTTGGGTATGGTAAATAAAGCAGCTTGTCGCCAATTGCTTATCAAATGTTATTTGGCATCGGGAAGGTTTGCCGAAGCTGAAGAGCAAGCTAATATTTTAATCGAAAGTTCGGGCTATGCTTTAATGGAAAGTCCTTTCGGTATTGAAGACAAAGGAGGGAACTCAAATACATGGGATATTACGCGAAATGTAATTTGGGATTTGCATACACCGGAAAACATTATTGCAAATAGTAACACGGAAGCCTTAATGGTGATGCCAAATGCAGGCGAACAATCGCTGATGGTTTATAATACCATGCGTATATTCGGACCTTGTTGGCATTCTACCTATATTACAACTCCAGATGGCAAACGAGGAGCTTTGAACTATGCAAAAAACGATGCGAACTATGATGCTACATACGATTATGTGAGAGCCTTTGGTAGAGGTATTGCCGTAGTTGGAACGTCAAACTACGCACAAGATGGAATGTGGAAAGTTAACGGTATAGAAGATAATCAGGATTTAAGACATAATAGCGAAGTGGGTAACTGGGTGCATATGGAAGATTTCAAATATCAAGACCCTACATCAGCATACTACGGACAACATTTTGAAAAAGTTGCTGCCGATGGAACATCTTTGGTAAAAGATTCTTTGCAAACGTGGTTTGATTTTCCATTGTATAAAATCTACTATCATGATTATGGTGCAGAATCGAATGAAAATGCTAATCAGTTTAACGGAGCTACTGAAGGTAGTGTGGCACATATGTATTTATATCGTTTAGCAGAAACATATTTGTTACGAGCTGAGGCTAGATTTTATCAAGGGAATATTGCAGGGGCAACAGAAGATGTGAATAAAATCAGGCAAAGAGCCGGAGCTGCTCAAATGTATACTGCAGTTACTATCGGCGATATTTGTGCAGAACGGGGAAGAGAGCTTTATCTGGAGGAAATGAGAAATGTGGAATTAACACGAATCTCCTATTGTTTGGCTCTTAGTGGTCAGCCTGATGAATGGGGTAATACTTATAGTGTTGATAATTGGGATAAACAACAAGGAACAGATAAAACCGGTGGCAGCTACTGGTATCAACGATTGATGCATTACTCCATCTACAATCAATATCCGGAAGGTATCACGCAAGAAAGGGGACAAAAAATATACAGCATGGACAAGCGCAATGTAGTTTGGCCTATACCTAATTCAGCTATTACGGCAAACACAAAAGGCACGTTGGCTCAGAATTATGGCTATGATGGCTATGACCCGAGTGTGAAAGTGTGGGACAATTGGGAAGATGCTGTTGCCGATGAAGATAATGTGAATTAGAACCGACGGAGCTGAATGAATTAGATAAAACAAAAGGAGGCAAGTATTGATGATGAATATACTTGCCTCTTTGTAATTATATGAATTAAAATTATACGACTATAGATACACATTTACATCATTAAACGAATGAAAAAACACGTAATTTTAGCTTGTGCTGCAATGTTCTCTTTTGCGGTGCATTCAAATTCTCAAACCCCGAAACTAGAGGTGAAAGAGAATTTAGACATCCGGCTCCAAGGAGCTGCAACATTCAATAAATCTACGGAAGCCGATTTTATTGAAATTCCGTTTTCGCCAACATCGAACTATACCTTAGAGATGAAAGCTACGGTTAAATCTGCTGTGGGTCGGGGAATGGATTTTGATGTCCGAATGGAGGATTTTAACGGTTTCAGAACATCATTGAATGCAGAACAACTACAGTGGTCTAATCCGCTGTCATCGATATTCATGCTTAATTTCTCCTCTACGGAAGAACAGACTATTCGCTATGCTGTTGAGGGGGATGTGGTTCATATTTATCAAAATGGTACCTATATTGATACCCGAAACATTTCTGCAGTGTATGATATTGAGTCGGATGGGACGGAAAATACAAATCCGGATCTTGACAGTCAGACTACAGGAGATAATTTAGCCGGTTCTGTTTGGGGAAATCTAACAACAGAAACACCTTATGATGCCGGTTGGCGAAATAATGGAGCTGGCAGTGTGCCATGGCAACAACCTAACGGCTATGGAGTCCGCTTTACAAATAATTATTCGGGAGCAAGCTATGATGGATCTTCCTATAATGATTGGTTACTGATGCTCCGTTGGGAAAGTGGCGTTACGAACGGATCTTCATACTATTATCCGGTGGAGTTGGAGGCAAATACCACGTACAGTTTTACTTATATTTGTGCCTATTGGAATAACGGAGTATCGGGCACGTTTAAAGGAGCTGTAAGTCAAGAAACGACGGGTGATGATTTAATTGCAAACGCTACTACAAGTTCATCGAATAACGGTAAGCAGAAGTTGTGCGACCAAAGTTTTACTTTTACAACAACAAATGCAGGAACATATTATTTGATGTTTCAAAATGATGGAGGCGGCATCTGGGTTATTGGAGAAATGACGTTAAAAAAGTTTGGATCAGATCCTCGTATCATAGTGGGGAAGAACTATATTGATGGAGCTGTTGATATGTCGATTAGTTCTGTAACTTTTGACGCCGCCGGAGCATATGCACCTGTTTCATCGGGAGATTTACCTAACACTTCGGTAAGTATAGCCGATGAAGATTACTCGATAGCCAGATTCATTAATGCAGATGTTGTGATTTCCGGAAAATCAGATGTGCACATTACCGGTTTAGACCCCCTTCGGAATAGTAGTGTCGATTTAACATCAGATGATGCATGGCTATACTTGGAGCGAGTGCAACCATCTCAATTTTTAGCTGAATACACTTCGCTTGTGAAAATTAATGGAGCAAACTTTGATTCGGAAAAAGACCGGCTTGCGATATATGGTTCCGGGTGTGTTGTTATTCCTAATGGGAAAGCCACGATGCAAAGAGCTGTTACAGTATATACCGAACCGAACTTTTCAGGAGATTCTGCATCATTTGCCATTACGGTGTACAACGATAGCTTGGATAAGTTTGACAATAATATCCAATCCTTTAAACTCAAAAGAGGATTTTCTGCCGGTTTGGCAAATAATAGTGACGGAACCGGATTTAGTAAATACTTCATTGCCGATGATGAGGATTTGGCAGTGGCAACAATGCCTGAAGGTTTAGAGTTTGTTTCATTTATTCGTGCATTTAAATGGGAATGGACATCTAAAAAGGGAACTGCAAACCTAGCTGTTGCCAATCCTTCAATTATATACAATTGGTCATCCGGAGGAGATACAAATAATGCAGATACAGAATATGTGCCTATTCGTCAGAATGGTGGTTGGCCAAGTTTTTCGTCCATTAATGCACTTGAAAATGTTTCGCATGTGCTCGGTTTTAATGAACCGGCTAGACCCGATCAAGCTGATTTATCGGTGGTAGATGCAATTAAACAATGGCCTGAAATGTTTAAATCAGGTTTACGCATAGGTTCGCCGGCTCCGGCAGCTATCAGTAGCTCTTGGCTTCAGCAGTTTATCGGAATATGTGATACGTTGAATTATAGGGTCGATTTTATTGCCTTTCATGCCTATCAAGATCAAAATACAGGCTGGTGGGATTGGAATGTTGATTTAGCTGCCAAAGGTAACATATCAGCTTCAGAAGTAAAGAGACCGGTTTGGATTACAGAGTGGAATAACGGAGCGAATTGGACTAATTCAGCAGATGCATCAAAATGGCCGGATTACGAAGGAACTCGCTTAGATGTAGATGGAAATCCTATTTTGAATGATTTAGGAGAAGAGCAAACAGTGACTTTACCCCTTTCGGCAGCCAATGCGGAAAGACAAAAAGTAAAAATGGAAGAAATGCTTAATTATTTTGAACGAAATGATTGGGTAGAACATCAGTTTTTATATAATTGGGTGAACGATGCCAGAGCTTTGGAATTAAATGGTAAACTAACCCCTGCAGGTGAAATGTTTGCGGCATTTAATTCCGGAGTAGGTTATAAAAAAACGAATGAATATAATCATCAATGGAAGATTGCTCCGCCATGGCTTACTCAATCTTTGTCTGATGATTACACTGAATTTACTATATCTTGGTATGACCATAATGGGGAAACCGGCAAAGAGTATGTGCTGGAAAGAAAAATTGAAAGCGACGAAGACTTTGTTCAAATAGCAACATTTACATTGGGAGAGGATTATGAAGTTGGAGAGACAATTCAAGTTATAGAACGTTTGGCATTTAATTCTGCAAAATACCGTGTAAAAGCCCTTAGTTATAAGGATACAGAGTCGGGCTATTCGCGAGAATTAGTTGTAGCTAAAGATGCTTCAGCAGGAACTCCTATATTGACAGGTGAAGTTTTATCGTCTACTATGGTTCAATTAACATGGGAAGAAGTTGCCAACGCACGCTCATACAATATAAAACGAGCAACAGATAAAAATGGAGACTACGAGTTGTTGGCAGAAAAGTACGAGGGCACGGATTATGTTGATGAAGATTTGCAAAAAGAAACAACCTATTATTACAAATTGTCGGCAGTAAACAGTTCGGGTGAAGGAGTAGATTCTCCCATATTGGAACTTGTTACCCCGGGATTAAGCATGCCGGAAGAAGTTGAAGGTTTATATGTTTCTTCGAGTGATGGCGCAGCTGTACTGACATGGGATTTTGTATTCGATACAAAATATATCATATCAAGGTCTGCATCAGAAGATGGAGAATATACGATAATAGCGGCAGATTTTGATGGTACTCGTTACGTAGATTCTCAAAATATTGAAAATGGAGAAACTTATTATTACAAAGTTCAAGGAATTAATGAATTGGGTGAAGGACCTGTTTCTACTGTATTTGTATCGACCCCTTCAACAGGAAATCACTTGCTGGTGGAATTTAATGAAAATGAAGGAACGAAAGCATATGACGATTGGGGAGGTTATCATGGCACACTTTTCAATGGTGCTGAATGGGCAGATGGTGCTGATGGAACCGGTGCAGTATCAATCAACACAGCCAATAAATCATATGTAGAATTTGAAGAAGGAGTGACTGATGATATTGAAGAATTTACTATTGCTACTTGGTTTAAAAATGGACATGAAAGTGGCAGTAATGCTCGTTTGTTTGATTTTGGAAATGGAACAGGATCCTACATGTGTATGATTCCTTATTCTAAAGACGAAAAAGTATTTTTTGTACTTAACCCTGCTGAGGGAAGCAATTACGAGAATAAAATTGACTATAAGATACCTTATGATGAATGGGTGCATTTTGCCATTACATTCACATCAACCTCATATAAACTTTATATCAATGGTGAATTAATAGGTGAAGATAATACGAATACAGCAGGTATAACCCCGAAAGATATGGGACATACCACACAGAATTGGTTAGGGAAATCTCAATGGGTAGATGCATGGGCCAATTATACTTATGATGACTTTAGGATGTATAATTTTGCCATGAATGCAGAATCTATTGCTAAGTTAGCTAACCATGAAGATGTTGATACAGATAAGGCAGTGAAGCTTAGAGGTCTTACGTTAAATGGCGAGGAATGGGATGTTAATGATACTTACGTTCTGGGTTGTGGTAATGAGATGACATCGGTAATTGCAGACATAACAACCGATGAGGGTGTTTCTGTGCAAGACATTGATGGTAATACTCTTGCAGATAATCAGCTTGTGATAAACGGAATATATGAACCGGGAGATTATTCTGCACAATTCCGATTGGTTAATGATGAAGACCCGACAATTATAGCCGACTATACAATCAACATAGCCAGATATATGGAATTTGAGGATATTGTAGCTCAACGATGGGATAATGTATTGGTTATAAATAATAATACTACAACTAATGGGGGATATAGGTTTGTGGCATATACTTGGTACAAAGATGGAGTTGAGGTGTCGAATAAGCAGTACTATACAGCCGGACAGCATGGGGATAAGCTTGATGTTAATGCTGCATATAGCGTAGCGTTGCTTGCCGATGACGGAAGAGAGATTAGAACCTGCGAATCATCTGTTGAGCTGAAGGAAAGTACTATTCGAGTGTATCCGACACAGGTGCAAAAAGGACAATTATTACATATAGAAATAGAAGCTTCAGATAGCTTTAGACATAATGCTGTGGTTAGCGTGTATGATTTGAAAGGAATTTTAATAGACAGCAAGAATATTCAAGGAAATATTACTACGATAAATGCACCAACTACAAGCGGAATGCACGTTGTAAAGGTGAGTTCCGGAGACTACTCGGAACAAATTAAAATTCTTGTAAAATAATAATTACAATTATGATAAAAAATATAATATCAATGCTGACAATGATTTTGTTTGTTGGCACCACCACAATCTTTGCTCAGACAAAAGAAGATAACAAAGAGAATAAACACGAAGTATTTATTTCAGGAGGAGGAGGCTTGTCCACCTTGTCATACGATACCCCAATAGGAGATTCAGAATCAGCTTGCGGATTTCTCTTTGGTGTGGGATACGCTTATAAATTCAATAAGACTTGGAGTATCAATACCGGACTAGAAATAACAAGCTACAATTCGAGTATGAAAGGGAGTAATTTTTCTGATTCGTATAGTGCAAATGATGGAGAATACGATTTTGTGTTCACTACAAATGTTGCCGGATATACCGAGTCACAACAAGCATTATATCTAAATATTCCAATAATGGCTCAGTATGAGTTGGTAATTGGAAATAAAACCGGTTTTTATGTTTCCGGAGGTATGAAGATAGGTATACCGCTGGTATCGAAATATACAGTGGATAAGCCAACCGTGTTTAATACCGGATATTATCCGGATTTAGACGTTACATACGATTATCTAAATTATAAAGGATTCGGTACTTTTTATCCGCTGAATGAGGAATATGATTTGGATTTAAGATTATCTGCTATGTTGTCATTGGAAACAGGCGTAAAATGGAGGATATCAGAGAAGTTTAATTTGTATACCGGTTTATATTTTGATTACGGATTAACTAATTCGCAACCGAATATTTCTGGTCATTTTGTAAATTATGATGTTGCCGAAGAAAATTGCTTCGTTATGAATGGAGTGTTGGGTTCTGAATATACGGATACTTCAACAAAACCTCTTGTAGATAAAGTACGCCCAATAGCTTTTGGAATAAAAATTAAGATGGCTTTACCTTTCTAAAATAAGAGTGATTTTTTTAATTGAGACTTAAGATTTGTAAAGATTTATTTCTGTGAATTTTAAGTCTCAATCGTTTACTTGTTTGTAAATAATCCATGTAAAAGTTAATAAGTGATAATTTTTGATGTATATTCGCAAACATAAAAGCTCGTTATATGAGGAAACAACTTTTACTTTTCATTACCTTACTTTTATTCGGATTTAATAGCTATCAGCTTAGAGCGCAGTCTGCAACGGGTTCAAATGTTATATCCACCGCGGTTCCATTTCTAACCATAGCGCCCGATTCTAGGGGTGCAGCCTTGGGAGAGACCGGAGTTGCTACATCTCCTGATGTTAATTCACAATATTGGAATTCGGCTAAATACGCCTTTTTTGAGCAAGAAATGGGTTTAAGTTTGTCATATTCTCCATGGATGCGCAGTGTAGTTAGTGATATGAGTTTATCGTATCTTACTTATTTTGCACATATTGCAGATTATCAAACACTGAGTACTTCTTTGCGTTATTTTTCTTACGGTTCGATGCCTTTTTATGATGCGGAGGGGATTCTGCAATCTTACCAAAACCCGAATGAATTTGCGCTTGATTTTGCTTATGCTATTAAACTTTCCCGATGTTGGTCGGGATCTGTGGTTTTACGCTACATTCGTTCAGATATGGCTTCAGGTTCTGTTGGAGGTATTGAAATGTCGCCAACCAATGCTTTTGCTGCCGATATTGCTTTTTATTATCGCAAAGAAACTAGAAGAGGGCGCCGGAGTAATGCATGGAATCTTGGCGCCGTATTTTCCAATATAGGCACTCCTATTTCTTATGATGATGGTGTGACAAAAAATTATTTGCCGGCTAATATGCGTATAGGAGGGGCTTATGAGCTGTCAGTTGACAGATATAATAAAATTAATTTTTCGCTGGATTTTAATAAATTGATGGTGCCAACGACTAACTACGTAAGTTCAACAACCAATGATGATATTATCATTGCCACCAATCACACTTCTGATTATGGCGTTATGGGTTCTATTTTTCGTTCGTTCACTGATGCCCCGGGAGGATTAAAAGAAGAACTCCAAGAGATTACAAGTTCAATTGGAGTAGAATATATGTATAATGATCAATTTGCGGTAAGAACCGGATTTTTTAATGAAAATGAAAACAAAGGAGGTAGAAAATATTTGACTTTCGGGGCGGGTCTTACCTTATATTCTTTTACCTTTGACATGAGTTATTTGTACACACTTTCAACTACCAGTCCACTTGAAAATACTATTCGATTTACCTTGTCGTTTGATTTCGGTGGATAGGTTTAATAAATTGTATTATGTTTAGAGTTGGTTTTGGGTTTGATGTGCATCGTCTTGCAGAAGGTGAAAGTCTTTGGCTGGGGGGTGTAAATATTGAACATTATAAAGGTACTGTGGCACATTCTGATGGCGACGCGGTATTGCACGCAATTAGCGATGCACTATTAGGAGCGGCAAAACTTCGAGATATAGGCTATCATTTTCCTGATACCGACCCTAAATATAAGAATGCAGACAGCAAACTACTACTTAAGGAATGTATGAAGTTGGTGGAAGCTAAAGGCTATGCCTTAGGTAATATTGATGTTACGATTGCTGCTGAGCAACCGAAACTAAAACCGATTATTCCTCAGATGGAAGCTTGTATAGCTGAGATTTTAGCTGTTGATGAAGATTTAATATCAATAAAAGCTACTACTACTGAACGCATGGGATTTGAAGGAACAGAAGATGGTATATCTACTTATGCCGTGGTACTTATTAAAAAGATGTAATAGATTGTCGGGTACATGTTTTAAACTGACAGCATTCACCCTAATAAAGATGAATGCTGTCAGTTTCCTTATAAGAAGCTATACTCAGTGCTATACCTCAACATCTGAGCGGTGTAACTGTCGGCTTCTTTTATTTTCACGTCCGTAATCTCACCGGTTTCATTCTGAATCAATATAAATTCATTGTTCACAAAACCTGCATATGGAGCAATATTTAAAGCTTTAAAGCGATCTAATATCTCTTTGTGCAATGCGTAGTCAATTTGTACGCCATAAGTTTCCACCAATGATTTAGCGGCTTCATAATCGCCCTCTGATTTTATGCGTTGAATTTCTTGAAGTAACTCACCAAATAGGTGACGTAACTTAGAATAGTCATTTATTCTTATGTACGTTTTTTCTTCTCGTTTAAACAATTCAACTACATTATCTGACTGTCCGTGTTTATATGCCCAAGCTGCTATAAGTTGGCGATTCCTCATGTGTGATTCCTCTAGATTCTTTCCTAGCACAATGCGAGTTAATTGGGTAAGTAACCCGTTACGCATAAATGAATCGTATTCAGCCTTCCCAGTCTCTTCTGATGGCACTAATCCTAATTCGATTAGTTTAGGATCACTTATGTAATATAAGGCAAATAGATCAGCGCGAGTTTCTTCGATGGTCGAGTAATAGTTTTTTAAATCCTCAGGCTTAGTACCCGGCATCATTTTTCCCGAACCATGACCTAAACATTCATGTAAATCAGTATGCAGGTTGCTGCCTAGTTCACCGTATGTTTTAGCTCGCTCAATTTCTTCTTTGCTGGCTGAAAATTCTTCGGCCATCCCATTGCCTAAAGAATCGGCAAAATAAGCCTGTGTAATATTTTCGATGGTTACTGATTTTGAGCCAAATTGCTCACGAATCCATTCGGAATTGGGAAGGTTGATACCAATAGGTGTGGCCGGATAGCAGTCGCCGCCTAACATAGCTACATGAATAACTTTAGCTGATACTCCGTTAACTTCCGTTTTTTTGAATTTAGAATCGGTGGGTGAATTTTGTTCAAACCAATTAGCGTTGGTTGATAATATCTCAGATCGCTTACTTCCTTCTTCATCTTTATAGTTCACAATTGCTTCCCAACTTCCTTTGATGCCGAGAGGATCTCCGTAAACCTCTATGAAGCCATTTACAAAATCAACGGATCCGTCATTTTCGTTTGTCCAAGCGATACTATATTTGTCGAAAATCTCCAAGTTGCCTGTTTCGTAGAATTTAATTAGTAGCTGAATAATCTTCCGTTGCTTTTCGTTCTCCACATACAGTAAAGCCTCATTTAAATGCTTTGTAATAGCTTGGATGGGCTTTGCATATTTACCTTGTGAGCTCCATGTCTCTTCATGCAATTCTCCATTTCTATTTACTAGAGTAGAATTCAATCCAAATGCCGGAGCTTTAGCACCGTAATCATGACGCAATTGTGTATAATACTTCTCGGCTTCTTGCTGTGTGACTCCTTGATAGTAGTTCATGGCAGAATTGTGTAGTAAATCACTTGAGCTGTCTAGACTTATTCGTTTAGCGTCGATTTTAGGGTCAAAGATAATCTTGGTTAACAATGAGATATCTTTGTTTTCATAAGTGGATTCTGATAAAAAAACTTTGAAATCATTTGGAGTAAATGCAGGTTGAAACTTTTCTGTAGAGTAGTGGTGATGAATGCCATTTGCAAACCAAACTTGTTTGAGATAGACTTCAAAATTTAAAAAGGCTTCACTCTGGCGATCCCCTCGGTAGGTATTATAAATGCTTTCAAGTAGGGTTCGAATGCGTAAATTGTACTGATTGTTTTGATCGAAAAGAATATCTCGACCGCACAATGTAGCTTCACTAAGATGATATATATATAATTTTTGCTTTAAACTCAACTGTTCAAAATGGGGCAATTGGTAGCGTAATATTTTAATATCGGCAAAACGTTCTAAAAAAACACTCATAATCGGGCTATTTTTGTTTAAACTTATCGTAGTATTCTTGTTCTATTAAGGGAGATGACTTTATGCATCGTCGCATCCATTCTAATTTAACAGCTAATCTGTCTTCTTCTGACAATTTCCAGTTAATATCAGATTGACGAAGTTTTAATGTTAAATGATGCAGTATAACAGATGCCGATACAGATATGTTGAAGCTTTCAGTGAACCCGTGCATGGGTATTTTCAAAAATTCGTCAGCCTCATTTTTTACCGTATCACTAATGCCGGTGAGTTCAGTGCCAAAGAATAAAGCAACTTTTCCTTTGCTTAGATCAAAGTCTTCTAAGTTGGTGTCGCCCTCGTGCGGGGTTGTGGCTATAATGCGATACCCGTTAGTGCGTAAATTTTTTATAGCCTCTAAAGTGTTATCTTTTCCTTTATTGTATCGGGATACATTTAACCATTTTGTAGATCCCATAGCTACTTCTCTATCCACCTCAAAACTATTTGAGTTTTCTATGACATGCACATCTTGCAAACCAAAACAATCCACAGATCGCATAGCAGCACTAGCATTCTGGGGTTGATATATGTTCTCAAGGGCTATAGTGATATAGCGTGTACGCTCATCCAGTACTTTGTTGAACAAAGAATTTCGTTCTTCCGTAATAAAGCCACTGAAGTAGGCTAATAAATCCTTATCCATAACTATCATAATAAATATGGTTTGCACATCTCTAAAAGATACTGCAAACCTAGGCAAATATAGACTTAATTTTCAGAGGGATTGATTTAGTCATGTGAATTTAAATCCTGATTCTGTATATGCAAGCAATGATGTGGTATTGTACATCTTTATCATCATCAAAAAATGTAAAAATGCTTATGTAATCTATGTGATTTTTGGTGATGATTTAATAACATTTAATTCTTATTCCACCTGAATAAAACCTACGTAAATCGAAAAAGTGCAATGTTTTATTGAAAAAATACAATGAATATCTAAAAAGTGACAATAAACGACAAGATTTCATTAACTAAATACATGTTTGATACGATATCTTTGAATTGAAAAATTAAGCTATGGTTAACTATTAATTTATAAACAGTATTTTAATGACGGCAGCCGAGAGATATTTATGTGTAAAATTTAATAATATTAAATAAATATCTGGGAACAACTCCGATAATAGCACATTTGTCTGACAGATGCTTTAACCTGTAAGAAATGAGATTTCGCAAACAACTATAAATAATAAAATAAACTTTTAACCAAATCATCTTCTAAACGGGCATTTACTAATGGAATTTTTCTTGTAGTCTATTGCAATAGATGAATATTTATTCGAATATCATTTAATAATGATGTTAGTTTATCTTGATATGATTTGAATGCTAGAGTATTGTAAGGATATTGTGTTACTAAGCGGTTAATTTGTAAAAAAAGAAAATTGTTAAATAATCTATCGTGTATGAAAAACGTTAATCTAAATTTTAATTATGGCAAGGAGGCAAGATGTTTTTTTAGGCAATTGCACCTCAAAGCCGGGTTATTACTCTTGTTAGTAATGACGATAGGCATTCCAAACGCTACGGCTGTGAGTAATATGGAATTTGCTCGCGAAAAACAAGAACAGGCGGAGAAAAGAACCGTAACCGGACAAGTGGTAGACGAGAAAGGAAAGCCGCTGCCCGGAGTAACTGTGGTGGTTCAAGGAACTCAAATCGCTACTGTTACCGATGCCGACGGTAAATACGTTATTAAGGCAAGCGATAAAGATGCATTGAACTTCTCGTTTATCGGTATGAAGTCGAAGATGATATTGGTGGAAAACAAGAAGAAAATTGATGTATCGCTTCTTTCAAATACGGAAAATCTTGATGAAGTAGTTGCTGTTGGTTTCGGAAAGCAAAAGAAAGAGAGCATGGTAAGTGCAATCTCAACTATCAGTTCAAAAGAGCTTAAGACCAATTCAAGCAACTTGACCACGGCATTGGCAGGTCGCGTAAGCGGTATGATTTCTTATCAACGCTCCGGAGAACCGGGTGAGGATAACGCAGAATTTTTCATTAGAGGACTTAGTTCCTTTGGTTCGGGGAAAGTGGATCCTTTAATTCTGATTGATGGGATAGAATCTACATCTACAGATATGGCGAGATTGCAGCCGGATGATATTGATCAATTCTCTGTGTTAAAAGATGCGGCAGCGGCAGCCGTGTACGGAGCACGCGGCGCAAATGGTGTTGTGTTGATTACTACTAAATCGGGTAAAGCTGGGAAAACAAAGTTCGATTTCCGTTTTGAAAATAAGGTTTCTACCAATACCAGAAACTTTCAACTTGCAGACAATATTACTTATATGAATTTGGCGAATGAAGCTGCACTTACTCGAGATCCATATGCAATTCTTCCTTATAGCAAATCAAAAATTGACAATACAGCTGCGGGAGTTAATCCGTATTTGTATCCAAGTAATAATTGGATTGATCAATTAATCAAACCATTTACGATGAATCAGGCTTTGAACTTGAGCGTAAGTGGGGGTACGGCAAAAGCAAGGTATTATGTGGCGGGAACTTACAATGTAGATAATGGAGTATTGCAAGTTGACCCTATAAATGATTTTAACAGTAATATTAAGCTCCGCAATTATTCTGTTCGTACAAATATAAACCTGAATATAACTCCCACAACAGAGGTTATTATTAGAATGTATGCACAATTTGACGATTATAATGGTCCGGTTGGTGGCGGTTCTGCAAGTTTTAATCGAGCTATTTGGTCTAATCCGGTTATGTTCCCGGCGGTTTATCCTACCTCAATGCAACCTTACACAACGCATCCGCTTTTTGGAGGAGCAGTCGCGGCTAGGGGAAGTACAACACTGTTAACAAATCCATATGCAGAGATGGTGCGTGGTTATCAACAGTATAATAAATCGAATATTATGCCGCAGTTTGAAATCAAGCAAGATTTGAATAAAATTACGAAAGGATTGAGTGCTCGTATGATGGCATATGTAAAGCGTTATTCGTACTACCAAGTATCACGAAAATATAATCCCTTTTATTATCAAGCAACAGAAGATCCGGCAAGTGGAGATGTGATATTAAATGTGCTGAATGACGGTGGAGAAAATTCGGTTGGCGAAGTGGGACGAGAATACCTAAGTTATGATGAAGGTGGAAAGGATATTAATTCCCTGATGTACATGGAATCGGCCCTTAATTACAGTCGCACATTTAAAGAGAAGCATTCTGTTACCGGTATGTTGCTATTCTTGATGTCTAGTTACCAGGCAGGTAACTCCGGCAGCTTGCAGCAGTCACTGCCTAAACGTAATATGGGATTGTCGGGTCGTTTTACATATGATTATGATTCTCGCTATATGGCTGAGTTCAACTTCGGTTATAATGGTACAGAGAAATTCGCCGAGAAAAGTCGTTTCGGTTTCTTCCCTTCGTTTGGTGTAGCATGGAATATCAGTAACGAAGACTTCTTTGCAGGAGCAAAAAACTGGATGAATTTATTTAAAATCCGCGCTACATACGGTATTATCGGAAATGATCAAATCGGGTCAGATTCTGATAGGTTCTTCTATCTGTCGGAGGTTAATCTAGATGATGGAAACTATGGAGCTACCTTTGGTGAGGACTGGGGATATAGTCAAAATGGAGTTTCTATTAATCGCTATGCAAATGAGAATATTGGTTGGGAGAAATCAACTCAGCTTAACCTTGGCTTAGACCTAGAATTTTGGAAAACACTGGCTGTAACAGCTGAGATATATCACCAAAAACGTACGAACATACTTCAAACTCGTTCTTATATTGGAAGCTCGTTGGGACTTCAGCAAATCCCGGAGTCTAATTTTGGCGAAGCTGCAACAAAGGGTATTGATCTTACCGTGAACTATAATAAGTTCTGGAATAATGGATTTTATGCTCAACTAAGAGGAAACTTTACTTATGCAACAAGTGAAATATTGAAATATGACGAGGTAAATTATCTGACGGGGCAGCAATATCGTTCTAAAATAGGTAATCCAACGTCTCAACAGTATGGGTATATTGCTGAACGATTATTTATTGACCAATCGGAGGTAGATAATAGCCCGACTCAATTTGGTGATTACGTGGCGGGAGATATTAAGTATCATGATATGAACGGAGATGGGGTGATTAATGATGCAGACCAAGTGCCTTTAGGTTTACCTACTACTCCTGAAATCGTATATGGATTTGGTGGAACTATAGGTTATAAAAATTGGGATTTTAGTATATTCTTCCAAGGATCTGCTCGTAGCTCATTTTTTATTAACCCGGAAAACATTTCTCCATTTGTGTTGAACGGAGGTGCTCAGAATGGATTACTTACAGCAGTGGCAGAATCGCATTGGTCGGAAACAAACCGTGATTCATATGCTTTTTGGCCTCGCTTAAGTGACTATTTTATTGAGAATAATAACCAACAATCTTCTTGGTGGATGCGTAACGGGTCATTCCTGAGATTAAAGAATATTGAATTAGGATATAATATGCCTGAAAGCTTGATGCAAAGATGGAATATAGGTAGCATGAGAGTCTATCTAAACGCTTCCAATCTATTTGCCATAAGTAACTTTAAGCTTTGGGATCCCGAAATGGGCGGTAGTGGGTTAGGTTATCCCGTGCAACGAGTGTTTAATATTGGGCTTCAACTTTCGTTATAACAACTTAATATACAGAAATGAAATATATAAAACAAACATATAAACGCATTGTGATTTTGGCAGTTATCTTAATGGGAGGGATGACATCTTGTAATTTCTTAGATGTAGTGCCGGATAATGTGGCAACTATTGACAATGCCTTTAATTTGAGATATCAAGCGGAGAAGTATTTATTTACGTGTTACTCATATCTTCCTAAAGGAGGAGACCCTTGGCGCAATGTGGCTCATTTTGGAGGAGATGAAGCTTGGGCTCCTTATAATACAGGATTCCATTCTTGGTCTGTTGAAATTGCAAGGGGATATCAGCGTACGACGAATACCTATCAAAATGCATGGGATGGTAATTATGATGGAGGAGGATTAAATGACTTATATCCTTTGTATGATGGCATACGTCATTGTAATATTTTCTTAGATAATGTGAGTGATAGAGGTAAGGTACTTGACTTGGAAGAATCTGAACGTGTGCGTTGGTTAGCAGAGGTTGAATTTCTGAAAGCATATTATCATTTCATGCTCTTTAGGCGATATGGACCAATTGCAATTATGGACACGGCAATACCGATTGATGCAGATGAGAATGAGGTGAGTGTGAGTAGAGATCCGGTAGATGATGTGGTGAATTTTATTGTTGATTTATTGGACAAAGCAATTCCCGATCTTCCTGATCGTATAACAGATGAAGCTACAGAATTGGGGCGGATAACTAAACCTATAGGATTGGCAGTAAAAGCAGAGGTGTTGATGTATTGGGCAAGCCCGCTGTTTAATGGAAATACTGATTATAGTTCCTTCGTAGATAAGAATGGAGTTAACTTTTTTAATCAGACTTATGATGCAGAACGATGGAAAAAGGCTGCCGATGCAGCTAAAGAGGCAATAGATATTGCAGAGTCTTATGGTGCCGCACTGTATCATTTTACAGATCATTCGTATCAATTATCAGATACAACTTTTACCATATTATCTATAAATCAAGCAGTTTGTGAACGATGGAATAGTGAAATCATTTGGGGTAATCCAAATTCAAATACCCAAGACTTGCAGAGACTAGCAATGCCTCACACGAGTGTAGAATATGGGCAAGATGATGGAAGATCGACGATCGCGGCTCCTTTAAAGGTTGCTAAAATGTATTACACCAGAAATGGAGTGCCTATTGATAAAGATAAAACGCTTGATTTTAATAACTATGCTGATTTAGAAACAGCAGGAGATGACCATCAGTATTACATTGAGTCGGGTTATACAACAGCAAGACTTAACTTCGATAGAGAGCCTCGGTTTTATGCACATCTTGCATTTGACGGCTCTATATATTACAAAAAAGATAGTCCGTCTAACTCCGATAAGAATACTTGGGTTATTAAAGCGAAATACCTTGATTATTCCGGAGCTAATAATTCATTCTACAACAATATTACCGGATATTTTGCTAAGAAATGTGTAGATTGGAATCAATCGCTAAGTACTTCAGGAGTGACCTATAAAAATTACCCTTGGCCGGAAATTAGATTAGCAGAATTGTACCTGATGTATGCCGAATGTTTAAATGAATATTCCGGTCCCGTAGGAGACGTTTTTACCTATGTTGATGAGGTGCGAGAAAGGGCAGGAATTCCGGGGGTTAAAGATGCTTGGACAAAATATTCTACGAATCCGGTCAAGTTTACAACAAAAGAAGGAATGAGGGATATTATACAGCAAGAACGTATGATTGAACTAGCCTTTGAAGGTAAACGCTTCTGGGATTTACGCCGTTGGAAGCTGGCTACACAGTATCTGAATCAGCCGATACAAGGATGGAATGTTTACGGAAAGACTGCGGAAGCATATTACCAACCGGTAACGATTTACATGCAGCAATTTATTTCTCCGAGAGATTACTTGTGGCCGATGGAAGATAATGCCTTATTAAAGAATACAAGCTTGGTTCAAAATCCGGGTTGGTAATGTTTAAACAGATAAAGAAGATTGATATGAAAAAAAATAAAGTTAACAGGTACACATTAGTAGTATTAGCTCTGTTTCTCACATTGTTTGTGTCATGTGAAGAAGATGTGTTTAATAAGCCGCTTACTCCGGTTGGAGATAAACCCGGAGTGGTAACAAATTGTGTAGTTGAGAATAAGCCGGGAGAAGCAACAATAACATACACGTTGCCCAACAGTAAAGATTTGGCATATGTAGAAGCAGTTTATATATTACCGGGGACAGGAGAAGAAAATCGAATAAAATCATCGGCATACAATAATAATGTAACCGTTGTTGGATTTGGAGATTCCTCGGAACAAGAGGTTGAATTGTATGCTGTGTCAAAGAGTGAGCAAAGATCAGAACCTGTATCTGTTCTTGTTCATCCGGATAGGAGTCCGATATGGGGAGTAATTGAAACGGTCGATTTAGTTGATGGTTTTGGCGGTTTTAATTTAGTTGCCTCAAATGAGTCGGAGGCAGATATCGCTATTGAAGTTATGGAAAAAGACCAATACGGAGCGTGGGTGGCGAATAGTGATTTGAGCGTTTACACTTCGGCTGCAGATGTGAAAAGTTCAGTTAGAGGGTTAGACACACTTACCTATAACTACGCTATCACGGTGCGCGATAGGTATCTGAACTATACAGACACGATATTTGATACCGTTCACCCTTTATATGAAACATTAATTCCTAAAAATAAATATAGTGGTGTTTCCATGGCAGGTGATGCGCCTCACCATGCATCAACAAGTTTAGCTAAACTTTGGGATGGAGATGTTATGAGTTGGCCTTCGTGCTATTTAACATTGCCGGAATATGATGATGATTATCATTCGTTTTGCTTTGATATTGGAGAACAAGCAAAAATAAGTCGTGTGAAAATATGGGACTATCCGGAGTATTATAATGGCAGAATGTACTACTACATGGAGTGCATGAGGAAGTTTGAAATTTGGGGGCGCTCGGAAGTACCGGATGTTACCGATAGTAGTTTTGATGGTTGGACTTTACTTGCAGAATGCGAACAAGAGAAGCCATCGGGATTGCCTTATGGAGAGCAAAATGATGAGGACTATAGCACGGCGAACGCAGGGTTTGATTGGGAATGTGATGTTGAAGCCGGTAAAATGAGGTATATAAGAATTCGCTGTATAGAGAACTGGATGGGAACTAAATATATCGGAGTTGCAGAGGTTCAAGTTTATGGCGATCCACGTTAAACAGTAAAAAGTTGTAGATATGATTACTAGATATATTAAAAAAAGAATTTTTGCAATAGCGGCTTTAGCCTTTGTCGGAATAGCATGTACGCAAATGGATGAGTATCGAAATTTTGTTCCCGATGGTGAAATTACATACACCGGGAAGGTAGACTCTGTACAAACTTTTTCCGGGAATCGAAGAGTAATGATTCAAGGGCTTTTGATATCAGATCCTAAAATTACCCAAGTGGCGGCTTATTGGAATGACTATCGAGATACAATGCTTATGGATGTTGATCGCTCAGAAGGAGTGGATACCGTGCGTATGATTATTGATAGTTTAGAAGAAAATACATGGAACTTTATTTTATATACTTATGACGAAGAAGGAAATACTTCCGTTCCGGTATATGCAGTAGCTCAATCTTATGGAACACGCTATATTGCCTCACTATCAAATCGATTAATGTATCAGCCTATTTACGAAGATGGTACACTTACCGCAGAATGGTCGGAAACAGATTATTTAGAAGGTATTATAGGTACGGAAGTTTATTACACGAACACGAGTAATGAAGAAGAAGTATTTTGGCAAGATGCATCTTCTAGTGATGCGTTGGTTTTAGATAATTATAAGGACGGAGCACTGCTGAAATATCGTTCATTATATGTGCCCGATACTACATGCATTGATACTTTCTATACTGATTTTACGGAGATCTCAGTCATGAAAGATATTACAGATAAGTATTTAGTGAATCCTTCAAGCCCTTATGAATATGTAGAAATGAAAGATGACAGATGGGCTGTTCCCAGTAAATGGACGGTTTCTGATGACGTGAGGAATGTTATTATTGATGGAGTAGGATATGGAGGTTGGGATAATCTGACCTTAAGCTGGAATGGGAATGGAGTTCTTTCTTTCGAATCGGGTTGGGATAATCTTCCGGCTATTCCTAACGGTAAAATTTATCAAACAACAACACTTCCGGCAGGAGATTATAGATTTGAGTATTATATGCCGGATAATGGACATAATGGAAGTGATGAAACCTATAAATACTGTGTAGTATCTGCAGGAACGGAATTGCCAGATGTAAATAAAGTGACCTCGGAAGCTATCGCATTCCAATCGGTTGGCGATGATAAAAAGATTAGTAATACCTTATCCTTTACCTTAACGGAAGAAACAGAGATCTCCATAGGTTGGGTGTGTAAATTTTCATCAAACCAAACTTGGTTAAAAATACAATGGACAAAACTAATGGGCTACGAATAACAAATCGAATTGAATAAAATGAAAAGGATAAATCCACTCGGATTTATCCTTTTTTTGTATTTAAAAACAGGAGGAAACTAGCATCTCTCTTTATTGTTAATTTGGTGATGCGCCTGCTACTAAGATATTAAGCTTATTCAAATAATATTAAATTTATAGTAACTAGTAATAGTTATTATAGTATGATGAATAATTGCAATAATATGTCGAATAAGTTAAAACTAAAGTGAAAACTTTACGTAAAATCAGTGAATTGTTCTATTGCCAAGCATAATGTCAACTTAAATTTGTGACGTTACTTTTTTTATAATTTACGCTAACGTTAGTTTACTTTTTACATAAAAAAGAAATGAAGATACATCGAAGAGTTTATTGTTTGGGAGCTTTGTTGCTGTTGTGTGGCATCGTTCATGCCCAATCTGCGGAAGAAAATACCACGAAGGCAGGTTTTAGATTGGTGTGGAATGACGAGTTTAATAAAGACGGACTGCCTGACCCTAATGATTGGACATATGAAAATGGATTTGTCAGGAACAATGAATTGCAATGGTATCAATCGGATAATGCTTATTGTAAAAACGGTATGCTGATTATAGAGGCTAGAAAAGAGCATGGGATCAAAAACCCGGACTATAAACAAGGGAGCGATGAATGGCGAAAGTCAAGGGAATATATTGATTACACCTCTTCATGTTTAATTACCCAAGGATTACAAGAATGGTCGGCAGGAGGATATTATGAAGTAAAAGCCCGAATAAATACAAGTTCAGGTTCATGGCCAGCTATTTGGCTTTTGGGAACTGAGGGGGAATGGCCTGATAACGGCGAAATAGATATTATGGAGTTTTATAGAATAAATGATAAGCCACACGTATTGGCAAATGCAGCGTGGGGAACATCTAGACCATATACGCCGGCATGGAACAGCGTAAAAACGCCTTATGCTCATTTCATAACAAAAGATCCTGATTGGGCAAGTAAATTTCATGTGTGGGCGATGGATTGGACAACAGACCATGTATGTATTTACCTAGACGGAGAACTACTAAACAATATAAACCTAAACGAAACGAAAAATGCCGATGGCAGAAACCCTTTTACTGATAATCAGAAATTTTACTTCCTGTTGAACCTGGCAGTGGGGTCTAATGGAGGTACTCCCGATGAAAGTGCATTTCCCATGAAGTATGAAATAGATTATGTGCGAGTTTATAAAAAAGTAGTTAATTAATATATGATTCATGAAAGATAAAATAACGCAGAAATACGCTCTTTGGGAACGTATGCAGAAGGTGATTGTTTCGATGTTCCTATTAATTGCATGTTGCATAGGAGTTTCGCAAGAAGCTGTAGCTAACGGCAATGGAGAAAATGTATCCGATGCTTTAGCTCAACAGGGTAAAGTTATCAAAGGTAAGGTAGTTGATGAAAAGAAAATTCCTCTGCCCGGTGTAACTGTTGTAGTTAAAGGCACAACTAATGGTGCAGTAACTGATATTGACGGAAATTATTCGTTGGGTAATGTGCCTGCCGGTGCAGTGCTCCATTTTTCATTCATAGGTATGACCCCTCAGGATGTACCGGTGAATGGTCATCCAACGATTGATATTCAAATGAAAGCTGAAAATATCGGGCTTGATGAAGTTGTGGCTGTTGGTTTCGGTACTCAGAAAAAAGTCAATCTGACGGGTTCTGTCGGTATTGCAACAGCAAAAGACATCCAATCTCGTCCGGTTACAAACGCTACGCAAGCTTTGCAAGGTATGGTGCCCGGGTTGCAATTGTCAACCTCTGACGGAGCATTAGATAAAAGTATGAGTATTTCCATTCGGGGAGAAGGAACGATTGGCGAAGGGTCGAGTGCCAGCCCGCTTATCTTAATTGACGGAATGGAAGGTGATTTAAATACAATTAATCCGGAAGATATTGATAATATATCGGTACTAAAAGATGCTGCCGCATCGTCTATATATGGTTCAAGAGCTCCATTTGGCGTTATTTTGGTGACAACCAAAAGGGGAAAAAAAGGAAAGACACGAGTGAACTACAATAACAGCTTCCGCTTGTCTAGTCCGATTAACTTACCCAAGCAAATGGATTCATATACTTTCGCCAACTATTTCAATCAAGCGGCATCTAATGCCGGACAAGGGGCTGTTTTCTCAGCTTCGGTTATGCAACAAATGCTAGATTTTCAAGCCGCAGGAGGTACTTCAACCGGAGGGCTTCCTACCGATGGTAATCTTTGGGGTAAACCTGCCGGCGACCCCTTTACAACCGCTTATGCCAATACCGATTGGTATGGAGAGTTGTATAAAGAAAACTCTTTTTCACAAGAACACAATGTGAGCATTAACGGAGGAACCGAAAAAACCTCTTATTATGCATCTTTGGGATTCTTAAATCAAAACGGACTGTTGAACTTTGGCGATGATGGCTTAGACAGATATAATATTTCTGCTAAAATCAACACAGAACTAGCCTCTTGGTTAGATTTCAACTTTAGCACCCGATTTATTCGTACAGATAATTGGCGTCCAACCTCTTACAATGAGGGGAGCTTCTATGAGAAAGTAGGTCGTCAAACATGGCCAAACTTACCAATATATGATGAAAATGGTTATTTCCACAATAGCAACGCCCAAACTCCGGCTATGTCTCTAGCCGAAGGAGGAAACAGAAATGTAATAACCGATCAAATGTATTATCAAGGAGCATTGGTTATTAAGCCTATGACAAATTGGGATACGCACATTGAGTTCAACTATAGCACGAGTAATCAGAATGTAAAAGAAACGAGTCTTCCTACCTATAATCATGATGTTGCCGGAAACATTGTAGATACCAATGGAACATCAAGTATATATCAGGATGATCAAAAAGATAATTACACGAATATAAACATCTATTCAAATTACACCTTCACATTAAACGATAAGCATAACTTTAAACTTATGGGCGGTTTCCAATCCGAATTATTCGACAGAACCTTCATGAGTGCAAAAGCCTATGGCCTGTTAATTGAAGATATGGATCAGATTGATTTGACTGATGGCCTAGACGGAGCAGGAAACTTATTGAACCCGGAAGTGTCGGGTAATGAAGGACAATGGGCAACAGCCGGTTTCTTTGGTCGTATTAATTACAATTATGACGGAAAATATCTTGCTGAGGTAAACATGAGATACGACGGATCTTCTCGATTTAGAGAAGGAGATCGCTGGGGATTCTTTCCATCAGTATCTTTAGGTTGGAACATAGCTAGAGAGGAATTTTGGGAATCTTTGAGTGATAAAGTAGGTACGCTTAAGTTGCGTGCTTCTTATGGTCAGTTAGGAAATCAGAATACAAGTTCATGGTATCCTACTTATCGCACCATGACCGTAAACTCTAATTACGGTACTTGGCTGCAAGACGGAGGAAAAACAAATACTTCGTGGGTAAATGCATTGGTGAGTAACACACTAACATGGGAAACTGTCAGCAGTTGGAACATTGGTTTAGATTGGGGAGCATTTGACAACAGATTCACCGGGTCGCTAGATGTATATACTCGTAGTACTAACAATATGGTAGGTCCTGCACCTCAATTGCCATCTATTTTGGGAATTGCACAACCCAATACGAATAATACCGACCTTAAAACAAGCGGTTGGGAACTTTCAGCTCATTGGAATGATGAGTTGAAGAATGGAATTAGCTATGGTGTGAGTTTTATGCTGTCAGATGCGCAAACCACTATTACTCGTTATCCGGGAAACCCTACTAACTCTATTTCAAACTACTATGAAGGTGGAAAGATTGGCGATATATGGGGATATGAAACCGTAGGTATTGCTAAAACGCAAGATGAAATGAATAAACACTTGGAAGCTGTGGGCGGACAAAGTGCTCTAGGTAGTGAATGGGGAGCTGGTGATATTATGTATGCTGATTTAGACGGAAATCCGGGTATAACCAAAGGAGAAGAAACTGTTCAGAATCCGGGTGACATGAAAATTATAGGTAATGATACACCGCGTTACCAATTCGGTTTAGATTTAAATGCAAGTTGGAAAGGTTTTGATATCAGGGCTTTTTTCCAAGGTACCATGAAACGAGATGTTTGGTTGTCTGATAACATGTTTTGGGGAGTATATGGAAGCCAATGGTGGTCGACCGGGCTTGCCGAACACAATGATTACTTTAGAGAAGATCTTGTTGGTTTGAACGGACATATGATAGATGCAAATACAGATTCATACTATCCTCGTCCTATTTTCGATACCAATAAAAACCAACAAACACAAACGCGTTACCTTCAGCATGCTTCGTATATTCGTTTGAAAAATTTGCAATTCGGATATACCTTCCCTTCTTCCATGATGGAGCGTGTTGGAATCAGTAAACTACGATTGTATGTTTCAGGTGAAAATCTTTGGACAGGTACCAAGCTTTCTAAGCTATACGATCCGGAAACACTAAGCAACCACTATCCTCTTAGTCGCACATGGTCAATGGGGCTTAACGTAACGTTTTAATCAACAAGGAATAAAAAAATGAAACTCAATATAACAACATTAAAGCTATTGCTAATAACCGTATTGCTAGGTAGTATGGCATCTTGTAGCAATTTTCTAAACAGAGAACCGATATCGGAGATATCGCCCGAACATTATTTTAAAGAAGCGTCGCAATTAGAAGCTAATTTAAATGACTTGTACCCTCAAATTCTACCATCACACGACAGCCAATGGAATTATGGCATGTATGGTTGGGATAGTGGAACCGATAATCAAATAGGCGTTACGGCAGATGATAAATATACTACTGATAGGTATTTAGTTCCTTCTTCGGGTGGCAACTGGTCGTTTAATCGCATTTATTACATGAACTTTTTCTTAGAAAATGTATTCAAAAATTACGGAGATGACCCGGAGGGTTCTCAAAATACGATTACCGGAGATTTAAGTGAGATACAGCACTATATCGGTGAAATGTATTTCCTAAGAGCATATCGATATTTTGCCCGACTACAAGAGTTTGGCGATTATCCTATTGTTAAGAAGCCTATGGTTGACGATAGAGATGAATTGATTGAGGCAAGTAAACGCAAACCTTGTAATGAGGTAGCAAGGTTTATTATTACCGACTTAGATAGTGCCATCTATTATATGTCGGCAGTAGATATGCCGACCACACGCGTGAATAAAGATGTAGCCTTGCTATTGAAGTCGAGAGTAGCTCTATTTGAAGGAACATGGTTGAAGAATTTTAAAGGAACTCCTTTTGTTCCTAAAGGCGACGGTTGGCCGGGAGCTACTAAAGATTATAATGCAGATTATGAATACCCTAGTGGAAGCATTGATGCTGAGATTGAATATTTCTTAAATCAGGCAATAGATGCTTCAAAACAAGTAGCTGATAAATACGCCGGTTCATTAACCGAGAATACCGGAGAAGTTCAGCAATCGGCAAGCGATGCAGCAAATCCGTTTCACGAAATGTTTGCTTCCGAAGATTTATCGGGCTACAGCGAAGTAATGTTGTGGAGACAATATGCCAGATCGATTTCTACACATAATGTGAACCTCATGGCTAGTAGAGGAAACTATCGAGTTGGTGTTACTAAAGGTTTAGTGAATAGCTTTCTAATGAAAGATGGAACTCCGATATATACGCACGGAACTTGTGCATATGGCGACGGATACTACCATGGAGATACTACCATTGCTGCCGTTCGTATCAATAGAGACCCTCGATTGAGCATATTCCTTAAAGAACCCGGACAAAAAAATGTGCTGTATAACTTAGATTCATCAGAAGGTTCTGATGCGGTGATTACAGAGCCTATTCCTCAATTAACAGTTGGCGATTCTGATCGAGGATATTCCACAGGATACGCATTGAGAAAAGGAGGCTCTTATGATAAATTGCAATATAACAACGGTGGAGGATACACTGCTGCTATTTCTTTTAGATCGGCTGAGGCTTTGCTTAACTATATGGAAGCAAGCTATGAACTAAAGGGAACGTTAGATGCTGATGCCCGCACATACTGGCAAGCACTTCGTAGAAGAGCCGGTGTTAGCGAAGACATTGATGCTACTATTGCAGCTACTGACATGACCGAAGAGGCTAAAAATGACTGGGGAGCATATACTGCAGGTGTATTGATTGACCCTACGCTATACAATATCCGCAGGGAACGCCGTTGTGAGTTTATGGCTGAAGGTTTGCGATATATGGATTTATGTCGTTGGAGAGCTATGGATCAGTTAAAAGTAACTCCTTATCATACCGAAGGTATTCACTTGTGGAATACACCAATGGAAAATTGGGATTATACTTTAGGAACAGGTGGCGAGCATAGTAATGACCCATTATTAGCTGATGGCACAAGTGATGCTAATGTTTCTCCGGAATCAACAAGCGAATATCTGCGTCCTCATGAAAGATACAGCGGACAAGCCGGATTTAATGGATTGACATGGATGTATGCCCACTATCTGGAACCGGTTAATTTCCAAGAATTTCAAGTAACGGGAGGAGTTGCAGATTCTCCAATATACCAAAATCCTTATTGGTCGACAGAATCAGGATCTTCGGCAATAGAATAGCTTGATTAAATATAACGCTGTATCTTATGAAAAACAGCGTTATTTTAACAAGGGAAGTATTACAGGATACTTCCCTTGTTTTTTTTGTCATTTGTCTGATTTCTAGTTTGTTGTATTGTTTTCTTGCTTCTTTCTTGGTGAATTATGAGCATAATTAGTGTTTTTTGTCGTATTTCAATGAAGATATAAAGCTTTCCAATCGCTTTTCGATGCAATTCTCAATGAGGAATGGATGTAATTGAGTCTATTTTATCTCATCCTTGTGAAAATATAAGCACCCCAACTACTTTTTGGTGTAATTCTCCTTAAGAAAAGAACACAATCTGTGTTTCTCGCCTGATATCTCCAATCTAAATTTTATTCTCTTTTGTTGAAACGTTTTGATTTATTGTATTTAGATAATATTTTCATAATGCATATAGGTCAAAGCCTGCTCATTGTCGAAAAAGTATCATTTCTGTTTGAAAAAATATAATACAATAGAGAAAATTACAGGAAATGAAGAGATATTACTATTGTTAAAAAATGATATATGATATTTTTGTTATGAAGATTGAGCTACTGTTAATTCATTAAACTGCTATGCTTGGAAATGTAGCGATAAATCAATTCTCATTGCTGAATAATAACTTTTAATTACGTAAAATAAATTAGAATATATCATGTTGAAAAAATATTTGATTATCATATTGTTATTGATAACTTCTTCCGGAGCATATGCTTATAAAGGTTCAACCGTTACTGAAGAAGGCGCATGGTGTTGGTTTGCCGACCCCCGAGCTGTGCACTATGAGAATACATCGGGAACAATAAACAGTACCTACATCGGTTACATTGATGTTCATGGGAATATTAAGGCTACACAAGTAGATCATATCACTAATACAACGAATGAAGTGCTTATTCGTTCGTATTTTCAACCTGATGACCATGATAATCCTACTTTTTTAGTACTTCCCGATGAGCGAATCATGATTTTTTATTCTCGTCATACGGATGAACCATGCTTTTATTATCGAATTTCGCAGAAACCGGGAGATATAACTACCTTGGGAAAAGAAATTAGGTTGACTACAAAAAATAATACCACCTACCCTTCACCATTTATTTTGTCGGATGACCCTAATCACATCTATTTATGTTGGAGAGGAATTGGTTGGCATCCAACTATTGCCCGAATGACAATGCCCGACAAAGAAGATAAGGTGAGTATCGATTGGGGAGCGTATCAAATCGTGCGTTCCCGAAAAGGGCAAGGGGGAACTCGCCCTTATGCCAAATATGTATCAAACGGAAAAGATAAAATTTATTTGGCATACACCACAACGCATCCCGACAATCAAAGCATAAATTACATATATCTGAACTACATTGATATTAACACTAAGGAGCTTAAAGATATAAAAGGAAATACACTTGCAATAGTCGGCGATTCAGTGTTACATGATGTAGATGCCACGAAGGAATATAAAAAAGCTTATCCATATGCTGTTGCCGATGATACCCCCGGGCGCAATTGGCTTTGGGAAGTTGTTTTAGATAAGAAAGAAAGACCGGTAATTGCCGAAGTTACTATCAACGAGGATAAAAGTTTGCATGATTACTATCGCTTGAGTTGGACGGGCAAAGCATGGCAAAAAACTTTCCTGACTCATGCCGGAGGGCATTTTCATCAAACGCCGAATATTGAAAAATGTTATAGCGGAGGTATGGCAATAGATAAGAATAATGATTGCGCAATCTATGCTTCGGTGCCTGTTGATGGAAAATATGGTCGAGTTTATGAGCTGAAAAAATATATGGTACATAAAAAGGGTAAGTTGGTATCTTCAGAACAAATCACAGTCGATTCGAAAAAGAATAACGCTCGTCCTTTTATGATTGCTAACCGAGAAACAGATGCTGCCCTTGTCTGGATGTATGGCGATTATTATGATTGGATGGTTAGTTCATCTCGTCCTCAAGGATACCCAACAGCAATTCATACGGATATGCCGTTGCCCACGAAAAGTATTAATTTAGATAAAGGTTTAATTGCTCAAGCTGCCGATGGAAATACAACTAAGGTGTCTAAAAGTTCTTCTTTTTCATTGATAATGACTGTTTACATGGATAAAGAGCAGTATTTTGGAAATATGGTGCAATTTGCAGGTTTAAGTTATGTTGTGCCCAATGAAATAGCACCAAAACCCTATATACAATCAAACGATGAGAAATACCAAAGTACGAGCGTATTGGGAAGTTCTGATGTGTGGCAGCAGAAAGGACGAAGCACCGGAGGACAATGGTATGCCCCGACTAAATTTGGCGCATTTGATTTGGCGATAACCTACAATAACGGAATCTTACGAACTTACATTAATGGATTGATTGATCAATATATAGAAATCGACGGATTAACAATATCAGATGTTTCTTTTGGTGATTTTAAAGAGAGAATCAAAGACTTCAAAGTGTACAATCGAGTTTTGAATCAAGACGAAATCAAGAAAATTAGGGATAATTCATCCCGTTAATATCAATAAAAAAGAAAAATAGTATATTGTACTCTTAATGAGCAATCTCCATAGACTGCTCTAATCTATGTGTGAACGAATAGAACCAAATATGAAACTAAGATTATTGATTTTACTGCTTTTGGGGTTGAATATCTTTACAATTGCCCGGGCAAATGAACCTCAGAAGGTTTACCTTTTTGCCTATGGAGAAAATGGCTTGCGATTTGCTTATAGCACAGATCAAATAAATTGGCATGCTGTTGGAGATGGATATCCATTTCTCAAAAGTGACTTCGGACGTTGGGGGAGTCAGAAGAAAATGTACAATCCTTTTTTGTTTAAAGGAGCTAATAACGTATGGCGGTGTGTTTGGACACTAAACGATGACGTAAATGCTTTTGCTTATACATCATCTGAAAATCTTACTCAATGGACAGTTCAATCATATCCTTACGTAACAAGTGGCAATAATTGTGAAAATTTAAGTGTGAGCCTCTCAGATGGAATCTATACTATTTCGTGGGAAAGTACAAAAGAATCGCATAAAGGATGCTATGCTATAACTACAACCGATTTTGAACACTATACAGATGCTAAGTCGATAGCAAAATCAGATCTTAAGCAAAGAGTCGTTGCAAATGTCATGGGAAAAGAGGAGCAGGGGACTGTTCATGAAGTTAAATGGTCGGAGGTAGATTGTCTAATCAAGGCTTATCAGCTTTCGGAGTACAAGAAAGTAGTGAACAGCGAAACCTTTATGGATGATCAAACTCGTTTTGCAAAACTAAAACCATTTAGTGCAACAATAAAAGCCGATACGGCTCAGACAAAGAAGATTAGTGATTCGCTTATTGGTATCTTTTTTGAAGATATTAATTATTCAGCCGATGGAGGTTTATATGCGGAACTAGTGCGTAATCGAGACTTTGAATTTTCGAATAAAGATCGCAAGGAATGGAATGCAAAGACTGCTTGGAAGAAAAATAACGAAGATGAGCTTGATTTTAATATCGAAACTAAAAGTCCGATTCATAAAAATAACAAACATTATGCAGTATTAGATGTAAAGCAAATTGGTGGTGCAATTATCAATGAGGGATATAATGGTATTGCATTGAAGGCAGGCGATAAATATAATGTGTCATTTTTTGCTAAGAATATTCAGGGTAAAGGGAAAAAGATGCACATTAACCTGTTAAATGACAAAGGAGAATCGTGTGGAGAGTTTCTTTCAAAAGTGGTGTCTTCATCAGAATGGAAAAGGTATCATGGCGTTATCACTGCAAAGAAGAGTGCTGCAAATGCACAGTTAGAAATAGCTCCACAGACAACAGGTATCGTAGCTTTGGATATGGTATCATTGTTTCCGGAAAAAACTTTTAAGGGACGTGAAAATGGTTTGCGTGCCGATCTGGCTCAAACGCTTGCAGATATGAAACCTCGTTTCGTTCGCTTCCCCGGCGGATGTGTAGCTCATGGCGATGGTGTTGACAATATTTATCATTGGAAGAATACCATAGGATCTTTAGAATCTCGAAAACAAGATCGTAATCTTTGGGGATATCATCAATCAATGGGATTAGGGTATTTTGAATATTTCCAATTCTGTGAGGATGTCGGAGCGGAACCATTACCGGTATTGGCAGCAGGAGTTCCTTGTCAAAATTCAGGTGCCGGAGGATATGGTCAGCAGTGTGGTATTCCGATGAATAAAATGAAAGACTACATTCAAGATATTTTTGATTTAATAGAATGGGCAAACGGAAACCCTAAGACAAATAAATGGGCAAAAATGCGTGCTGATGCGGGTCATCCTAAACCTTTCAATCTAAAATATCTGGGAATTGGGAACGAAGATTTAATCTCAGATGTATTCAAAGAACGTTTCGAAATGATATATAAAGCTGTTCATGAGAAATATCCCAATATTATAATTATAGGAACAGTGGGACCTTTCTCAGAAGGAGCTGATTATAAAGCCGGTTGGGATTTTGCTACTAAATTAGAAGTACCTATGGTAGATGAACATTATTATCAACCTCCGGGATGGTTTTTGCATAATCAAGACTACTATGATAAATATGATCGTAGCAAATCGAAGGTTTATTTAGGGGAATATGCAGCTCATGTGACCGGCAGGAAAAACAATATAGAAACAGCTCTTCTAGAGGCTTTGCATTTAACAAATATTGAGCGAAATGCAGATGTGGTTACTATGACCTCTTACGCTCCGTTATTAGCAAAAGAGGGGTTTACACAATGGAATCCTGATTTGATATATTTCAATAATACTGAGGTTAAACCGGGTGTTGGATATTACACGCAAAAGCTTTTTGGACAAAATTCCGGTGATGAGTACGTCGGTTCTGTCATTAAACTCTCAGATGATAATGTTCAATTAACAAAGCGTATTGGAAAATCAATTGTGCGAGACTCTAAAACCGGAGATATCATAGTTAAGCTAGTGAACTTGCTCCCTGTTGACGTGAGTACTAGATTAGATTTGTCGAATTTGAAAATTCCAGATACAAATTTAGTGGCTACTGTCCTTTCCGGAGCTCCTGATGATACTAATGCTAAACCAAAAATGGTGAATGTTAATACCGGAAATCTTATTTTAGAACCGTATTCACTTACTGTGATTAGAATAAAGCAATAAACGCTAAGAAATATTGAATCACTTTACAAATAAATATAAATGAAACAAATATATATAAGCAGCTTAGTTGTTGTATTGATGATTTTAACTTCAAATGGCTTAAACGCTAAAAATTATTGGCAAGATCCTAAAATAAACGAAGAAAATCGCTTACCCATGCGTAGTGCCTTTTTCGCTTATGAGTCAGAGACTAAGGCTATCGAGAATATAAAAGAACATTCTGATAATTTTTTTAGTCTTAACGGAGTTTGGAAGTTTAATTGGGTGAAAGATGCAGGGCAACGTCCGGTAGATTTTTATACACTGAATTTTAATGACAAAAATTGGAATAGTATAGAGGTGCCGGGTGTTTGGGAACTAAATGGTTATGGTAGTCCGCAATATGTGAATAATGGTTATGGGTGGCGCAATCAATATAAAAATGATCCACCAACAGTTCCCGAAAAGAATAATCATGTGGGAACATATAGAAAGGAAATAAATCTACCTAATAGCTGGAAGGGTAAGCAAATAATAGCTCATTTTGGTTCGATAACATCAAACATAAGTTTATATGTTAACGGGAAATATGTAGGATATAGCGAGGATAGCAAACTTGAAGCTGAATTTGATATTACAAAGTATCTCCATTCGGGAAAGAACTTGATAGCATTTCAAGTATTTCGTTGGTGTGATGGAACATATTTAGAGGATCAAGATTTCTGGAGATTCTCCGGAGTAAGCAGAGATTGTTATTTGTTTGCTAGAAATAATGTGCATATTCGAGATATTAAAGTAACTCCGGATTTAGTGAATAATTATACTGATGGCAGCTTGGCAATTAAGCTTGACTTAGCGGCAAGCAGTTCTGTAGAATTGCAGTTGTTGGATGCAGAAGGAAGTATAGTTGAAAAAGATGGAGTCTCAGGTTCAGGTATTCACATCGTAAACATGGAAGTATCTAATCCAGATAAATGGACGGCTGAAACCCCAAACTTGTACACGCTGATTGCTACTCTTAGGAGTGGAAAAGAAGTTAAAGAAGTTATTCCCATACAAGTGGGGTTTCGTAAAGTAGAAATGAAAGATAACCAACTTTGTGTCAATGGTAAACCTATATTGATAAAAGGAGTTAATCGTCATGAGCTAGATCCAGACGGCGGTTATGTTGTTTCACCTGAACGCATGGAGCAAGATATTCTGATGATGAAGCGTTTTAATATTAATGCTGTGCGTACTTGTCATTATCCTGATGATAATCTGTGGTATGAACTTTGTGATAAATATGGACTGTATGTAGTGGCAGAAGCTAATATAGAATCTCATGGTATGGGGTATGGAGATGAAACTTTAGCTAAAAATCCATTATTCGCTAAAGCTCATTTAGAGCGTAATGAGCGCAATGTATTGAGAAATTATAATCATCCTTCGGTTATAGTATGGTCGCTTGGGAATGAAGCCGGGTTTGGTTCTAATTTTGAAGCCTGTTATAATTGGATTAAAGATTATGACTACTCCCGACCTGTACAATACGAACAAGCACACGGTAATGAATTTACGGATATCTTTTGTCCGATGTATTATGACTATGAAAGAAGTGAGCAATATGCTAAGTCTGACAATGATAAGCCTTTAATTCAGTGCGAATATGCTCATGCCATGGGTAATTCAGGCGGAGGATTCGATATCTATTGGAATATGATTCGCAAATACCCATTATATCAAGGCGGATTTATATGGGACTTTGCTGATCAATCAATTCGATGGAAAGATAAGGAAGGTGAAGATTTTTATGCTTATGGAGGTGATTTTAACCCATACGATGCCAGCGATAATAATTTCTTGGATAATGGATTAGTAAATCCAGATAGGATTCCAAATCCACATATGTATGAGGTGGGATATTACTATCAATCGATATGGACAACCCCTATTGATTTAAAATTAGGAAAAATAGAAGTGTATAACGAATACTCCTTCCGAAATCTGAATGATATTTATTTGCAATGGGAAATCTTGCTTGACGGAAAGATGCAACAAACAGGCATCATAAATGATTTGAATATAGAACCACAACAAAAAGTGTTACTCGACTTAGGTGTTCATATTTCTGATGATACTAAAGCCAAAGAAGTATTGTTAAATGTGTCATACAAACTCAAAAGAGCAGAGCAATTGCTACCTGCGAAATATGAAATTGCGAAACAACAGTTCAGCGTAAAAGATTGGAAAAATAACGATATTACAATTAAGAATAAGGAGGAAACTAACAAAATAGTTGAACAACCCATAATAGACAATAGTGATTTTAACTACTTATTAGTGAAGGGAGCGAACTTTGCAATAGATTTTGATAGAGAAAGCGGATACTTGTGCCGTTATCTTGTTGATGGAAACAGAATACTTGAGGACGGATCGGTGCTCAAACCAGACTTCTGGCGAGCCCCGACAGATAACGACTTTGGAGCACAACTAGAGTCTAAATATAAGGTCTGGAAAAACCCTGACGTTAAATTAGAATCATTAAAATCAGCAGTAACTTCCGGTGGATTGATAGAAGTTAAGGCAATGTATGATATGCCGGATGTTGGAGCTAAATTGAAGTTAAGCTATTTAATAAATAATGAAGGTGCTATTGAAGTTACTCAACAATTAGAAGCGAGTCCAAGTCAGAAAATTCCGGATATGTTCCGCTTCGGGATGACTATGGAGATGCCTAAAGCTTATCAATCAATTAAATATTACGGTAGAGGACCTGTTGAGAATTATGCTGATCGTAAGGATTCAGAATTTCTTGGGATATATAAGCAAACAGTTGATGAACAAGCCTACTCATACATCCGACCACAAGAAACCGGAACAAAATCAGATGTTCGTTGGTGGGAGCAAACCATGCAAAATGGAGAGGGAGTAAGCTTTACTTCTGACTATCCATACTCGATATCAGCATTAAACTATACGCAAGAATCTTTAGACGACGGAGATTATAAAGACCAAAGACACTTTTCGGATGTACAAAAAAGCGATTTTGTAACTATCTGTATAGACAAAAAACAGATGGGCTTGGGTTGCGTAAATAGTTGGGGAGCCCTTCCTTTTGAAGATTTTCGCATACCTTATGCAAATTACAAGTTTAATTTTGTGATTAAGCCGATAAAGAATGTCTTTTAGCCGGTAGAACTGAGAAATATGAACGTATTAGTATAATACTCTAACATTAAACAACTTTGAACAAAATGAAAAAGTTAATCTTAACTGCCTTATTATTGTTTTGCGGACTATCTTCAATAGTTGCAAAAACAGAAAGCATATCCAGTCCAGATAAAAAGCTGATGGTTACTATTCACAATGAGGGTGGCAAGATTTTTTATAATGTTAATTACTCTGGAAAACCTTTTGTGGAGAATTCTCCTTTAGGTTTGAAAACGGATATCGGAGATTTTACAGATAAGCTGTTATTAAGTGATAAAGTAGAGCGTAGAGAGGTTTCTGATAGCTATAGTATTCCTAATATCAAGGCGACCAACGTGGAATATCAAGCCAATCAAGCTGTTTTTACTTTTGAGCAGAATGGGAAGTCGGTGATTAGTTTGACCTTCAATGTGAGCAATAACAATATAGCCTTTAAATACGGCATCATTCAACATGGAGATACACGTTGTGCAACCATATTTAAGGAAATTACAGGATTTGCATTTCCTAAAGGTACAACAACTTTCTTAAGCTCGCAGAGCGATCCTCAAGTGGGTTGGATGCGCACAAAACCAAGTTATGAAGAACCTTATGTAGCAGATGATGAAATGGGTAAGAATGGAAGTTATGATCAAGGCTATACCTTCCCATGCCTATTCCGCAATAATGATAATGGCTGGGTACTGATTTCAGAAACAGGAGTGAGCAGTAATTATTGTGCAAGCAGATTAATGGGAGGCAAAGGAGCACGATATACCGTTGGGTATCCGATGGAAAAATCTTATAACGGACATGGAACAGTAGCCCCGGGTATTTCCTTGCCGGGAGAAACCCCTTGGCGTACAATTACTTTAGGGGAAACGTTGAAGCCCATTGCGGAAACAACTATTGCTTATGATGTGGTGAAGCCGTTGTATGAACCGACAAAGAAATATACCTATGGTTTAGGCAGTTGGAGCTGGATTATCGGACAAGACAACAGTATAAACTATGATGAGCAGAAACGATATATTGATTTCACATCTGAGATGGGCTGGTCATCGGTGTTGATAGATAATTGGTGGGATAACAATATCGGAAGAGATGGTATTGAGAAACTAGCCAAATATGCACAAAATAAAAATGTAGAACTTTTTCTTTGGTATAACTCCAATGGCTATTGGAATGATGCTCCGCAAACTCCGCGAAATATCATGAATAACTCTATTGCTCGTCGCAAAGAGATGAAGTGGATGCAAAGCATAGGCATAAAGGGTATCAAAGTTGATTTCTTCGGAAGCGATAAGCAAATGACCATGCAGCTGTATGAAGATATTTTATCGGAAGCTAATGAGTATGGACTGTTAGTTATTTTCCATGGTTGCACATTGCCTAGAGGATGGGAGCGAATGTATCCCAACTTTGTGGCAAATGAAGCCGTTCTTGCCAGTGAGAACTTAAACTTCACACAAGATGCTAATGATAAAGAAGCATTTAATGCTTGTTTGCATCCTTTTATTCGGAATGCCGTGGCAAGCATGGATTTCGGAGGAAGCACGCTAAACAAATATTACAATGTGACCAATGAGAAAGGCAAGGGAGGAGGAACTCGTGTTACTTCAGATGTGTTTGAATTAGCAACAGCAGTATTATTCCAATCGGCTATGCAGCACACAGCTATGGCACCCAATAACCTTACCGATGCACCCAAATGGGCAGTTGATTTCATGAAAGAAGTTCCATCAACATGGGATGAAGTAAAATACATTGACGGATATCCCGGTAAATATGTAGTGTTGGCACGTCGTCATGCCGATAAGTGGTATGTAGTAGGAATTAATGCCCAAAAGAACGATGTGAAAATAGATGTGGAACTGCCCATGTTTTTATCCGGAGATGAGCTTTGTGTTTATGCTGATGATAGCAACTTAAAAGGCTCACTAGAGCATGTAAAACTAAAGAAATCAAGAATAATTAAAGCTACGATACCTTGCAACGGAGGTCTGGTAATAACAAAATAAGAGATGAATTGGTAAAACATCTTTTGAGATGGAGAACCCCCCCTTGCTATTCGATGAAAAAGGGTAGCCGACAATAAAAGGGATTCATTATTAAACACAAATGGCATGAATAAATGAAATGTATGTCCATACATGGATGAGAATTTGATAAGCCAGAAGAAATTATGCTCATCTTTAGGTAATAATTCGAGGAACTATGAGAAATATGTACCTACTTTTAGATGATAACTTAACCAATTACAAATAATATGCTTATTTCTTAATAAGAATTGACATTAAATAAGAAACTATGATCAAAACAAAACTTATAGCTATTCTATTGCTATCTTCCTTATTTGCTTGTAAATCAAATGATACAGGGAGTGTAACCTTGCTTAGAAAACAAAACTTTGACTTCAATTGGCGATTTTCGCTCGGAGATATTCCTCAAGCTGAACGCACTACTTTCGATGATCAAGAATGGCGTTTGCTGGATTTACCGCATGATTGGAGTATTGAAGGAGAATTTTCTTCAGATAATCCAAGTGGAAATGATGGGGGATATGTACCCACCGGTATTGGTTGGTATAGGAAAACCTTTGATATTCCTGTCGATTGGGATAAGAAGCAGGTATCAATCTATTTTGAGGGAGCATATATGAACAATACGGTGTATGTAAACGGTGAGAAGGTTGGATTCCATCCTTACGGATTTACCTCTTTTGAGTTCAATATTACGCCATACCTGAAAGTTGGAGAGAAAAATCTTATTGCGGTTCGGGTGGATAATTCAAAACAAAAGAATTGTCGTTGGTATACCGGCTCCGGCATTTACCGTCATGTGTGGTTGCTAGTTAAAAATAATGTTTCTATTCCGAATTGGGGAGTGCAAGTTTTTACGGAAAAGGTGGAAAATAATAAAGCCATGTTGAAGATTAATGCGAAAATTAACAATGCGGAATCATCAACAAAGAATATGTTGCTCGTGACAGAGATACTCGATAAAAGTAGAAATATAGTTACGAAGAAAGAGCTTAAAGCTACTGTTGAGGCAAACTCAACGAAAGAAATAATTATCCATGGTGAATTACCATCGCCACAACTTTGGAGTAGAGAGAACCCTTACTTATATGAACTTCACACAATAATTCTTGTAAATGGGAAAGTGACAGATGAAGCTTATACACCTTTTGGAGTAAGAACGATAGCATATACAGCTGAGGGTGGATTTAAACTTAACGGCAAAGAAATTTTGCTGAACGGAGCTTGCATTCATAGCGATAACGGAGCTCTTGGTGCAGCAGCATTCGACCGTGCAGAAGAGCGTAAAATAGAATTGATGAAAGACGCCGGATTTAATGCAGTACGCACGGCGCATAACCCGCCATCAGAGGCTTTATTGAATGCTTGTGATAGACTGGGAATGCTGGTAATCGATGAAATATACGATGGTTGGAGAAAATCGAAAACACCGCATGACTATTCAACCTTAATTGATAAATATTGGCGAACAGATGTGTCGGCGATGGTGCTGAGAGATATCAATCACCCATCGGTTATTATTTGGAGTACCGGAAATGAAATAATTGAACGCACAAGCCCTGAGGCTGTGAAAACAGCTAAGATGCTTAATGACTATGTTCGGGAGCTTGATCCTAGTCGTCCGGTAACTGCGGCACATGCAAGCTGGGGTCAAGGTTGGAGTGTGTTCGATTCCTTAATGGCTCAATTCGATATTGTGGGATATAATTACTATATGCACAAGGCAGAGGAAGACCATCAACGAGTTCCGGAACGCATGATTATCCAAACAGAATCATATCCGCGCGAAGCATTTAGAAACTGGGCGATGGTAGATAAACATCGCTATATATTTGGTGATTTCGTTTGGACAGGTATGGATTACCTTGGAGAGTCGGGAATCGGTAGGTATTATTATGATGGAGAGACTCCCGGACAACACTATGATAGAGATATTTATCCGTGGCATGGTGCCTACTGTGGAGATGTTGATCAAATAGGTTGGCGTAAACCAATTTCCCATTATCGAAGTATGTTGTATAACGCGAATGCAGGAGAGCAGCTCTATCTTTCGGTAAAAGAACCAAGCTTAGAAGGTAAAAGAATTCACGAAACATATTGGTCGGTATGGCCTACATGGGAAAGCTGGACGTGGAACGGACACGAAGGTGAAAATATCGACGTAGAGATATATTCTCGCTACCCTGCCATTCGTTTATACCTGAATAATAAGTTAATGGCCGAAAGAAAAACTGGATACAAGGAAGAATATAAAGCTGTTATCGGTATTCCTTACCAAGCCGGAGAGCTTAAAGTAGTTGGTTTAGTTAATGGCGAAGAAGTCGATCCTAAGATTTTGAAAACTGCCGACAAAGCAAGTAATATGAGCTTGACAGCAGATAGAATAAGTATCAAAGCCGATGGGCAAGATTTATCATATATTACCATTGAGCTTTTCGATAAGAATGGTACACACCAGCCTAATGCAGATAATTTATTGCAGTTCAAATTGGAAGGTGAAGGTGAAATTGTGGGAGTAGATAATGCAAATATGCAAGACTTAATGCCATATAAAGGCACCGAACGTAAAGCATGGAAAGGACGGGCTTTAGTCATTGTGAAAAGTACGCAGAAAGCAGGAAGTATAAAACTTACCGTAAGTTCAGAGGGATTGCCTGATGCCGGTATAGTTATAACATCAAAATAAAATACAAACTATGAATATAAGAAAAATACTCGCATTAATTGCTTTGCTATTTACTGCCCATTTGGGAAATGCACAACCTGGCTTTGGAGATGCCGAATGTATTAACCATAATTGGAAATTTGAATTAAAAGATGTTGAAAACGGAGAACAACAAAGCTTGAAAGATGAAAGGTGGCAAGTTGTTGATTTACCTCATGATTGGAGCGTTAGGCAACAGCTTAGCCCAACTTTAGCCAGTGCAACCGGATATTTGCCGGGTGGAATTGGCTGGTATCGTAAACATCTCACAGTGCCTGAAAGCAAAAAAGGAGAGAAAGTTTACCTATACTTTGAAGGTGTATATAATCGAAGTGAAGTATTTATTAATGGAAAGTCATTAGGCTATCGTCCGAATGGATACATTTCTTTCATGTATGATGCTACTCCTTACATTAAGTATGGAGAAGACAATGTTATTGCAGTGAAGGTTGATCATTCCAAGTCGGCTGACTCCCGTTGGTACACCGGTTCGGGAATATATCGCGATGTCTGGTTAGTATATGCAAACCCTACGCATATTGCGCAATGGGGAGTTTATGCTTATCCGGAGAAAATGAAAAAAGGATATAATCTTCATGTGGGAGTTGCCGTAAATAACGGAGCAAAAGAAATGAAATCCTTATTGGTTAAGAATGAATTATTATCGCCTTCGGGTAAAGTTGTGGCAAAGTCTTCCGGCAAATTAAATATTGCAGCAACCGATACCAATAAGATTCAGGTAGCAATGCGAGTTTCAAATCCGGATTTATGGTCAATTTCTACACCTAATCTCTACACTTTAAAAACAACTGTGCTTGAGAATGGTAAAGTGATTGACGAGACAACAACAAAAACAGGTTTCCGACATTTTACTTTCGATCCGAATAAAGGATTTGCTTTAAACGGAGAGTGGATGAAAGTTAAAGGTGTATGTTTGCACCATGATGGTGGAGTTTTGGGCTCAGCCATAACTAAAGAAGTTTGGAAACGACGATTAATTAATTTGAAAGAAATAGGGGTTAATGCTATCCGAACAAGCCATAATCCGCAAGCACCGCATCTTTATGAATTGTGTGATGAGTTGGGGCTGTTGGTAATGGATGAAGCTTTCGATGAATGGGAATTTCCTAAACGGAAATGGCTTGAAGGCTGGAATGCCGGAACTCCGAGCTATCAGGGATCATATGATTTCTTCGAGGAATGGAGCAGTAGAGATTTAGCCGACCAGGTGAAACGCGATAGAAACCATATTTCTGTTTTTGCATGGAGCATAGGTAACGAAGTGGATTATCCGAATGACCCATATTCTCATCCCGTGCTTGCCGGAGGAGGAGAAACAGGTTTTACCCAACCCATATTCGGTGGCTATAAAAAAGATGCTCCCGATGCTATGCAGTTGGGTGATATTGCCAAACGATTGGTTGCCGTAGTGAAACAATATGATAAATCAAGACCAACAACAGCCGGATTAGCAGGTGTTGCCATGTCAAATCAAACAGCCTATCCGGGAGCTTTAGATATTACCGGATACAATTATACCGAAGGATTATATGACCACGACCATAAGGAGTATCCGAATAGAGTAATCTTCGGAAGTGAAAACCGCCACGAATTGTCGGCATGGCAAGCAGTAACTTCACGAGATTTTATATTTGGTCAGTTCCTATGGACAGGCATCGATTATTTGGGAGAATCAGGAAGATGGCCATCAAGAGGTTTCTATTCCGGATTATTAGAATTTGGAGGTTTAAAAAAGCCGAGGGGATATTTCCGCGAGTCATTATGGTCGGATAAGCCAATGGCGTATATCGGAACTTATCCTACACCCGGTGTGGGCGAAAGCGAGGACTTACAAGATGTTTGGTCGCAATTAGAAGCCGGCAAAGGTGGAGAAAAAGTTCCATCTATGGATGCATGGGCTATTTGGAACTATCGAGAAAATCAGCCTATCAGAGTAGTTTGTTATACCAATGCTGCACAAGCCGAACTTTACTTGAATGGTAAGATGGTTGGCAAAAAGAAACCGTATGACGAAAAAACGGGAATTATTTATTGGGATATTCCGTATGAAAAAGGAAAATTGGAAGTAGTGGGTATGGATAAAGATGGCAAGAAAGTAAGTCAATATGCCATTCAATCTTCCGGGCGACCTGCCGCCATTAAAATAATCTCAGGAAATGAGAAAGTTGCTAAAGGTGGTGTGGCACAGGTAATTATTCAAGTAATTGATGAAAACGGTATTCCGGTCATGCTTTCTGATGATGAAATTGCTTGTCATATTCAAGGAGATGCCAAACTATTAGGTTTAGAAGCTAGTAATAATAGTGATATGACAGATTATACTGACAATAAACAACGAGTGTATCACGGACGTATGGTGGCTTATATTAAAGTAGGTGAGAAAGCCGACGGTAATATAAATATTCAATTTACTGGAAATTGGCTGAAATTGGCTGAAACAAATATTCAAGTGCAATAATGATGCGTATGAAAGGATTAATAACAATATTAATAGTTCTAACTTCTTTGTTCTCAAATGCTGTAGATGCAAAGATCCCGAATGCTAACCCTAAATTTGATGGTTATTTATTTGCTTATTTCGATGGTAAAGTTGGCCGGTCGGAATACGAGCAACTGAGGTTTGCGGTGAGTGAAGATGGTTTTCACTGGACTAGTATAAACAACAATAGAAAGATTATTTCATCGGCAGATATCTCGCAAACGGGAGGAATACGCGATCCACATATTCTCAGAAAAGAAGATAACAGTGGCTTTTATATGGTAGCTACTGATATGAATACGGCTAAGAATGGTTGGGATTCCAATCCCGGAATAGTAATGATGAAATCGGATAGTTTAACAAGATGGTCGAGCAGCATTATCGATTTAGCTAAACTTTACCCTAAGAATTTTGGCAAGGTGAAATGGATTTGGGCTCCGCAAACAATTTATGATATCAAGGCAAAAAAGTATTTGGTTTATTTCACGGTGAGATATCAGAATGATGAAAAACTCGATTTCTATTGTGCTTATGCTAATAAAGATTTTACAGGTTTTGAAAAAGAGCCTAAGCTGATGTTCAGCCCGAAGTATGGCGGGATTGATGGCGATATTGTATATAAAGATGGAATATATCATTTCTTCTACAAAGGGCATACAAAAGATGAAAATGATAAAGTGATCAAAAATGGTATTCAACAAGCAACATCGAAATCTTTAAAAGGACCTTGGAAAGAAGACTTCAAGTATTTAGATGCTTATGCAGATAAATCTACTAAAGTTGAGGGGTCGAGTGTTTTCAAATTAAATAATTCCAATGAATATTTACTGATGTATGATGTATATTCAGACGGAAGATTTGAATTTCAAAGGAGTAAAGATTTATATCGATTTACCGATGAACCGGAATCATTTACTAAAAATTTTAATCCCAGACATGGAAGTGTAATCGGTATTACAAAGAATGAAGCCAGACTTTTGCAGCAGAAGTGGGGAGGTGTTCCGGCTTCTTTGCTTCAACCTAAAGAAGCCGGCGATACATTCACTTTTGAATCGCACGGGAATCCAATAATTAAACACCACTTTACTGCCGACCCTGCTCCATTCGTGCATAACGATACCGTGTGGATGTATACAGGACACGATATGCACCCGAATCAAAAAGGTTATGTGATGAAAGATTGGCTGCTTTTTTCTACTGCAGACTTTAAAACTTGGACAGAATATCCGGTGCCATTAACTATCGATGAGTTCAAGTGGGCAAATAGTAAGCAAGCTTATGCAGCACAAGTGCAAGAACGCAATGGTAAATGGTATATGTATGTGAGTACGAATTGGTGCGGAATTGGAGTGGCTGTTGCCGATAATCCGAGAGGTCCTTTTAAAGATGCTTTGGGAAAACCGTTGCTTACCAATAAAGATTGTTACGTGTCTAGCCACTCTTGGGCAGTGATTGACCCTGCAATTTATATCGACGATAATGATGACGCATGGATCTTTTGGGGCAATAAAGATTGTTATTATGCCAAATTAAAAGATAATATGATAGAAATAGATGGAGATGTAAAGCATATTCCACTTACTGATTCTGATGGAAACCCTAATTTTACGGAAGCACCATGGGTGCATAAATATAAAGATATATATTATCTGACTTATGCGAGTGGATGGCCGGAATATATCGTTTATGCAACATCGAAGAGTATTAACGGACCATGGACATTCCAAGGTAAATTAACAGAAGTGCCTGCGAATAGCAATACAACTCATCCCGCCATTATCGAATTGAAAGACGAATGGTATTTTATATATCACAACGGAGCCAGACAAGATGGGGGAACAAGTTATAGCCGCGCTGTTTGTGCCGAAAAATTCAAGTATGAGAAAGATGGCACAATTAAAAAAATAGAAATGACTTCAGAGGGCGTGCAATAACTCCTTAAGTCTAAATATGCGATGATCAAAATAAAGTAATATGAAAAAAATCTTGTTTTTAGTATGCATGTTCGTCCACACCTTTTCATGGGCACAACAAGAGTTTGTGGTGGAAACGAATAAGGTTGGGGCAGAAATTCAACCGAATATGTATGGTATCTTTTTTGAAGATATCAACTTTGGTGCTGATGGTGGATTATATGCCGAATTGATTAAAAATCGCTCTTTTGAATTCGATCAGCCTTTTGTGGGTTGGACTCCCTTCGGAGATGTGCAAGTAATGGATGAAAATCCTTGCTTCGATAAAAATCCGCATTACGTGCAAATGAATGAAAAAGGCCTACGTAGAGGAACCGGTTTAGAAAATGATGGTTTCGTTGGTATCGGCTATAAAAAGAATAATACTTATCGTTTCTCATTTTATGCCCGCGTGATTGATGGTGCAGATGCTAAATTTAGAATCGAATTTATAAATGGACATAACGATGCGATAGGCAAGGGCGAAGTTGTTGTTTCATCCAAAGATTGGGATAAGTACGAATGTGTTATTAAATCGAGAGAAACAAGTGAAAAAGGAAAAATAAGAATTGTGCTCGAAACGCAGGCCAAGGTAGATTTAGATCATATTTCCTTATTTCCTACCAATACATGGAAAGGACGAAAAAATGGATTGCGCAAAGACTTAGTCGAGGCACTTTATAATCTGCATCCGGGGGTTTTTCGATTTCCCGGAGGATGTATTATAGAAGGAAACACACTCGACACACGTTATCAGTGGAAAAATAGTATCGGAGCCGTGGAAAATCGTCCGATTAACGAAAATCGTTGGAATTATACCTTTAAGTATCGTTTTTATCCGGATTATTATCAAACTTATGGCTTAGGATTTTATGAGTATTTCTTACTAAGTGAAGATATAGGAGCAGATCCGCTTCCTGTGGTAAGTTGTGGTTTGGCTTGTCAGTATGAAAGTAAAGAAAAAGTAGCTGTGGAAGATTTACAGCCATACATCCAAGATGCATTAGATTTGATTGAGTTTGCTAATGGTTCAGCTGAAACAAAATGGGGGAAAGTTCGTGCCGATATGGGGCATCCTGAGCCTTTTAATCTTAAAATGATTGGAATAGGTAATGAGCAATGGGGAGAAGATTATGTCACTCGATTAAAATTGTTTATGGATGCTATTCACAAACAATATCCGGAAGTAAAAATAGTGGGTAGTTCAGGTCCTGCTCCTGATGGTAAAGATTTTGATTATCTGTGGCCGGAAATGAAAAAACTTGATGTAGACTTAGTTGATGAACACTATTATCGTAGTCCGGAATGGTTTCTTCAAAATGCAAATAGATATGACAATTACGATAGAAAAGGTCCGAAAGTATTTGCCGGTGAATATGCTTGTCATCATAAATCGAGAGATAATAATGCTTTGTCTGCCATTTGTGAAGCTGCATTCATGACTGGATTGGAGCGTAATGCCGATGTGGTTCATTTGGCTACTTATGCACCGCTGTTTGCTCACGTTGATGCATGGCAATGGAAACCTGATATGATTTGGTTTAACAACTTATCTACAGTGTGTACACCTAATTATTATGTGCAGCAGATGTATGCACATAATAAAGGAACAAATGTTTTGCCCATTACGCAAGCCGGAAAGGTTATTGCCGGAGAGAATAAACTTTATGCTACGGCATGTGTAGATAGAAATAAGTCAGAAATCATCATAAAAGTAGTCAATGCAGGTACTGATAGCCAATCTGTGAACTTAAATCTGAAAGGTTTGAAGACAAGTGCCAAAGAGGCTCATGTAACTTATTTGCAATCGAACGATCCTGAAGCTGTAAATACGTTGGCCCATCCGAATAATATTGTTCCTCATCAGATGACATTAGATTTAAATCATAATGAAATTGAGCTTCATGCAGAGGGAAATGCATTCTATGTGATTAGCGTGAAATTCTAAACGTATAACTCACCAAACAAACAATAGGGCATTTCTTTTGAGATGCCCTATTATTTGTTTGTAAAATTGTTCAACGATTACAGTTTCTTCATCTGGGATGATGGTGTGAGACATTAGCTTCTTGTTCATTGTTTGCATCTAGTAAAATATTAGTACCTTTGATTAAATAGCTCGGTGTATCCGAGTGTTATGAAAATAGAACCGGAAAAAAGAAAAGAATATGAAATTTACAAAAATGGAAGGTTTGGGCAATGATTATGTGTATGTTGATTGCACCCAAACTGATTTAAATAAACCGAGTGAAGTAGCTCGGAAGGTAAGTGATAGACACTTTGGAATTGGTAGTGACGGACTAATCTTGATTAAAAAATCAACAATGGCTGATTTTAAGATGGACATGTACAATGCCGATGGATCGCAAGGCGAAATGTGTGGTAATGGTATCCGCTGTGTAGGTAAATTTGTACATGATAAGGGTTTGACCAATAAAAAAGAGCTTACTATTGAAACTCTTGCAGGAATTAAAACGCTATGGCTTACGGTTGAAAATGATGAAACAACAACAGTTAAAGTAGATATGGGAGAACCAATATTGAAGCCTAGCTTAATTCCCATTAGTAGCGATAAAGATACTTTTGAGAATGAGCTGATTAAGGTAAACGAAAAGACTTATCGGCTGACCGGAGTTTCTATGGGTAATCCTCATGCAGTAACCTATGTGGATAATGTTGTTGATTTAGATTTAGAGAAACTCGGTATGCATTTTGAAAATCATGAACTATTCCCTAATCGTATAAACACGGAGTTTGTGCAAATAGTAAACGAGCACTATTGCAAGATGCGTGTGTGGGAGCGAGGAGCCGGAGAAACACTTGCTTGCGGAACAGGAGCTTGTGCCACTGTGGTATCTAATGTATTGAATGGATTAACGCAGCCAATCTGTGAAGTAGAGTTATTGGGTGGGAACTTACTCATCGAATGGGATAAAGTAAGTAATAAAGTATTTATGACCGGAGCAGCAAAATTTGTTTTTGATGGTGAAATTACTATCTGATTAAGTATTGACTATTGATTCCCGGTTATTTACCGATTAAAATAAAACATTAATCGAAAGTCGATGATTTAATTGTTTGCCCGCAAGAAGTGAATTACTCTTTTTTACTACCTTGCCGAAGTACATTAATTAAAGAAGAATATGAAATTATTTAGCAGTATATTAGGGAATTCATCAGAAGTTAGTGCGGAAAGTATAGAGCAGAAATATGCTCAATTATTCATAACAGGAGAAACTGTGGAAGCTGCCTTTAAATTGTTTCGAGACACTTTTATATTTACGAATAAGCGCATTATACTAATCGATGTGCAAGGAGTTTCAGGCAGTAAGAGAGAGTACAGATCGGTGGCATATAAAAGTATTTCTCGTTTTAGCATCGAAACAGCAGGTACTTTCGATTTAGATGCAGAGTTAAAGATATGGGTATCGAGTGAAACGGAACCGAGTATCAGCAAGCAGTTTAATAAGTCGGTAAATGTATATGATGTTCAACGTCTGCTTGCAGAGCATGTCTTGTCATAGATTTCACACACGTAAAAAAGAAAAGTATATGAAAAAGAATTTAGTCTTAATCTTGCTTGTAGTGCTTAGCTTCTCGCTTTCTAGCTGCAGCTACAATAAAATGGTTGAAATGGATGAAAGTGTAACCGCACAATGGTCGCAAGTAGAGAATGCTTACCAGCGTCGTGCCGATTTAATTCCGAATTTGGTGAGCACGGTAAAAGGTTATGCGGCACATGAGCAAGAAACACTCACCGGTGTAATTGAAGCACGAGCTAAAGCTACATCTGTTAATATAAACGCAGATGACCTAACCGCCCAAAGCATTCAGCAATATCAAGCTGCCCAAGATCAATTGTCGTCGGCGTTAAGTAAACTTATGGTTAGCGTAGAACGTTACCCCGATTTGAAAGCCAATCAGAATTTTCTTGATTTACAAGCGCAATTAGAGGGTACTGAAAACAGGATAACGGTAGAACGTCGAAAGTTTAATGAAGCAGCACAGACTTATAACACAACTATTCGTAAATTCCCGAAGAACATTACAGCTATGATATTCGGTTTTGAGAAACGTGATTATTTCAAAGCACAACAAGGAGCAGAAACAGCTCCAAAAGTAGAGTTTTAATTATGGCAGTAGTCGATTTTTTTACAGCGGAAGAAAAGAGTCAAATTGTAGATTCGATTAAGAAAGCAGAGTTAAACACTTCGGGAGAGATTCGTTTACATGTAGAGGGTAAATGTTCGGGCGATGTGTTAGATAGTGCTGCCTACTGGTTTAAGAGGCTTAAAATGCATGAAACAGAGGCACGAAACGGAGTGTTATTTTATTTGGCTGTAGATGATCATAAATTTGCTATCATCGGTGATGCGGGTATCCATGCTAAGGTAGAGGAACACTTTTGGGATAGCGTAAAAGAAGCTGTGTTAGTTAATTTTAAGGAAGGTAAGTTTGCCGAAGGTTTATCGGAAGGCATAGAGAAGGCGGGTGAAAAGCTTCAAGTGTATTTCCCATATCAAAAAAATGATGAAAATGAACTGCCCGATGAAATATCGTTTGGAAAATAAATTAGCACAATGAAGAAACTACAATACCTATTTGCTCTACTCTGCTTATCACTCATTGCAGCAAGTTCTTGGGCACAAGACATCCCTGTACGCCCGAATCCTCCACGTTTGGTGAATGACATGGCGGGTGTGCTGAATGCGAATGAACGACAAAGCCTAGAAGCCGAGCTAGAGCAATATGCACGTTCTACTTCAACACAGATTGTGGTAGTGACCGTCCCCAGCTTGAATGACTATGACGTGTCTGACTATGCTTTCCGTTTAGGAGAAACTTGGGGGGTGGGGCAAAAAGGTAAAGATAATGGAATTGTTGTATTGTTTAAACCTAAAACAGCCCAATCGAAAGGACAAGTATTTATTGCTACAGGATATGGCTTAGAAGCTGTGTTACCTGATGCTACTGCCAATCAGATTGTGCGTAATGAGATGATACCTCATTTTAAGCAAAATGATATTTACGGCGGATTGGCTCAGGCATGTGCTGTTATCAAGTCTTTGGCAGCGAAAGAGTTTACACCTCAAGAATATGAAGCAAAACATGAAGGAAATTCATCACCTATTGCTGTATTATTTATTCTTTTTATCTTTTTCGTACCATTTATCCTACTATCGAGATCAAGTAAGCGAGGCTATTACAATGCCGGTGCTCGTCGATCAGATTTACCATTTTGGCTTATGATGGGAGTCATGAATTCCGGCAGACGTTCGGGCTCGTGGAATGATTTCTCCGGAGGAAGCGGATTTGGAAGTAGCGGTGGAGGCGGCTTCGGTGGTTTTGGCGGAGGAAGTTTCGGTGGCGGAGGAGCTGGTGGAAGCTGGTAAGAACTGAAATCCTAAAAATTCATCGTTCAGCAAGGAACTCACAGAAAGATTACGTTTAAAAGACTCAATTTGTTGCAAGAAGTGACTTGTAACAGATTGAGTCTTTCTTATATATGAGTCTTTCGAATTTGCAAATGATTTATTCTAAAGTTTGTAATTCAGTGTATTTCATATAGATAGTTTGCATCTGTCAATAAAGCTATTACTTTTGTTGCTCGTTATTATTAATTAAATTAATTTACATGAAAAAATTAATGCTGATAGTGTTCGTGGTAACACTATCTTTTTCAAGTGTGTTTGCCGTAGGCATAAACACCTTGAACAACCAGAGTGCGCAATACGGTAGAACGCTCTCAAGGAATGCTTCAACCGATGTTGATGCTGCTTACTACAATCCCGCAGGTATGACTTTGCTGCAAGACGGATGGCATTTCAATTTCAGTAGTCAGACCATCTTTCAAACATGGAACATGGACACCGACCACCCCAACTTAAATGAAAATAGCTTCCAGGCTGACATCAAAGTTCCGGTTATGCCTTCCGGTTTTGCGGTATACAAAAAAGGAAAGTCGGCCTTCTCGTTGAGCTTTGGCGTTTACGGAGGAGGAGGGTCTGCCGTTTACAGTAATGGTGCACCCATGTTTGAAATGGTAGCCTCAGAGGTAGCCGATAAGATTCCATTTTCTAAAGGATATCAAATGGACGCCAACCTCGACGGAACTTCTATCTTTATGGGCACACAACTGAATTACGCCTATCAAATTAATGATTGGATTAGTGTGGGTGGCGGCATGCGATTTATCTTTGCAAACAATTCCTATGATGGACTAATGGATAACATTGGGGTGCTAATGCCTACCGGAGTAGTGCAACTGCCCGGAATGGAACAATTAGGTATTGATGCCGAGCAAAGCGGATTCGGAGTAACACCGATATTGAGTGTGAACTTGAAGCCAATTAAAGGATTAAATTTTGCTGCCCGTTATGAATTTAAAACGAATATCGATTTAACAAACGATACGCGTCGTGATGACACAGCAGGCATTATCAGCGAAGATGGCATGTATCCCGACGGGAAGAAAGTTAGTGCCGATATGCCGGCAATATTAGCTTTGGGTGCCGACTATATGGCTACTGATAAATTAAAGTTAACAGCCTCATATACTGCCTATTTTGAAAAAGGAGTAGATTGGGGGCATGATCCGCTTACCGGAGCTGAACGAACTATCGACCACAATACTAATGAATATTCATTAGGTTTGGAATATGCGTTCTCCGATAAATTTACATGGGGAGCTGGTTATATGTTTACCGATGCAGGCGTGAGTAAAGAATTTCAAAATGATCTTTCTTTCAGTGTATCAGGGCAAACTATAGGTACAGGAGTATCAGTATTGCTTTGGCCTCGTTTGAATATGGATTTGAGCATGATGTGGACTAACTACAGCGACGATACACGCAATTACGGAACATTCACCGAAACATTCGGAAAAACGAACATTGCTTTTGCCGTAGGCCTAAGCTACAGTATTTTTAAATAAATAGTTTTAAACTATACCATAGAAAAGCTGCCTAAGAGCAGCTTTTCTCATTTTAGTATGAATGGAATTATGTATATTTATACATTTTAATTTATAGAGTTTAGAATAAATATAGATTCTCACTCAATTTGAACTTAATTATTCGCTTGAATAGCATAAATTGATTGTTTTCGTATCTTTGAAGGAGCAAAAAAAGAATACGTAATGAAGATTTGGGATAAAGGAATTGCCGTAAATAAAATTATTGACAACTTCACGGTAGGTAAGGATAGAGAACTTGATCTTTACTTGGCAGAAGCCGATGTGCTTGGAAATATGGCACATTCAACAATGTTGGCAGAAATAGGTTTGATAGATAAAGCCGAACTAAAGCCGCTATTAACTGAAATGAAGCATATTTATACATTAGTTCAAGAAGGTAAATTTACCATTGCCGAAGAGCTGGAAGATGTGCATTCGCAAGTAGAGCAGATGTTAACAGATAAGCTTGGTGATATCGGGAAGAAAATACATAGCGGTCGTTCTCGCAATGATCAGGTGTTGGTCGATTTAAAACTTTATACCCGTAAGGAAATAAAAACCTTGGTAGAACTTACCGAGAATTTGGCGAAAACTTTATTAAAGCAAGCCGATTTGTATAAAGATTATCTCATGCCCGGATATACGCACATGCAAGTGGCCATGCCTTCTTCATTCGGACAGTGGTTTAGTGCTTATGCTGAAAGTTTAGCCGATGATTTGTTGATACTACATGCCGCTTTCAAAGTGGTTAATCAAAATCCTTTGGGTTCGGCAGCAGGCTATGGTTCTTCATTTCCGCTCGATCGCCAATTAACTACCGACTTATTGGGCTTCGATTCCATGAACTACAGTGCCGTTTATGCCCAAATGGGTAGAGGAAAAATGGAACGAACAGTGGCCTTTGCCTTAGCATCAATTGCCGGGACTTTATCGAAATTGGCAATGGATACCTGTATTTTTATGTGTCAGAACTTCGGATTCTTGAAACTACCCGATGAACTGACTACCGGCTCAAGCATCATGCCACATAAGAAAAACCCCGATGTGTTCGAGCTCCTTCGTGCACATTGCAATAAGATTCAGGCATTGCCCAACGAAATGGCGTTAATATCCTCTAACTTACCCGGAGGCTACTCTCGTGACTTTCAATTGCTGAAAGAATCATTCATTCCGGCTATTGAAGACTTGAAAAGCTGTTTGCACATTGCAGAATTTGCAGTTTCAAACATGGAAGTTGCTAACAACTTGTTGGAAGACGACCGTTATAAATACGTATTCAGCGTAGAAGATGTAAATCGCCAAGTGATTAATGGCGTGCCTTTCCGTGATGCCTACCGCCAAATTGGAATTGATATTCAAAACGGAGTATATGAGCCCTCAAAGGAATTAAATCATACGCATGCAGGCAGCATCGGGAATCTCTGTCTTTCGTCAATAGAAAAGAAGTTAAATGATAATATTAGTCAGTTTAATTTTAATCAAATCGACAAAAAGATAGAAAAATTGCTGGAATCTTGATAAAAGATTTGTCGGATTGTAAACTTAACAGAAACTTTAAGCAGTTAATCCACACGATTAACTGCTTATTTTTTAATGTATTATACTCTAATGCTATTATGTTAATAGGTATATGGTATTGAAAATCATTCCAAATACCTCGTTTTAGTTGAATAATGAATGTGTTTTCGTTAAATTTGCAATACATTGAAATGGCTATCTTATTTTAGCTTTTAAAATGTAAGAGTTTTGTTTTTTTATTGAAAAAACAATTAGGAGTTCATACAAAAGGCTTAGATATTCCTACCGAAAAACAACTTAAACGAAGAAAAGAATAAGGAAACGAGATAAAAACAAATATATGCAGATAGGTGAACAATTAAAGCAAGGTCTTTACCGCCCGGAATTTGAACACGGGAGTTGTGGTATTGGCTTTGTGGCTAGTTTGAAAGGGCGTAAAATGCATCAAGTCATCTCTGATGCACTAGCTATGTTAGCACGCATGGAACATCGCGGCGGTACCGGTTATGATGTGAAGAGTGGTGATGGTGCCGGTATTCTAATTCAAATTCCACACGAATTATTTATGGAAGAATGTCCGAAAGATGGTATTAAGCTGCCTGCTTTCGGTGAATATGCTGTGGCAATGACATTTTTCCCTAAAGACGATGCAAAGCGCACAGAATGTAAGGAAATTATTAGCCGAAACCTGAAGAAGTTTGCACTGCCATTCATCGGCTACCGCAAAGTGCCGGTTGATAACTCCGACTTAGGTAGAGATTCGGGGGCTACGGAACCCTATGTTCAGCAATTGTTCATAAAAAAACCTAGCGGAATAAACCAAGATGAATTTGAACGGAAACTTTTTGTGTTCAGGAAATACACCGAACGCATGGCACGAGAGTCTGTGTTGGGCTTAGGTTTTGATGGATTGAATATCATTTCATGTTCAAGTAAAACCATCATCTATAAAGGACAATTAAACACCGAACAGGTATCGTTATATTACAAAGATTTAACTAATCCATTAGCATCAAGTGCTTTGGCATTGGTGCATTCTCGTTTTTCAACCAACACCTTCCCAAGTTGGCAATTAGCCCAGCCTTTCCGATATATTGCACATAACGGAGAAATTAATACTAATAGAGGCAACGTGAATTGGATGAGTGCTCGCGAAGCATTATTGGAATCTACTAAGTTTACTCGAGAAGAATTAGAAATGATTTTCCCGATTTGCGATTTACGAGCTTCTGATAGTGCCAATCTCGATATGGCAATTGAAATGTTGGTGCTTAGCGGTCGTTCATTACCTCATGTAATGATGATGCTCATTCCCGAAGCATGGCAAAATGATCCTAAGATGCCGAAAGAAAAACGAGATTTCTATGAGTTTCATTCGGCTATGATGGAACCTTGGGACGGTCCGGCATCAGTTTGCTTTACCGATGGTGAAATTGTGGGTGCTACTTTAGATCGCAATGGTTTGCGTCCTTCTCGTTATTGCGTTACGGAAGATGATATGCTGATTATGGCATCAGAAACCGGGGCTCTTGATGTTGATCATGCCAAAGTAAAACTTCGCGGAAGATTACAGCCCGGAAAAATGTTTGTTGCCGATTTAAAAGAAGGACGTATTATTTCTGATGAAGAAATTAAACATTCAGTGGTGAGTAGTCAGCCATACGGCGAATGGGTAGCGCAGAATATGACTTATCTCGACGAGCTGCCTTCAATACCGGATTTAGAGCTGAAAGAGCCCGATGAGAAATCTTTGCTCAAACGTCAAAAAACATTCGGATTTACACATGAAGATTTAGAAGTAATTCTAAAACCAATGGCAGAAACCGGCAAAGAAGCTATGGGCTCAATGGGGGCCGATAATCCATTGGCAGTGCTTTCTGATCGTCCGTTGCTTTTGTCGCACTACTTTAAACAACTATTTGCTCAAGTAACCAATCCGCCAATCGACCCCATTAGAGAGCGCATTGTGATGGATTTGCGAACCTATGTGGGTGGATTCAAAAATATATTAACCGAATCGGCAGAGCACTGTCAGCGTATTGCTATCGATCAACCTGTGCTTACCAACGAACAGTTAGTCAAGCTTTCTTACGTTGACCATAAGCATTTCCAAACCAAAAAGATTAGCGTAGTTTTCCACGCCACGGGCAAAGAAGGCACGTTGGAGAAAAAATTGGAACGTTTGTGCACTTATGTAGAAGATGCCATTGATGAAGGCTATTCGATTATACAACTTACAGATTTTTCGGTAAGTACTGACCATGCTCCAATCCCATCTATATTGGCAGCTTCTGCAGTTCACCATCACTTAATCCGCATCGGAAAACGTGGTATGGCCGATATTATTATGGAAGTGGGCGATGTGCGTGAAGTGCATCATTTTGCTGTATTGTTAGGTTATGGCGTTTCTGCCATTAATCCTTACATGGCAATTGATTCCGTAAAACGCATGGCTACCGATGGTGTAATTAAGGTGTCGTCGGAACAAGCCGTTAAAAACTATATTAAAGCTGTAAATGCCGGCTTGTTGAAAATTTTCTCTAAAATGGGAATATCAACCTTGGCATCTTATCAAGGAGCACAAATCTTTGAAATATTAGGTATCAGCTCAAAAGTGGTAGATACTTATTTTACCGGAACAGTAAGTAGAATTGAAGGGCTTACGCTTGATGACATTGCCAAAGAAGCATTAGCGCGCCATCGCCAAGGTTATCCTGTTCGTTTGGGCGGAAATAAAGTGTTGGAACCGGGCGGAGAATATCATTGGCGTAAAGATGGAGAACGCCATTTAATGTCGCCGCAAGCCATTTATCTGTTGCAGCAGGCCACACGCAATAACGATGCGAAGGCATTTAAAAAGTATGTGGCTTTGGTTGATGAACAAACACAAGCGGCTTTCACACTTCGCGGATTGATGGATATTGAATCAGATAGAGATTCTATTCCTGTGGAAGAGGTGGAATCTACCGAAAATATTTTGCGAAGATTTGCCACCGGTGCCATGTCTTTCGGTTCTATTTCATGGGAAGCACATACTACCTTAGCCATAGCTATGAATCGCATTGGCTCGAAATCAAATTCAGGCGAGGGTGGAGAAGACCCGATTAGATATACTAAGCTGCCGAATGGCGACGACATGTGTTCGGCAACGAAACAAATTGCTTCCGGCCGTTTTGGAGTGAACAGCTATTATTTAAGTATGGCTAAGGAACTTCAAATTAAAATGGCACAAGGAGCTAAACCCGGCGAGGGTGGACAGTTGCCGGGTCATAAAGTAAACGGTTGGATTGGTAGAACACGCCAATCAACTCCGGGAGTAGGTTTAATTTCGCCTCCGCCTCACCATGATATTTATTCTATTGAGGATTTGGCACAACTTATTTACGACTTAAAAAACAGCAATCGCGATGCACGCATCAATGTGAAGTTAGTGTCGGAAGCCGGTGTAGGTACGGTTGCAGCCGGAGTTTGTAAAGCAAAAGCTGATGCCGTATTAATAGCAGGTTTCGACGGAGGAACGGGAGCTTCTCCGTTAAGCTCTATCAAACATGCAGGCTTGCCTTGGGAGCTTGGTTTGGCCGAAACACATCAAACCTTAGTGAAAAATCGATTGCGCGATCGTATCTTAGTGCAAGCCGACGGACAAATGCGCACGCCTCGTGATTTGGCAATAGCTACTTTGCTTGGTGCCGAAGAGTGGGGAGTGGCAACAGCTGCACTTATTGTGGAGGGCTGTATCATGATGCGCAAGTGCCACAGTAATACTTGTCCGGTTGGGGTAGCAACACAAGATGAAAAGCTACGTAAAAAATATACCGGAAATCCTGATCATGTAGTGAACTTCTTCACTTTCTTAGTGGAAGGTTTACGTGAGATTATGGCAGAAATGGGATTCCGAACCATTCAAGAAATGGTAGGGCAATCGCAATGCCTGATGTTCAAAGAATATACCGATCATTGGAAATATAAAAACTTGGATTTAAGTCCGATTCTGCACAAAGAGCCAACACACGAAGGAATTACTCCCTATAAAACCAAAGAGCAAGATTATCATATGGATGATATCTTAGATTGGAAGTTCGTGGAAGCTGCGAAAAAGGCAATCTCATCAGGTAAGCCGGTTTATGCTGAATTCCCGATAGTAAATACTGATCGCTCGACAGGAACAGTATTGTCTCATGAAGTAACTAAGAAATACAAAGGCGACGGGCTGCCCGATGGCACTATTCACTTTAAGTTAAATGGTTCTGCCGGTCAATCTTTCGGTGCATTCATGTGTAAAGGTATTGAATTAGAAGTGGAAGGCGATGCTAATGATTATTTCGGCAAAGGATTATCAGGTGGTCATCTGACTATCTATCCGAATAAAAAGGCTCCGTTTGTTGCTGAAGAAAATATTATTGTTGGTAATGTGTGTTTTTACGGAGCAACAGCAGGTAAAGCGTATATCCGCGGCGTGGCAGGTGAACGCTTCTGTGTGCGCAACTCGGGTGCAGAAGTGGTTGTTGAGGGCATTGGTGACCACGGCTGCGAATATATGACCGGGGGTAAAGCTGTCATCTTGGGTAAAACCGGTAGAAACTTCGGTGCCGGAATGTCGGGCGGAGTGGCTTATGTGTTTGATGTTGACGGTGAATTTACCAATCGTTGCAATATGGAAATGATTGAATTGGAAAGTTTAACCGACACTACGGAAATCGCTGAGCTAAGAACTTTGATAGAACAGCATAAAGAGAAAACGGAATCACCGGTAGCCGGATATGTTCTTTCTGATTGGGAAACAAGCTTGACAAAGTTTGTAAAAGTTATACCAACGGATTATAAACGTATGCTTGGCTATATTGAAGAAGCTCGAAATACAGGTAAATATGAATCGGAGGAACAAGTTGTTGATGCTGCATTCGAAATGTCAATTGCTAAGTAAGAAGGAGGATTGAAAAATGGGAAAACCAACCGGATTTTTAGAATATAATAGAATTGCCAATCCTACACGCTCCATTTCAGAGCGTTTAAAAGATTGGGGAGAAGTATATGTTTTACGAGATAAAGAAACTTGCGAAACACAAGGAGCTCGATGCATGGATTGCGGCGTGCCTTTTTGCCATCGCGGTGAATTAATGCATAACGGAGCCTCGGGCTGTCCGGTGTACAACTTGATTCCGGAATGGAATGATTTAATATATAAAGGACGATGGAAAGATGCGCTAGACCGATTACACCATACGAACAACTTCCCGGAATTTACCGGCAGAGTTTGTCCTGCACCTTGTGAGGCAGGTTGTGTGTTGGGAATTAATGAGCCATCGGTAACTATACATGACAACGAACGGGCGATTATAGATAACGGATTCAAGAAGGATTGGGTGCAGCCCGAACCTCCGGAATTTAGAACCGGCAAGAAAGTAGCCGTTATCGGTTCGGGTCCTTCCGGATTGGCATGTGCAGCTCAATTGAATAAAGCCGGGCATTTGGTAACTGTTTTTGAACGTGATGACCGTATCGGAGGACTATTAATGTATGGTATTCCAAATATGAAATTAGACAAAGCTGTAGTTCAACGCCGTGTTGATTTATTGGCTGCCGAAGGAGTTGAATTTAAGACTAATGCCTATGTCGGAAAGAATGTAAGCGTTAATAAGATTTATCAAAATTATGATGCCGTAGTGTTGGCAAACGGAGCAACTAAGCCTCGGGACTTGCCCATCGACGGTCGAGAAGCAAAAGGTATTTATTACGCTATGGATTTCTTGAAAGTGAATACAAGAAGCTTGCTGGATAGTAGTCTGACTGATAGTAATTATATATCAGCTAAAGGAAAGCATATCGTTGTTATCGGCGGTGGTGACACCGGAACTGATTGTGTGGCTACGGCTCTTCGCCATGGTTGTGAGCAAGTAACACAATTAGAAATTATGTCTCGTCCGTCAATGGAAGTAGATAGGATTACAAATCCTTGGCCGGAGTGGCCGAAATCGTTGAAGATTGATTATGGTCAGCATGAAGCTATCTTTAAACAAGGAGCCGATCCTAGGCAGTTCCTAACCATGAGTAAATCTTTTGAATCTGATGCTGATGGAAATCTGAAAGCCGTTCATGTGGTAAATATTGAATGGGTAAAGAGTGAGGAAGGACGAATGATTCCGAAAGAGGTGCCGGGTTCGGAAAAACGCATTAAAGCTGATATTGTGTTGTTGGCGATGGGCTTTTTAGGTCCGGAAGAAATGTTAGGTCAGCAGTTGAAGTTAGCACATGATGAACGTTCAAACTATTCAGCAGATTATGGTACATTCAAAACAACTCGTAAGAAAGTGTTTGCTGCCGGTGATGCTCGAAGAGGACAATCATTGGTAGTATGGGCAATTAACGAGGGTAGAGCTTGTGCTCGAGAAGTCGATCGTTGGTTGATGGGAGATACAGTCCTTCCATAGGCAATTGCCACATATAGTTTACAAATAATAATCCCCGAACCTTAAAGATTCGGGGATTATTATTTGTAAACTAAATCTTTTTTATTTAGCAAAATAGCTTAGTGTATTAGTCTTCACATGGAATAGAAACCGTTTGTGCACGGTTCGGGCCAACCGATGCAATGGTAATCGGTACGCTAGTTTGCTCTTCAATAAAACTAATGTAGCTGTTAAATTCTTCGGGGAATTCATCAACATGCGTTAGTTGAGTAAGATCTTGTTTCCATCCGGGAAGTTCAACATACACCGGTTTTACGCTATCGTTGAGTTCGAATGGAAATTTATCGGTTAACTCGCCATCAATTTCATAGTGTGTGCAAACTTTAATCGTATCGAAGTTGTCTAGCACATCGCCTTTCATCATGAATAGCTCAGTAACACCGTTAATCATAATGGAATATTTCAATGCTACAAGGTCTAACCAGCCACAACGACGAGGACGCCCGGTTGTTGAACCATATTCGTGTCCGGCATCACGAAGTTGTTGACCTACCTCGCAGTGTAATTCTGTTGGGAAGGGTCCCATGCCTACTCGAGTGCAATAAGATTTGAATATACCATAAACTTTGCCTATACGTTGAGGAGCTAATCCGAGTCCGGTGCAGGCTCCGGCGCAAATGGTGTTTGATGAAGTGACAAACGGATATGAGCCAAAATCAATATCGAGCAGTGTGCCTTGAGCTCCTTCGGCAAGCACAGATTTGTTGTTAGCGATAAGTTCATTAATCTGATGCTCACTATCTACAATATGGAATGATTTAAGCACCTCGATGCTTTTCATCCATTCCGCTTCTTGTTTAGCTAATTCATCTTTATAATCAAAGTGATAGAACTTTTCGAGTAGCTCTTTATGTGCAGCTACTTGCTTGTCATACTTTTCTTTGAAGTTGATCAGCAAATCGCCCACTCTTAAGCCTTCTCTGCTGGTTTTATCTTTATATGTAGGTCCTATTCCTTTTAGTGTTGAACCAATTTTAGCATCACCTTTAGCAGCTTCAGAGGCTGCATCAAGCAATTTGTGTGTTGGAAGAATTAAATGCGTTTTCTTAGAAATGTATAGGTTTTTTCTAAGGTTGATACCTAATTTTTCAATACCTTCAATTTCTTTTTGAAACACGATAGGATCGAGCACAACGCCATTACCAATGATATTCTGTTTGTTTTCGTGGAAAATACCTGATGGGATGGTGTGCAACACGTGCTTTAGGTTTCCGATTTCAAGCGTATGACCGGCATTCGGTCCGCCTTGGAAGCGAGCTATGGCATCATATTTTGGTGTAAGCACATCAACAATCTTACCTTTGCCTTCGTCTCCCCATTGTAGTCCTAGGATAACATCTACTTTCATTTTGTTTTTCATTTTGCTCTTCAATTAGAGCGAACATAATTTAGTACTCCCAAGCTGACAAAGTAAAACCGCAGTTATAGCTAAGAGAACTATTACTACGGCACCACTAATATCTTTTTGGCGGTTAAAATTAAGAAAATACCTCAAAATAATAGCAAGAAAAAATAATTCTATGCTAATTTTTCACATCATCTACCTTTTGCCCGTATATATATAGGGTGTGATGACATAATTTGATATGGTGCTTTGCACATACCTCCTTAATGATTTCTTCAATTCGTTCGTCGCAAAACTCTGATACCTCACCGGTGGTTGTGTTGATAATATGATCATGATGACGAACAGCATAGGCACGCTCGTACTGAGAAATATTTCTTCCAAATTGATGTTTCACCACTAATTTGCAATCGAGCAATAGGTCAATTGTATTATAAATGGTAGCTCGGCTTACCCTATAGTTTTTTTGCGACATCGAAACATACAAATGTTCTACGTCGAAATGACCATCATGTGAATATATTTCTTCTAAGATGGCAAAGCGTTCGGGGGTTTTGCGATGTGCATGTTTTTCTATGTATTCAGAAAACATAGCTTTCACCATATCGATTGTTTTGCTGTCTTTATCCATAATTTGCATTACATTTTAAGATATAGTTGCAAAGATAGCAAACTACGGTAATTTAGACTTAATTAAAACAAATTATTTTCGTTTCTCTAAACGCTCTACTTTATCAATACCATTTATTTTGCCGAGCTTACTCATCAATTTATTCAGATCGTCGAGACTGTGCACGAATAGTCGCATCTTTCCTTTGAAGATTCCCTTATCGGCATCGAAGGCGACAGAACGTATGTTAATGTTGTTGAGCTTAGATATGATGCTTGTGATTTCGTTGAGTAATCCGGATCTGTCGAAACCTGATAATTGGACATTAATAGGGTAGGCTTTCTTTTTGAATTTAGTCCATTGTACGGAAATGATATTATCTCCTTGATGCGACATGATTTTAGTGGCTTGTTCGCAGTTGCGCTTATGTATAGAAACATGATTTCGAGCATCGAGGTAACCCATCACATTATCACCCGGAATAGGCATGCAACATTTAGCCAGCAAGTAATTTCCTTCGTTTTCATGTTCCTTAATGATAAATACTTTTTTCTTGTTGATGCTTTCTTTATTAATTTGCAGCTCGATTTCCTCATCGATTTCTTTTTTTCCGAAAGCTTTTGAAAAGTATTTGCTCACAGCATTCTTTTTAGGCAAGATAAAGGCTTTCTCAATCGCCTCAAAATTAATAGTTCCTGCGCCCACTTGGATGAAAAGCTGTTCTTTATTCGAAAGATTGTAGTATTGTGAAAGCTGTTTAAAACTCTCATTAGATATCCTAATGTTATTTCGACGAAGTACCTCTTCCACAATTTTTCTGCCTTTGATACCAAACTCTTTCTTATCGGCACGGAGGGCTAGTTTCACCTTATTTTGAGCTTTCGATGTGCGGATATAATCTAGCCAGTCAACAGTAGGCTTTTGAGTTTTAGAGGTCAAGATATTTACTTGGTCACCACTTTGGAGCTGATGATTTACCGGCACTAATGTATGATTCACTTTGGCTCCGATACAATGATTTCCTAAATCGGTGTGAATTTCATAAGCAAAGTCGATGATACAAGCTCCTTTGGGTAATGAAACCATCTTCCCTTGAGGTGTAAAAGTTACAATCTCGGTAGGATAAAGATTCATCTTAAACTCATGCACAAATTCTTCGGCATTAGAATCGGTGTGAGTTAGAGTCTCCCTGATTCGGAGTAACCAACGGTCGAGTTCTGATTCTTCGGCATCGGGATCATCCTTGTATTTATAATGGGCAGCAAATCCTCGTTCAGCAATTTCGTCCATGCGTTCCGTGCGTATTTGCACTTCGATCCATCTGCCGTCAGGTCCCATTACGGTAACATGCAAAGCTTCATAACCATTGGCTTTGGGTATCGTAATCCAATCGCGAATACGATCAGGTTTAGGCTTATAGATATCGGTTAACGTTGCCAAAATATCGAAACACTGTCGCTTTTCGTTGTGGTGATTGTCAGGTTTGAAGATAATGCGAATGGCAAGAATATCATAAATCTCATCGAAAGAGATTCCTTTATTCTGCATTTTATTCCAAATAGAAAAGATTGATTTCAGGCGACCTGTAATTTTGAAGTTGAATCCCTCTTTCTTCAATTCAACTTCTACCGGCTTAATAAACTGATTGATTAAGAATTCTCGATGTTCTTCTTGATCATGCAGACGCATCTTTATGTATTCATAAGCTTCCGGTTCCTTGTATTTTAAGCTTAAATCTTCTAACTCTGTTTTTATGGCATATAATCCCAATCGATGGGCTAAAGGCGAAAACATGTATAATGTTTCTGATGCAATTTTCAGCTGCTTCACGACGGGCATGCTTCCGAGTGTGCGCATGTTGTGTAAGCGATCAGCAAGTTTAATAAGCATTACGCGCACATCATCAGAGAGAGTGAGCAACATTTTTCGGAAGTTAATGGCTTGCTTCGAATCCTGTTGGCTGGTAAATTCATTCGATAGTTTCGTTAGTCCGTCAACAATCTTAGCTACCTCTTCGCCAAATAAATCGGCAATTTCATCATAAGTATATTCTGTATCTTCAATCACATCATGCAATAAAGCTGCCACAATTGATGTGGCTCCCAATCCGATTTCACTCGATGCAATAGTTGCTACAGCTATAGGATGAATAATATATGGCTCGCCTGATTTTCGTTTTATTCCGGCATGAGCATTGCAAGCAAACAAATAAGCTTTATGAATGCGTTCGACACCTTCAGCAGTAATTCTACCGCCAAAACTGCGTTTCAATTCATCATAATAGTCAACCACTAAACGCTGGTCGGCAGGTGTTAACATCTTATTTATTTCTTCCATAATAGTGGCGCATATGCTTTTATAAAAAAAGGCTCTTCCAATAAGAGCTTTCAAAAATAACGCAAAGTTGTTAATGACTGTTGTTGCGTAAGCTTGTTTCTTGTGATAATGGGGTTAAAATTAAAAAAATAATGATATTTATGAACTTGCAACAGCATATAATATGAATGGAAACGGCAAAAACTATTCTTTAATGCATCAAATACATCAACAATATAGTATTTCCCTCATTTAATAGCATTTCTTATGATGGATGAGTGTGTGTAAATATGGCATTATGTTATCTTATAGTGAGAATTGACGGCATGATGTAATAGGTGCTTCTTTTGCGAGTATAAGATTAGCAACAAAAGCTATTTTTGATTTGATTCTTCGGCAAGAATTACTTTAAACACCGTAAGTTAGGTTTGTTTTACTTCACTAAAAGCATAAAAAATTGTTATTGAGGGTTTTTCATTCTGTTACATTGGTAGTAATTGTTTAATTTTGACCGATCTGAGAAACTTAAAAACAGCAAAAAAATGGCAACAATTCGATTTAAAGCCTTAGAAGAAATATATAATAGAGATTTACAAGTTGTTGAACGTCAGGCAAAACAGATATCCGATTATTTTGGGGTCAATGTGTTTGGTCGTTCTAAAATGCGTAAATATCTTTCTGCAGATGCTTTCGATGCCGTTTGTGAAGCTATTGATAAAGGAGAACCTATTAATAGGAAAATGGCTGATCAAGTAGCACAGGGCATGAAAGCATGGGCTGTTGAAAACGGAGCTACACATTACACTCATTGGTTTCAACCCTTAACTGATGGTACGGCAGAAAAGCACGATGCATTCATTGTGCCCGATGCTGATGGTGTGGTAGAAAAATTCTCAGGCGATATGCTTTCGCAACAAACACCAAGTCTGGGAAATTCAAATATTACCGGAGGAAGACAAACTTTTGAGGCTCGTGGCTATACAGCTTGGGATGCTTCATCTCCGGCTTTCATTATTGATGGCACGTTGTGTATTCCTACTGTACTCATTTCATACACAGGCGAATCTTTAGATTATAAAACGCCACTTTTACGTTCGTTGACTGCGCTGGATAAGGCAGCAACTGAAGTGTGTTTATATTTCGATAAGAATGTAACGAAGGTTTCGGCACAAATGGGTTGGGAACAAGAATATTTCTTGCTTGATGAGGCTTTGTTTAAAGCTCGTCCGGATTTGGTACTAACGGGCAGAACTTTATTTGGGCACACATCTTCGAAAGATAAACAGACCGATGCTCACTATTTCAGTTCCATTCCAACACGCATGTATCGTTTCATGGAGGATTTGGAAGAAGAGGCTTTTAAAGTGGGTATTCCTGTAAAGACAAGGCATAATGAAGTAGCTCCGAATCAGTTTGAGATGACTTCTATGCATGAGGAAGCCAATCTGAGCAACGACCACAATCAATTGCTCATGGATTTAATGAAGAAAGTGGCTCGCCGGCATAAATTTATGGTTTTGTTCCATGAAAAGCCGTTTGAAGGCATAAATGGTTCGGGCAAGCACGTTAATTGGTCGTTGAAAACCGATATGGGGGTTAATGTATTTTCTCCGGGGAAAAATCCGAAGAGTAATTTGCAGTTTCTCACCTTTTTATTGAACACCATGAAGGCGGTGCTTGATAATCAAGATTTACTTCGTGCCGGAATCTTTACGCCTGAAAATTTTTGGCGTTTAGGTACGAATGAAGCCCCGAGCACTATTCTTTCTATCTTTTTAGGTTCGGAAGTAAGCAAGAAACTCGATTTAATGGAATCGGCAGTTACAGAACGTAAGATGACCCCTGATGAAAAAACGGCTTTAAAGCTAAATATTGCCCGTATCCCTGAGTTTATTGTTGATACTACCGATAGTAACCGTACGGCACCTCTGGCATTTACAGGTAATCGTTTTGAATTTCGAGCAGTGGGCTCATCAGCAAATGCTGCATCAGCCATTACGATATTGAATACTGTTTTAGCAGCTCAACTCACAAGCTTCCATGCAGAGGTTGAAAAGCTTATAGCTAAAGACGTGCGTAAAGATGAAGCTATCTTTCAGGTATTGAAAAAACTCATTGTACAAACCAAGAAGATACGTTTTGATGGCAATTCAAGGAGTAAAGAGTGGGAAGAGCAGTCTGTGAAACGAGGTTTGACTAAAGTTAACAGCTTTAGCAAATCGGTTGTGCATTTGGGCGATTTAAAGGCCATGAAGCTATTTAAATCGCAAAATGTATTTACGCAAAATGAGTTGGAAAACAGAGTACTTATTGAATATGAGAAGTTCATATCGCAAACGCGGGTAGAATCATCGGTATTGGCAAATCTGGCTATAAATCACATTATACCCACAGCAGTGAAGTATCAAAACGTATTGCTACAGAATGTGCAAGGATTGAAGGCTATCTTCAGCAATGATGAATTTGACCGATTGGCTGCCGATGAACTTGATCTGATTAAACAGATTAGCAAACACATCGGTGAAATTAAGCGTTTAATTCAGAGTATGCAGAAAGAACGTGAAATGCTTAATGCCATGAATTCCGGAGAATTAAAATCGATAACCTATGAAGAGCGTGTGCTGCCACTAATGCAAAATATTCGCTGTCATGCCGATGAACTTGAAATTATTATTGATGATGAAATGTGGTCATTACTTAAGTATCGAGAGCTATTATTTATAAAATAGATGCAGTTGATTATTGCAAAAAGCAATTCATAAATACAACGGGTGTTCTAGAATTTCTAGAACACCCGTTGTATTTATTCTGTTATCGATAGTTTATTTTTTCAATTCGAAAGGATAAACCACTTTCCAATCTTTTTTCATGTCAACAATGCACCAATTGTGTGCTTTGCCATAATCCATACCTAGATTAAGTGCCGAAATTCCGCCATCTTTACCGTATTCGAACTCGCGTTCGCCATCAGTGTGCGAAACGTATAATTGAAAACTTTTGTATTTGTTGCTATCACCGTATTGCATCATTTGTAAATCGCCATCAGAGTTACCTCCGGTGAATATTGGTCGGCGACCGATGAATCGCTCAATAGCTACTGCTTTGTTTTCTTTATCATCATAGAAATGAAGTTTGCCTAAACGATTAATCTTTACATCACCATCGTTAAGTTCAAATGCACCTTCAAAAGAACTTCCTACCACTTGGTCGCGAGGAATACCATATACATCTTCACACCAAGCACGCATGAATGTAAGTCCGCCACCCGACACAATGAATGTCTTGAAATCATGAGCACGCAAGTAATCCAGTAGTTCCAACATAGGTTGATAAATTAAATCGGTGTATTTTTTCTGCTTCACGGGGTTTACAGCTGTTCCAATCCAGTTTTGAACATTTTGGGTAAATTCATCGGCAGTAAGACCGGCGTGACTAGCTATTAAAATCTGCATAAAGCCTGCTTTACCTTGCTTGAACACATCTTCTAAGCTTCCGTGAACAGCCGATTTAAAAGGTTCTTTATCGTTATAATCCGGGTGGGTAGTAGCCGCTAAACGTTTAACTTCATCAATTGCGAAAAAGAATTGAGGTGGAATAGGTCTTTCGCTCCACAACGTGCCATCATTATCGAATGTAGAAATACGGTCGGCAACCGGCACAAAGTTCGGACTTTGAGGATTGGTAACATCTTCAACGTAATTAATAATTTGTTGGCGAACATTATCATTCCATGATGCTAATACTTTAGTTTCCGGTTTAGCATTGGTTGTTTTTTTGCATTCTTTCTGCGCCGAAGGAGCACATGATGCAAACAACACAGCAGCAAGGGCAAAACCGGCTGCAAATTTTAAAACTTTCATATGTATAAAAATTAGGGTTAATATTACAATTGATTTTGTATTTTCATAGCTATAAGCAAGAGATGTTTTTTGTTGAGCTCACTTATTTTTTTATCGAAGTTAATTAGTTGATAATTAGAAAATCAAACCAATTTAAACAACTACAAGTAAAGAAAGATAATTTTCACCGATTTTTACGTAAAATAGACTTTCGAAGTTTTTGGTTTAACTATAAATTTAGTTTGTTTACGTTATGTTTGGTTTCTTTTTAGCGGATATATATCAATATGATCGTAAAAGGATTTGCTGCTTAAGTCTTTCCAATTATTTTTGCAGCAAAATATAGAATATATGAATAGAATCGCAAAGCAGAGTAAAGCTTCACTCTTGTTATTGGGTTTCCAACATGTACTTGCCATGTTTGGAGCCACTGTGTTAGTTCCGGCCTTAACCGGCATGAATCCTTCTGTCGCATTATTTTGTGCAGGTGTCGGAACGTTAATTTTTCACTCCGTTACTAAGTTTAAGGTTCCCTCTTTCCTAGGTTCCAGCTTTGCTTTTATCGGTGCTATTACCCTTGTATTGCAACAATACGGCATTGCTGAAGTAAAGGGCGGTATTATTTGTGCCGGTTTAGTTTATGTAGTCATTGCCGGTATCATAAAGTTCTGGGGAGTAGAAAATATCAACCGATTATTTCCGCCTATTGTAGTTGGTCCGGTTATCGTAGTGATTGGTCTGCGTATGAGTCCTACAGCTATTCATAATGCTCTTTATGCATCAGGTGATTTTAGTACAACATCTTTAATTATTAGTTTGTCGGTCGTGGCTACCATGGTGTTGTGTAGCGTTATCGATCGTTCGTTTTTTCGACTAGTGCCTATATTGACAGCCGTTATTGTGGGTTATTTAGTGTCGGCTTTCATGGGAGTGTTTAATACGGATGCTATATCTGCGGCTCCTTGGTTGGTGTTCAGCGATCAGTCAGTTATTGATACCGTCTTCACCTTGCCTTCGTTTTCGCTATCGGGAGTGCTTGCCATTGCTCCTATAGCCTTGGTTGTTTTTATGGAACACATTGGCGATATTAAGAGTAATGGAGAAGTGGTGGGTAAAGACTTTGTGAAAGACCCCGGTTTGCATCGTACCATTCTAGGGGATGGTTTGGCTACTGTTTTTGCAGGATTAATTGGCGGCCCTGCTAATACTACTTATGGTGAGAATACAGGCGTATTAGCTGTTACTAAAAATTATAATCCGCTAATTCTGCGCATTGCGGCAGTTATGGCCATCTTTTTGAGTTTTTTCGGTAAATTCGGAGCTGCTATTACCAATATTCCTTTGCCTGTTATGGGAGGAATATCAATCATTCTTTTCGGTATGATTTCTTCTATAGGTGTGCGCACCATGATTAATGCTCAGTTAGACTTTGGTCATTCGCGCAACTTGATTATTTCATCCATCATCTTGGTTTCAGGAATTGGTATTACGTCTATACCTATTGGATCTTTGGTTGAAATGTCGGGTTTAACTATTGCTGCCTTTTTAGGTGTGGTGCTTAATTTGATTCTGCCGAAAGATATTTAATTTGAAATAGAAAACATAATATAAAAGCTCTTCTGAACTCAGGAGAGCTTTTATATTTTTAGAGGAAACTACTTATATTTGTTCGGTATTTAACGAACAAAGAAATGAGCACAGATATTTTAACGAATAGACAGAAGAGAATTGCTCGATATGCTAAGGCAATGGCACATCCGATACGAGTATATATATTAGAATTGCTTTCTAAGCAAACTTGTTGTTATAGTGGCGATTTAACCGAAGAGCTGCCAATTGTAAAATCAACACTTTCCGGTCATTTGAAAGAACTCAAAGCAGCCGGATTGATTCAAGGCGAAATAGAAGCTCCAAAAATAAAATATTGCATTAATAAAGAAAGTTGGAAAGAAGCTCAGGAATTATTCAAAACATTTTTACAACAATAAATTCTTTTTAATAGTTTGTTAATTAGTGAGCAACCGGGCTTTGATGAACCTTTTCATGCTATGGGAGGTGCAGTCTTTGCTCGAAGTGGACTTATTCGAGTCCGATACGAGATTAGAAATGACTTTCATAAATTTTATGATGAACAAATTAAACCTCAATTATAAGCTATGAAATCAACACAAAAACAAATCGGTTTTTTTGAGAAGTATCTTACACTATGGGTAGGTGCATGTATTGTGATCGGAATTACTATCGGACACTTTGCCGGTGAGGGGATTCAGTTTTTTACTGATTTGGAGATTGCCAAAGTAAACATCCCGATTGCTATATTGGTCTGGCTGATGATTTATCCTATGATGCTTCAGATAGACTTTTCAAGTATTAAGAATGCAGGTAAACGCCCTAAAGGATTGGTGTTGACTCTAGTCGTAAATTGGTTGATAAAGCCATTTACTATGGCATTCTTTGCATGGATATTTTTCACAAAATTATATTCAGCATTTATATCACCGGAACAAGTTGGAGAGTATATTGCAGGAGCTGTTTTGTTGGGGGCTGCACCATGCACGGCGATGGTGTTTGTGTGGAGCTATTTAACTGATGGCAGCCCAAGTTATACTTTGCTTCAGGTGGCAATAAATGATTTAATTATTTTAGTGGCTTTTGTCCCGATTGTGAGTTTACTTTTAGGTATTGCAGATGTTGCTATACCATATGATACATTGACGACAAGTATTGTCATATTTGTAGTTATACCCTTACTAGCAGGGTATTTCACGCGAAAACTACTTATCAAACGGAGAGGAAAATCATGGTTTGAGACTACATTCTTACCGAAATTTAAATCATTGTCAATTGTGGCTTTATTACTAACCTTGGTTTTGTTATTTGCTTTTCAAGGAGATATTATTCTAAGCAATCCGTTTATTATTCTGTTAGTTGCTTTCCCGTTAATTATTCAAACCTATTTTATCTTTTTTATTACTTGGTTTACAGGTAAAAAAATGAGTTTACCTCATAATATTTGTTCTCCGGCAGCTATGATAGGAGCGAGTAATTTTTTTGAGTTGGCTGTGGCAGTTGCCATTTCATTATTCGGATTGCAATCTCCGGCAGCTATGGTGACGGTGGTGGGAGTTTTGGTTGAAGTTCCTGTTATGCTATCGTTGGTAAGTCTGGCTAATAAATGGAAATATTAACTTAAGCCTTCAACCAAGCTATTTCATCTTCAAACTCTACACGATAATCTTCGTGTAGTTTCGCAAGTGCAGTTTCTGCCATTCGAAGTTGAGTGGCATACATGTTGCGCATAACTAAACTATTTTGCATAGGTATTTTCTCGCTCCGCATCTTTCTGCAAAAATAACAGAGCAGATCTATTTCTGTAGATTTCTCATCGGAATACCGAATAGCTTGTTTCGTATCTTTAAGAATTTTACGGATGCTCTTTTTTATAAGGTATCCGCTTTTCTTGTTAATGTCGGAAAATCCTTGATCTATTTCATTTTTTATACTTTGCACATAATCGGTTTCATTTTCAGAATCGAATAATAAATAGGTTAGCAATTCTTTGTTGTCTTTTTTAAAACGAGCCATGCGCAGACACAGCTCATAAAGTTGCTCATTGGGATAGTTTTTTAGTTCATCACGGATTTCTTTCAGGCTTCGGGCTTTCATGTTTAGCAGAAATTTGTTTCAAATATATTAACTTTGTGGCAATGGTACTTACAATCTTGATTATATATCTGCTCACTTTGTTTGTGTTGACTTACATTTCGGCAAGACAGCTTAAAACGCCAACTGATTATTTTGTGGCCGGAAAGAATAATGGAACGATTCTGGTTACCGGCAGTTTATTGGCTTCCGTTTTAGGGGGTTCAGCAATTTTGGGTAGTGTTAATTTGGCTATGTCTCAGAAATGGGCTTCTGTTTGGTATTTGCTTTCAGCAGCCATCGGTTTTTTTTGTTTATTGCCGGTGGTTAATAGGGTAGCTCGTCACGGTAAATTTACATTAAGTGATCTGATTGGTAATTATTACGGAGATTCTGCCCGTAAATTAGCATCGATTGTTATTCCTTTGGCGTGGGTGGGTATTGTGTCGGCTCAGGTGATTGCTGCTGCCAAAATCTTATTCAGTTTGTTTGCCATGCCTTATGAAACAGGTGTAATTTTAGCATCATTGGTATTCATTATTTATACGGTAATTGGTGGACAGTTATCTATTATTAAAACGGATTTGATACAAGCAGTTATTATTTTTGTCGGAATTATTTTATCGTCGATTTATCTGTTATTTCATCATGGTGGTGCTTCGGTAAGTCCCTTGTTGGAAAGTTTTCCGTTTAACCCTTCTTTTAAACCGATAGATTTATTGGTGCTATTACTGAGCTTTTCTACAACTTTTGTGGTAGGTCCTGATGTTTATTCGCGTATATTTTGTGCCCGCAATGAACAAGTGGCAAAACGAAGCGTATTGTTTTCGGCTGTACTGTTGATTCCTTTTGCTTTTGTATTAGCTTATTTAGGTGTATTTGCAGCTGAGAATTTAACACCGAATCAGTTGCATTCCGTAGCATTAATAGAACTTATTCAAGCCTATTTGCCAACCTGGGTGGTTGGAATCATGGCAGCAGCTCTGCTTTCGGCAGTGCTTTCGTCGGCAGATACTACATTGCTCACTGCTTCTATGATGCTCAGTGAACTCTTTAATGAGAACATTAATAATAAGCGTTCTCTACATTTAACACGATATATTGTGATAGTTATAGGTGTTGCAGCCATGGTTATCGCACTCTATGCAACGTCTATTATTAACACTTTACTACTGGCATTATCTTTTTATTCCGGAGCTTTTATTGTACCTATCGTATTGGCTCTCTGGGAAATTAAAGTGAATAAAAGGAATGCCATAATAGCTATATTAGTTGGAGGACTTATGGCATTGATCGGCAAGCTCGTGTCGGTACACACCGGATCATCCATCGGTAATTATATGTTATTTTCAGCCTTTGCAGTTAATTTTCTGATATTAAAAATTGGAGCCGGAAATATTCGGGCTTAGCTCCCGAGAATGAAGATAGTCGGTTTCTTCTGAATATCGGGTTGTTGCTTTTTCCATTGTGCAATACTCTTTGTTTTAATGTATTCATCGGTGCAAGTAATATTGCAGGCTATGCAAAGCTTCGTAGTTGGCTTACAGTATACCAGTAAATTGTCGAGTAATTGTAAATTCCGATAAGGAGCTTCAATGAAAACCTGACTCTGATTTTCTCTGAATACCCTATTTTCCAACATTTTCAGGTATTGTTGCTTTTCTTGTTTTTTTATGGGGAGGTAACCATTGAAAGCAAAATTCTGTCCGTTCATTCCTGATGCCATCATGGCGAGAAGGATAGACGAAGGACCTACTAAGGGCACAATCTGCATATTCTTCTGATGGGCTAAACGCACGACATCAGCTCCTGGGTCGGCAATGCCCGGGCAGCCTGCTTCCGACATAACACCTACATCAAAGCCATCAACAATGGGTTGCAAATAATCATCGATAGCTTTTAAATCAGTGTGTTTGTTCAGCTCGTAAAAATACAAATCATCAATATTTATTGATCTGTCTACTTGTTTTAAGAACCTTCTGGCGGTTCTCACATTTTCAACAATAAAGTGTTTTAGTTTAAGAATAATTTTGCAGTTATCAGTAGGCAGTACCGAATTGAGTCCTGTCTCGCCTAATGTTATCGGAATAAGATATAAGCTTGCCATAGTAGAATTTTCGACAAAAGTAAAGAAAAAGCATGTATAATGATTGTTTGTAATGAAACTCTTTAGGATACTTAAATTCTAGAACCAAATGCCCATTAGATTAAGCGACAAATTTAAAGAATAAATCTTTAGGTGTCTCAAAGTCTAAAATTTTTCTAGGTCTTCTGTTTATTTTATATTGAACTTGCTTTACGAACTCGTCATCGTATGGATTAAACGTTGATTTCTTAGGTATATATTGCCTCACAAGCTTATTTGTATACTCACTCAATCCTCTTTCCCATGAAGAATAAGGATGAGCAAAATAGAACTCACAATCAAGCTTTTGAGAGATAAGTTTATGTCTGACAAATTCGCTTCCATTATCGCTTGTTATCGACAAAACGCACTTCTTATAAAGTCTTAGCATACCTATGACAACCTTAGCAAGCCGGTCGGCATTCTTGTCATGTTCAAGCTTTCTTAATCAACAGCATTGACGTTGTCCGCTCTACTATGGTTACCATTGCACCCTTATTTTCTTTGCCTACAATTAAATCTATCTCGCAATCCCCAAACTGCTCTTTATTATTTATTACATCCGGCCGTTCATCAATAGAAACTTTGTCTTTAATGACTTGACGCTTGCCGGAAACAGGCCTTGTTCTATTCTTTAATTTATGCCTTAAGCTCTTATAAATAGAGCCTCCTAAAGCCTTGTCTTCTCTTATGTATTGATATATCCTTTCCACACAAACCATTGGTTTGGATTCTTTATCACATATCCCCTTAATCTGCTGGGG